>JBEKRD010000192.1:0-2556 GCA_049519075.1 Xanthobacteraceae bacterium | reverse complement strand
CCGAGCCGCGGGCCGTCAAGCTCGATCTGCCGCAAAGCGTCGATCGCGACGATCTGCGGCGCATCGTCGAAGGCGTGACGCTGACGCGCGATCTCATCAATACGCCGGCCAATGACATGGGCCCGGCGCAGCTCGAACAGGCCGCGCGCAAGCTCGCCTCGCGTCACGCGGCCACCACCAACGTGGTGATCGGCGACGCGCTCTTGATGCAGAATTTTCCCCTCATCCACGCCGTCGGCCGCGCCGCGACCGGCGAGCCGCGGCTGATCGACATAACCTGGGGCGATAGCAAGCTTCCGCGCGTGACGCTGGTCGGCAAGGGCGTCTGCTTCGACACCGGCGGTCTCGACATCAAGCCGGATGCCTCGATGTTGAACATGAAGAAGGACATGGGCGGTGCGGCGACCGCGCTCGGGCTCGCGCATATGATCATGGCGCGCGGCCTCAATCTGCGGCTGCGCGTGCTCATTCCCGCGGTCGAGAATTCGATTTCCGCTGCAAGCTTCCGGCCGCGCGACATCTACACCTCGCGCAAAGGCATCACCGTCGAGATCGGTAATACCGACGCTGAGGGCCGGCTGGTGCTGGCGGATGCTCTGACACTCGCCGACGAGGACAAGCCGGAACTGATCGCCGATTTCGCCACGTTGACCGGCGCCGCTCGCGTCGCGCTCGGCCCCGACGTGCCGGCGTTCTTCACCGACGACGACGCGCTTGCCGAGCAATTGATGGGCTATGCCTCAGTTGAGAACGATCCCCTGTGGCGGCTGCCGCTGTGGCGACCCTACGAATCGATGCTCGATTCCAAGGTCGCCGACATCAACAATGTCGGCGGTAGCCAGGGCGGCGCCATCACCGCGGCTTTGTTCATGCGCCGCTTCGTGGCGGCGAAATCCTGGCTGCATACCGATCTGTTCGCCTGGACGCCCACCGCCAAAGCCGGCCGGCCAGAGGGCGGCGAATGCCAGTCCGCACGCGCGCTCTATGCGTTGCTTGCGGCGCGTTACGGCTAAGCGAAAATCGCCGATGCGCGACTTCGACCCTCGCGTCACGCCAGTTCGCGCCGATATCGCGGCAATTCATCTGCAAGGCAAAGTCGCCGCGGCGCGCTACGTCGAAGGCAGAGTCATGGAAGTGGTCGAACCGCAAGCGCCGCTGCGGCGCGGGCCGCGGCCCGATGCGCCGCTCGAAACCGAAGCGCTGAAAGGCGAGCGCGTCACGGTCTACGACAGCGACGGCGAAGGCTGGGCCTGGGGCCAGCTTGACACCGACAAATACGTCGGCTGGCTGCCGGCAAACGCGCTTGTGCCCGCAGGCGCGGCATCGACGCATAAAGTCGCGGCGCTGCGCAGCCTTTCCTTTCCCGGGCCCTCGATCAAATTGCCGCCGGTCGAGGCGCTGCCGCTTGGCGCCAGGCTTGTTGTCGTCCGCATCGAGGATCGGCTGGCGGTCACGCAATCAGGCGGCTATGTGCCGGCTTCGCATTTGCTGCCGATCGACCAATACGAATCCGACTTCGTTGCGGTGGCGGAGCGTTTTGTCGGCACGCCCTATCTGTGGGGCGGCAAGACCTCGCTCGGTCTCGATTGCTCGGGTCTGGTGCAAGTCGCGCTCGCGGCTTGCGGCATGTCCTGCCCGCGCGACAGCGATATGCAGGAAGCCGCGCTCGGCGCGCCCATCGCCGCCGCCGCGGATTACTCCAACCTGCGGCGCGGCGATCTGATATTCTGGAAAGGTCATGTTGCCATGATGCGCGACGGCGGAAATCTGCTGCACGCCAATGCGTTTCACATGGCGGTCGCGGTCGAACCCGTCGCGGAGGCTATCGCCCGCATCGGCATGGCGGGCAGCGCGGTCACAAGCCTGCGTAGAATCGTGTGCTAACAAATCACCCGGGGAGGATTAAAAATGTCGTCACGCCGCAATTTTCTCAAAAGCACACTGGCTGCCGGTGCAAGCGTCATGGCATCGGCGCCGCTCGTGCACCGCGCCGTGGCGCAGCCGGCGCGACGCATGATCGTCGATGCCCAGGTTCACCTGTGGAAGGCGGAATCGCCGGACTGGCAATGGGTTCCCGGCCTCAAACCGCAACTGCCGGAGCCGTTCACCATCGAGCGGCTGGTGCCGATGATGGACGAAGCCGGCGTCGATCGCGTCGTCGTCGTGCCGCCGTCATGGCCGGGCGATCGCAACGACTATGGGCTGGAGGCCGCCCACCGCTACCCCGCGCGCTTCCACGTCATGGGCCGCATCCCGCTGCAGAATCCGCAATCCGCGGCGCTCCTGCCGACCTGGAAAGAACAGCCGGGAATGCTCGGCGTCCGCGTCATATTCAACAATGATGCCACGATCCCCTGGCTGACAAATGGCACCGCCGACTGGTTCTGGCCGGCGGCCGAAAAGGCCGGCGTGCCGGTGATGTTTTTTGCGCCCGGCCAAGTGTCGAAATTCGGCCCGATCGCCGAGCGTCACCCGCAGCTCGCGCTCATCATCGACCACATTGGGCTGACCGCCGCCATGGCCAAGGATGGCACTATACCGGCGGCGATCGATCAG
>JBEKRD010000191.1:0-2820 GCA_049519075.1 Xanthobacteraceae bacterium | reverse complement strand
GAACGTTTTCTCGGCGTTCGCCTCGACAAGCTTGCCAAGCTCGCCGCGCTTGAATTTGCCGCGCAGCTCCAGATACCAATCCTCGGCGGCATCTTCCGCTTGCGCGAGTTCTTCTTTCTTCGTGGTCTCGCGGTACTGCTTGCCGCCTACCGAAGCGGAGCATTGCCAAAAGCGCCCGCCACGCTTGTAGAGCGTGACCTTTCCGCCAAGAATTTCGTGTCGTGCCGTCATGGGATCTAAAATCCCGTCAGTTTAGAAAACGCTTGCGGCACCGAAGGGACATGAGGTTTGCGATTAGCACACAATGTCCCGCGCGGGAGCCGATTTGTGCTAAGTATGTGCTAGACCGGGCTCGGAATCAAGAATTTAATTGACTTATTGATTCTAAAAGACTATTTTCGATTTTGAGCTTCTGGGCGGACCAATAAAAAGGATTTTAAGTCCCTTGCGTCTACCATTTCGCCACGTCCGCGGAGCGGACCTCGAGACGAAGTCCGCAGGACGGATATCGACGGCGAACCTGCCGACGACACCCTCGCGGCTGAGGTTTTAGTGCATGATGGAGGAAAGTGGAAACTTGCCGTCCGCCGAGAGTATGACCAGCGGCGGGCGACGCGCGCCGCGCCCCTACTGCGGCTTCTTCCTCGGCGCCGGCGAGGGCGCTGCTGCGGACGACTGCGGACGAACGGTCGCCCAGGGATCGGCGGCCTGTTTCTGATCCGGAATCTTTTTTGTCGCCGACTTGTAGGCCTGATCGATGGCGTCCTGTTTTTCCTGCTCTTCCGGGGTCAGCTTCGGTTTGTCCTCGCCAAGCGAGAATTTCGGTGCGAGCGGCGACTGCGCGGACGCGCTCCCCGTCAGCGTGGCGACGATCGCTACCGCCGGCAGCAATTTTCCCAGGATGGTTCGGGTCGAGATCATGCTCAGTCCTTGAAAACGTGCCCCCACAATGCGTCCCAGTCGGTGCCGGAAATATCGGTGACGCGGCCGTCGGTTTCGAAGAACTTATTGGGCACCTGAAACATGGCCAGCATCAGCCCGCCTTCGGGCGTCCAGGCGGCGTGACGGCTGCCGGCCTCGCGCCAGACGAATTCGCCGGGGCCGACGCTCAAACCTTGCGCCGGGCCTTCCTTGTCCACGAGCCTGCCTTCGAGAACGTAGGTCTGCTCGATCTTGACATGTTCGTGGTCCGGCAGCGTGGCGCCGGGTGCAAACTTCATCAGCGCGGTGACGATGCCGCTGTCTTTGTCGAACAAGAGACCTTTTACCTCGCAGCCGGCGAACCGGGTCTTCTTCCATTCCATGTCGGCCGGGCGCACGACGTGGGAATGGCTATCCAGCGTGTCGTGCCTGGCTTTGGGGGTGACGGCATCCATGACGGTGTCCTCTGGTAGGCCGCTGTCGTCGAGCGCGCCTTGGATAATAGCCGATCCCGGCCCCGCGCTACAATCCGGCCTCGCGGATCGGCGGCTGAAAGGCAAGGCCGGTATCCCATGGGAAATAAATCCAGGTGTCCTGCGACACTTCGGTGATGAAAGTATCGACCATCGGCCGGCCCATCGGCTTGGCGTAAACGGTGGCAAAATGCGCCTTCGGCAACAGCGCCCGCACCACTTTGGCGGTCTTGCCGGTGTCGACCAGATCGTCGACGATGAGCACGCCTGAGCCCTCGCCGCCGTCACAGGCGACGATCGAGGCGGCGACGTCCTTGAGCACCTTCAATTCGCCCTGGCTGGTGTGGCTATAGCTTGCCACGCACACCGTCTCGATCAGGCGGATACCGAGTTCGCGGGCCACGATCGCCGCCGGCACGAGGCCGCCGCGGGTGACGCAGACGATGGCTTCGAATGGGCCGGCACCGTGAATCCGCCAGGCCAGTGCCCGCGAATCGCGGTGGAACTGATCCCACGACACTGGAAATATTTTAGCCGGATCTGGCGGCTTTTCCGGCTCAGGCTGCGGCATCGCCATAAGGTTGCTCCGGGATATGTTGATCGAACCCCAAAGCGGATATCAGACCGGAACCGCGGCGCGCAATCAGGGAATTTCGTAGACCGTCGTCTCGTCGGCGATGCCGCGCAGCGCCGCGCGTTGCTCCGAGGGGTGGAGGCCCGAATTTTGTAGGATTTTCGCCGCCCTCGGATCGTCCACCACCGACTTGGTGACGAAGATCGCGCGCGACGAGGCGAGCCCTTGCACGCGCGCAGCCATGTTCACGGTCTGGCCGAAATAGTCCTGGCTGTCGTTGAGTCGCACAGCGAGGCACGGCCCTTCATGAATGCCGATCTTCAACAGCAAATCCTCGTTCTGGCGCTCGGCGTTAAACAGCGTCATTTCCTCGCGCATGCGCAGTGCCGCCGCGAGCGCCCGGTCGGGCGTCGAGAATGTCGCCATCACCGCGTCGCCGATCGTTTTCACCACGGCGCCAGCTTCGGACGCCACGATGTCGTGCAGCACCTTGAAATGCTGGCGCACCAGATCATAGGCCGCGAGATCGCCGACCCGCTCATAGAGCGCGGTCGAGCCTTTGAGATCGGTGAACAGAAAAGTGAGACTCGTGATCTTGAGGCGCTGATCGACGTCGAGCGTGTCGGTACGAAAAACATCGCGGAATGTCTGGTTGGTGAGAAGCCGCTTTGCCGTCAGGAACGGCCGGCGTTTGCCGAGGAGATCGTGGAGCGCGTGGCCGGCGATCCACAATCCCGGCAGCACGCGGCGATCGGTGCGGTTATCGAGCGACAGCCTCAGCGGTCCCGGACGCATCTCGACGGTATTGGTCGGCGTCTGCACGCGATCGAAGATCATGGACAGCGTTTGCCG
>JBEKRD010000190.1:0-2997 GCA_049519075.1 Xanthobacteraceae bacterium | reverse complement strand
GGTAATCCGCAATGATGTCGTGGCCGTCGACGGTGACCGAGCCGGTCGAGGGCTTGACGATGCCGCAAATGATGTTGATCAGCGTCGTCTTGCCGGCGCCGTTGGGGCCGAGCAAGGCGAAAATCTCGCCGTGGCGGATGTCCAGGTTGATGTCTTTGAGCGCCTGGAAGCCGGAGGCGTAAGTCTTGCCGAGATGCGATACGGAGATGGCGAAGGTCAAAACCGCCTCACGCAGGAAATCTTCGCACCCAAGATCTTTACACCCAAGGCCGCGACGCTTTGGCCTTGGCCTCGAAGTCGCCGATCTTGTCGCGCTTTTGCATCGTCAACCCGACATCGTCGAGACCGTTGAGCAAAGCGTGTTTCCTATGCGGGTCGATGTCGAATTTGACTACGCCGCCGTCGGGACCGCGGATCTCCTGCTTTTCGAGATCGACCGTGAGCGTCGCATTGGCGCCGCGCTCGGCGTCGTCGAACAGTTTCTCGAGGTCCTCCGGCGACACCTGGATCGGTAGTACGCCGTTCTTGAAGCAATTGTTGTAGAAGATGTCGCCGAACGAGGTCGAGATCACGCAGGTAATGCCGAAGTCCAACAGCGCCCAGGGCGCGTGTTCGCGCGACGAACCGCAGCCGAAATTGTCGCCTGCGACCAGAATCTTGGATTTGCGATAGGCCGGCTTGTTGAGCACGAAATCGGGATTTTCGCTACCGTCGTCGCGAAAGCGCTTCTCGGCGAACAAGCCCTTGCCGAAGCCGGTGCGCTTGATCGATTTCAGATATTGCTTCGGAATGATCATATCGGTGTCGATATTGATCATCTTCAGCGGCGCCGCGACGCCTTCGAGAACCGTGAACTTTTCCATTGGTCGATCCTGGTCGATCCTGCAATTGAGTGGGTAAATGGCGGCTTCCCCGGCGCGGGTCAAGCCTGTGCCGCAAGCGCCTCTTCGTCAGCCTTGAACTTCGATTCGCGGTCGAGCGTGCAAACTTGAACGTGGTACTCAGTGTAATATTTCTGCCGCGCCAGTTTTTGCGCCGCTATATGTTCCGGGTTGGTCCGCCAGGCGCGCAAACCTTCG
The DNA here is from genome assembly GCA_049519075.1 of Xanthobacteraceae bacterium. Taxonomy (GTDB): domain Bacteria; phylum Pseudomonadota; class Alphaproteobacteria; order Rhizobiales; family Xanthobacteraceae; genus BOG-931. The sequence goes on along the minus strand of JBEKRD010000190.1, from coordinate 1,918 downwards.
GCTTGCTCGAACTCGACGATGGTCACCCGCTCGCCGTCGTCGGCGAAGAAGCCCTTGTGCGAGATATAGCCCGGCATGGTCCTGGCGAGTTTTTCCATCTGATCGACCAAAGCGACATATTCGTCGCGGACACCCGGCTTCAGCCGGGAACGAAAAACGGTAACAAGCATGGCAGTGCTTCCCTGGTCCGAAATGTAATGACACCCTTATAGCACGACAGCGCAGGCTCGAACTATGCGCTGTCCGTCTGTTCGATGGCATGCATGTCGTCATCGCTCAGCCCGAAATGATGGCCGATCTCGTGCACCAACACGTGCTTGACGATGGCGCCGAGCGTTTCATCGTGCTCGGCCCAATAATCGAGGATCGGACGCCGGTAAAGCCAGATCATATTCGGCATTTGCCCGGACGCGCTTTCCGAACGGAACGGCAGGCCTATGCCCTGGAACAGGCCCAACAGATCGAATTCGCTCTCGGCCTGCATTTCTTTGAGCACCTCGTCGCTCGGGAAATCCTCGACCTGGATGACGACATCGGAGCAAAGCGCGCGGAACCGCTGCGGCAAATGGAGCAACACCTCCCCGGCTATGACTTCGAACTCGGCCAGCGAGGGCGCTTTCACCTTGCGCCAGAACAGCGGATCGGATGCGGGATCGGCCATAATCCTAATGTAGCGTGGATTGTGGGATGGGCTAAGCTGAGAGGCAGCAATGTCAGTCAAAACCTTGATCGCTATTATGGCTCTGGCGGCGCTGCCGTTGATGCTTACAGCGCCGCAGGCCGCAGCACAGAACGACGCGCCGCAACGGCAGGCGCGGCAAAGGATCGAAATTAACCCCCGGCCCTTGCTCTACCGGCGCTGCACCGACTGGTACGAATTGCAGAACCGGCCGAGCGGCACGGTGCTCTATCCGCAGATGCGCTGCTGGTGGGTGCGGGGGTGATCGTCCTCGCCGGGCTTGTCCCGGCGATCTCGCTTAGGCGGGCACGGCGTGACACATCACTCGAGATGGCCGGAACAAGTCCGGCCATGACGCGCGTTGGCGCTTAATGCCACTCCCGCACGTCGACGAAATGCCCGGCGATCGCTGCGGCGCCGGCCATCGCCGGCGAGACCAAATGCGTGCGGCCCTTGTAGCCCTGGCGGCCTTCGAAATTGCGGTTCGAGGTCGAGGCGCAGCGCTCGCCGGGATTGAGCTTGTCGGGGTTCATCGCAAGGCACATCGAGCAACCGGGCTCGCGCCATTCGAAGCCGGCCTTGAGGAAGATCTTGTCGAGGCCTTCGGCTTCGGCCTGCTCTTTGACCAGGCCCGAGCCTGGCACGATCATCGCCTTGACCTTGGCGTTGACGGTCTTGCCGTCGACCACCTTGGCGGCGGCGCGCAAATCCTCGATGCGGCCGTTGGTGCACGACCCGATGAAGACGCGGTCGAGCGCGATGTCGGTGACCTTCTCGCCGCCTTTGAGCGCCATATAGTCGAGCGAGCGCTCGGCGGCCTGCCGCTTGTGGGCATCGGCGATGTCTTCGAGGCGCGGCACACGGCCGGAGATCGAAATGACCTGCTCGGGGCTGGTGCCCCAGGTCACCAGCGGCGGCAGTTTTGCGGCGTCGAGTTTGATCTCGCGATCGAAATGCGCGCCGTCGTCGGACTGCAGCGTCGCCCAGTAGCGCATCGCCGCGTCCCAATCCTTGCCCTTCGGCGATTTCGGGCGATCCTTCACGAACGCATAGGCCTTGTCGTCGGGCGCGATGAAGCCGGCCTTGGCGCCGGCCTCGACCGACATGTTGCAGACCGTCATGCGGCCTTCCATGGTCAGCGCGCGGATCGCTTCGCCGGCATATTCGATCGCGTAGCCGGTGCCGCCCGCGGTGCCGATCTCGCCGATGATGGCGAGGATGATGTCTTTGGCGGTGACG
>JBEKRD010000189.1:0-3069 GCA_049519075.1 Xanthobacteraceae bacterium | reverse complement strand
GGCTACCGGCGCAGCGCGCTTGCGCCGGACGAACTCATCGCAGCCGTCATTCTGCCGAAGCTCGCCCCGCATGCGACCTTCTTCGTCGACAAGATCTCCAAGCGCTACGACCAAGATATATCAGCTGTCTGCGCAGCCTATCGCCTCAGCATGACAAGCGGGAGGATGCACGCGGTACGAATTGCCTTCGGCGGCATGGGCGCGACGCCCCAACGCGCCTTGCGCGCGGAGCAGGCGCTTGAGGGTCACGAGTTGGCCAACGCCACTTTTGCCCGAGCCATGGCCGCGCTTGGTGAGGAATTCGAGCCGATCGCCGACTGGCGGGCAAGCGCCGAATACCGGATGTTGATTGCGACGAACCTATTGCGCCGATTGCAGCTTCGCCTCGCGGCGCCGGGCACTCCGATCGAGATGGACCAGCTATGACCGCAATGGAAAAGCCGCGCGGCAACTTCCGCACCGGCATCGGCACCGCGCAGCCGCATGACAGTGCGGCAAAGCACGTGGCGGGAACCGCGATCTATGTCGACGACATGCCGGAACCGCCGGGGACTCTGCATGCGGCGCTGGTGTTAAGCCCCATCGCGCACGGCTCCTTGCGCGGCATCGATGCAAGCGCCGCGCTCGCACATCCGGGCAACGTCACGTTGCTCCGGTCCAGCGACATTCCAGGCCTCAACGATGTCGGGCCGATCGGCCCCGGCGAGCCGCTTTTCGCGGAGAGCGTCGTCGAATTTGCTGGACAGCCCGTGGCGGCGATCGTTGCCGAGTCAATGGATGCGGCGCGTACTGCGGCTAGGGCTGTGATGCTCGACATCGAGCCGCTTGAGCCGATTCTCTCCGTCGAGGAGGCGTTGGCGCGCAACTCGATGCTCTGTCCGCCGATGGTCGTCGCGCGCGGCGATGTGGCCGCAGCACTGGCGGCTGCGCCGCATCGCATAAGTCACCGGCTCCGCGTTGGCGGCCAGGAGCATTTCTATCTCGAAGGTCAGGTGGCGCTCGCCGTGCCCGGCGAGGACAGCGACATCGTGATTTATTCGTCGACGCAGAACCCGAGCGAGGTGCAGCATATCTGTGCGCGTCTGCTGGGTATCGAACTAAACCGTGTCACCTGCGTCGTGCGTCGTTTGGGTGGCGGCTTCGGCGGCAAGGAAAGCAACTCCTCTGTGGTCGCGGCCGTCGCGGCGCTTGCCGCGAGGCGGACCGGCCGGCCGGTGAAGTTGCGCCTGCCGCGCAACACCGACATGATCGTGACCGGCAAGCGGCATGGCTTTGTCCTCGACTACACAATCGGCTTCGACGATGAAGGCCGAATGCTAGCCCTCGATTCAACCCTGGCGGCGAATGGCGGCAACACGCTCGACCATACCGGCGGGGTTATGAGCCGCGCACTGTGTCATGTCGATAATGCCTATTGGATACCGCATCTGCGCGCGGTCGGGCTTTGCTGCAAAACCAATACCGTTTCGAACACCGCATTTCGCGGGTATGGCAGCCCACAGGCCTCGATGGTCATGGAGGATGCGATCGACCGGATGGCCTGCGCGCTCGGCAAGTCGGCGGATGCGTTGCGTGAGCTTAACTATTACGGCGGCGAGGGCCGCGACGTTGCGCCTTATGGCCAGAAGATCACCGATAATCTCATCGCACACTGCGTCGCGCAGGTGAAATACGACAGCGATTGGCAGCGCCGCCGCGCCGAGATCGACGCCTTCAACGCCACAAGCCCAGTGGTAAAGCGCGGCCTCGCATTGTTCCCGCTGAAATTCGGCATCTCCTTCAATGCCACTCACCTCAATCAGGCTGGCGCCTTCGTCAATATCTATACCGATGGCTCGATCCGCCTCAACCACGGCGGCACCGAGATGGGACAGGGCCTTTTCGTCAAAGTTGCGCAAGTGGTGGCTGAAGTATTCCAAATCGATCTCGACCGAATCGGCCTTGCCGCGACCTCGACCGGCGAGGTGCCGAACACGTCGCCCACCGCCGCCTCAACCGGTTCGGACATCAATGGCTGGGCGGCCTATGACGCCGCGAGCACGCTCAAGTCCCGCATGACCGATTTTGTCGCGGAGAAGTTCGGCGTGCCGGCCGAGCAGATTAGATTCCGCGACAATCACATCTATGTCGGACCGCCCGAGTCCAATCGGGTCCTCGAATTCGGCGAACTGGCCAAGCTCTGCTGGCTGGGCCGCGTTTCGCTGTCGGCAACGGGTTTCTACCGTACCCCCGAGATCCATTGGGACGCGACGACAATGACTGGTTCGCCATTCTTTTATTTTTCCTATGGCGCTTCCGTGGCAGAGGTTGCGGTCGACACTTTGACCGGCGAGATGCGCGTTCTGCGCGCCGATCTGGTGCAAGATTGCGGCCGTCCGCTTAATCCCGCGATCGATCTCGGCCAGATCGAGGGCGCCTTTGTCCAAGGTATGGGTTGGCTCACCAACGAGGAGCTATGGTGGGACGATAAGGGACAGCTGCGCACCGTAGGTCCATCGACTTACAAGATACCGGGAAGCCGCGACGTGCCGCCGGTTCTCAATGTGCGGATCCTTGAGGACGCACCGGCGCGAGCGGCAACAATCTTTCGCTCGAAGGCCGTCGGCGAGCCGCCGCTGTTGCTGGCCATCGCCGTATGGTCGGCAGTCCGCGACGCTATCGGCAGTATTGCCGGTCATCGCATGCCCGTCGAACTTGATGTGCCGGCGACGCCCGAGCGGATCCTCATGTCGATCGTCGATCTTGAAAAGCGCATGGCCGCTTGTTAAGCGCTCTGGGCGCGTGACGCTCTTGCCGAAATAATCAATCTAGAAGTGGCATCTTGCCGTAACTATCGCTAATCAAAGACCAAGACATGACAAAACTCATCCGCGGCGGCACCGTCGTCAACCACGATCATTCGCACCGCGCCGATGTGCTGATCCGCGACGGCGTTATCGCCGCGATTGGCGACAATCTGGAAGCGCCGGCCGGCGCCGAGGTGATCGACGCCGGCGGCTGTTACGTCATGCCGGGCGGTATCGATCCGCATACCCATCTCGAATTGCCGTTCATGGGCACGGTGTCGGC
>JBEKRD010000188.1:0-3230 GCA_049519075.1 Xanthobacteraceae bacterium | reverse complement strand
CCGTTCAAGCGTCTGTTGCGCAACCCGCTCGGTGCTCCACGCGATCTCCTCGAACAGGCGCTGATGCGCGGCCTTGAGCCCGAGCAGATAATATCCGCCGTCGGTGGACGGCCCGAGCACGGCGCGATCGCCGGGTTGCGCCAACACGTCCGCAGTTTCCACCAAAAGCGCGGTCGGCAGATTGGGGCTGTCGGCGTTGAGCACGACGGCAGACGTATGCCCACGCGCCAGGATCTGTTGGATCGTATGCAACAGGCAATCGCCGAAATTCGGCATCCAGGCGTCGATCAGGCCGATCGTCGACGGCAAGATGCCGCCGAAAAAGTCCTCCGAACCGGGCGGCCCGAACGCGGCATAGCCGGCAATTCCGGCATAGCCGCCAGCGAGCAGCATATTGGCGGCGACGTCCTGCAGGAACGCGGTGTTGAGCGCGGCAGCCTCTTCGTACGTTAGCGGCGGTACCAAACGCGTCTTGGTGCGCCCCGGCGCCGAAGCCTTGGCCATGACGGCGATGCCGCAGGATGTGCCGCGCGTGGCGGAGGAAAGACGCTTGCGCCGATCGGATTTGCCGTGGAAGTGGTGCGCATGATCCACGCGATGCTCCCCCTAAAACGACCGGCCGAATCAATCAGGCAAAACAAACCACCCGACCGGCCATGCTTGGCAAAATCCTCCACGCGCCGCCAATCAATTCCACCTCACACTCTACAAGCCCCTAAACACCAAAAAGTTATGGCGTTCACCAAGTCGTGATCGCCGCGCTCAAGAGCGGCCGAGCGCAATGCGGATGGTGGTATCGCGCGGCAGGGTTTCGGCGTCGGTTCCTTGTCCCGTCCCTTGCCCCAACCCATGCCACGTCGGCGCGGCCGCATAGTCGCTGCGCGGCATGTCGACGGACGCCAATTCCCGGCCCCTGATGGCGACCACTTCGATCGGCACCGCAACGAGCCGCGCGTCCCAACTGGAACCGAACCACCCGCCGTAAGCCACGATGAGCTTGATCCGGCCTTCTTTGGTTCGGATGACCTCGCGGACATGGCCGAGCGTACGGTGGCTGTCGTCGAGCAGCGGCAGACCGACGAGATCGCCGACGCGGACCGGCTGCGGAAATCGCGCTTGCATGCGCGCTTCTTCGATTTTAATTCGCTCGGCGTCCGTCGCGCCGACCGGCGCTGCTTGCGCTACGGCCTGCGCCGTCGCGTCTCGTGGCCCGAGTGCTGCCGCCAATACCAACAAGCCTGTCGCCAGGCCGCACCCGGCGCGGCTTGCGGTACGGAATTTAAAAGCGCTTTTCATGTTTCTACTCTTCTGGTCAATAATACCGCGCGAATTCGTGAAGCGGCTTGTGTTGCGGTCGATGGTCGTCGGACATAGTGTTCGTCCGCGCATCTAAGCACGCATACCGATCGGCGCTTGTGGGAACATTTCGATGGCGACGCCGCAAATCAAATCAAATTCGCGCCACCGGAATTCTCATCAGCCGCATCGGCTGCACCCGCTGCCCATACGCGTGATGCATTGGATCAATGCCGTCGCCATTTTCATCATGATCGGCAGCGGCTGGAAAATCTATGACGACGACGTGATCCTCGGCTGGCTGCGCTTCCCGGACGCGCTAACCATCGGCAAATGGGCGCAACACGGCCTGCAGTGGCACTTTTTCGGTATGTGGATCTTTGTGCTCAACGGGCTCGCTTATCTCACTTACGGCATCGCCACCGGACGTTTTCGCCGCAAGCTATTTCCCATTTCGCCGCGCGAACTCTTCACGACCATCGGCGAAGCATTGCGATTTCGGCTCGGTCACGATGACCTGACACATTACAACGCGGTCCAGAAGATTCTTTATCTCGGCGTGATCCTGATCGGAATTCTCATCGTGATCTCCGGCCTCGCGCTGTGGAAGCCGGTGCAATTCTCCGAGCTCGCGGCGCTGTTCGGCAATTTTCAGACCATCAGGGTGGTGCATTTCCTCTGCATGTCGGCGATCGTCGCGTTTTTGGTCGTGCACATCGCGCTGGCGTTGTTGGTGCCGCAAACCATCAAGGCCATGCTCACCGGCGGTCCAATAGTAGACGACGGACCGGCTCCTCCCGCGGCGAAGACGCCGGTCGGGATCGAAATAGCGCATTGAGGCGGTGATCCGATGTCCCTTCGCACACCTACCGCATCGATCTTTCGTCCGCGCCAGCCGATCGACCAGAGCGTGCTGACGCAGAACCGGGCGCTTGTCGCCGACATCAACCGCCGCAACGTCCTGCGCGGCGCGATCAGTCTCGGCGCGCTGACGCTATTGACCGGCTGCGATGTAACCGAAGAGGAGCCCGTACAGAAGGTCCTGCGCACGGTCTCGGCATGGAACGACCGCGTCCAGGCAACGCTGTTCCGACCCCATCATCTGGCGCCGACTTTTCGCCCCACGCAGGTGGTCAAGCCGCCGCGGTTCAATGCGTATTACGGCATTGAGGACGTCAAGCCGGTCGACGGGCCGACCTGGAAACTGGAATTGGCCGGCCGCATCGCCGACAAGCGGCCGTGGACCGCGCAGCAGATCTACCAACTGCCGGAGCAGGAAATCATCATTCGTCATGTCTGCGTCGAAGGCTGGGATTACATCGGGCAATGGTCCGGCCCGAACCTGCGCGCATTTTTCGAGCGCATCGGCGCCGACTTGACGGCGAAATACGTGTATTTTCATTGCGCCGACGATTTCACCGAAAGTATCGATATGGCGACGGCGCTGCATCCGCAGACCATCCTCGCCACGCGCTATGCCAACGAGGTCATCGCCGATCCGTTCGGCTTTCCCCTGCGGCTGCGTACCTCAACCAAGCTCGGCTACAAGAACGCGAAATGGGTGAAGGCGATCGAAGTCACCAACGAATTCACCGAGACGTTCTGGAGCAAGCAGGGCTTTAATTGGTTCGCGGGGATTTGACGTCCGCGGCCTTTACATAAATCCGCCAACGGCCCTCGCGGTTTTCCGCCAACCGATAATCGGCGCTCGTTGCGAACGGGTCGTTGTTCCAGGCATTGTCCTGCGCGGTGACAACGACGACATCGCAGCCATAGTCTTTCGCCATGTCGTCGATGTCCTGCGGCGTGCCTTGACCGTCGAACACGCGGATAAACTGCGCATTGATGGCATCGCGGCGCGCCGGCGGGAGCGGCGCGAAGGCGAGCGCCAGTTCGCGGCCGGCGAAACATGAGCTGCGGTCGGCGAGCAAGGC
>JBEKRD010000187.1:0-3442 GCA_049519075.1 Xanthobacteraceae bacterium | reverse complement strand
CTATAGCACCGCCTCGATCGGCAAGATCGGCCCTGCCCTAATCTTTGATCCGACCGAACGCTCCGGCGAGCAAACCGTTCTGGTCGACGACGCCACCGGCACCCCCAAAGGCATCCCGCTGTCGGCGGATGTGACCGCGCGGCTGCAGACAGCGAACCTGCCGCTCACGGCGCCGACCCGCGGCGCCAACGGCAGCGCCGGCACCGTCGCAAAAGCCGGCACGCTCAGTGCCAACGCGGTGCAGCAGGATTATTTTGCCTCCGTTGCGACTCGCGTCGTGCTGCCGATGTTTATGGATCGCAACAAGCCGTTTGTCCTGGTGTTCTGGTCGCGCGATCCCGACGGCACGCAGCACAATCAAGGCGACAGCTTGAATACGCTGGTTCCCGGCATCAACGGCCCGACCTCGCTCGCCGCGATCCGCAACGCCGACGACGATCTGGCGCGGCTGCGCTCCGCACTCAACGAGCTCGGGCTGCTGGATACGACCGACATCATCGCGACAGCGGATCACGGCTTCTCGACCATTTCAAAAGAAAGCCAGACCAGTTCCACCGTAAAGACCAAATTCGCCGACGCGTTGCCGGGCCATCTGCCGCTCGGCTTTGTCGCGCTCGATCTCGCGCATGCGCTCAATCTGCCCCTGATCGACCCCGACGACGGTTACAAAACCGTAGCCGACGGCGAGCACACCAAAAACGGCAACGGCCTCATCGGCGGCGATAAGGACAAGCCGAAGGTAGTGGTCGCCGCCAATGGCGGATCGGATCTGGTCTATATTCCCGACGGCGACAAGGCGATCGCCAAGCGGATCGTCGATGCGCTGTTGACGCAGGACTACGTCAGCGGCCTGTTCGTCGATTCGAAGCTCGGCAAATTCCCCGGCACGCTGTCGCTTGACGACATCGCGCTGGAGGGCTCCGCGATCACGCCGCATCCGGCGATTGCAGTGAACTTCCGCTCCTTCGACACGGTGTGCGGCGAACCGGTGCGTTGCACTGTCGAAGTCGCCGATACGGTGTTGCAACAGGGCCAAGGCATGCACGGTTCGTTCAGCCGCGCCGACACCTGGAATTTCATGGCCATGCAGGGACCGGACTTCAAATCGCAATTCGTCGATCCGGCGCCGTCCAGCAATGCCGACATCGGCCGCACCATTGCGCAATTGATGCATCTCGAGGTCACCGACAAGGGCAAGCTAGTCGGGCGAGTCCTCTCGGAAGCGCTGCCCGGCGGGGCCGTGCCCGAAGTGTCGAGCCGGGTCTTGACCTCGGAGCCGGCGCCGAATGGCCTTGTTACGGTGCTGGATATGCAGACGGTCGGATCGACACGCTACTTCGATGCCGCCGGGTTCCCGGGCCGCACGGTCGGTCTCTCGACAGCCGTTCTGCCCAGCGCCACGACGCAATAATCACCGCTGCCGCGCGGCTCACATCAGCGCGAAATCGCGTCGGCGTCGCTCGGAAGCGATCCAATCGAGGATGGCGACGTCGACCGAATCAAAACCGGCAGGCAGACCCCTGCTCGCCCGCGGCCGTGCCACGATACGAACCATGACGCGAACGACGACGATTTGCGAGCGCGCGATGACCGCTGCGAGGGTCTTCAGATCGGGGCGTTGCGCTTTCATCGCCATTGTCATGGTCGCACCGTCACTCCCAGGCACCACTGTAAACTCCGCACCCTCAGGGCTGGTTCCCTTTGGTCGCGCCACTCGCTCATAGCGTTCAATCGTCCAATGCCAGGGTGGCCCGCGAAGGGCGGCACTACGGCAATCTCGCGGCATCGCACAACGCTTCGTGAGCTCTCGCGCTCGCCATCAATGCGGGAGCCGCCGTCTCGTGCGTTCGGCAGGCCGGGAATTGGTCTACGAACACGTCGAAATATTCCTTCCACCGTTGCTGCGTGGCCGGTCGAATTGTTCCAGTATTGATCGCCCGCGCAAATGAATACTTCTGCCCGGATCGCACGAATATTACCCAAACGACGGACTAGTATTGGCGGCTCACGAAACGTAAATATGGAAAAGGAAATCTATTGCCGAATATCGATCCGCCCATCGGATCAAATCACGCGATCTCGTTCCCACGACATCAATCCACGCTACGGAGGTTTTCCATGGCCCTGCAAATTGGCGACACCGCCCCGGATTTCGAGGCCGAAACCACGGAAGGCAAAATCCGCTTTTATGACTGGATCGGCGACAGCTGGGTGGTGCTGTTCTCCCACCCCAAGGATTTCACGCCGGTCTGCACCACCGAGCTCGGCACCATGGCGCGGCTCAAGCCCGAATTCGACAAGCGCGGCGTCAAGATTATCGGCCTGTCGGTCGATCCGGTCACGAACCACCAGAAATGGGCGGCCGATATTAAGGACGTCGTCGGTTTCGCGCCCAATTATCCGATGATCGGCGATACCGATCTGAATGTATCGAAGCTCTACGGCATGCTGCCGGCGAGCACAGGCGGCACCTCGGAGGGCCGCACGCCGGCCGATAACCAGACCGTGCGCAATGTCTTCGTCATCGGCCCCGACAAGAAGATCAAACTTGTCCTGGTCTATCCCATGACCACCGGCCGCAATTTCGACGAGGTGCTGCGCGTCGTCGACTCGCTACAGCTCAACGCCAAGCACCGCGTGGCGACGCCGGCGAACTGGAAGCAAGGCGAGGACGTCATTCTCACCGGCGCGGTCTCGGACGAGGAAGCCAAGAAGCTTTATCCGGGCGGTTGGAAGACGCCGAAGCCTTATATTCGCGTCGTGCCGCAACCGCGGTAGCTATTCGCCGGCATTTGCGTAAAATTAAGGGCGCGGCCATCAGCGCATCGACGGCCGCGCCTTTGTTTTGAGGACGCCGTCATGAATCCCGATGCCGAATTGCAACCGCCGTTCGCCAATTTGATCGGCATGAAGATCACCCATGTTTCGCGCGACAAGGTCTTAGCCGAACTGGTCGTGCGCGAGGACCTCAACAACCGGTTTGGCACGTTGCACGGCGGCGCGGTCATGGCACTCGCCGACAATCTCGGCGGCACCGCCACGGTGGCGAACCTGCCGCCGGGCGGCCGGACCGCGACCATCGAGAGCAAGACCAATTTCTTCACCGCCATCCCGGTCGGCGATACCGCTTACGCCGAATGTACCCCGCTGCATCGCGGCCGCACCACGATGGTGTGGCAGACTCGCATCACGCGAAGCGACGGCAGGCTGTGCGCGCTGGTGATCCAGACGCAGATCGTGATCCTGCCGGAGCGGGCGTAACGCGACCGGCCCTGCTCATTCCCGCGGCTTGAGCTGCTGCTCGACAAATGCCGCGATCTCCAGATCGTCGCCGTCAGCCCGCAGAGCGAGGCCTTTGGCGACGCCGCCGCGATCCGGCATTTCGCGATTCTGGCTCATCTTCCACTTGCCTTCGAGCCGCGTGATGGCAAAGCGGAAACCG
>JBEKRD010000186.1:0-3450 GCA_049519075.1 Xanthobacteraceae bacterium | reverse complement strand
CCAAGGACTTTGAAACAACCATCGCCAGCGCCGTCGCCTGGATCCTCGTCGCTCACATCCGCACCCTCACGCGACGCCTCGCAAGAGCTTGAAATCAAACGGATCGTTTCGAGTCAGACTCTGAAAAGCCGATTGTCATCTCGTCACAAAGCGATGCTAACTAGATTTATTGAGGATAGACCGGCCCGAACGAAAGGACGTGGCGGAATATTATCAGCGCGGTGTAGAGGAAGAAGATGGCCAATACAGCCATATAGGTCGCTTCTATAATTCTGCTGTGGGATTCCAGCCACTCGACTTGCAGGCCGACCGTCAAAATCGCTAAAACAATGCCGACGATACGATGCGTGCGCGACCGGCTGGCAGTGATGGCACCGGATACGAGGATTGCAGCGAGAATTATGCCACCGGCGATCCGCCCGGCGATTGCGCCCAACATCAACGGATACAATCCAATAAACACAAAGAGCGAAATTAGAAGGACGGTGCCGAAACCCCCAAAGCGGAAGACCTCCGAATCGCCCTGAGGTTCGGCCGGATCGAGTGGTTTTGTGTCTGTGTCGTTAAGCATTGTCCGGTCGGCCGAAAGCGATTTCGCGGGCTTTCAGAGGCGACCCTCGATAGTGGGGGGTCGCAACAAGCGGATCGAAAAGCCCGCCCGGGACATGCCCGGGCGGGCAATCTTGTAATGTCGGGTTCACCTACTTGGCAATCGACGCCTGGGCTGCGGCGATTTTCGCCTTCACGGCGTCGAGGTTGAAGCTCGCGCCTTTTTGCATCGGCGGGAACTCGATCGCGGTCATCGCCAGTTTTTCCACCTGCTGCTGGACAAAGACGAAGCGCCAGAACTCGTATTTAAACCAGTCGAAGTATTGTTGAGCGCCGTATTTGGTCCCGCTGTCGGGCCAGCCGGTGCGCTCGAACGGATCGAGGCGCAGGTTGATCAGATAGGGCACGTCAGGCTTGGTTTTTTCGCCGAGCCAGCCCGCGGGCTGGTCGATGAAGCGATACTTGTAATCGTCGATGCGCACGGCGCCGAGCTCGCTTTCCCCGAAGTACCAAAGCTCGTGCCGGTTCGACGGACCCTTACCGGTAATCATGTCCATCTGGTTGTAGCCGTCGAGATAAACCTTGTACGTCGTGTCGCCGAGCTTCTTGCCTTGTTTCAGTTCGGCGGCGATGTTCGGGTTGCCGGCGGCGGCGACCAAGGTCGGGAACCAGTCGAGCCCGGAGATGAGGCCGTTCTCGACCTTGCCGGCCGGCACTTTGCCCGGCCAGCGCATGATGCACGGCACCCGGAAACCGCCTTCCAGAACCGTGCCCTTGCTTTGCGCGAACGGCGTCTGGCCGCCGTCCGGCCAGGTGAAGACTTCGGTGCCGTTGTCGGTGGTGAAGACGACGATGGTGTTGTCGTCGACGCCCAGGTCCTTGAGCTTTTTCATCACCAGGCCGACGTCGTCGTCGAGCTGCGCCATGCCGGCTTCGTGGATGGTCCAGCCGTTCTGCGAATTGCGCATCGCTTCGTATTTGGGCGACAGATGCGTGACGATGTGCATGCGCGTCGGGTTGAGCCAGACGAAGAACGGCTTGCCGTCGGCTTTCGCCTTTTCCATGAACTTCAAGGACAGGTCGCGGATCTCGTCGTCCACGGTTTCCATGCGCTTGGGATAGAGCGTGCCGGCATCTTCGATCTTCTGCTTGCCGACTTTGCCCCAGCGCGGCATCACCGTCTGGTCGTCGGTGTCGGTGGCCCAGGAGTGAACCATGTTGCGCGGGCCGACGACGTTCAACAATTCCTGCGGGTAGGCGGGATGCGCCGGGTCTTCCATCGCGTCGAGGTGATACAGATAGCCGAAGAATTCGTCGAAGCCGTGGACCGTCGGCAGGAATTCATTGAGATCGCCGAGGTGGTTCTTGCCGAACTGGCCGGTGGCGTAGCCCATCGACTTCAACGCCGTCGCAATGGTCGGCGCCTGCGCTGGAATGCCGATCGGCGATCCCGCCTGGCCGACCGTGGTCATGCCGGTGCGGATCGGCAGTTCGCCGGTGATGAAGTTCGCCCGTCCCGCCGTGCAGCTCGCCTCGGCATAATAGTCGGTGAACAGCATGCCTTCGGCGGCAAGCTTGTCGAGGTTCGGCGTCCGGCCGGCCATCATGCCGCGGTGGTAGGCGCCGATGTTCCACATGCCGATATCGTCACCCATGATGACGACGATATTCGGCGGCTTCCCAGATGCCGACGCCGCCGGCTGCGCTTGCGCGGGAGTTGCAACAGCCGTTCCAAGCAGCGCCGATGCGGCCACCAGCGACGAGCCGCTCAACAAGAGATCGCGCCGTTTGAGGCCTTCGCTGCTGGGCGCGACGCCACTCTCGGGCTTTCCTGCCGTTTCGTCTTTGCTCATGAAGCGTTCCTCTTCCTGGTTATGCACCGAAAGCCGACATGGCTTGTCGAAGTGTCGACCGGCTCGGCATGGCGCGCGGCCGGACGATAGCGGCGGCAATAATTCGGAGCGCAGAGGTGCGAGCCGCCTTTGAGCACCTTGCGCGGAATCTTGATTTTCGGCAGACGAGGATCGTAGCTTAAGGCCTCCGGTCCGCCGCGCGGATTTTCCGGAATGCAGCACGCCTTCGGCGCATCGGCTTGGTGTTTTTGCGAATACCAATCCGTCGTCCATTCCCAGACGTTGCCGATCATGTCGTGCAGGCCGTAGCCGTTCGCCGGAAATGCGGCGACCGGCGAGGTGCGCTCGAAGCCGTCGGCGCAAAGATTCTGCCGCGGAAATTCGCCCTGCCAGGTGTTCGCCATATGCTTGCCGCCGGGCGTGAACTCATCGCCCCACGCGAACTCGGCGCCGTCGAGCCCGCCGCGCGCGGCGAATTCCCACTCGGCCTCGCTCGGCAGATCCTTGCCGGCCCATTTGGCGTAGGCCAGCGCGTCGACATAGGCCACATGCACGACCGGGTGATCGTCGAGACCATCGATGTTGCTTTCCGGTCCGTAAGGATGACGCCAGTCCGCGCCCTTCAGGAAAGCCCACCATTGACTCCACTCGCGCAGATCGACGGGGCGCGACGGCGGCGAGAAGACGAGCGAGCCAGCATAGAGCATGTGCGGCAGCGCGCCCGGATAGTTCTTCGGGTCGGGCGGAATTTCCGCGAATGTGACGTGGTCGGTCGCCTTGACGAATTCCTCGAACTGCCGGTTCGTCACCGGCGTGCGGTCCATCCTGAACTTGCCCACCGTGACGCGGTGGACCGGCGCCTCTTCCGGGTAGTGCTCGTCCGAGCCCATGCGGAAAGTGCCGCCGGGAATCCATACCATGTTCGGCGGAGCCGAATGCTCCGGCCGCTCGACCGACGCAACAACTTCAGAGTCGCCCACAAGCACCTCGCGTTACACAAGTGCTGCAGCACTCCGGCGCACTGGAGAAATTAGAACGCAAAACGCTT
>JBEKRD010000185.1:0-3541 GCA_049519075.1 Xanthobacteraceae bacterium | reverse complement strand
CGACAAGTCGCTCACCCCTCACACCGGGCCGGAGCGCAACTGGCGCGACATTGCCCGCGTCGCCGACGAATTGCGGGAGCGGCGCGTCGGGGGGAAGGCGGTGTTTCGGGTGGCGGCGTGAGTGCGTCGGGCGGATTATCGTAGCGTAATCAGCCATTAGGTCTGAATAATTGACGTCGATTTTGACTGCTTGGAGCATGATACCGAAAGGTGGCATCCGGCTTTCGGATAAGTCGTGCTCAGATAAAGAACCTTTAACGAAAAATTAGCGTCGATAAATTCCTAATGACCAAGCGGGGTGATGCGGTCTGCGCGGCAAGGCATGGGGAAATCCGATGGCCGACAGGATATGGCCGGGTGCCGGCGAAGGTCGCGGCCTCTCACTGCGTGCGCTGGCTTGCGCGACGCTGTTTGTGTCGTTGTTGGGTCTCGCCACCACGATGCCGGCGCAGGCCGCCGAGCCGGCCGCGGTCATTCCGGCGCCGGCGCTCGATCCGGCGGCGCCGGCCGGGAGCGGCTTGCAGACAATCGTGCTGGCCGGCGGTTGCTTCTGGGGTCCCCAGGAGGTGTACCAGCACGTCAAAGGCGTCACCCAAGCGCTCGCCGGCTCTGTCGCCGGGCAGAAGGCGACGGCGCGTTCTGGAGATGCCGAACCGGTGGAAGATGCCGAATCGGTGCAAGTGACATTCGATCCGCGGCAGATTTCTCTCGGCAAAATTCTGCAGATATATTTCTCGGTCGTGCACAACCCGACCGAACTCAACTATCAGGGTCCCGATGTGGGCACGCAATACCGCTCCGAGATTTTCTATGGAAGCGACGCGCAGAAACGCGTCGCCGAGGCCTATATCGCGCAATTGAACGCGGCACGCGTCTTCGCCGCGGCGATCGTCACCAAGGTCGAGGCTTTGCCGGAATTTAATCCCGCCGCAGACTCCGATCAGGACTATGCCGTGTCGCATCCGGATGATTCCTATGTCGTGGCCATTGATCAGCCGAAGATTGCAAACCTCAAACGCCTATTTGCCGATGACTATCGCGAGACGCCGATCACCGTGTTGGCGTCGAACAAGCCCACCGAGTGACTACGCGTGATCGAAGCGTTCGGGCGCGCGCAGGTCGATATAAATTAGGCTTTGCCATCCTGCGCGACCGGCTGGGCTTGTTCGCCTTCATGCGGACGATCCGTGCGCGGCTTTATCTGGCGTTCGGCCTGGCTGCGGGCATGACCGTGATCGGCTCGCTGTTTGCGCTGTTTGCCTTCGCCACCATCGGCGCGACGTTGAACGCAATCGTTTTCCGCAGCATGCCAGCCACCGCCGAGTCGATGCGGCTGTCGCAGGACACCGGCGACCTTGTCGCCTTCGCGCCGCGTTTGATGACGGCTGAGGATGAAAGCCATCGAGCGGAAATCGCCGGCGAAATCGCCGCGCAATCACGCAATCTCAGAGTAAGGATCGACCACCTGCGGGCGCTCAATGCCAGTCAAAGCGCCGAAATCGCCGATACGCTTGATCGAAGCATGTCGCGAGCCGCCATGGACAACCGCCTCGCCGCGCTCAGTCGAGCCGTCGCGGATCGCATCCACATTTCGGCGCAACGGCGCGCGCTGGCGCTCGCCGTCCGCAAGGCGCATGAAAATCTGCTCGAGGCGATCGCGCCGGCGATCGACGACGCCAATTTCGCGCTCATGACAAAAAGTCAGAACGACAGGACGACGCTCAACCAATCGATCGATTCGCTGCGCCGCCTGTTTGAAGTGCAGGCCGACGCCAATCTCCTTGTCGGACTGCAAATCGAAGCGTCGTTGGTGACCGATATTGCGAAGCTGCCGCCGCTTCGCGATTCGATTGCCGCAGCCGGGCGTCACATCGACGACGACTTGAGAGGGCTGCCCAAATCCGATCAGCGCGACAAGATAAGCGCCCTGTACGGCAAGCTCGCCGCACTATCCGGGGACAACGGAATCATCGTCGAACGGACCAACGAATTGAGCGGCGAGCAGGCTGCCCGGCAGATTTACGCGGCCGCGCTCGCGCAAGCAACGATGCTCCGGACCGCTGTAGAAAGATTGATCCAACAGCAAGGCACGATTGCCGAAACGCTTTCGGCTCAGGCAATTTCGCAGATCAAGCTTGGCCGGATCATTCTGATCCTCCTCAGCATTGTTGCGCTTGCCAGTGCCGGCTTGATTGCCTGGTTCTATGTCGACCGCAATATCGTCGGCCGCTTGACGCTGCTCAGCCGCGCCATGCGCCGGATCGCTGCGGGCGAGGCGAATGTTGCGGTTGCGGTCAGCGGCCGCGACGAGATCGGGGGCATGGCCGAGGCGCTGCTGGTATTCCGCCACGCGATCGAAGACCTCACCGCCGCGCGCCAAAGCGAGAATGACCGTGCACGGCAAGCCGAAACGCGGCGGCAGCGGATCGAAGCGGCGACCGGAGATTTCGAACATGCGGTGAATGACATCGTCGGTGCGCTCGACGGCGCGTCGAAGACAATGGACAATTGCGCGCAGATCATGGCGCAGGCCGCCAATCATAATCAGATGCAGGCGGACACGACCGCGACCGCATCGGAGCAGGCGACGAAGAATGTCGACAGCGTCGCCACGGCGTCGGAGGAAATCGCGCAATCGGTGGAACAGATTTCCCGTCAGGCGCGGGAATCCGCCGATATCGCCCGCGGGGCGACGACGGAAGCAAAGTCGATCATAGCAACGGTGGAACGCTTGGCGGCGACGGTCGGACAGATCAACAGCATCAGCAATCTCATTCGCGACGTCGCGGCGCAAACCAATCTGCTCGCGCTCAATGCGACGATCGAGGCGGCGCGTGCCGGTGCGGCCGGTCGCGGTTTTGCCGTGGTCGCGCAGGAGGTCAAAACGCTGGCGTCGCAGACCCAGAAGGCAACTGGCGACATTACGCAGCAGATTCGCTCGATCGAGGGAACGACGACGAGCGTCGTGCAGGCCATGCAAGCCATCGCCGGCACGATCGGCCGGCTCGACGAAAATGCCACTGAAATTTCGGTGGCGGTGCAGCAGCAGGATGCCGTCAGCAAGGAGATCGCCCGCAGTGCCAATGCCGCCGCTGAGCGCGCCCGCGAAGTGTCGGCGAGCGTCGCACAGGTTTCCGCCGACGCGAGCAAGACCGGTCAGATTGCCAATGCGGTGCTCAATGCCGGCGGCGAACTGGCGGCCAAATCCGGTAGATTACGTGCCGAAGTCGAGCGCTTTTTGGCACAGGTCCGGGTGGCGTAGCGCCGATCCGGGTGCGAATCGCCGTTACGGCTGCCGCGAGATGCCGCAAGGAAATGCGAGGAGCGCGACTGGCATGTCGGGGGGAAGGCGGTGTTTCGGGTGGGGGCGTAGAGGCCGTAGCCCGGATCGCGCAATGCGCGAATCCGGGAGAAAAATTAGATTACGGTGACAGTGCACTTAATTCGCGCGACGCACCCCACGACCATTTGACTGGCGGTTAAATGCACTGTCACGGTAATGCCCTCTCTCCCGTCACCCTGAGGCGCCCGCGCGAAGCGC
>JBEKRD010000184.1:0-3562 GCA_049519075.1 Xanthobacteraceae bacterium | reverse complement strand
TCATTGCGAGCGTTAGCGAAGCAATCCACTACCGAACCGCCGTTTGGATTGCTTCGTCGTTTCACTCCTCGCAAAGACGATAAGAAAAAAGGAAGCGGAACGCCGACAGGCGCGCACTCCACTCCGCACCTGCTGGTGCGGCGCCCCCTAAGCGAGGGGGCTCGCCTATCGGCGGTCCACCACGGCTCTCACCTTGAGGACTCGTCATCCCAAAGGCTCCGGCTCAAGCCAGGCTTCCTGGGACGTGGTCTGAACGGGCGTTACCCGCCTTCGCCTGTCCCAGTCCAGGGATGCACCTCCCACCCCGGTCGTAATGCCGGGAGGCATGATGCCCAAGCCGCCCGGGAACGGGGTGTATGGCCCCGCCGTGGGCACCGCACTCGCTCCACCCCCAGAGAGTACCCCCGCTGGAGGCGTCCTTGGTGAGCGAGGTTCACAGTGTAAATAATCGGAGCGGAGACCAATGTCAATACATGTCACAGAAAATATCAATTACGGGGACAGCCGCCTTTTCCTTCGTCTTGGCCGGACTTGTTCCGGTCATCCACGTCTTTCAGGCCGGCTTTTCAAAGCAGAGGGCGGGTTTGCACGGCGTATTCCGCCAATCGCGCATTTAGAGCCGGTGGATTATGGCTTCGGCTGACCCGCTCCACCGCGCTTGAGTATGACGTCAGTTTGACGTACATTGGTGTCCATCTGACAACCCAGTACGAGGCGCCGCCATGGTCCGCAAGCAAGCCAAGGTCGACAAGACTCTGCGCGACGAGGCCGGCCGCGATGAACGGCTCGGCTTCCGGCTGGACCGGGAGACCAAGGACCTGATCGAACGCGCGGCGCATCTGGAGCGGCGCAAGTTGACGGATTTCTGCGTCACCGCGCTCGCCGGTGCCGCGCGCCGGACCATCGCCGAACATGAAACGCTCACGCTGTCGGAGCCGGACCGGCAGGCCTTCTTCACGGCGCTGATCGATCCGCCGAAGCCGAGCGCGCGGCTTGCTCGGGCGCTTGAGGAGCATAAACGGCGGATCGCCCGCTAGATGGCGCCATCGCCCGATCTGAAGATCGAGCCGCTGGGACCGCATCACGACCGCGCGGGATTTCGCTGCGGAATAGAGAGCCTCGACCGCTATTTGCAAACACAGGCCGGACAGGATGTCAGACGACGCGCCAATAGCGTGTTCGTCCTCGTCGATCCAAATAGACCGGACGGAGTTCGGGGCTATTACACGCTCTGCGCGACTTCGCTCGCCCAAGGCGACGTGCCGGTCGCTGCGCGCAGGCATGTGCCGCGTTATCCGCTGGTCAGCGCGACGCTTCTCGGCCGACTGGCTGTCGCGGCGGGACTGCAAGGCCAGGGGCTCGGCGCATTGCTGCTCGCCGACGCCGTGCAACGGGCCTATGCCAGCGCCGGCACGGTCGGTTCATCGATGCTTGTCGTCGATGCCGTCAACGAACAGGCCGCGGCTTTCTACGAGGCGAACGGCTTTGTGCGGCTGCCTGATTCATTGCGGCTGGTGTTGCCGATGGCGACAATCGGAAGGCTGATAACGCCCTGACCGCCGCGCTCCGACCGCGGCCGGGACTAGTTCCGGCCATCCACGTGAGACGGCGGATTACGCCTTCGGCTAATCCGGCTTACCGCGCTATTGCAGCGCCTCGCCGTGCTGGCTGACGTCGAGGCCCATGATTTCGTCTTCCTGGCCAACGCGCAGCGGGACGATGGCGCTTACCGCTTTGAGGATCATCGCGGTGAGAAGGCCCGACCACGCAAGGGTGACGACGACGCCGTATAGTTGGGCGAGCAGTTGTTGGGGATTGCCTTCGATGAGGCCTCTGACGCCGTCGGGCTGTTCCGGACTCACTGACAAAGCGCCGACCGCGAGCACGCCGGCGAGGAGCGTGCCCGTGATGCCGCCGATGCCGTGCACGCCGAAGACGTCGAGCGAGTCGTCATAGCCGAGCCTCGGCTTGAGCCAAGTGCACGCCCAGAAGCAGATCGTGCCGGCGAGGAAGCCGATCAGCAGGGCTTGCATCGGCAGCACGAAGCCGGAGGCGGGGGTGATCGTGCCCAGCCCGGCGACGGCGCCGGAGATCATGCCAAGCACCGAGGGTTTGCCGCGTGTCCACCATTCCAGCGTCATCCAGGTGAGCGCGCCTGCGCTGGCGGCCAGATGGGTGGCGACGATCGCCATGACGGCGCGCGAATTCGCGCCCATCGCCGAGCCGCCGTTGAATCCGAACCAACCGACCCACAATAGCCCGGTGCCTACGACCGCAAGCGTGAGATCGAACGGCGACAGATTGTCGTGGCCGTAACCGCGCCGCGCACCGAGCACGTAAGCGGCGACAAGTCCGGCGACGCCGGCGTTGATATGGACCACGGTTCCGCCGGCGAAATCAATCACGCCATAGCGGCCGAGAAAGCCGCCGCCCCAGACCCAATGTGCGATCGGCACATAGACCAGGAGCAGCCACAATGCCGAGAACAACAGATAGGCCGAGAAGCGCATGCGATCCGCGACGGCGCCCGCCACCAATGCGACGGTGATGATGGCAAAAGTCATCTGGTACATCATGAATAGGCATTCGGGGATCGTCTTGGCAAAGGGCGAAATGACGTCCGGATTCATGCCGATCAGGAAAACGCGATCGAGCGAGCCGAGAATGGCGCCGTCGCCGGTGAAAGCGAGCGAGTAGCCGATACAGACCCACAGACTGGAGACGATGAAGGTGGCGGCAAAGCTTTGCGCCATGGTCGCCAGCACGTTCTTCTTGCGCACCATGCCGGCGTAAAACAGCGCGAGGCCCGGTATGGTCATCAAGAGGACGAGGCCCGTGGCGCCGATCATCCAGGCGGTGTCGCCGGCATCGATCCTGCCGGCTTGCGCAAGAGCCGGCGTAGCGGTCAACATCAAAGTAGTCGCTGCCGCCGCGATGGGTAATTGCGCCCGTTTCATTTTTTCTCCCCCCGAGTGTTTTTTTCAGACCGCGATGCCATCCGATTGAATCGGATCACGGTCTGGATTTTTCGTTTGCGCGCGATGTTTTCGAAAAACCGGTTTCCACTTTTTCGGATCACGCTCTAGAGCGCGCCGAGACCGGTCTCGCCGGTACGAACGCGGACGGCTTCTTCCAGCGGCATGACGAAGATTTTCCCGTCGCCGATCTGACCGGTGGTGGCGGCGGCGGCGATGGCGTCTTTGACCTGCTCAAGCTGCTCGCTGGCGATGGCGAGTTCGATGCGCAGCTTGGGCAGGAAATCGACGACATATTCGGAGCCGCGGTAGAGCTCCATGTGGCCCTTTTGCCGCCCGTAGCCTTTGACCTCAGTCACGGTCATCCCTTGAATGCCGATGCGCGTTAGCGCGTCGCGCACGTCGTCGAGTTTGTGTGGCTTGATCACAGCAATGATCCACTTCATGGCGTCCTTCCTGGCGGCGTCTGTCCGAATGCGCAGCGACCATTGACAACGAAATCCCGCTCCGGCGACGCCGAAGCGGGACTTCTTGCATAGAATATCGACAGGCAGCCTAAAGATTGATCTAGTTTTTCGAGGCGTCCA
>JBEKRD010000183.1:0-7222 GCA_049519075.1 Xanthobacteraceae bacterium | reverse complement strand
GGACCCGGGCATCCTCTTGCTTGATGAGCCGTTTTCGGCGCTCGATTACCAGACCAGGCTTTACCTCGAGGGCGTGCTCAAGCGGGCGGTAGAGACATTCAACAAGACCGTGGTGCTGGTGACGCACGACGTCGACGAGGCGGTCGCACTGTCGAAACGCGTCGTCGTGCTGAGCGGCAGGCCGGCGCGCGTCAAGACCGTCCACGACATCGACATCGCCGAGCATTCGCCGATCGCCGCGCGCAGCGACCATCGCTTTGCCGGCTACTTCCGCACTTTGTGCGGCGAGCTCGATATCCAGACCGAAACCAATCGGTCTAAGCAGCCGGAAACGGCGGCACCATGAGCGTGATCGCGGCCGAGAAATCTGCGGCGCTTTCAGGGCAGCGCGCGGCGTCGCGCAAACGGCCTTTGTTCAACACGACGGTCGGACGCGCGCTGTTGCAGGCTGGCGCCGTCGCTCTCTTGCTGTTGTTATGGCAATTCGGCGTGCGGGTCGGCTGGATTTCCGACTTCTTGTTCGGTTCGCCGGCGGGCATCTACACGGTGCTCCTGCGCATGGCGGCCAACGGCGAATTGCTCGCCGACACCTCGTACACGTTGTTCGAGGCGATCCTCGGCTTCGTCATCGGCACGGTCTTCGGGTCGATCGCCGGACTGGCGCTGTGGTATTCGGTTTTCGTCGCGCGGCTCGTCGAACCCTTCATCGTCGCGATCAACTCTGTGCCGAAGATCGCGCTGGCGCCGATCATCGTCCTGTGGTTCGGCACCGGCCTCGTGTCGAAGGTCGCGCTCGCCGTTTCGGTCACCGCTATCGTCGCACTGATCGCGGCCTATCAGGCGGCCAGGGACGCCGACGCGGATCTCCAAGCGCTGCTGATTTCGATGGGCGCGACCAAGCATCAGATTTTCTACAAGGCCGTCGTTCCGTCCACCCTCCCCTCGATCATCGCCACCTTCCGCATCAATATCGGCTTCGGCCTGGTCGGCGCCGTGGTCGGCGAATTCATCTCGTCGCAGCACGGGCTCGGCCATCTCGTCTACAACGCCTCGAGCTTCTACGACCTCAATACCGTATGGGTCGGCCTGTTCGTTCTCATGGCGGTGGGCTTTGTCCTTTATTACGTCATCGACCTGATCGAACGCCTGCTTATCCCTTGGAAAGTGTCGAATACCGTTCACCAGGTGCAGGTTTGATTCTCACCCACGATGGAGATTCTGAAATGCGTATTGTCCGCGCTGTCGTCCGGGCCGTTCTGGTTTGCGCCGTTGTGGCCTTGTCCTCGCCCGTCTTCGCCGAAGGCAAGAAAGCGGTGCTGTCCCAGGCGTTCCAGTCGATGCTTTATCTGCCGCTTTACGTGGCGATCGACCAGGGGTTCTTTACCCAGCAGGGCCTCGACCTTGAAAAGCAGACCGCGGGCGCGCCGACCGTCGCGCTCAACGCCGTGATCTCGAAAAGCGCCGAATTTTCCCTGCACGGGCCGGAATGGGTCGCGATCGCGGCCAGCAAGGGCGCGCCGGTCCATATCATTGCCAATGTCGTCAACGGCGCTGCCGTCTGGATCGCAGCGACGCCCGATTTCAAGTTCTCAAGCGTGAAGGATCTAAAGGGCGAGAAGGTCGTCACCGGCACCATGCCGACGACCTCAACCTCCCTGTTTATCAAGCTGCTGAAGGAAAACGGCATGGATGCCGCAACCGACGTCGAGATGATTCAGGTGCCGATCGGCAGCGAGCCCGGCCCGTTCATGGCAGGTCAGGCCAAAGTCGCAGTGATGTACGAACCCGGCCTCGACCAGGTGGTCGCCAAAGGCATGACGGTGGTGCTCGGCTTCCCAAGGCTCTATGGCCCCTACGCCTTCTCCGCCATCGCGGCGCGCAACGACGTCGATCCCGACAGCGCGGCGCGTCTGGTCAAGGGACTGGAAATGGCCGTGCGCTTCATGCCGAAGAACGAGGCGCGCACCATTGAGATCGCCAAGTCCGAGTTCCCGAACCTCGATCCTGCCGTGGTCGAAGCCGCGGTCAAGCGCATGCTGGCCGACGGCGTCTATCCGCCGAGCGTCGATATCTCGGCCGACGCGTTGAAGGTTTCCATGGCGACGCAAATCGCGCTCGGCAACCTGTCGGCGCAGCCCGACTACAGCACTTTCGTCGACAAGACCTTCATCACCCCGGCCTTGGCGATGCCGTAGCGCGCATTTTTTGTTGGAGCATGATCTTTTCCGAAAACCGGTTCCCACTTTTCGGGATCATGCTCTAAAGCACCTTGCCGGGATTGAGGATGCCGTTCGGGTCGAGCAGATTTTTAAGGCTGCGCATCAGATCGAGCGCGACCGGGTCTTTCACCGACGGCAAGAGATCGCGCTTCATCACGCCGACGCCGTGCTCAGCCGAGATCGATCCGCCGTATTTCTTCACCACCGCGAACACCACGGCATTCACCTCGTCCCAGCGCTTGAGATAAGCCTCTTTGTCGGCGCCGATCGGCTGGTTGACGTTGTAATGGATATTGCCGTCGCCGAGATGGCCGAACGGCAGCGGCTGGGCGCCGGGAATGAGTGCAGTGACGGCCGCGTTCGCCTCGGCGATGAAGGCCGGCACCGCGGCGACCGGCACCGACACGTCGTGCTTGATCGAGCCGCCGGCATACTTCTGCACCTCGCCGAACATTTCACGGATGCGCCAGAACGCCTTGGCCTGTTCGAGACTCTCGGCAAGCGCGGCATCGACGACGACGCCGCGTTCGAGGCCTTGCGCCAAAATCTCTTCCAGCAGTTCGCGGGTCCCCTCGCGCTGCTGCGAGGAGATCTCGATCAGCGCGTACCAGGGATGCGGCGCCGCCAGCGGATCGCGGCAGCCGGCGCCATGTTCCAGCACCAGTTCGATGCCGCGCCGTGTCATGATCTCAAAGCTCGTCACGTCATTGCCGGCGCGCTCCTGCGTCAGGCCTAAAAGCTCAAGTGCGGCCTCCGCCGAAGGAACGCCAACGAAAGCAGTCTCGACCGCGCGCGGCCGCGGCACCAGGCGGAGCACCGCCGCGGTGATGATGCCGAGCGTGCCTTCGGCGCCGATGAACAGGTTTTTCAGATCGTAGCCGGTATTGTCCTTTTTCAGCTTGTTGAGGTTGTTGAGCACGCGGCCGTCGGCCAGCACCACTTCGAGGCCGAGCGCATGCGAGCGCGCGATGCCGTAGGCGAGTGCTGCCGTGCCGCCGGCATTGGTGGCGAGATTGCCGCCGATGGTGCAGGTGCCTTCCGACGGCAGCAATTGCGGATAGAGCCGGTCGACGTCGGCTGCGGCGGCGCGCGCGCGCTGCAAGGTGACGCCGGCTTCGCAGGTGATGGTGTTGGAGGTCGGGTCGACTTCGCGGATGCGGTCGAGCCGCGTGAGCGACAGCACGATCTCGTTGTGATGGGAAATCTGCCCGCCGACCAATCCGGTATTGCCGCCTTGCGGCACGATCGGCGTGAAGGTCTCGTTGGCGAGCTTGAGGATCGCCGACACTTCGGCAACCGAGCCCGGCCGCAGCACCATCGCATCTCGACCAGATAAGGCTCCTTAAGCGCGGCATCGGTGACGGCGTATTTGTCGCCGACGATCGCTGAGAAACGCGCGAGCAGCGCGGGATCTGTTTCCGTCGATGGCTTGTTGGGCGGTTTGTCGAGCAAGGGTGCGTCCGGCTGTACTGTATCGCTCCCTATCATAAATGACAGTCGATCAATCCGCGCGCAAGCAGCCGTGACCGAGGCAATTCATCTCGGACTCGCCGCCCGCTTAAGCCGGTCATTGATGGCTTCGCCGAGATCGTGATGCGGGATAGCCATCACGGCGATGGTCGTTAGCCCGCTCGCGTCGAGTGCGCGCAGATGCGAGAACAGGTTGGCCGCGGCTTCGATCAGGTCGCCCTGCGCGGAGAGGTTGAGGACGCGCGTTGCCTGCGCGGCGCCGGCAATGAGCGTCGGGCCAAAGGCGAGCAGCGCTTCGCCGGGCTCGACCCGGGCGGCATCAAGGCGCAGCCGCGCTTGCGGCGCGTAATGCGAGGCCAGCATGCCGGGCGCGAGCGGCGCATCGTCGTCGACGGGAAAGCCGGCAGGAGGCTCGGCGAGCCGGTGTCCCAGCGCATGCTCGATCGCCTCGCGCGGCGTGCCACCGGGCCGCAGCAGCACCGTTTCGCCGAGGCAGGCGACGATGGTCGATTCAACGCCAACCGGTGTCGCGCCGCCATCGACGATCAAGTCGATCCGGCCGCCGAGATCGGACAAGACATGCTCAGCCGTGGTCGGCGACACATGGCCCGAGCGATTGGCCGACGGCGCCACCACCGGGCGGCCGAAGCTTGAGAGAATTTTTTGCGCCAGCGCGTGCCGCGGCACCCGCACGGCGAGACTGTCGAACCCGGCTGTGGCCAGCTCGGCTACCGGGCATCCGGGCGCTTTGGGGAGCACGAGCGTCAGCGGTCCGGGCCAGAACGCTGCGGCGAGGCGGCCCGCATCGGCATCGAAACACGCGAGCCGCTCGGCCGCCGCATGATCGGGCACGTGCGCGATCAGCGGATTGAACGCCGGACGGCCTTTCGCGGCGTAGAGCCGCGCCACGGCCGCGGCATTGCCGGCATCGGCGCCGAGCCCATAGACGGTCTCGGTCGGAAACGCGACGAGCCCGCCGCCGTCGAGGCAGCGCACCGCGGCCTCGATCGCGGCTAAGTCGGCGCCGGCCATCCGCGTCGCCAATGGGACTGTCATCGCACCTCGATACATAATTAAGGGGAGCCTTGTAACCCGGCGCGACTGCTGTGGGCAGGCGGCTTGCAGGGCCACAACGCCGTCTATATAAGCCGCCCCTACTGTCGGAGTGTGGCTCAGCCTGGTAGAGCACCTCGTTCGGGACGAGGGGGTCGCAGGTTCAAATCCTGCCACTCCGACCACTACTTACCTGGCTTTTGCCCTTCTTTCCCCCACGATATTCCCCACGCAAATGTCCGCGCGTCAATTTGCCGGCGGACGCAGCGACGCCTCGTCCCGGTAGCGCTCCCCGCGGCAGGGGCGTTCTGTGTAATTCGCAATGAGACCCGGACCGAGATCGCGGGCCAGCGTTTGAAAGGACGAGGCCCCGATCCCGGCAAGAGATCGGAGCCTCCCTGTTCCGCTTCCCGGCCATCTGGTGCGACCGCGCGATGAGGGCGGAGGGGTCGATGGGCTTCTTCGCCAGCGGACTTGCACCATAACATTTGCCGTGGACAAAAAAAGCCCGGCGGGGGGTGCTGGCTGCACGAGCGGGTCCCGACGCCGTGACCGCGGCACGGCCCTGACGCACAGAGAAAATCGCTACGGCGACGCATGACCAAGTTTAGCGTCGTGCCCATACCCTTTGGTTATTGATCGCCAATTGCCGCGCGAACTAGCTTTTCAGTCGCCCGTTTAATCGAAACAATCCGAAAACGCCGCGACCGTGTATCCGGACCGACCGTTTAGACCACGCCGTAAATTTTTGCGCAAAACGGAGAGTATTGCGCAAACTGGGTATCGCTTAGACCGCTTCGCAAATCGATCTGAAGACCCAGGCGCACGCGTTGGGCGCACCATTCTTCGACCGGACAATGCTTCCATTCTCGGAGAGGATTCATGAAATGGATTATTTTCGCGCTGATTGGGATTGGCGCGCTCGCAGGCGCGCTCGCCACAACGGCTCCCGTCTCTGGACAATCGGACGGCGAGGCTGCGCCGATCTACGGCATCAAACTCCCGCAAGGCTACCGCGACTGGCGCTTGATCTCAGTCAAGCGGCTGACAGGCAAGCCACTGACGGGTGCTGGAGGCGAGCTTAGGCAGTTGCGCGCGGAATTGGGCAACGATCTTGCGATCAAGGCCTACCGCGACGGCACTCTGCCGTTCCCGGATGGCGCAATCATTGCCGCGCTGCATTGGAATGAGGACTCGTCGGATTTTGACAACCAAGCCTTAGCCGCCGGTTTTCCCGGCCTCGGCCTTCAATCTAGCTTTGCCGGGTCCGCCGTGAATGTTCAATTCATGGTCAAGGATTCGAAAAAATACACGACGTCGGGCGGCTGGGGATTCGCCGACTTCACGAACGGCAAACCCGGCAACGAGGCGCTGCACGAAAAGTGTTTTCCCTGCCATCTGCCCGGGAAGGACCGTGACTACGTTTTCACTCGCTACGCACCTACGCCCTGATCACCGCGCCGGCATGCAGTTCAAGCTATCGCCGGCCCACGTGCAGCCGGGCGTGGCCGATCTTTGCTCGGCTTGACGCTGTTTGGATGAACGCGCCGACGGCTGTTGCGCAGCTTGCGCTTGATCCGCGACCGCCACCATCTTTTCCGCGTTTTTCTGCGCCTCGATCGCGGGGGCGGGCAGCGGGCGAAGATGGTCCCTCGCCACATCGGCCTGAAATTTCCCGTTGCTTTCGATCAGCAATCTGTTGGCGGCGCCGACGTTAAGTTCGCCGGTCTCCAACTTGGAATAAACCGCCAAGCTCCTCTGAAACACGGCGTCGCGGTATTGCATTTCACGCGGGTCGGCCGAGGAGCCGGCGGCCGGGACGCCCTGCCGGCATTGCAGAATTTGCGCGTGGTATTGCGCCAGCGCGGTCCGCTCATCCGTCGTCAGCGGCGCCGGGTCGCGCAATTTGTCGGGGGTGTCGGTGCCGTCGCCGAGCCAGACGCGCCGGTAGATCGTCACGGCCTGCGAGGAGGTGGCGACGTCGTTGGCGCAGGAGTTGGCGTCTTTCAATGCGCGTTGATTGGCTCTGTCCCCGCCGCATGCCGCCAATGCGAGCGCGGCGAGCGCACTCATAAAAACCATACCGATACGCATTTGATACTTTCACCGAGCCCGACCGGCTAGTCCTTAGCAGCAGAGCGACAGCAAGGCCATATCGGCGCTGCCGCCGAGCGCGCGCGGCCCGTTGTCTGATCCGATTTAATGCCGATTTGGCCGGTTTCGACGGCGGCCGATCGGGCGGCGGCTGATCACTTTTTTAGTGTCCAATATCTTGACATAGGTCCCTATGGCAGTTACATAGGCAAAATCTCGCCCATCGGAGGGTCGTCGACCGGTGACAGCCGAGCGATGGGGCGAGTGCGGTTCCTGCGGGCGGGGCTTGTAACCCCGCTCCCGGGCGGTCCGGGCATCGCTTCGGCCGGCATTACGACCGGTCCGCGAGGAGCCTCGCTGGACTGGGACAGGGTTTGGCGGGTAAC
>JBEKRD010000182.1:0-3689 GCA_049519075.1 Xanthobacteraceae bacterium | reverse complement strand
TTGGCCGCCAAACTGAATGAGCTCTCAGAGCGGATGCTGTTTAACATAGAAATCGATGAAGGCACGCGGATCGTCGGCTATCTTGTTCCCGACGCCTTTACCGGGTCTCCGTCGGTACGAATCACCGACGGAGAGGACGAGCTTCTGGTTTTGCAATGCCGCGAGGAGCGGGCGGCCCTGGTCGCCGCTGGCCGCCACGAAACCGGACGTTGCGGTTTCACCATCGATGAAAGCGTCATAGCGAACCTGGCGCAGCAGGAAGCGCTCGAGATCTACGATGAAGAAACGAATATCCCGATCTATCGTCGTCGCGCACCGGCAAAGGTGACGCAAAAGCGAATCTTTCGCCTTGAAACGCATCTTTTTCCGCTTTGGCGTCTGGACGACGCAGTCGAGCGGCACTTCCAGTATTTTCACAAAGGAATAGAACGTCATGGTCGAGAGACCGCGACACAACTCTTTCTGCTGAACAATTCGTCGTCGCTCTATTTGAGCGGGCGTTTGATCATCAAGACCTACGATAACTACATCAATGAAACATTCAATTGCGTTGCGCTGCTGCGGGACCCGTATGTGGAGCTGGCGGAACGGCTTCTGACTCTGAAGTACGTCCCCAAAATGGGAAAGGAAATACTCGGCGAGAGAGACGTGATCGCGTTTGGTCCCGCGATAGCGTTTGCGGAGACGATCGAGAACGACGAAAAAGTTTTACATCGGGCGTTTGTCGCAATGCCGCGAGCAGCGATCGCCAATCTTTCCAATCCTCTGACCCGGCAACTGGCTGCACGCACGGCCGACGAAATACCGACTAAGGGCGCCGTCGCGACCGCGCTCGGCACCCTGTCCTCCTTCGCCGTTCTCGGGCTCAGAGAGCACCAGGAGTTCTTTCTAGCCCAATTGGCCCACCTCGCCGGGACCACGGCGAAAAGCCTGCCGACGATCCCCGACTTCCAACGCACGATCGAATTAGCAAGGCAACTCAAGGACGTACCCGAAGCCGGGCTTTTGATCGAGCAAGACCTCGAAGTCTACCATCACGTCAAATCGGCGGTTGAAGCCGTGCTGGCGGACTAGGCCCAAGCTGCTCCCCGAATCGGATGGTATTGTCGCAAGAATCAGCCGGTTTTGCTGTAAAAATGGCACACGACTCGACGAAAGCTCGGCGATTCGCCGCAACCGGGACCAAGCGTCGGCATGAGTGAGGATCGAAACGCTGGGCCGGCCCGGTCTACTGCCGGAGCAAAGCGCGATAACGCTTCGCTCAGAGAACGCCGCAGCGTCGATATCACGTCCGATCTGCTCTCCGCGACGTCCCGGCCCCGATCAATCGAGCCGCCGCACGAGGGCATGGGCCTCACTGCGGACGTCAACGAGCATGCGCCCAAGCCGGCACTGAAATTTCAGCTCACACTGTCCCGCTTTGCATTTTTGAAGGATGCCTTGCCGCGTGTGATGACGTCGCCGCTATGGGCGAGCTTCATCGGCCTCGTTCTGGTGCCGTCCTTCGCGGCCATGGTTTATTTCGCGCTCATCGCCTCGGATCAATTGGCGGCTGAAGCACGTTTCGCAGTGCGCCAGATCGCGGCCGATTCCAGCGACACGACAGCAAGCGGCTCCAATACATCGGATTCCGGCGGAGGAAGCGTCAATTTCTCTTTCACCACTCCGGGTCAGAATGCCTACATAGTTACCAGCTACATCCAGAGCCGCGCGATTGTCGACGACCTCAATGCGAGATTGAACCTGCGTGAGATATTTCGGCGGCCAGAAGCAGACTTTTGGGCACGCCTGAAACGCAATGCATCGATCGATGAACTCGCCGATTATTGGAGATCAATGGTCAGCACCTACATCGACGCCCCCTCTGGCATCGTGACGCTGCAAGTGCGGGCGTTTCGTGCGGACGATGCGGTTGCCGTCGCCAAAGCGGTGTTGGAACTGAGTGAGACGCTGGTCAATCGCATTTCCGATCGCGCGCGGAGCGACGCCATGGCCATGTCGGAAGGGGAAGTGCGACACGCCTATGAGATGACGCAAACTGCGCTCGCCAATCTGCATCAGTTCCGCGACAGCTCAGGCATCATTGATCCGGTGCAGGCGGGCACCGAGATCGGCAAGCTTTTATTGCCGCTATTGACTGAGAAGATCCGGCTCGAAAGCGACCTCTTCGTGGCAAGCCGCAACCTCGACGACAGCGCGCCGACGATCAAAGCGTTGAAAAGCCAGCTCGACAGCACGGAAGCGCAAATCGCGGGCTTGCGCGGCAAGCTCACCTCGACGGCCGGCGACGGCAAGACGCTGACGGCTTCGCTGGCAAAATTCGAGGAACTCGATCTGCAACGACAGTTCGCCGAAAAGCTCTATACGTTGGCGCAAGCCGATCTCGACCGCGCACGGCAGCGCGCAGACCGGCAAAGCGTTTATCTCACGGTGTTCGTGCCGCCGTCGCTGCCGGAGGAATCGCGTTATCCGCGGCGGGTGGCGTTTCCGATTCTCATTCTGTTCGGCTTGACTATTCTCTGGTCGATCGGCGCCATGGTCGTCGCTTCGGTGGAAGACCACCGGCTCTAATCTGCGCCGGGCTCCGATCGAAGCCCCCCTCACGCCATATGGTTGCGCACGAAGTGCAAGGCGCCGACGGTCGCCGCCCAGGCCAAGAGCGACCCCAAAATCGTCATGCCGATGTTGAGTAAGCGCCGCGGGTATTTAGCGTCCTCAGGCAGCGCCGGCGCCACCACCTCGTGCAGATAAAGCATGCGTCGCTCGCTCATCATGCGCGCGGCCTCCACCGATGCCGCCGCAGTCTCGTAGCGCCTCTCCGCAATGCGCTCTTCGAGGTCGAGCTCGGCGAATTTCGTCATCTTGCCGGATAGCGCCTTGTCGGCTGTAGCGGCAACGCTTTGCTCAGTCTGCGAGGTGAGCTGCGCCTGCATCTGCACCACCTGGCTCTGCATCGCGGCGATGCGAGAATTGAGAACCTTCATCTGCGGCGCGTCCGCCGTCACATAATGTAACTCAGAACTATACTGCTGTTGCGCTTTAAGGAGATCGGTTTGCAGGCCCGCGATCAGGCCGTTGAGTGCATTGGAGGTTTGGCCGACGTCGATGAGTCCTTCGGCGTTGCGCTCGGTCTCCATCTGGATGCGTGCCTTACCCAAATCCTGCGACGCCCGCTGTATGTCGCGCTCGGAGGCGAGCACGGTGTCATTGCGCATGCGCTCGTTGAGGTCGTTGATAAGGGTTTCCGACTGCGCGATGACGGCGTCGGCAATCCGCTTGGCGTCGTCCGGGCGAAACGCCCGCACTGTCATAGTCACGATCCCCGACGGAAGCGAGATAGAGGTGTCGCTCATCTTCTCCCAATAATCGGTGAATTTCTCGATCGGCTTGCTTTTGCGGAACCGCGACCACCAGTCGATCGAAGACGTGCCATAGGCGTCGCGCAGGCCAACCGTGCCCTCCAGCCGCTCGACCATGGCGCGGCTGCCGATGTAGCTAGTGACAACTTGCGTGTCCTGCACGATCAGCATCGGCGGCACGCCGGTGACCGCGCCCAAGCCGTCCATCTTCGGGATCGCGCCGCTCGACACCGTGAACTTCGCCTCGGACACATATTGGTCCGACGCGATCAAGCCGTAATAGACGCAGACAACGAGGTCTGGGACGGCCACCAAGGCGACGAACAGCGC
>JBEKRD010000181.1:0-3690 GCA_049519075.1 Xanthobacteraceae bacterium | reverse complement strand
CACGATCCGGCGGTGCTCACGCGCTATCCGGCGGCCAAGCCGGGGCTGGAAGGCTGGATCGTAAGGCTCGATGCCGAGCCGAAAGGGGCGTGACAAGCGCCGAAGCCAAATAAAGCCGTTTCAAATTTCTTCGTTGCGTTGCAATATGACGGCGCTGGGCAAGGGGGTGCGGGCGGCGTCAAGCCCTCATCAAACTGACAAGTATTGTTCATACAACCCGTACAGACGCCAGCGCCCGGTTCGTCTCGTGCAGTCAGCGCGGAATGGTCTTTGCTATAAAGTGGGTCCTGGTCGCCGAGGGAGGTTTTAATGCGCTCATGGCCGTTCCCCTTTCAGCCGCGCTTCATCGCCTACACATTTGTGGTCCTGGTCAGTGTCGTTCTTTTGTTTGAATTCTTTTTGCATCCGTCGCTTTATGTGGCGATTCCACTGGTGTTGTTCGCGGCGCTGGCGGTCGTCGGCACCGTCGACGTGCTGCAAACCCGCCATGCGGTGCTGCGCAATTATCCGCTCAGCGCGCATATTCGCTTCATTCTGGAAGAAATCCGTCCCGAGATCCGCCAATATTTTCTCGAAAGCGAAAAAGACGGCACGCCGTTTTCGCGCGACAAGCGCGCGCTGGTGTACCAGCGCGCCAAGCGGGCACTCGACAAGCGGCCGTTCGGTACGCAAAACGACGTCTATGCCTCGGGCTATGAATGGCTCGACCATTCGATCGCCCCTAAGGCTCCCGCCAAGGAGCCGTTCCGCATCACCGTCGGCGGGCCGGATTGCAGCAAGCCGTATTCGGCATCGATCCTCAATATTTCGGCGATGAGCTTCGGTGCGCTCAGCCCCAATGCGGTTCGCGCGCTCAATATCGGCGCCAAGCGCGGCCAATTCGCCCACGACACCGGCGAAGGCGGCTTTAGCCCCTATCACCGCGAAAACGGTGGCGACCTGATCTGGGAAATCGGCTCCGGCTATTTCAGCTGCCGCAATGCCGACGGCACCTTCTGCCCCGAAAAATTTGAGGAAAACGCCAAGAACGACCAGATCAAGATGGTCGAGTTGAAACTCAGCCAGGGCGCGAAGCCCGGCCACGGCGGCGTCTTGCCCGGCGCCAAAGTCAATGCCGAGATCGCCGCCACCCGCGGCGTGCCCCAAGGCGTCGACTGCATCTCGCCGTCGCGGCATTCGGCGTTTTCGACGCCGATCGAAATGATGCAATTCATCGCCACGATGCGGCGCCTGTCCGGCGGCAAGCCGGCGGGTTTCAAGCTCTGCATCGGCCACCCGTGGGAATTTCTCGCTGTCTGCAAGGCAATGGTGGAGACGGAAATCTATCCCGATTTCATCGTGGTCGACGGCATGGAGGGCGGCACAGGAGCAGCGCCACTCGAATTCACCGACCATCTCGGCATGCCGCTGCGCGAGGGGCTCAATTTCGTGCACAATGCGCTGGTCGGCATCAATGCCCGCGACCGCATCAAGCTCGGCGCCTCGGGCAAGGTGATCTCGGCCTTCGACATCGCCCGCGTCATGGCGCTCGGCGCCGACTGGTGCAATTCGGCCCGCGGCTTCATGTTCGCGCTCGGCTGCATCCAGTCGCTGTCATGCCACACCGACCGCTGCCCGACCGGCGTCTCGACGCAAGATCGCTCCCGGCAGCGCGCGCTTGTGGTGCCCGACAAGTCCGAGCGTGTCTACAATTTCCACCGCGCCACGCTGGAGTCGCTCGCCGAGCTCGTCGCCGCGGCCGGGCTCGACCATCCCACCGAATTTTCGCCCGAGCATTTCTCGCGCCGCGTTTCGCCGCACGAGGTGCAAAGCTTCGCGCTGCTTTATCCGCGCCTGCAGCCCGGAGAATTGCTCGCCGGCTCAGGCGACAAGCGGTTTGAGATCGCCTGGGCGATGGCGAGCGCCAAGGAGTTCCGGGCGCTGCCGCGCGCGGCGTGACCGTGGTCGCGGCAAGCCGCGCATCAGCAAACCCACTTGCCGCGCCGCCGCTAATAGCGCAAAAATCGGCCTACGGGCGCTAAGACCCGAAACAAGCCGGGGAGGATGCCATGCGCTTTCAGCTCGCAGCGGTGAAGCTTGCTGCCGTTATTGGTATAATGCTTGGTGTGACCGCCGCGCGGGCGGCGCCGTTCATGATCGTCGGCGACGATGAAAAGGCCGGGTTCGTCAACGGCAAGAGCGTGATCTCGCCGCCGGGAAAGGACGCAGTCTTGATCGTCGATCTGGCCGATCCGCTCAATCCGAAGATCGTCGCCAATCTGCCGCTGAAGAATTCGGTGGTGGGACCGCCGGGCAATCTCGACATCGATCCGACGGGCTCGATCGCGATCGTTGCGGATTCGATGAACGCGATCAAAGACGGCGACAATTACAAGCAGGTTCCCGACAACAAGATTTACGTCATCGATCTCAAGGCGAACCCGCCCAAACTGATCAACACGCTGGAAGGCGGCAAGCAGCCGTCGGGTCTCTCGATCAATCCAGCCGGCACCCTGGCGCTGATCGCCAATCGCGCCGACAAGTCGCTCACGGTGTTGTCGATCCACGGCACCGACGTGAAAATCATCGATACGCTCGACATGGGCGATGAAGTCTCCGCCGTCGTCTTCACGCCGGACGGCAAACATGCGCTGGCGTCGAAAAATTCGACCAACAAAGTGGCGCTGCTCGATGTCTCAGGCGACAAGGTCACATACGCCAAGCACGATCTTCTGACCGGGCTCTTTCCCTACAATATCGTGATGGCGCCGAACGGCTCGATCGCGCTGACGGCGGACAACGGCAATGGCGGCACGTCCGACGGCAATGTCGACACCGTCAGCGTCATCGATCTGGCCGAGCCTGTGCATGTGATCGATCACGTGACGGTGCCGGACAGCCCGGAAGGACTGGCGTTCAGCCCGAAGGGCAATCTCGCGGCCTCGGTGTCGGCGCTCGGGTCCAACCACAGCAAGGACGACTGGTACTATCACCCGCACGGCGTGGTGACGATCCTGAAGGTGGACGGCAAGAAGGTGACCAGATTGAACGACATCGAGGTCGGCGGACTGCCGGAGGCGGCGTGCTTTACGCCCGACGGCCGCTATCTCTATGTCGGCAATTACATGGACCGGGATTTCTCGATCCTTCGCGTCGAGGGCACCAAGGTCACCGACACCGGCAAGCGTTTCAAAGTGCCCGGCCAACCGGGCTCCGCGCGCATGAGCCCGCACTAAGCGCGCACCACGCGGAACCAATCGTGCGATGGCGACGTTTTCGTCGAGTTTTTCACGATTTGGAGCAAAGCTATGGCACAGAAAAGGACGCGCAAATATTCGCCGAGCGCCGGCGACGACGTCGCGGACGAGATGCGCCGCTACGAGCGCGGCACCGCCAAAAGTGGCAAGGGCGGCAAAGGCGGCAAGGTGAAAAGCCGCAAACAAGCCATTGCCATCGGCCTGTCGAAGGCGCGCAAGGAAGGCAAGAAGGTGCCACAGAAGGCGGCGTGAAGGCGGGCCTTTGGCGCCGCCCCTTCTCACAGCTCTGCAAGCCGGATAGCCTGACACGCGAGCGGCCAGTGACATCTGTGCGCGCTGTCGGTCGGGCGATGCCGTGACACTCTTGCGCAGACGTTTCCTGCAATGGGCCGCGGCGGCAGCCGCTGCGCCGATGCTGCCGCGACCGGGCTTCGCGGAGGATTATCCGACCCGG
>JBEKRD010000180.1:0-3719 GCA_049519075.1 Xanthobacteraceae bacterium | reverse complement strand
GACGGCCGATCGGTAGGCGGCGTGGACTTTGATCGGGTCGTGCCCGCCCAGCCGCATGCGGGAGAGTTGCTCGTCGGAAAGATGCTCGACCATCTTGAGCAGGCGGGGATCGGTGCCGAAAAAATTCTGGCGGAAATAGGCGCCGCTCTCGACGAAATATTTTTGGTACTGCCCGTCCGTGATTTCGCCCATGCGGCGGACGAGCAGGCCGTCGCGATCGGCCTGGATGAGCGGATCCCAATCGCCGCCCCAGATGAGCTTGATGACGTTCCAGCCCGCTCCCCTGAAGATCGCTTCCAGTTCCTGGATGATCTTGCCGTTGCCGCGCACCGGGCCGTCGAGGCGCTGCAGGTTGCAGTTGACGACGAAAATCAGGTTGTCGAGGCGCTCGCGCGACGCCAGGGTAATCGAACCGAGGGATTCGGGTTCGTCCATTTCCCCGTCGCCCATGAATGCCCATACCTTGCCGCCGGTGGAAGTCTTGAGGCCGCGGTTTTCCAGATACCTGATGAAGCGCGCATGATAGATCGCCTGAATCGGGCCGAGTCCCATCGATACGGTGGGAAATTCCCAGAACTCCGGCATCAGCCAGGGATGCGGATACGACGAGAGTCCGCCGCCCGGCTTCAGTTCGCGGCGAAAATTTTCCAGTTTCTGTTTCGGGATGCGGCCTTCGAGGTAGGCGCGCGCGTAAATTCCGGGTGCCGCGTGTCCCTGAAAATAGACAACATCGCGGTCGCCGGATTCGGTCGACGCCTGAAAAAAGTGATTGAACGCGACTTCGTAGAGCGTGGCCGCGGATGCGAACGTGGAGATGTGTCCGCCGATACCTTCTTGAATCTTGTTGGCGCGGACGACCATAGCCATGGCGTTCCAGCGAACCAGGCTCTTGATGCGGCGCTCCATTTCCTGGCTGCCGGGAAATGGCGGCTGCTGGCGGGATGGGATCGTATTTTGATAGGGAGTGGTTGCCGAAAATGGCAGGTTAATTCCGCCCTCACGCCGGGCGTGGAGCGCCAATTGCTGCAGAAGCCGCCCCGCGCGGTCGGGTCCGCCGTGCGAGAGCACGTAGTCGAGAGAGTCCAGCCACTCCCGCGTTTCTAATACTTCCATGCCGTTTGTCGGCTGCGTCTCACCCACTCGGATGCACCCCAGAAGAGAAATTCGATCTCCCCATCATAAAGAATCGCAGGAATTTTTGCTGGCGCGCAGGGCAGAACACGCACCCGGCAGCTGCGACCGCCGACAGCTTGGCCGGGCGCATCCGGGTGGCAAGGCCGTCCTAGGGACGTTCTCTGAGCCATCGTTGAATCTGACCGCGCATCACGCGATAGCAGTCGCAGGCGGATTTTTCCAGAGCTTGCCGGTCCACAATGTTCAAATTTCCGCGCGTGTAGGCGATCAGCCCCGCCTTTTGCAGCGCGCCGGCGGCGATGGTCACGCTCGATCGGCGCGTTCCCAGCATTTGCGACAGCAAATCCTGCGTCAGGGGGAGAGACTTGCTGCCCACGCGATCGGCAGACATCAGCAACCACCGGGACAAGCGCTGCTCCACTTCATGAAGTCGGTTGCAGGCGGCAATCTGCGTGACTTCGACCATCATGACTTGCGAAAACTGACGCAGTTTTTCTCGCAGCTTGGGACACTGCACCAGCAGCGCGGGCAGCGATCGAGCGTCGAGCCGGAACGCCGTCGCTTCGGTTTGCACCGTCGCCCGCGTCGCCGAGGTGCGAAACCCGGCGATCAGAGGCAACCCGACAAAGCCTTCCTTGCCGATCAATCCGACTTCCACACTCTTTCCGTCGGGGAATACGGTCAAGATCGAGACCATGCCGGTATTGCAGAAATAGGCTGACTTCAGGCTGTCGCCGACTTCATGCAGCACCTGATGGCGCTTCAAGCGGACAAGTTCCAGCTGGGAGGACACAATTTCCGTTTCGGCGCGAGGAAGAGCGAGCAGGATTTCGTTGTGGATGCGATTGCCGTCCGCCTCCAGCGGGGGGGCGTGACGGGCAGGCCGACGCGCAGCTCGATTGCTGATAAGGGGCTCCTTGGCAAGCGTTGTGGAGTCCAGGAACCGCGGTCTGCTTGGGCAGCGGAACGTGGTGAGCCCCAACGCAGTAACGGTAATGCTCGTCGCGAGTTCTTGTCGGTTCGATCGCGCGCCTGGCAGTGTGCGCTGCCGCACATCGCCGGGGAGGCGGCGCGGTTTCGCAGGAATGTGTTGTATAGAACATAAATACGTTCGAAAGCGTACAAATTGCGGTATGCTGCCTGGGTCTCTTCACATCCTTCCGCCGATCCTACGCTGACGGTCTCTTGTGAGCGGAGGCTGCCGATCGGAGGGATTTCGTGGCCGAAGTCGATCCTTCATCATCACCGCTGCCGCCCGAACGGATATGGCAGAGAGCCTACGAATCTGTCCTTGCGGCGACGGACAGGCGTACGCTGTTCAAGTGCGTGGAAGTGGCGGAGCCGGCCATGCTCGCGCGTCTCGATGCCTTAGCGGGCAGGCCTGACTGCGACGCCGAGGTGCAGTCGCTCGCCGATGCCCTGCGTCACCTGCGGCTTGTCAAGACAGAACTGCTGGGCATGCGGAGTGCGACCCGATTCCGCCCACCCTTCGGACGGGCAATGAGATCGCGACCGACGGTTAGCTAAAGCGCCGTGAACGGCGACAGTGAATTTTCAGCGCCCTGCCAGCCATGCCTCACGGTTGACACTCCACACCGCCGATAAAAGTACGCCGTACTTCGCCTTCACAGTTCAGGACCACAAAGTCGGCGTCGGCTCCCGGGGAGAGGACGCCCTTGTTGGTGAGTCGCGCCACGCGCGCGGGATTTTGGCTTGCGGCCGCGAGCGCCTGCGGCAGTTTCCAGCCGGCGAATCGCGCCAAGTTGCGAACGGCTCGGTCCATGGTAAGCACGCTTCCGGCGAGTCTGCCGTTGGCCATGCACTTGCCGTCGCGAACCTCCACTTCGAACGATCCCAGGCGATAGCGGCCATCGGGCATGCCGGTCGCCGAGGTCGCATCGGTGATGAGCACGGTCTGTTCCGGACCCTTGGCCTTGGCCAGGAGTTTGACGATGGTGGCATCGAGATGCACGCCATCGGCGATGAGGTCGGCGCTCAAACGACCATCGGTGAGCACGGCACCCAACACCCCGGGGCTGCCCGGTTCGAGCGTGCTATGAGTCAGAGGGCGCATGGCGTTAAAGGTGTGAGTGGCGTGCCGTGCTCCGGCCGCAATGCCCCGTTCGGCTGCGGTAAAATCAGCGTCCGAGTGCCCAAGACTGACGCAAATGCCGCGCCGCGCCGCTTCTTGAATGACCTCGAGTGCGCCCTCCAACTCAGGAGCAATCGTCATCATGCGAATCCGTCCACGCGAAGCCTGCCAGAAGCGATCGAACACGGCCAGCGTGGGCGTCAGTAAATGTTCCGGCGGGTGTACCCCGCGACGGGCGTGACTGATAAAGGGCCCTTCAAGATGAATGCCGAGGGGATGGGCTCGATTGCGGACACCCTTCCGGTCCTCGTGGCGCGAAGCTTCGCCGGCTTCGATGGCATCCGCCAGTCGCCCAAGGGCGCGAAGCGTAGTATCGATCGGAGCGGTTACGGTGGTCGGGAAATAGCTGGTGACGCCATGCCGTGCGAGCAGTTGCTCGATCGCTGCGAGCGCTCCGGCCGCCTCATCCATGACGTCATATCCGGCGCTGCCG
>JBEKRD010000179.1:0-3814 GCA_049519075.1 Xanthobacteraceae bacterium | reverse complement strand
TTGCCGCTCGCCAGCGCCCGTTCGGCCAGTGCGGTGAAGGCCTCGACATCGGCGTTCATACCGGCGCCAATGCGCCGTGCGGGGAGGCAGCGCCGCGCCGATCCGGCCGCTTGCGCGTGGTATCGAGACCGAAGATGCGGGCGGCGTTGAGCCCGAGAATATTCCGCTTGGCCTGCTCGCTCAGGAATGGCAGCGATGTGATCGAGTTCGGCGGATCGAAGTCCCAATGCGGCCAGTCGGAGGCAAACAA
This sequence comes from Xanthobacteraceae bacterium, assembly GCA_049519075.1. Lineage (GTDB taxonomy): Bacteria > Pseudomonadota > Alphaproteobacteria > Rhizobiales > Xanthobacteraceae > BOG-931. The sequence continues at coordinate 3,564 of JBEKRD010000179.1, read as the reverse complement.
AAGCTGGGTCTCGGCGTTGAACGCCTTCATGGTCGATTCGAGCAGTTCAAGGTTGGTCCGCTCGAGCGGCTGCGACGTAAAATACATCTCCTTCATATACTCGCTCGGCAGGCGCTTGAGCAACGGCGCCTCGCAGGCGCGCATCTGGAATTCGTGATCGAGCCGCTGCATCAGGAACGGAATCCAGGCGAGCCCGGACTCGACCCAGACCACCTTGAGCTTGGGGAAACGCTCCGGCAAGCCGTTGATCACCCAGTTGGTCAGATGAATGAGATGGTAATGCACGAAACTGAGCGAGTGCATCGAGATGAAGCGGTTGAGCTGCGAGAACGACGGATCGCTCCAATTGAAGCCGCTGTGGAACAATAGCGGTTTGCCGCTTTCCTCGATCAGACTGTAGAGCCGCATGTAGGAATTGTGATGCACCGGCTTGTTGCGCGTCGAACAGACCGTATAGCCGATGATGTCGGATTGCGTCGCATATTGCTCGACGAGCGTCTCGCACGCCTCGGGCGTGTTGAACGGCAGATAGACCAGCCCCTTGATCCGCTCGTCCTGCGGCAGGATGCGCTCGACCATCCACCTGTTGAAGGCGCCGGCAAGCGCCACCTCGATATCGTCCTGCGGATGCATGCCGAGGGTCAGCATCGGGGTGGGAAACAGCACCTGATAATCGAGCCCCATCGCATCCATTGAGCGCCGCACCAATTCAACGCAGGGATGACAATCGCTGCCGGTGGTGGCTTCGAGCCGCGCCAAATCGTGCGGGATACGGCCATAGACGCTCTGGAAGGCCGTGCCCGGCTGGTTGTTCAGCAGCGCCAACGAGCGAGACAGCGGCCGACCAGACATGCCCTCGCCCATGTGGCGGATTACTTCATTGTCGACCAAGGCGAGAATTTCAGGCCAGAACTGCGTCTCGGTCACGTGCGCGTCGACATCGACCATGAAGTAATCGGGATATCGCTCCGACTGCTTCGTGGCGTGGGAGAGGATGTCGCGCGTGTCGGTCGAAAGCCCGATCTCGGGCAGTTCGCGCACGTCTTCCTTGACTTTTTCGAGCATAAACGCCTCGGCTTCTCCTAGCTTCTCCCCGCTTGCCGGTTTGCGGCAGAGCGAGCGCTAGGCCTGCAACGCATCCACCAGTGCGGCGCGGAATTTTGCGGCATCTAGCGGCTTATGCAGGAGATTGTAGCTGCTGGGGCCGGTGTCGGCCAGAGGCGCGGCGCTGTCACCGGATATCAGCAGCGCAGGGATTTCATAGGCATTGCGCAATCGTTCGATGACCTCGGTGCCCCTCGCACCTTCCGACAAGCGATAGTCGCAAATGATTAAATCCGGCCGACGGCGCTGTTTGGCCAGTTGAACCATGGCCTCGGCGTGGGATTCGGCGGCGACCACCTGGAAGCCCCACGAGCGCAACAGCCCGGTGGTTGCCTCAAGCACGAGAGGATCGTCGTCAATGACGACAACAAGTTTGCTGGCGCGTTGCGTTTTCATATAGAAGTCCGGCACTGTTGCGCGATCATTGTTCTACTCCGCGTTGAAAATAAAGCGCGCGGAAGTCGCGAGCGGCACCCCCATTCGTCCCGCGTCGAGCGCACCGGTCCCAAGACTAGAGAGTAGTGCAAAACGCGTGTGTTCGATTGCGGGCGGCTCAGCGCCTCTTAGGCTCGGCATTGCGGTTCAGAACCGACTGCCAGCCAAAGGAGATATCGATGAGCAAGATTCACGCAGGTGACAAAGTAACCCGCGACGTCGCCACCCAGAACCCGGACAAGGTCCATTTGGGTGATTCAGCGCCGGTGTTTCGCGCCGGCGACAAGGTGATCCGTGACGCCGCCACCCAGAACCAGGACAAGGTCCGTCTGGGCGACTCCGCGCCGGTATTTCACGCAGGTGCCAAAGTGATCCGTGACGCCGCCACCCAGAACCAGGATAGGGTCCATTTGGGTGACTCCGCGCCGGTATTTCGCGCCGGCAACAAGGTGATCCGCGATGCCGCCACCCAGAGCCAGGACAAGGTCCGTCTGGGCGATTCGGCGCCGGTATTTCGCGCTGGCGACAAGGTAATCCGTGATGCCGCCACCCAGAACCAGGACACGGTCCGTCTGGGCGATTCGGCGCCGGTGTTCCGCCGGTAACGCCGCGAACGACCGCTTGCTCGCGGGGACGCATTGCGCTCCCGCGAGCAAACTCGCCTTTCTCGGCGATAAGTCTCCGAAGGTCTCGGTCTTCGGCCACCCGCACCGGAGTTTGGCGCCATGCTTGCTGTCAGCTCGCCTGAGGTTCCGCTCGCCCAGTTCTTTCAACTGGTCGGCAACGGCATGCCGCCGCGCCGCGCCGACAAAGCCGTCGGCGGCGTCATTCCGGCGCGGGCGTTGCGTTACTGCGAAGCGCTCACCAGCGCCTCGTCATTCGGCTGGTACGTGTTCCTGCCGATGGATTTCAAAGTGGTCTGGGACGGCCACGATATGCTGTGGACCTATGACGGCGTCGACGAGTGGCTGCCGCTCTCCCGCGACGGCGTGCAGTATCCCGGCTTCACCGAAGCGTTCGATCGCAGCGCACCGCCCGAAATGCGAGGATTTTCGCCGCCGTTTCTGACGCCCTCGATCCAGCCCGGCCAGCTCCAAGTCTGGACCGGCTGCATTGCCAAGACCGCGCCCGGGTGGAGCTTATTGATCAGGAGCGTGGCGAACCTGTCGCACAGCCTGTCCTATCAGATGCTGGAGGGCATCATCGAAACCGACACCTGGTTCGGCCCGCTGTTCGACAATATTCGCATCCTCAAGACCGACGTTCCCATCGAATTTCGCAGCGACACGCCGTTCCTGCAAGTGCAGCCCGTTCGCAAGGAGGTCTATGCCGACAAGCTTTTGCAGAATTTCAACGTCAAGGGCCTGGACGAATTGTCGGCTGACGACTGGCAGGCGTTTCATCGCACCGTCGTGACGCCCAACATCGCGCCCGAACGCAAACGGGGTCAATACGCCGTCGAGGTGCGGAAACGGTCGGCGCATGCGATTGCGTCGGCACCAACCACTGATTGAACAGATACGCATACTAAGTCACCGGTACCCAATACTTATTGGCCAGCGCCGCCGGGACCTTCGTATGATGTTGGATTCCTGATGTCCGTGGTACCCCTTATGTCAGGGACGTAGGGGACATGGGAATTCATCGGCGCGCCGACACGAAACTTAAAAATAAAATATGGCGCGGGTAGACGATAATGCCTCATTCCGCCGAAGCCTATACGTGGATTTGGGTCGATGCCTCTTACTTGCGCGAGCAAGCGCAGCGTTGTGTTCGCCTGGCCCGCGATTGCCCCCACACACCGACCGCGCACGAACTGGAAGCTATCGGCGTTGATTTGATGCAGAGGGCGGCCGAACTGGATCAGCTGCGGCAAGATGAAGAGGGCGATATCAGGTCCGATAACTAATCGTTCGGTTGCAACTGATCTTGAAATAAGTGCTGCGTATGGGGGACTGTCGGCATGAGTCAGGCGAAGGATGAGACAACGGCGGTCGAGCCGATTGAGCGAGAGTTGATTGTCGC
>JBEKRD010000178.1:0-4155 GCA_049519075.1 Xanthobacteraceae bacterium | reverse complement strand
CAATCCGTCTCGCATTTATATGCGGTTCGGGCGCACATAGTTGCATCTTGGAAATCGAGCGGACAAGCCATGCGCCCAGCCATGAAATACGTGATCGCAATCGTGAAGCCGTTCAAGCTCGACGAGATCGTGCAAGCGCTGACCCGCATCGGCGTCGATGGTCTGACCGTGACCGAGGCCAAGGGCCGCGGCCGGGACAAACGGCACGCGCAGTTTTTGCGCGGCGCCGAATATGCATTGACATTCGTCCCCATGCTCAAGCTCGAAATCGCGGTTGCGAGCGATGAAGTGGACAAAATCACCGACGATCCGTACCGGAGAGACTGACGCGATGCCGCCGCGCCGGGTGGCATGACGGCACCGTTCGGATTGCTACTCTCATCTCACCGCGTTTCAATCTCCACCGTCACATGCGACAAGGCGCGAAATCGATCGAGCAGTTGTCGATAATAATCGGGGCCCCTTTGCTTGGTGGTGCGCACCGAAACGATCGCGCCCAAATGTCCTGGGCCGAGACGCCAGAGGTGCAGATCCGTCAGGCAATCGCCGTCGGCCTCGATGGTATCGCGCAGGCGTTGCTCCAGCGTGCCGTCGGGGCACATGTCGAGGAGAATGGCGCCGGTGTCGCGAATGAGGCTGTAGGACCAGGTCGCGATGACGATGGCGCCCACCATGCCGGCGAGCGGATCCATAAAGACCCAGCCGAGGAACCGCGCCAGCAAGAGCCCGACAATCACCAGCACCGAGACGGCGGCGTCCGCCAAGACGTGGATGACGGCGGCCCGCATATTGTTGTCGCGGTGGGCTGCCGCGGGAGCGTGCTCGTGCTCCCGGAACGCGACCGAATAGGGCTGAGCACCTGTAGCGAGCCTGATATGCGCGTTGAAGGCGTGCGGTTCGGGGATCTCGTCGATCGATTCGAAATAGCGGCCGCGATCCGCCAGCGCGAAGATCTGTCTGGCGCCGCCCGGCCGTTCGGTTTCGACAGAAAGTTCGGCGATGCGCGGACGCACGTCCCCCTCATAAGTGAGCCGAAATCGCGGCGGCACGCCGTGCTCGAAGATTTCAAGCAGTAACGCGCCGTTATCGGTTTCGACGCGCTGGGCATCGTCGTGATCATGCGCTTGCCCGCCATGACCATGGCTGTGGCCGTGATGGTGCTCGCCGCCGCTTAAGAGGAGCACGCTCGCGACATTGACGGCGAGGCCGAGGATCGCAATCGGGATGGCTTCGTTAAAGCTGATCGGCACCGGCGCGAAGAACCGCGACGCCGCCTCGTAGCAGATCAGCAGCGCGATCATCGCCAGCACAATGGCGCTGGTGAAGCCGGCGAGGTCGCCGAGCTTGCCGGTACCAAAGGTGAAGCGGCGATCCTGCGCGTGCTGGCGCGCATAGCGATAGGCAAGCGCGGCGAGGAGGAGCGCGCTCGCATGAGTCGACATGTGCAGTCCGTCGGCGATCAGCGCGATCGAGCCGAACAACAGGCCGCCGACGATCTCGGCGACCATCATGAAGCTGCACAGCCCGATCACCAGCCAGGTGCGCCGCTCGTTCTCGTGATGGCCGGCGCCGAGGAAAACGTGGCTGTGACCGGCTGTATCCGTATCGGTCATGGTCTTGACCTTCATTTCAGGTAGGTTTGCATCGCCTCGATCAGTTCTTCGGCGCCGCTCGCCCGCTCGGCGTCCTTGATCGGATCGACGACATGCAGCCGGATATGATGCTCGATCACTTCGGTCATCAGGCTGTTCATGGCGCCGCGGGAAGCGACGATCAGATGCAGCACGGTGGCGCAGCCCTTCTCGTCCTCGAGCGCGCGCTCGACTGCCTCGATTTGGCCGCGCACGCGCCGGACCCGGTTAAGGAGTTTCGCTTTCTCGGTTTTGGTATGCGACACGGTTGACGCCTCGCCGGAATATAGGGTAGGGGGTATAGTATATCAGCCGGCGGTTGGGGTGTCCAGTCCCGCGTCTTCGCCAGCCTTGTAGACTATATTGCAAAGTGTAGCCTATGGTGTATTCGTTGAAGCGCCGTGCCGGGCTTGTCGTCAGGACATCGGGTGCGGGCTGTCGACGGATATTCGTCCACGCCCGATGTCACGCTATTGTCGTGTTCGCGATGGCAGCAAGATCGGCCGAATGGCGTTGTGCTGCCGGGAGTTGGGGATGAGGGGACTAAGTCTAGCCGGCCTCGGGCTGATGGCGCTCGTCGGCAGTGCCGAAGCCGCCGACCTCGCGGGAGCGCTGCCGACCAAGGCGCCTCCGCCGGCCGTGGCGCCTGCCGCCTATGATTGGACCGGCTTTTATCTCGGCGGCCATTTCGGCGACGCTACGGGGTCTTCGAATTATACGGCGACGCAGACCAGCGCGGCAGCGCCCGCGGTTGCCGGTTCGCTCGATATGTACAAAGCCTACGACATGTTCCGCGACACCGGCAGCGACTTTGCCGGATTCCACGCGGGCTACAATTACGTGTCGCCGTCGCGGCTGCTGCTCGGCATCGAGGCCGATGTCTCGTTCCCGAGCTTTACCGACACGACGGCCCCGCATCTGATCGGCGGCTCGGCGACGTTGTCATCGACCTCGATCGGCGTCGCCGGTTATGCCGAGCAGGTGGAGTTTTCCGGCACGTTGCGCGGCCGCGTCGGCTATGCGCCCGGCAATTGGTTGTTCTATGCGACCGGCGGCTTTGCCTACAGTTACGACCAATTCGCCCGCACGCAATTGGCCGGCACGCCGGCGGGCGGCACCGCGGTGCCCGGCACGGTGGAATCCAGGTTCATGGTGCCGCGCGCCGGATGGACGGCCGGCGCCGGCGTTGAAGTCGCATTGGCGTCGAACTGGAGCGCCCGCGCCGAATACCTGTTCGATGATTATGGCAGCCGAAGCGTGTTTTTTCCGCTCGGCGCACAGAAGTTTGACTCCGATCTCAAGCTCAACGAATTGCGTCTCGGTCTCGATTACAAGCTCAACGGCGACACCGGCAAAACGGCCAACGCCGCGATAACCTCGCCCGCGCTGCAGACCGACAATTTCGCGGTCCACGGTCAGACCACCTTCGTCGAACAATATGACCCGCCGTTCCGTGCGCCTTATGCCGGGCCGAATAGCCTCAAGCCCAATCTGGGGCGCGAGACCTGGGATGCCACCGCCTATTTGGGCTGGCGGCTGTGGACTGGCGCCGAGGCTTGGATCGACCCGGAGATTGATCAGGGCTTTGGGCTCACCGGCACATTGGGAATTGCGGGGTTCCCGAGCGGCGAGGCCTACAAAGTCGGCCAAGACGCTCCCTATGTCAGGCTGCAACGCATGTTCGTCAGGCAGACCATCGATCTCGGCGGCGACAGCGAGAAGGTCGCGCCGGATCTCAATCAGTTCAGCGGATCGCATTCCTCCGACCGGCTGGTCATAACCGTCGGCAAATTCGGCGTGGTCGACATTTTCGATTCCAATAAATATGCCCACGATCCGCGCAACGACTTTCTGAATTGGACGATCGCCGACACCGGGACCTTCGACTACGCCGCCGACGCATGGGCTTACACTTATGGCGCCGCAGTCGAGTGGTTCAAGGGTGATTGGACGTTCCGCGGCGGCCTGTTCGATCTTTCGATTGCGCCTAATACCGCGAACCTCGACGCTTCGTTCGGCCAGTTTCAATGGGATGGCGAGATCGAACGCCGCTATACGCTTTGGGGACAGCCCGGCAAGATCGCGGTCACCGGATTTCTCTCCCGCGGCCGCATGGGCAGTTTCGAAAACGCTATTCAACTGGCGGCGCTAACCGGCGGTCCGGCCGATATCGCGGCGGTGCGGCAGTACAACAGCCGCGGCGGCGTCAGCATGAATCTTGAGCAGCAAATAACCGAACAGCTCGGCCTATTCGCCCGCGCGGGCTGGGCCAATGGCAACATCGAACCCTATGAGTTCACCGACGTCGACCGCACGGCCGCGGTCGGCCTGCAGCTTGGCGGCAAACAATGGGGGCGGCCGGACGATGAGGTCGGTCTCGCCGGCGTCGTCAACGGCATTTCGAAGGTCCACCAGGAATTTCTCAACGACGGAGGGCTCGGCATTCTGGTCGGCGACGGCATGCTGCCGCATCCCGGCCCTGAGCAGATTATCGAGACCTACTACCAGTTTCCGATTTACAGTT
>JBEKRD010000177.1:0-4061 GCA_049519075.1 Xanthobacteraceae bacterium | reverse complement strand
AAGCCCCAGTTAAAAACCCACGGCCAAACCCACGGTATTGCTCCCGGTTTACACTGGATTATATCGGATGTCGGCGGATGGATTTTAAGGGCTGCCCACGAAAAAATGTTATTCCATCAGGGCTTAGCCGGACTTCAACGGAAGCCGACGGACCTTGGAACGGCGGCCACCCCTTCCGCCACAACCGAAATCTTTGAAACACTTGAGATGATGTTTCTCAGTACGTTCGCCTTGCGTGCCCGCTTCAGGCCCATGGCCATGTCTCAGTTTTAGTTAACCCTGGCCTTGACGGCCCTTCGCGCCCCCGCTGGAAATGAGGTATGATCGCAGCATGCACGACGACCATGCTGCAATCCTCGCCCTTTTATTCCTCATTGCGATAATCGCCGTCTATGTCGTGAGCCACATGGCGGCAATGAAAAGTCGCGGTCCATACCCCGGAACGGACGGTAGCGCAGGCGCAGGCGGCGGCGGCTTTGGCGGGGACTGCGGAGGCGGTGGCGGGGACTGCGGTGGCGGTGGCGGTGGCGGTGGCTGTCACTAATGCCCCAAGGGAAGATCAACGGGCCGCCTTAGTTGGCGGCCTCTTCTTGTGGTTCTTACGCACATCGCTTCTTCAGGCACGCAGCCGCGCCACGTCGTCGGACGCCTCAATTATCGCGTCGAGCCGCTCTTGCTCATACATCGCGTCGCGCTTGCTCTGGCCGCCACGCGCGAGCAAGCGTTGCTCGGCTTGAGCTACATAGCGCTCAGCCCGGTTGATATCGGGTGCCGATGCCGGGCTTGCTTTGTCCAAGACCCGGCAGCTCCCACACGCCGGCGCCGCTGGGATTGATATCGGCCGCGATGTCGACGTCGATGAGATAAGGCCGGTTGGCGGCGATGCCGGTGCGAACGGCTTCAGCCAGATCTCCGGGCCGGTCGACCCGCACGCCTTCGACGCCGGCCGAGCGCGCCATTGCGGCGAAGTCGGGATTGTAGCGTTCGCCCGTCGTCGGATTGTGGAAATCAGTCGCGAGTTCGCGGCCTTTCAAATAACCGCGTTGCAAGCCGCGGATCGACGCATAGGCGTAGTTGTTCCACACCACCCAGACGACCGGCAGATTGTATTCGACGGCGGTGCCCAGCACGTTGGCGTGCATGAAGAAGGCGCCGTCGCCGCAGACCGAAACACAAGGCCGGTCGGGGGCGGCAAATTTCGCGCCCAAGACGCCGGCAACGCCGAAACCCATCGGTCCAAAGCCCATCGAGCCGATCAGCGAATCTGGCCGCCGCGGCTTGCAGAAACCCAATAGCCAATTGTGATGCACGCCGATATCGCTGACCAGGATGGCGTCCTCGGGCAAGCCTTTGTCGATCTCGAGCGCCGCGCGTTGCGGATTGATTGGCGTGGTGTCGTCGGAAAAGCCGGGCGCGACGAATTTGTCCCATTCCCGGCGGTAGCCGTCGATCGCCTGCAACCATTTTTTTCGCGCATCCGCGCGCTTATCCAGATCCGCACGGCGATCGAGTTCAGCCAGCGCCTGGCGCAGGAATGTGCGCACGTCGGCCATCAGGCCGAGCGCCACAGGGTAGTTACGTGCGATCTCTTCCGGATCGATATCGACGTGGATGAGCCGCGTCGGCGGGATGGTGAAGGAATAACCGGGGATCCAGGAACTCGAGGTGCGATCGTCAAAGCGAACGCCGAGCGCCAGCAAGACGTCGGCCTGTCGCGTGGCGTGGTTGGCTTGGTAATGTCCGGCGCGTGCGACCAGACCGAGCGCCAGCGGATGGTGCGTGTCGATGGCGCCGAGGCCGCTGGCGGACGACGCGACCGGTATTTGCAAGCGCTCCGCCAGCCGCAACAGATCAGCGCTGGCGCCACCATAGCGCACGCCCTGCCCGACGATGATCACCGGCCGCTCGGCGCCGAGCAGCATATCGACCGCCTTGACCACGCCGTCCGGATCAGCCCCGCAGCGGCTCGATATATTGCCGTTCCATTCATCGGCCCTGGGTGCCTCCTCCGCGGCAGATTCCAGGAACACGTCGAACGGAACATCGAGCACCACCGGCCCCGGCCGGCCCGTCACCATTGTCTTCCAGGCTTGCCGCACCGCGAGCGGCACCATTTCGCCGCGCGTGGGCTGGAACACCTTTTTGCAATAAGACCGGACAGTGGAAGGAAAATCGGCTTGATAGTGGCGGTAGAGTTCCTGGAAGGCGCCGCGGTTGAACTGGCTGGTCGGCACATTCCCGGTCACCGCCATGAACGGCACTGAGTCCAGGAAAGCATTGCCAAGCGAGATCGGCAGGTTTGCCGACCCCGGTCCGCACGACGTGAATGTCGCCGTCGGCCGCCCGGATACGCGATAATAGACGTCAGCCATGAAGCCGGCGACGCTTTCATGGTGCACGGAGATCGTCTTGATATCGTGCGAGCGCTCGTACAGTGCATCGATGAATTGAATATTGCCGTGGCCGCAAAGGCCAAACACATTCGGGACTTTTTCCTGAATCAGATAATCGACGATAACCTGTGCACCGTTGAGCATATTGCGTGTCGACATCAGGTCGTACTCCTATAGGCAGCTGCCGATGATGCTTTGATAAGCGTGCGTTCGTGGTTTGGAGGAGATTACGCGCCGGCACCCAAGATAGAGCGGGAGGCCCGAAATGACGTCGATGCTGGCCGTCACAAGTCCCGGCCTAGTAATGCCCTGGCGGCCAAAGCGCAAGTTCCACACGCCGGCAAGCCAGAATTGGAACCAGCCTACGCTATTTCGGCGGCTAGGCTGACGCTGCCCTCGCAATGGCGCAAATTGAGCGACCATTTTTATCAGATTCCGAGATAGCGGTGCTGCACGTCCGGCGCATTCGCCAACTGTTGCGAGCTACCGGTCCACACCACCCGGCCGCGTTCGATGACGTAATGGCGGTCGGCGATGCGGGTGAGTGCCGCAACGTTCTTGTCGATGACCAGGATCGACTGCCCAGCCGCACGCAGGCTTTCGAGGCAGCGCCAGATTTCGCCGCGAATGAGCGGCGCCAGCCCCTCGGTCGCTTCATCGAGAACGAGCAGACGCGGGTTGGTCATCAAGGCGCGGCCTATGGCCAGCATTTGCTGCTCGCCGCCCGAGAGTAAGTTCGCCATGGTACCGGCACGTTCCGCGAGTCGGGGAAACAGCCGCCACAATTTTTCAAGTGTCCACGGTTCGGCGGCGGCGGCGCGATTGGCGGCTGTCGCGACCAGATTTTCGCGCGTGGTGAGGTTGGAAAACACTTGGCGGCCCTCCGGCACAAGCCCGATGCCGAGCTGGGCGACGCGGTAGGATGCCAAGTCTCGAATCTCTTCGCCGACGAAGCGGATCGAACCGGCCGTGGCCGGCGTCAACCCGATGATCGAGCGCACCGTCGTGGTCTTGCCCATGCCGTTGCGGCCCAGCAAGGACACCATTTCTCCCGGCGCGACGACGAGCGAAATGCCGAACAATGCACGGCTTTGGCCATAGCTCGTCTCGACGTCGCGGAGTTCGAGAAGCGGCGGATCAGCCATGCCCCTCTCCCTCACTGTCGCCGAGATAGGCTTGGCGCACCGCCGTATCCGCCCTGATCGCGGCCGGATCGCCCGAAGCGATGATGCGGCCATACACCAGAACGCTGATCCGATCGGCAAGCGCGAAGACCGCGTCCATATCGTGCTCGATCAAAAGAATCGTGAGAGTGCCCTTGAGCAGCCGCAGCGTCTCGACCAGGCGCGCGGACTCTTCGGGACCCATGCCGGCCATCGGCTCGTCGAGGAGCAATAGGCGCGGCCGGGTGGCGAGCGCCATGGCAATTTCAAGCTGCCGACACTCGCCGTGGCTCAGCGCGGCGACGCGCGTATTGGCGCGATCAGCAAGCCCGACACGATCCAGCGCCGCGGCAGCCGGCTCGCGCAGCGCGACCTCACCGCGAGCGGCGCGCCAAAACCGGAACGAATGACCACTATGCGCCTGGACCGCGAGCGCAACATTGTCGAGCGCCGTGAAATCGGAGAAGAGCGAGGTGATCTGGAAAGACCGCGCTAGCCCAAGCCG
>JBEKRD010000176.1:0-4535 GCA_049519075.1 Xanthobacteraceae bacterium | reverse complement strand
TTCTCATCCCCATGGCTCAGTCTCAGGCCAGGCTTCCTGGGACGTGGTCTGCGTGGGCGTTACCCAGCTTCGCCTATCCCAGTCCAGTGTTGCACCACACACTCCGGTCATAGTGCCGGAGGACATGATGCCCGAGCCGCCCGGGAACGGGGTGTATGGCCCCGCCGCGGGCACCGCACTCGCTCCACCCCCAGAAGGTACCCCCGCTGGAGGTGTCCTTGGTGAGCGAGGTTCGCAGTCTATATAAATGCGAGGGAGACGACTGTCAAGTGTAGTCACATAAAATCTCTGTTCCGGCGACAGACACATTTTCCTTCGTCATGGCCGGACTTGTTTCGGCCATCCACGTCTCTCTGGCCGATCTCTCGAGGTAAGGAGGTTGGGAATTCCGAAGCGCCATCAGCAAGTCGGTCGCTCTGATGCGGCGGACTATGCACTCGGCTAACGCGCCCAACACACTTTCGAACATCGGCGAAAGCCGAATACTCCCTTCGGATCAGCCGCGATACGACCCGCAGCAGTGCTTGAATTTGCGGCCTGAGCCGCATGGGCATGTTTCGTTCCGGCCGACATTGTGGTGACCATAGCGGAGGCGATCCAACATCTCGGCGTTCAATTTTAGAATATTTTGCCGCCGCGTGACCTGCATGCCGATGACGGCATCGTTCTCATTTGCGTCCCAGATTGAATGAGGGCGCAAGTTGTCGAGCTTGTTATTGATGTAGACCGGATAGAACCAACCCAACGTACCATCGCGGGCATGGGCCAGTTCCGTGATGTCGTAAAGGCCGAAGCCGGAGTCCAGCAATATCGCATTGACGCCTTGGAAATCCTCAATGTCCGCTTCGCAGATGACGACGCTGCTGTTTTCCAGAACATCGCGCGCGCCGGCAAGGGCGGCTTTTTCCGCGCCCTGCACGTCGAGCTTGACCAGAAATGGCGGTTTCAGCGCCAGTTCCTTCGCCAGAGCATCGAGCGTCGTCGACGACACTTTGACCTTCGTTTTTATGAGATCGTTGACCCGGGCCCAATAGAGGTCGCCCTCGGGCCGGATCGATGACCAGTACGGATGAACCGATTCGGTGATCTCGATCTCACCAACGGCATCCGTGATGGCGCCGATATGGTAGTGACCGCCTACGACATCCTTGATGGCTCTCAGCGATTCCTCATACAGGCGATTGGCATCGATATTCAGGGGAACCGCACCCGGAAAAAATTTCATATGGGTCAGAAAGAAATGCCCGTCCGCGCAGCCAATATCGATCACCGTCGAATAGCGAACACCCTTGTTAAACAATCTTTCGATCGTCGCGCTAAATGTGTGTGAATCAACTGTCGACATGCCTGCTCCAAGCCACAGTGCGATTGCCGCGACACGCGTTATCAACACGTCAAGACGACGACCGGCCTGACAACACGACTATAACGCAAGTGAGGGCCGCTGCGCGCAACGCATCGGGCGGCTTTTGCCTCCAAGCTTTGGCGGAATCTTGCCCGAGGTAGCCGACATCGGCGGCGAGGATCGCCGCGCTGCGGCCAATCGACCGTCCGGTCGCGGGTCTCCCCTGCCCTAAGACTGCTTAGCCCGTTCTCCGAGCACTTCGGCGAGCCGCACCAGCGCCAGGCGCTGCTTGTCCTCCGCAATCGCACCGAAGGCCTCAAGGAGCCGTCCCGCATAGGTCTGCGACAGCATCGCGGTCAACGGATCGGGGCCGGAGTGTTCGCCTTCCCCCTCGGCAAAGAGCGCCGCGATCCCGACGCCGAGAACGGAGGCTACTTTTTTCAACCGGCCAGAGCCGATCCGATTGATGCCCTTCTCGTACTTCTGAATCTGCTGGAAGGTGACGCCGATTTTTTCGCCCAGTTCCGACTGCGACATGCGTCGCGCCAAGCGATAGGCGCGCACGCGCTTGCCCACCAGCACGTCGGCGCGTTCGATGGTCTTTGGCATTACGGGCGACCCCTACCGAGCCGGCGTCACCGTCGATGTGAAGGGCTTTAAGTCTTCATCGTCCGGTCGATCCGAACCTAGGCATCGGCCATGCGGCGTCCAATTCTGAATTCCGACGGGGGGGCCGGCAAACGAGATGGCTCGGCGGGACGGACGATCATGCTGACGCCCTGCCATATGCCGCCCTCGATCAGTTCGCGAACAAGCGATTTCAGCGTCGCCGCTACGGTTTCGATTGCGGGATTGCGCTGGCCGACCTGGGAAAAGCACAGCCCAACGGGCCGGACCAGCGCCACGTCAGCAAAGCGCCGGCAATTGAGCGCGGCTTTACGCTCGCCGTCGTAGGTATTGCACCATGTCAATATCGCGTTGCCGATGCCCGCCGCGACGGCGCGGCGCAGCGCGCTCGAGGTGTCGATTTCGCCGATCCAGGTGGCGGACAGGCCGTGTTCATTGAATACCTGCTGGACGATGCGCCGGCTGCTGCTGCTCGGACCGGAAACAAGGAGCGGCCGCCGCGCCGCATCGGCAAGCGTGATGGGCGACGGATCGGGGTCCGCCGTCACGTAAAACAGCTCCTCCATCAGCAGCGGTTCGACGGCGAGGCCCCGCTCGGCTTGATGGGTGAACAAGAGCGCAATATCCAGGCGGTCATTGAGCAACCGTTCGCGCAACAGCGCGCCGTTGCTGTCGGCGACATGCAGCAAAATCTGGGGAAACGCTTCGCGGACCCGCATGAAGAGTTCGTAGCTCACGAGCGGGGCAATGGCGGTTGGAAGTCCGACGGAGACCCGGCCGGAAGGGACATTCAGCGCAGTCATGGCGTCCTGCTTGGCAAATTCGACGTGCCGCAGGATGGCTTCGGCGTGCCGATAAAGCACGGTCCCGGCTTCGGTCAGTTGGATGCCCTTGGGGCCGCGCGTCACCAGCTGCTTGTCGAGCTCGGATTCCAGGCTGGCGAGATGGTGGCTGATCGCCGACTGCGCGATGTTGAGCTCATCCGCGGCCCGCGAGACACTGCCCGCCCGAACGATGCCGACGAAGTATCGAAGTTGCCGCAAATCCATGACGGCCCTTATCGCTTGAAGTGTTGATCGAGGCGTACCGCGGTTCACAACCGTCGACGTCCGCGGCCGCCACCACGCGCAAAAATTCCTCGACTTGGCGGGCGTTACGAGTAAGTTGTTGAGTGTACACGTTTACCGGGCATCGGCAATGGTGGGCGATCGGCAATGTTGGGCAAATATCTGGCGAGTGATGAAGCTGCGCAGTCTCGTGCTCGCAAGCTTCGTTTGCCTGTCGCCGGCGGTATCCGAGGCGCAGAACTGGCCCGGCACAAAGCCGCTGAAATTGGAATCCGGCTCGGCGCCCGGCGGCATCACCGATCTCGTGGCGCGCGAACTGTCGAATTATCTCGCCACGTCCCTTGGCGTGCCGGTCGTGGTCGAAGACCGTCCGGGTGGCGGCGGCAATATTGCCGCCGCGGTTGTGGCGCGGGCGCAGCCCGACGGCCACACGCTTTTGGTCACCGGCTCGAACCAGGTCGTCAATCCGACGCTCTTGCCGGCTCCCGGCCTCGACTACGACCGCGATTTCGTTCCGGTATCGATGGTGGCGGTGACGAAATTACTGCTGGTTGCTGCTCCGGCCTTTCCCGCGACCTCCATCACCGATGTCATCAGTATTGCAAAACAGCAGCCGAAATCGGTCAGCATCGGTTTTTCGGTGATCGGCACGCCGAGCCACCTCGCAGCTGAAATGCTGGCGCAATCGGGCGACGTGGATCTCACCTTTGTGCCTTACGACGGCGGCGCCCAGGCCATCCCTGACGTGATCGCAAACCGGGTCAACTTGGAGATCAGCGCGACCTCGACATTGTTACCGCAAGTCCGCGGCGGCGCGCTCAAGGCGCTCGCCGTGCTGGCGCCGCAACGCTCGCCGTTTGCGCCCGGGATCCCAACAGCGGTGGAGTCAGGATTGCCCGAACTGCAGATCGATAGTTGGATTTGCATCATGGGCACCGGCGGCACGCCTGCACCCATCATCGCGCGCCTGGACGCGGCCATCACCGACGCCCTGGCCGCGCCGGAACTCCGCGACGGTTTTGCCAAGCAGGGTGTTGAAATCCTGCGCATGGACTCCCAGCAGCTCGGCAAATTTCTGCAGTCGGAAGCCTCGCGTTTCAACGGGCTGCTCGAGCACTCGCGGGTCGTGGGTGCCGCGCGGTGAGCAGGGTTATTTCGCCGGGTTGCCAGCCCCTGTCGGATCATCAGCCCTCGGCAAAACTTCCATCACTTGGTTGCACGAGACCACACCACGCAATTTAGGATATGCTCACCCGTCAAGCCGCCAACCGGCTTGGCATTTTTGGGGGCGAAGTGAGCGAGGCTGCGGAACCCATCCGTCTGACCGACGAGCAGCGGATCGACTGGTTGCGGTTGATCCGCAGTCAGAATGTCGGGCCACGGACATTTCGCGCCCTGATCAATCATTTCGGCGGCGCGCGCGCAGCGCTCGACGCGCTGCCGGGACTGGCGCGGCGCGGCGGCGGCGATGCCTCGCCTAAAATCTGCTCGCGCGG
>JBEKRD010000175.1:0-5214 GCA_049519075.1 Xanthobacteraceae bacterium | reverse complement strand
GCCGGCGAGCCGTTGATGATCTTGGTGCTGATGGCGAGGTAAACGAGCGTGTTGTGCGGTTTGTCCGGCAGGCGATAGATTCGCGTCGTCTTGAAAAAGATGCTGGTCTTCTGGGTGAACACTTCGGCATTGTCGCCAAGTTTTGCGAGGTCGACGTCGATCGGACCGATCTGCCGGCAGGAGATGGAAAAATTCGACGGATCTTCGTTGAGGCCCAAGGGCTGGCCCCAGCCGCCCTTTCTGGCCTGCGAAATGTGGCTCGTTGGGCGACATCAGGTTGAACGTGGTGCTGATGCAGCTCAAGTCGGTGGCCTGCGCCGGATGAATCGATGCGACGACCAGGAGGGCCGCGGCAAAAAGCCATTTCATGGGTCAATCTCCTCTCAGGTTGCGCCGACGCGCTTGGGCTATGTCTATCCCGATTTCGGCCTCCGCGTGACTGAATTTCCGTCGGCGCTCAATGACGGAGATGCGACGGCCGGCGCTTTTGTCATTGTGGATTTTCGGTCACACGGCGCGAAAACTTTCGCTCACGCGGCTTCCCCGCGTGTGTTCCGGCGGCTAAAATGATTACTCGGACACGGTGCCTATCGGCTTGGCCGAATCCAAGGAGAGATCACGTGAAAAAGCTTTTCGTTGCGGCCCTGCTTGTCGCGGTTACCTGTTGCGCGCCCGCGCGCGCCGCCGACATGCCGGTCAAGATGCCGCTCAAGGCGCCGGCCGCGGCACCGGTTTATAACTGGGCCGGCTTCTATCTCGGCGTTGAAGGCGGCGGCGGCTTCGGATCGACCTGGCATACGAATGCAGTATTCCCGGCCGCGAATTCCGGCGGCAGCGCGGATCTGCGGGGCGGCCTGGTTGGCGGCACATACGGTTACAATTGGCAGTCCGGCCACTGGGTGACGGGCGTGGAAGGCGATCTGTCCTGGAGCGGCATCCGCGACACCTTCACCTCGGCGAACGGCCTGGCTACTTTCTGCCCCGCGGCGTTCCCGTGTTACACGAATTTGCAATGGCTTGGCACGGATCGTGCGCGCCTTGGCTATGCCCAGGATGGAATCCTGATTTATGCGACCGGCGGCGTTGCCTACGGCGATGTGCGCGCAACCATTCTCAACGCCGGCGCCTTCGGCATCGACAGCGAGACCCATCTGCGCGCCGGTTACACCGTGGGCGGCGGCATCGAAGCCAAGATCGTGGGCAATTGGTCGGCGAAGATCGAATATCTCTATGTCGATTTCGGCACCCGCGTCGGCTATACGGCGTTCCCGCCGCCGCCGGTCCAGCCCGAGAACGTGTTTCTGAATTCCAACATCGTTCGCGCGGGTCTGAACTACAAATTTTTCGGTCCGTGAAGCAACGTTTCGTCCGGCGCGAAGTACCGATCCCGACGTCAAGCGCGCACGATTAAAATTGCCGGTTGCTTCGCCGCGCATCAACACGCCGTTTATGTCTGCCGTGCCGATAAAATAATGCGCGGCGCTGTTTTTTTGCGCTGTTGTTCGCGCGCGGGCGTCCACTAAAAACCACAAACTCAGTTGACGTAGAGAGGCCGATCCGCGCCGGATCGTTTTTAGAATGGGTTCTATGTCAGCAACCGCATGGCCTGCCGCCGCTGCAGGGCGTTACAATTACACCGGCGTTCAGCGCGGCTTGCACTGGCTGATGGCCGCGATCATCGTGGTGGCGTTCGGGCTGGGCGTCTGGTCGGCCTATCTGGCGCCGGGCACGCCGGTCCGCGTTGCCTTGCTCGACGTCCACAAGTCGTTGGGCATGACGGCGCTGGTGCTGCTTGCGCTCCGCGTCGGCTGCCGTCTGGCGCTGGGCGAGCCGCCCTACCGCAAGCCGCTCGATAGGCTGTCGCGCATCGGCGCGCATATGGCGCATGGCTTACTTTATCTGCTGATGCTTTTCATGCCGCTGAGCGGGTACGTGTATTCGGCGTCGGGCGGCCATTCGCTGCCGTGGTTCGGCCTATTCTCCTGGCCGCAGCTGGTGCCACGCGACAAGGCGGCCGAGGCGCTCGGCCAGACGCTGCATCATTGGGGCGCCTGGGTCATCGGTGCACTCCTCTTGGTGCACGGTCTCGCGGTGGTCTGGCACGTCTTCGTCAAAAAGGACGAAGTGCTCTCCCGCATGGCGCCTTAAGCCGCGGCAGCGGCTCGGCAATCCCCAGCGTCCCGTTCCCATTCCCGGCGTGGCTGTTGTATTCTGCCGCCGTTTCCATAAGTTGGCGCCGGCGCGGGTGTAGCTCAATGGTAGAGCAGAAGCCTTCCAAGCTTATGACGAGGGTTCGATTCCCTTCACCCGCTCCAATATAAATGTTCATAATTGCATAAACTTACGGGATATATCTCGCGTTCTGATCGTCGAACGGTCTTAAAAGGCTGATGGCGGCAAAAGCGTTGCCTTCAATGAAACTTCTCGCCCCGAGCCAACTTCTCGATGATGGCCTGCGTCCGCTTCCGTTTGGTTTCGGGCGTTTTCGCGGTCTGGAGCCGGTACGCTATTGAGTACAAATTGGTCTTGTTGAGGGTTTCAAAGAAGGCATTGGCCTTTTTGTTTCGCGCAAGCTCCTTAATGAAGTCATCTGGAACGACGGCGTTGGCAGAGGATTCATATGCGGCCTTCCAGCGTCCGTCCGCCTTTGCGGCTTTCACCTCCTTGAGCCCGGAGGGAGCCATTGCTCCGGTTTTGATAAGGCGTTCGGCATGCCGGGTATTCTTCTTAGATCACCCGCTTTTAGGCCGTCTTGGTGTGAATTTCTGAAGCCACGATTGCTTGTCGTTTGGCTTCTTTTGTCCGTCAATCCATCCGAAGCAAAGCGCTTGATCGAGTGCTTCTGCATATGTCACCGTGGCGACACCTGAACCCTTTTTGTAAATGCGCAGCAAGATTCCGTCTGATTGGCCATGGTGTTTCGCAAGCCAGCTTCGGAAATCACCCGACGACGCGAAGGTCATTGTCTTCATGAAAATCCCATGGCCATTTTAGACAATCCATTGACCGTTGCCAGCTCGCGCAGTCAAGGCGTTCCACGCGAGCGCGGTGCCCCTGCGGCCGGTGCGTTCCAGACGCTACGAAAATTGGCTGACCCAGCGCCGGCAATTGGAGAGCGCTCCCACGGCTGGCAGTGACTCATCGGTCACCGGGCGGCGACTAGGCGCCCGCCAGGTCGAAAGCCGGGACCAAAATCCCCGCGGCCGTCTTGAGACCGACCTCGGCTGTGATCGGGCCACGCTTCGGCTGCCGCCGTTACACACGACGTTAATTATCCTGCATCAACAAGATCGCCGGCCGTCACGTGGTGGGAGCGGCGCCTTCGCCGGGAAAACGCCGATCTGCTTACAAATATGATCGGTGTCGTTAGGGAATCTTGCGTGTTTCGTACAGTATAAAGCGGCGTTCCATCGCGTGTTCGGCAAAGACCGCATGTCATGTTGCTAGCGACAAAGATCGAGGACGAGCCGCAGGGAATTGGGCAGAAGCTGTTTCTGCTGGCGTCCGAGAAATCGCCGGAGAAACGCCTGGAACTGCTGCATCATATCACCGACGCTTATTTTGAAAACGGCGACAGGCATTCGTCGGCGGCAGAATATCTGTTCGCCGACATCATCACGCGGCTGCTCGACAAGATCAGTGCGGCCGACCGCGCGCAAGCTTCGACCTATCTTGCGACTTTGCACGAAATTCCCGCGGAACTGGCGCCTCGGCTGGCGACCGACCAAGACATCAAAGTCGCGGCGCCGATTGTGCGGGGCTATTTCGGCCTGTCCGAACACACCCTGATCACCGTCGCCAAAGACGGCTCGCAAGAGCATTTACGCTCGATCGCGAGCCGGCCCGTCGTCAGCCCGCCGGTGACCGACATCGTGGTCAAACGCGGCGATGGCACAACGGTCCGCACGCTGGCCGGCAACCTGGGCGCGCGGTTTTCAAGCTACGGCATGCGAATACTGGTCGATAAGGCCGAGGAGGATGCTGTCCTCCAATCCCTCTTGGTCGAGCGCCCGGATCTGTCGCTTGAGGCAATCGGCAAATTGCTGCCCCTCATATCGCGCGAGCTCGCGACGCGGCTTCACGGACAGTCGATCGAAATCGATGACGCGGCGATTGGCGCTCAATTGGCCGTCTGGCTGGAAGACCGCAAAAAGAATATCGCCAAAACCGAAGCGTATATCGCCGGCATTCGCGCGGGCCACCTCGGTCTCGATGATGTCATCACCGAAACGACAGCGGCGCATCACTTGTTCGACGCGACGACAGTGCTCGCCGGAATCATCGACCTTGAGCCCGATCACGCTTTTCGACTTCTGGCGGGAGGCAAAACCGAATCGGTCTTTGTGTTGTTGAGATCGGTGAAGCTGTCGTGGCGGGCGGCCGAACGATTCCTGGTCCTGAGAAGCGAAAAAATGGCGACAGACGAAGGCACCGAAGCGCTGTGCCATGCGGATTACGAATCGATCACACTGGCGGCGGCGCAACGTGTCGTTCGATTCATGAAGGTTCGGCGCGTCGCAATGTCGCCCGGGATCACCACTATCCGATGACCGGGAAAAAAATCCCGCGTCCGGACACCGGCAATTTTATTCCCGCACGTGTCAGCGCAGCAGCGCCCGGGCCTGTCTGATTTCTTCCGCGGCGGGCTCTTGCCGCAGGACGCTGCCCGCGGCCAGCAGCAGCGCGATGGGGGAAGCCGACAACACGCCCAGCATGGCCAGGCAGCCGGAAACAACGAACAACGCAATGTTCGGCGCACGCAACATAAAGCTCTCCCAACCGTTGGCAGCGGACCGTGTGTCGTGGCGATAAAACTCAAGCTTGAACACCGCCACCGAGGAAGGATGCATCGGATTTTCTGCAAACCCTTTTAAGCGACTGATTAAGATTTTAATCAAATGATCGCGCCGCCGTTGCGGCGGCCATGTCCGCCAACGGCGCGGCGACATGGCACGACAGTCCCCCGACAAACCTCGCAAAATCAACGGTTATTGGCAAAGCGACGCTTTGTGCTGCCGGTCACATCTCGAATCGAAAGGCCGCGGCATGGTTAACTTACGATAACAATAGATCACGGGGATGCAGCCATGACCAACTTGATGACCAGCTTGCAGAATCGATCGAGCCGGCGCGCGCTGTGTGCGGTGATTGCCACGGTCGGCGCCTTGACCTCTTCGGCGAGTTTCGCAGGCCCTTCTTATGACGGCGTGTGGA
>JBEKRD010000174.1:0-4714 GCA_049519075.1 Xanthobacteraceae bacterium | reverse complement strand
GATGGTGCTGCCGATACCGATCGCGCTCACCAGAAGTACGGCCGAAGATTGCGCGATGCCGTGATCGACGGCGTAGGGGGTGAGGTGCACGAACGGAACGAAAGCCCCGAATGAGCAGAACAGACACGCGGCATAGAGACCGAGGAACCGTCGCGATTTAATCGCCTCCTTTATCGAGGCCCCGGACGATTCGGCATTGCGAGCTTTCGGCCGCGGCGGCGCGCCGTCCGGACCGAGCCCGCGATCGCGCGGATCGTTCTCGAGGAGAAGCGCCATTCCAGCGCCGACGATGACCGAGAGCGCGCCCAGGATCAGGTAGGTCTCGCGCCATCCGTATAGTCCGATGAGGTGTGACGCGAGCGGCGGCCCGACCAGCGCGCCGACGCCGATCCCGCTCGACGCCAAGCCCGACGCAAAGCCGCGGCGCTTGACGAACCAACGCTGCACCGCGCCCATCGCCGGCACGTAGGCGCACCCGACGCCAAGCCCGACACCGAGCCCGTAAGCCGCGTAGACGGTCGGAAGCGACTGGGCCAAGCTCGCCAGCGCCAGGCCGGCCGCGATCAAAATCATGCCGATCACGGCAAGACGGCGCGAACCGAAGCGATCGGCCAGCGGACCGCTGACGCTGCCGAGAGCAAAATAAAGAAAGCCGGCGAGCGAGAACACCAGCGAAACCGAGCCGCGCGCGGCGCCGAAATCCCGCTGCAAAGATTCGATGAAAGCGCTGAAAGAATAGACGCAGCCGAATCCCACGCAGGTCACGGCAAAGCCGGCCGCGACCACGAACCAGCCGTAAAATAGGCGCGGGCTTTCGGTGGATGCCGGATTGCTGCTCATGTCCGCCTCCGCTGTGGCCGTAACATCGTTGCGCAAGACGCTGTCCGCCACCCGACTTGCTTCGGCCGCGAGCGAAGTATTGGCGGTGGTAATGACGCTAGGGCTCGCACATATTCAAGCCGACCGGATTTCGGGCCAAATTCGAACCGAGTTGGAACCATGCCGAATGCGCCCCATATTGCCGAAGTCGCAAGCCTGGTCGGCGATCCGGCGCGCGCCAACACGTTGTGCGCCTTGCTCGGCGGTCGCGCGCTTACGGCAACCGAGCTCGCTTTTGCCGCCGGTGTGACGCCGCAGACGACCAGCGGGCATCTCGGCAAGCTGTTCTCAGCCCGTCTCGTGGTGCTCATGAAACAAGGCCGTCACCGCTACTACCGCCTGGCCGGACCGCATGTCGCGCAAATGCTCGAGAGCATCATGAACGTGGCGCTCACCGGGCCGCCGCGTTTCCAGCCGAAATCGAAGCTCGACGACAAGCTGCGGCACGCCCGCACCTGTTACGACCACATTGCCGGCGTGCTCGGTGTCGGCCTTGCCGAGCGTATGAGCGCGCAGGAATTCGTCGTGCTTGGCGACGAAGCGGGCGAGGTGACGCCGTCGGGCATGGATTTTTTCGCTAAGCTCGGCGTCGATCTCTCGGCGGCGCAGAAGAAACGCCGGGTATTTTGCCGTCCGTGCCTGGATTGGACTGAGCGGCGGCCGCATATCGGCGGCGCGGTCGGCGCGGCCTTGGCGCGGCGCTGCTTCGAGCTGAAATGGATCGAGCGCATCCGCGACACACGCGCGCTGTCAATCACGCCGGCCGGCCACCGTGGGCTGATGGAGTTTTTCGACCTCTCCGCGTAACGGAGCGAATTGCTTGTTTTCCCTTGGCGCGGGGGTGCTAGGCTGTCGCAAAAGCCGGGGAGGGAGCGATGGCCGGGGTCGGTCTGACGCGACGCATGCTGCTTGCGGCGGTCGCGGTCGCGCCATTGGCTAAAGCGCAACCGGCACAAGCGCAAACAGCTTGGCCGGACCGTCCGGTGCGGGTCATGGTGCCTTATCCGCCGGCCGGCGGCGCCGACACCACGGCGCGAATTCTTTACGCCAGATTGAGTCAGGATCTCGGCCAGCAATTTGCCATCGAAAATCGCGGCGGCGCCGGGGGCACGATCGGCGAGGAAGCCGTCGCCAAGGCCACAGCCGACGGCTACACGCTCCTGCATGACGCCACGGCGTTTTCGGTGAATGCATCGCTCTACGCGAATTTGCCGTTCGATTATCGCCGAGACTTCGATCCTGTCGCGCTGGTCGGGCGGGTAGCGAATATTCTCGTCGTCACGCCATCGCTGCCGGTGACCACCGTCGCCGATGTCATCAGTTTCGCCAAAGCCTCGCCGGACGGCATTGACATGGCGTCATCGGGCAACGGGACGCTGCAGCATCTCTTGCTTGAACTGTTCGCGCGCCAGGCCGGCATCAAGATCAATCACGTGCCCTATCGCGGCGGCGGCCTCGCGGTAACCGACGTGATGGCGGGCCAAGTGAAATTCGTCTTTTCAAATGGGTCGGCCGTGGTCGGATTGATCAGAGGCGGCAAGGTGAAGGCGATTGCGCATACCGGCGAGGGCCGGCTCGCCAGTCTGCCGGAAATTCCGGCGATGGCGGAGAGCTTGCCGGGTTTCGAGGGCTATGACTGGAACGGCATCTTCGTGCCGCACGGCACGCCTTCGGCGATCGTGCGCAAGCTCAATGCCGCGGTCAACACGGCGCTGGTTTCGCCGCAAGTGAGCGCGCGGTTCGCCGAGCTCAACGTCGAATCGCATCCCAATACGCCGGAAGAATTTGGCGCTTATGTCGAAGCGCAGATGGCGCTGTGGAGCCGGGTCGTGAAGGACGCCAATATCAGGCTCGGCTGAGAGCACATGAGCTGAGAGCACAATGGTCATCGCCGACGAACCGCCGCGCATCGCTGGCCCGGTGCCGCAGCCGAAACGGCCGCGCATTCTTCCGCCGTCCGGCGCCTGGGATTCGCACTTCCACATCTTCGGCCCGTCCGACAAATTCCCGTACCAGCCGGGGCGCGGCTATACGCCGCCCGATGCCCCGGCCGAGCGGCTCATCGCGCTGCTTGACCACCTCGGCTTCGACAACGGGCTCGTCGTCCAGGGCAACGCGCATGTCTATGACAATCGCGTGGTGCTCGATGCGCTCGAGCGTTTTCCGCTGCGGCTGCGCGGCGTCGCCATCACCGACACCTGCATTAAGCCTGACGTATTGCGCGACTGGCACCGGCGCGGCATGCGGGGCTTGCGCTTTCATCTGTTCCCGCAGAAGCCCAATTATACCCGAGGTGTCGGGCTGGACGTGTTTGAAGTGTTCCGCAACACCATGGCCGCGCTCGGCTGGGTCGCGCAGTTTTTTTGCGATCACCGGATGCTCGCGGACACGGCCGCGGCGCTGCGCGGTATTTCACGGCAGATGCCGGTGATCGTCGATCATCTCGGCATGGTTCCGGCGGCGGCCGGCGTCGGCGAGCCGAATTTCCAGGCGCTGCTCAGGCTCGTCGGCGAGGGCCACGTCCACGTCAAGCTCTCGGCGGTCTATCGCTGCTCGACGCAATATCCCGATTATGCCGACGCGCGGGTGCTGCACGACGCGCTCGTTTCTGCCAATCCGGAGCGGCTCCTGTGGGGCACCGACTGGCCGCATCCTTCGATCGCCGCCGCGGTCATGCCGGACGACGGCCACCTGCTTGACCTATTTCACGACTGGACGCCGGACGAGGCAACGCGTCGGCGCATCCTGCTCGGTACGCCGGCGCGGCTGTTCGGGGCCTGACCGGAGGGCGACGAGAGCATCAACCCGAAAATGCCTGCCCCCGGACTTGATCCGGGGGTGGAAACCGGTCTCCCGCCTTCGCGAAGGCCGCTTCGACGGGCGAAGGAAGGTCGGAAAGGGTCATGCTCAAACGAAAAATCGACGTCAGCGCTTTGTCGTGTCGGTGGGTGCCGGCCTGACTGTTTGCCACGGATCGGGCGGCGGCACCTTGACGCTGGCGTCGCGCTTGACGGCCTCCCGATAGGCCTTGTCGATTTCGGCGTCGTGCTTCTTCTGGGCCTCGGTGCGCGCCGTCGGCGAACCCCTGGGCGGCGCTTGCGCATAAGCGGCGGCCGGCAGTAGCGCGATCATGATGGCGGCGATGAGGGCTCTTTTCATGGCAAACCTGCCTCTTGATAGACGCAGGTGTTTTTAAATCACCGAAGGCATTCCTTCAATCCGCCTCGGCGCCGCCCCCCGGCGCAGCCGCCAAACCTGCTGGGGCGAAACGGCTTTTACCTTGGCCGGACTCGGCATGCGGATTGCATAAAGTGGCTCCGACAGGGAGTCCCAGCATGGTCGCGGCCCCGATCCAGCTTAGCGTCCGCAATATCCATAAATCTTTCCCCGGCAAAGGCTCCGAGATCAGGGTCCTCGACGGCTTAAGCTTCGACATCCACGAGCAGGACTTCGTCAGCATCATCGGACCGAGCGGCTGCGGCAAGACCACAATCTTCAATATCATCGCCGGCCTGGTCGAGCCGGATGCCGGCAGTCTCGTCTATCGGGGCGAAGAAATTGCGAGCCTGCGCGGACGGGTCGGCTACATGATGCAGAAGGACTTGTTGTTTCCCTGGCGCACGGTGCTCGGTAACGTGCTGCTGGGCCTTGAAATGCGCGGCGTCGACCGCCGCGCCGCCATCGAACGCGCGCGCGAACACCTTAACGCCTTCGGTCTTTCCGGATTCGAAAACGCCTATCCGAAGACATTGTCGGGCGGCATGCGCCAGCGCGTCGCGCTCATCCGTACGCTGATCATGGACCCGGGCATCCTCTTGCTTGATGAGCCGTTTTC
>JBEKRD010000173.1:0-4790 GCA_049519075.1 Xanthobacteraceae bacterium | reverse complement strand
CGTGATCGACGTCGGCATCAACCGGGTGCACCACGGCGCCAAATCGCGCATCGTCGGCGACGTCAATTATGCGGAAGCGGTGAAAGTCGCCGGCGCCATCACGCCGGTGCCGGGCGGTGTCGGACCGATGACCATCGTGTGTCTGCTCGTCAACACGCTGCGCGCGGCCTATATGCAAGCCGGATTACCCGCGCCGGCGGTGTGACGCCGCCGCGGTTCAGCTCTGCCAGCCGAAGGCAACCTTATCGAGCACCCGGGTGCCGAATTTCTCCGACGAGCGGGCGACCGCCTTGCCGCCGAGCGCGCGGTAAAATTCTACCGCGTTTTCGTTCTCCGACAGCGCCCAGATGATCAGCGATTTGAGCGCGCTCTGCGCCAGATCGCGCCGCGCGGCGGTGAACAGGCGACGGCCAAAGCCTAGTCCCTGGAATTCGGGTCGCAGGTAAAGTTCATAGATTTCGCCGTCGTAATAGAGGCTGCGCGCCCGGTTGCGCCCGTAATTGGCGTAGCCCGCGATCTTGTCGCCGAATTGCAGGAGCGCGATGCGGCTGCCTTTGCGGATCGCGCTCTCCCACCATGCCGGACCGCGGCGGTTGATCAGCCGTTCCAATTCGGCGCCCGGGATGATGCCCTGATACGCGGTTCGCCACGCTTCATCATGAGCATCGGCGACTGCGCCCGCATCGCAGGCGCGGGCGCGACGAATTTCGATCAGGACGGTGCTCATGATGCGCAGCTCATGATGCAATCAAAGCAAGCTGTTCACTTGCCTTCAAGGGGCGAGATTCACCTTCAGTTAACGCTGTGGATTATAGGCAGATATTCGCGGGCCCTGCCACATCGGCGAACGAGAAAATGCACGGCCCACCGCAATCTCTCAGGGCTGTTGCTCAGGCGACACGGTGCCCGGGAATCTTTAGCACCATTGCGCGAACTGGCGAAGGGTGTGAAGATAGCGTCTGTTCGATGCAGCCGGTGCGGCGCTTACGACGCAATATCTGCTGCGCGTAGTCGCGCGCCGATCAGGTGCAGCGAGCTTAGACCCGTTCAGCCTCTTTACGCCGCTCGTCGCGCTTGCGGTCATTCGGATCAAGCAGCTTCTTGCGCAGCCGGATCGATTTTGGCGTCACCTCGACCAGTTCATCGTCCTCAATATAAGCGAGCGCCTTTTCCAAAGTCATGCGGATCGGCGGGGTGAGCCTGATCGCCTCATCCTTGGAATGGGTGCGGATGTTGGTGAGCTTCTTGCCCTTGAGCACGTTGACTTCGAGGTCGTTGCCGCGGCTATGCTCGCCGACGATCATGCCGCGATAGACCTTCCAGCCCGGCTCGATCATCATCGGCCCGCGATCTTCCAGATTCCACATGGCATAGGCCACGGCCTCGCCCTGGTCGGTCGAGATCAACACGCCGTTGCGCCGTCCGACGATGTCGCCACGGTGCGGGCCGTAGGCGTGGAACAGCCGATTCATGACGGCGGTGCCCCGGGTGTCGGTGAGCAATTCGCCCTGATAGCCGATCAGTCCCCGCGTCGGCGCGTAGAAGATGAGCCGGACGCGATGGCCGCCGGACGGCCGCATTTCGACCATCTCGCCTTTACGCTCGGCAAGCTTCTGCACGACGATGCCGGAGTGTTCCTGATCGACGTCGATGACCACTTCCTCGATCGGTTCGAGAATTTCGCCGGTTGCGCCGTGCTGAAACAGCACTTTCGGCCGCGACACCGAAAGCTCGAAGCCCTCGCGCCGCATGGTTTCGATCAATATGCCGAGCTGCAATTCGCCGCGGCCGGCGACTTCCATGGAATCCTTCTCGGTGGATTCCGAAATCCGCAGCGCCACGTTGCCTTCCGCTTCGCGCAACAGGCGATCGCGGATGACACGACTTTGCACCTTGTCGCCCTCGGTGCCGGCAAGCGGCGAATCGTTAATGCGGAAGGTCATCGTGAGGGTGGGCGGGTCGATCGGCTGCGCCGGCAGCGGCTCGGTCACTTCGGGCGCACACAGCGTGTGCGAAACGAAGGCCTCCGGCAGGCCGGCAATGGAGATGATATCGCCGGCGAAGCCTTCATCGATCGGCATTCGCTCCAGGCCGCGGAACGCCAGCACCTTGGTGACGCGCCCATTCTCGACCAGGTTGCCGAGGGGGTCGAGCACCTTGACGGCCTGGTTCGGCTTCACGCTGCCGGAAAAGATGCGGCCGGTGACGATGCGGCCGAGATAGGGGTTGGCCTCGAGGATGGTTCCCAGCATGCGGAACTGGCCCTCCTCGACCTGTGGCGGCGCCACGTGACGGACCACCAGTTCGAACAGCGGCGCCATGCCCTGGTCCTTAGGCCCGGCGGCGTCGGTCGCCATCCAGCCCTGCTTGGCGGAGCCGTAGAGGATGGGGAAATCGAGCTGCTCCTCGCTGGCGTCGAGCGCCGCGAACAGATCGAAAACCTCGTTGGCGACTTCGGTCGGCCGGGCATCGCCGCGATCGACCTTATTGATGACGACGATAGGCTTTAGGCCCATTTTCAGCGCCTTGGAGACCACGAATTTGGTCTGCGGCAGCGGGCCCTCGGCGGCGTCGACCAGCACAAGGGCGCCGTCCACCATATTGAGGATGCGCTCGACCTCGCCGCCGAAATCGGCATGGCCGGGAGTATCGACGATGTTGATTCGGGTGTCTTTCCATACCAGCGAGGTCGCCTTGGCCAGGATGGTAATGCCGCGCTCGCGCTCGAGGTCGTTCGAATCCATCGCGCGCTCGGCGACGCGCTGATTGTCGCGAAACGAGCCCGATTGTTGCAGCAGGCGGTCGACCAGGGTGGTTTTGCCATGGTCGACGTGGGCAATGATGGCGATATTGCGCAAATTCATGGGTCGGGCTGGTTTTCGTTGATCGTTAAACCGTTACGGGCCCCAAAGGGCCCGCGGTTGGCACGGTATATAGTGGGTTTCGCCGCAGAAGCAATCGGAACGCGAAACCGGCATTAACTTTATGCGGCGGCCGCTTTGCCGCCCTTGCCGGTACCGGCATCAGCTCCGGCATGGTCAAGGATCGCATGGCGTCGGCCGGCAATGGCAAAGCGCAACTGGTCGAGCGCAAAGGCAAACGACATGCGCACGGTCTCGTCGAATTCCTCATGCTCGCTCTGGTGGATGATCGCGATCACCAGATTATCGGCGTCGAGCTGAAGCTGATCGATCGTCTCCAAGCTCTGCGCCGCATGGGCTTTGCGCACCAGGTCGAGCACCCGTTGCAGCAACCGCAGCCGGCGCGTGCGGGTGTCGCGGCGCAGATAACTGGCGATACCGGCGATGGCCGACCCAAAAATCGGGAAGATCAGCATGCCGTAGAAAATGTCGTCGCCGTATTTGTCGAAGAACGACTGCTGACTGTCCGACAGATAAGCGAGCGCGCCCGGATGCGACACGACATCGGCATCCTTGTCGGTCGACGGCGCTTCGATCTTCACCTCGCCGGGCATCGCAAGTGCGAGCGATTGCCGCGACGTGTAGAGCGACTTCGCCAGCGAAGCGACGCTGGAGTCGCTGAATGACTTGCGGGCGACCAGATATTCGCCAAAGCTGAGACTCTTGAGGCTGTCATCGGGCGTAGGTGGCACCCCGCCAAAGGTGCCCGCATCGATATCGATCGAATCAAAAGCGGGATTGCGCTTGGCGATACCATCGGCCTGATCGATCGCGATGAAGCTGGGCGCGACGCCGTTCTGGCTGGCCGCCGTGACGGCGCTGGAAATCGCCTGACCCGTTGCGGCGCCGGCGACGAACAGAGCGTCGAACTGATTGTTCTTGATGGCGTCGGTGAGGTCCTTCGGATCGACCTCCGAAACCGTGACTTTGGTGAGCGGTACGCCATAGTGGCTCAGGATGAGATCGAGCAGGCCCCTGGTCGCTTCGCTTCCAGTGACGATGCCGACTCGTTTGCCGGAGAGCTGCGTCACCTTTTCGAGTTTGTTGCTGTCGCCGCTATCGTCGCTATCGCTCGTGTCGTCGCTGTCGTTTGTATCGTCGCTTTTGGCCGCTTTGGCGGTTTTCGAGCCTTTGGCGCTTTTGCTGCTCTTGGCGGCTTTGCCGTTCTTGGCGCTTTTTGCCTTCGCCGCTGCCTTGGCGCCGGCCTTCGTGTCAGTCCCGGCGCCGGCCGAGGCCGCGCCACTCTGCGTCTTGCTTGAGGCAGGAGCCGGAACGATCAAGGCCATGACGTTCTGCCGCAGAATGGCCACCACCGGCCAATTGAGCGAATCGTCGAGGTTGCTTGGCAGAATGGCGAAGTCGGCTTGATCCTTGCTCATGGCCTCGGCGCTGGCGGTTGGCCCGGAGGTCGGAACGAGTAGCAAATGCAGGCTATGGTGTTGCTTGGTGAGCAGGCCGGACAGCGCCTGCACGAACCTGACATCGCGCGGCCCAGCGGCGATCCGCAAGTGGTCCGTGTCCGCGGTGATCGTGATAGCCGCCCAGACGGCGGCGACGAGCACCGCAGTGCCGAGAATCGCAACCAGCCAAGTATGGCGCAAAAACAGCCTGACGCGGTTTCGCACCATGTGTTCGAGCGACTCGATACTCATATGCCTACCCGATGAGCGACCGGCCGCGGCAGGGTCCGTACCGCCCGGCCAGCTGAAGCGCCGGCTCAGCCAGAGCTTCATCGCGAGCGGCGGACGGTGTGGCAGTCCGGGCGGCATGGTTAATCCTAACACGGCTCCTTGGCCTTGACGCCATAGCGCAACCTCGCCTTAAAGGGCCAAACCGCCGTTTTGGTTAATCGCGGTGCGATAGCCGATC
>JBEKRD010000172.1:0-9480 GCA_049519075.1 Xanthobacteraceae bacterium | reverse complement strand
TCGTCGCGTTCTACCCGCAGCTGCAGACGCTCAACATCATGCGGCTGGCGACACCGCAGAGCGCCATCCTCTCGGCGATCATCTTCAACGCGCTGGTCATCATTGCGCTCATTCCGCTCTCGCTCAAGGGCGTGCGTTATCGCCCGATCGGCGCCGGCGCGCTTTTGGTCCGCAATCTTTGGATCTACGGCGTCGGCGGCGTCGTCATTCCGTTCATCGGCATCAAGGCCATCGACCTCGCGGTCACGGCCCTGCATCTCGCCTAAGGAGAGACTGAAATGTTGCGCGAAATCCGTCCGGCAATCGTCGTTCTTGTCGCGCTGACCCTCATCACCGGGTTGGTCTATCCGCTGGCGATGACCGGGATCGCCGAAGCCATTTTCCCCTACCAGGCGCAGGGCAGCATGATCGAGCGCAACGGCACGGTTGTCGGCTCCACGCTGATCGGCCAGCAATTTACCGCCGACAAATACTTCCACGGCCGGCCATCCGCGACCACCGCGCCCGACCCCAACGATGCGACCAAGACCGTTGCCGCGCCTTATAACGCCGCCAATTCCGGCGGATCGAATCTCGGACCGTCCAATAAGGCGCTCATTGACCGTGTCCAAGGCGACATCGACACGCTCAAGAAAGAGAACGCCACGGCGCCCGTTCCGGCGGATTTGGTCACGACTTCGGCGAGCGGGCTTGATCCGCACATCTCGCCCGAGGCAGCCCTTTTCCAGGTTCCCCGTATTGCCAAGGCCCGCAATCTGCCCGAAGATCGCGTCCGCCAGCTCGTCGCGGACCATACTGAAACCCGCCCGTTCGGGCTCCTGGGCGAGCCGCGGGTCAATGTTTTGCTGCTCAACCTCGCGTTTGATCAACTGGCGGCCGGATAGCAGCGCACGACCAAGAGCATGTCCCGCAAAAGTGGGAACCGGTTTTGCGAAAAGGACATGCTCGAAACTAATCAGTAGAGCGGGATGTCGATCCAACCTAAATTCATCCCGCTCTGTCCGACACCGGCCAGTTTTGAGATGTCCGTTCAGTGATGGTGGATCAGCGGCGCGAGTCCGAACATCGTCCTTCACCGGAGGCGCTCCTCGAAGCGGCGCGCCGCGAGGAAGGCCGCGTCGGCAAGCTTAGGATTTTCGTCGGCGCCGCGCCCGGCGTCGGCAAAACCTACGAGATGCTGCAGCAGGCGCATGCGCGCAAGAAGGACGGCTACGACGTCGTCGTCGGCGTCGTCGAGACTCATGGCCGCCGCGAGACCGAAGCGTTGCTCGAGGGTCTCGAGATCGTGCCGCGCCGCCGCGTCGACTACAAAGGCCAATCGCTTTCTGAAATGGATCTCGACGCGATTATCGCGCGCCGGCCGCAGATCGTCCTGGTCGACGAACTCGCCCACACCAATGCCGAGGGCAGCCGCCACCCGAAACGCTATCTCGACGTCGAAGAGCTGATGAGCGCCGGCATCGACGTCTACACGACGGTCAATATTCAGCACATCGAAAGCCTCAACGATGTCGTCGCGCAGATCACCCATGTGCGGGTGCGCGAGACGGTGCCCGACGCCGTATTCGACCGCGCCGACGCCGTCGAACTGATCGATTTGACGCCCGACGATCTGATCCAGCGGCTCAAGGAAGGCAAAGTCTACGTTCCGAAGCAGGCCGAGCGCGCGCTCGAGCATTTCTTCTCGCCGGCCAATCTTACGGCGCTGCGCGAAATGGCGTTGCGCCGCACCGCCGACCGGGTCGACGAACAATTGCTCTCGGAAATGCAGGCGCGCGCCATCCAGGGTCCGTGGGCTGCCGGCGAACGCATCATTGTCTGCATCAGCGAAGACCCGCGTTCCGCGGGCCTGGTGCGCTACGCCAAACGGCTCGCCGACCGGCTGCACGGTCCGTGGGTCGCGCTTTATGTCGAGGGCCGGCGCAGCCTGCAGCTGACCGAGGTGGAACGCGATCGGATCGCCGATACGCTGCGGCTTGCCGAGGCGCTCGGCGGCGACACCGTTACCATTCCGGCCGGCGAGCGCGACATCGCCGAGGACGTGCTCGCTTATGCGCACGCCCAAAACGTCACCCAGATCATCATCGGCAAATCGGCGCGGTCGCGCTGGTTCGAGATCCTGCATGGCTCGGTGGTGCATGATCTGGTGCGGCGCTCCGGCAATATCAGCGTGCATGTCATTGCCGGCGACCAATTGCCCGGCCAGCCGATTCCGAAAAAGAACGTCAAGACCTCCGACCACGACTCGCGCCGCGACCTCGATCCCTATCTGTTCGGGCTTGTGGCGGTGGCGTTCGCGCTCGGCTGCGCGGAATTGGTGAACTATTGGATCGGCGTCGAGAACGTCGACATGGTGTTCTTGACGGCTATCGTCGGCGTCGCGGTGCGCTACGGCCTGTGGCCGTCGCTGTTGGCGAGCGTCGCCTCGGCGCTGACCTATAATTTCTTTTTTCTGCCGCCGATCTACACCTTCACGATTGCCGACCCGCATAATATCGCGGCCTTTGTCCTGTTCACGCTGGTTGCCGTCACCGTTTCGCACGTTGCCGCGCGCGGCCGCATGCGGGCCGTTGCGGCGCAGGCCCGCGTGCTCACCGTGGAATCGCTCTATTCGTTCAGCCGCAAGCTCGCCGGCGCCGGCACGCTCGACGACGTGCTGTGGGCGACGGCCTATCAGACCGCGCTGATGCTCAAG
The DNA here is from genome assembly GCA_049519075.1 of Xanthobacteraceae bacterium. GTDB lineage: Bacteria > Pseudomonadota > Alphaproteobacteria > Rhizobiales > Xanthobacteraceae > BOG-931. The sequence continues at coordinate 6,785 of JBEKRD010000172.1, read as the reverse complement.
GTGCGGGTCGTTCTCTTGCTGCCGACCAACGGCGCGGTCGCGGTGCGGACCGGCTATCCGCCGGAGGATACGCTCGATGAGGCCGATCTCGCGGCCGCGAAATGGACGTTCGAAAACGATCGCGCCGCCGGCCGCGGTTCCGATACGCTGCCCGGCGCCAAGCGCCTGTTCATGCCGATGCATACCGGACGCGGCGCCATCGGCGTGGTCGGCATCGACAGCGACAAAGCAGGTCCCCTGTTGACGCCCGATCAGCGGCGGCTGCTCGATGCCCTGATGGATCAAGGTGCGCTTGCCATCGAGCGCGTCCAGCTCGTCGAAAATATGGACCGCATGGAGCGCACGGCGGAGACCGAGCGGCTGCGCAACGCGCTGCTGACCTCGATTTCCCATGATCTCAAAACCCCGCTTGCTTCGGTGCTCGGCTCGGCCGGCACCTTGCGCGACCTCGAGGACAAACTGACCGACGAGGAAAAAGCCGAGCTGTTGGCGACCGTTATCGACGAATCCGAGCGGCTCAATCGCTTCATTGCCAATCTCCTCGACATGACCAAGCTTGAATCCGGAGCGGTGACGCCGAAACTCGCGCCGCACGATCTGTCGGAAATCATCGGCTCGACGCTGCGGCGAACGGTCAAAATCCTGCGGCACCACAGCGTGCAGCTCGATCTCGCGGTCGATCTGCCGATGGTGTCGCTCGACGCGGTGTTGTTCGAACAAGTGCTGTTCAACCTCCTCGACAATGCGGCGAAATACGCGGCCGCCGGCAGTACCATTTTCATCCGCTCCTGGCGCGATCGCAGCACGGTGACGTTGCAGATCCTCGACGAGGGCGACGGCATTCCGCCCGACGATCTCGAGCACATCTTCGACAAGTTCTACCGCGTGCAGAAGACCGATCAGGTTCGCCCGGGAACCGGGCTAGGCCTCGCCATCTCGCGCGGCTTTATCGAAGCCATGCATGGCACCATCGTCGCGGCCAACCGTACCGACCGCAATGGCGCGGTCTTCACCATCACGCTGCCGATCGCACGCGAGCAACGAACACTGGACACCGCGGCATGAACGCAACCCCGCTTCGCGTCCTCGTGGTCGACGACGAGCCGCCGATCCGCAAGCTGTTGCGCTTGGGGCTCGCCGCGCAGGGCTATCAGATCCTCGAAGCGCCCAACGGCAAGACCGCGCTGGAGCTGCTGGATCAAACGCCGGATCTGGTCATTCTCGATCTCGGCCTGCCCGATATTGACGGCCACGACCTCTTGCGCACCATCCGAAGCCGCAATGAAAGCGTGCCCATCGTCGTTCTCTCCAGCCGCGGCGATGAGGCCGGCAAGGTCCAGGCGCTCGACTACGGCGCCGACGATTACGTGACCAAGCCGTTCGGCATGGACGAACTTTTGGCCCGGATGCGCGCGGCGCTGCGCCATCAATTGCAAACGCAAGGCGAACGGCCCGTGTTCCGCGTCGGCGACCTCACGGTCGATCTGGTGCGTCGCGTCGTCAAACTCGGCGACAAAGACGTGAAGCTCTCGCCCAAGGAATACGATCTGTTGCGCGTCTTGGTGCAGCACGCTGGCAAGGTGCTCACCCATAAATATCTCCTCGGCGAGTTGTGGGACGATCTCACCGACGCGCAATATCTGCGCGTCTATGTGCGCCAGTTGCGGCAGAAGATCGAAGCCGATCCGGAGCGGCCGCAATTCGTTCTCACCGAGACCGGCATCGGCTATCGGCTGCGCGCGCCGGATTAGGCCATGGCGTGCGACCTTGTTCTCGCGACGCATCCGCGCCCGAGTTTTGCCACGCCATTCCAAAAAGGCTCCCCAAAATACCGAGGGGAGCGGAGCGCCGAAAGGCGCAAGTTAGAGACCGCACCAGCGGGTGCGGCGCCCCCTCCGTATGCTCTTGCAAACCAAAGAACATACGGAGGGGGCTCGCAATGAATGCCACCGCTCAGCCCAGGCCGTGTTTCCTGGGACGTGGGCCGAACGGGCGTTACCCGCCAAACCCTGTCCCAGTCCAGCGAGGCACCTCGCGGACCGGTCATAATGCCGGCCGAAGCGATGCCCAAGCCGCCCGGGAGCGGGTTACAAGCCCGCCCGCAGGAACCGCACCCGCCCCATCGCTCGGCTGTCACCGGTCGACGCCCCTCGATGGGCGGGACTTGGCCTACGTATCTATATCGGGGACCTATGTCAAGATCATGGTTACAATAATTATTACAAATCGTGACGATGCAAGACTTGGCGCGGACCAGATCGACCCGGCATTGCCGCCCCTTCTCTGCGCGTCCATATACGACGTGAGGATCAAACGCAGCGAGGGCATTTGCGATGGCTGACGAACTCGTTCTCTACACCAATCCGCAGTCGCGTGGCCGCGTCGCGCGGTGGATGCTTGAGGAAGTGGGACAGCCCTATAAGGCCGAAGTGCTCGACTATGCCTCGACCATGAAGGCCGAACCCTATCTCGCCATCAATCCGATGGGCAAAGTACCGGCCTTGCGCCATGGCGACGCCGTCGTCACCGAGAACGCCGCGATCTGCGCTTATCTTGCCGACGCGTTTCCGCAGGCGCGCCTTGCGCCGCCGCCGGGCGATCGGCTGCGCGCGCCGTATTATCGCTGGATGTTTTTTACCGCCGGCCCGGTCGAATATGCCGTGAGCAACAAGGCCTTGGGCTTTGTGGTGCCGCCGGAGCGCGAGCGGATGATCGGCTACGGCACGCTCGCCCGCGCGCTCGACACGCTTGAAGCGGCGGTTTCGCACGGAACCTTTCTCGCCGGCGACAGCTTCACGGCGGCCGATCTCTATGTCGGCTCGCATTTGGGCTTCGGCATGATGTTCGGCAGCATCGAGAAGCGGCCGGCTTTCGAGCACTATTGGCAACGGGTCTCCAGCCGCCCGGCCTATCTGCGCGCCAAGGCAATCGACGACGCGCTGGTTGCGGAGATGAAAAAGGCGGCGGGCTAACGCACCCGGCTGTGCAGTGGGAGCATAGGCGATGGCAGCAGATGGCTTGGTTACGCTACGGAGCAACTACGGTCCGAAAGATACCATCACAAAGCTCGAGGCCGAGGTGAAGGCGCGGGGCCTGAGCGTGTTTGCGCATATCGATCATGCAGCGGGCGCCGCCTCGGTCGGGCTGCCGTTGCGGCCGACGGACCTCCTGATCTTCGGCAATGCAAAGGGCGGCACGCCGCTCATGCAATCGGCGCAGACGGCAGGGATCGATTTGCCGCTGAAGATCCTGGTCTGGCAGGATGCCCAAGGCGACACATGGCTCTCCTACAACGATCCTGTCTGGATCGCGAAGCGACATGGGCTCGGTCCCGATGTCGAGGCGACGATAAGCGCGCTGACGAACGCAATTCATGCGGTTAGCAAGGCTGCGACCGGCTAAGACCTGCTTTAAGCCCCGGTGCTGGCGTGACGATGAGTTCATCGGCGCGAATCCAAGATAGGACCGGCCGCATTCTGATTTTTCCAAACGCCGAATAAGAGCTTCGGGCCATTCGCCACTAGGTCCAGAGAGCAGAATAAAAGTCAGAATATTGGACGCTGCCGCGCTACGCCAGCCGCAGCAGCGGCTCTCCCATGCGGATGGCGGCGCCGTCGCAAACGCCGTCGCACAGCTCAAAGCCATCCGGCGCAAAAACAATGATAGTCGAGCCGTGCTCGAACCAGCCAAGCTCCTCGCCTTTGCTGACTTTCGCATCGCAAGGGATAACGTCGCGGCCGTGGTAGTTCCTATTCAGCACAATATCGAGGCAGTGCAGGCGAATGCTGGCGACAAGGATTGCAGCGACCGCCACCAGAGTGATGGGCTCGCCGCCCGGTGCAAGCGTCATCCGCACCACCGCGCGCTCGTTCTTGCAGAACAGCCGTTCGATGCGCTTGAGCGCAATCGGATTGACGTTCCAGGTGTCGCCGGAGATGTAGGTCACCTGATCGATATGGCCGTCATAGGGCGCGTGAAAGCGGTGATACATGCTCGATTTCAGCCGCAGCGTCACATAGCGGCCGTAGCGATGCTCGGCGACCAACGCGGGATCGCACAGCAGGTCTTGCAGCGTGTAGGGAAAGCCCTTGGCCTGAAAAAGCTCGGTGTCCTCGATTTTGCCGCAGGCGCCGACAATGGCATCGCAGGGGCTGACCAGCACGCCGGCCGTACCGTCGATCGGCCGGGCGCCTGATCTAAGCTCACGGACGAAGCAATCGTGCAGGCTGTTGAATTCGGTTTGCTTGGCCTCGGTGAGATCGAGATCGGAAAACAGCCGCCACAGCGCGATCGACAGGTCGCGCACCAGCGGCTGCTCGATGCGGCTGAACCAGCCGATGAATTGGGTGGCCAGTCGCCGCGGGATGCGGTTGGTGAGGAGGAAATTGATGTCCTCCTGGTCGAAGATCCGCAGGATTTGAGTCCGCAGCGGCGTTTGCACTGGAGTTGGCACTGTCATGGAATTGTTAGAACTCCGAGCTAAACCGCGATTCGATGCCATGGACTACGCCTACTCTTGCCTTTTACGGGCTCGGCGCCGCGGCGCTCGCCGGCTCGGTCGTGAAGCTGCGCAAGCGGCTTGAACTGTCGCAGGCCAAGCACAAATCGCTCGCCGGCCATGCCCGGATTTCGCGGCGGCTCGCGGCTTTCGTGCCGTTCTACGACTACGGCGAAGATCGGTTTTTTTGCTCCGACGGGGCGCCTGCGGAAATCGCTGAGCGCCGCCGCGCCGGTTTCGCCAGGCTTTCGGCGCTTTACCGAACGCGATTCGCTGAGACCATCAGGCTGACGACCGAGGCCAGCGCGAATATTTCCGATCTGCAGTTCACCGACGCCTATCGGGTGCCGTTTCAATATCGCCGCATGGTGAGCGCCGCCCTGCCGGCCGCCGCCTTCGTGCAATCCTCCAGTGGCGTGACGGTGACCGACCTCGACGGCAATCGCGCCTACGACCTGACCGGTTCCTACGGCGTCAATCTCTTGGGGAACGATTTCTATAAAGGAGCGATCGAGCGCGGCGCAGCGCTTGTGCGCGAGCTCGGTCCGGTGCTCGGGCCCTATCATCCGCTGATCGTCGAGAACACCAAGCACCTTAAGGCGATTTCCGGCCTCGACGAAGTCTCGTTCCACATGTCGGGCACCGAAGCGGTGATGCAGGCGGTGCGGCTTGCCCGCTACCACACAAAGCGCTCGCATCTGGTGCGCTTTGCCGGCGCCTATCACGGCTGGTGGGGCGATGTGCAGCCGGGCGTCGGCAATCCGGTGCCGGCGCACGAAACCTATACGCTCAACGACATGTCGGAACGGGCGCTGCATGTGCTGCGGACGCGGCGCAACATCGCCTGCGTGTTGGTCAATCCGCTCCAAGCGCTGCACCCGAACGGCTCGGCGCCGAGCGATTCCTCGCTCCTCGACTCCAGCCGCAGCGCGCATTTCGACAAGGAGGCCTATGCCGCCTGGCTCAAGCGGCTGCGCGAGGTCTGCACCGAACGCAATATCGTTCTCATTTTCGACGAGGTGTTTGTCGGCTTCCGCCTCGCCAAGGGCGGCGCGCAGGACTATTTCGGCGTGCGCGCGGATCTTGTCACTTACGGCAAGACGCTCGGCGGCGGCTTGCCGGTCGGCGTCGTCTGCGGCAAGCGCGAGCTGATGAAACGCTATCGCGACAACCGCCCGGCGGATATCTGCTTTGCCCGCGGCACCTTCAACTCGCATCCTTACGTGATGGCGGCGATGAACGAATTCTTGGCGCATCTGCAGACACCGCAGGCCGACGCGCTCTACCGCGATCTCGACCGCATCTGGGACGATCGTGCGCAAAGCCTCAATATGCGCCTCGCCGCCGCCGGACTGCCGGTGGTGCTGGCCAACATGTCGTCGATCTGGACGGTCTGCTACACGCAGCCGTCGCGCTACAACTGGATGCTGCAATATTATCTGCGCACCGAAGGCCTGGCGCTGAGCTGGATCGGCACCGGGCGGCTGATCTTCAGTCTCAATTACAGCCAAGCCCACTTCGAAGCGGTGGCGGATCGTTTCGTCGCCGCCGCCAAGGCCATGCAGGACGACGGCTGGTGGTGGAAGAACCCTGCTTTGACCGACAAAACAATCAAGCGGACCATCCTCAAAGAGATGGTCCGCCATCGATTGTTTGGACCGCGCGAGCGGCAAAGCGATTAGCCGAAACCGGCGGAAGCCGCTCAGGTCGGCCGCGGCGCTTCCTCGACCTCTTCGTCGTCGTCCCAGTGGTGCAGGCCGATGCCGGGATCGATCAACTCGCCGCGCAACAGCGCGAGCGGCGCCTTGTGGTAAAGCTTGATGTCGTGAAACGGATCGGTGAGGATTTTGGTCGCCCAGACCAGACCGGTCTGCACGTCCCTGATGAAGAACAAATGCACGGTGCGGAACAGCAGGCCGCCGATGCCGATCGCAAGCCAGATTTCCGCGACATGGCGGACAAATTCGGCATTATTGGCGTGCGGCTTGAAGATGCCAAAAAACGTCGGGTCGAGATACAGCGGCAGCGGCGACAGCGCCCAGATCGTCATCAGCACGACCTTGCGCCGCAGATTATAGCCGACCTTGATCTCTTCCTTGTGTTCATGCGTGGCGTTGTTCGCCTGGTCGTAATCTTTCGGTTCGAAGAAAAAATGTCCGGTCTGCCGTGTCGTCATGGCGATCAACCAGCCGGCGAGCGCGGAGATCGCCGGATCCTTGAAGATCATCACATAAGAAAACAGAAAGCTAATGGCACTGACAAAGTGCAGCGATTGGTTGATCCGGCT
>JBEKRD010000171.1:0-5081 GCA_049519075.1 Xanthobacteraceae bacterium | reverse complement strand
TGCGCGCGCCCCCTGGGCATGATCCCGAAAAGAAGAAACCGGTTTTCGGAACAGATCATGCCCCAACAAAAGCAAGGTCCTGATACTAGGCGCGTGGGGGGCTGGCAACATGAATCAAGAGCTTGTCTCCGCAAGCTTTTTCCGCTGCAATTCGTGCAATTTGTGCTATATTGCGGCAAGGAGAGAAGGTCTATTTTTTTGATGATGACCAAACTGCTGGAACAAGCTTTTGTAACCGTGCGCGGTCTTCCCGCTGAAATGCAGGACGACCTTGCGCGCATCCTTCTCCAATTGGCAGGCGAAGATCAGCCTGTGCTGCAATTGAGCGCCGAGGAGGAAGCCTCGTTCGACGAATCCCTTGCGCAGGCAGATCGCGGTGAATTTGCGACCGACGAACAGGTGCGCGCCATCTGGGCGAAGCATGGGCTGTGAGGCTTCGCTACACCCGGCGGGCTGCTGCTGAACTCGATGAGGTCTTAGCCTATATCGAGGCGCGGTCACCCCAGGGTGCCCACCGTGTGCAGGCGCGCATTCCGGTCGTTATCAATCTCTTATTGCGACATCCCCTGGCCGGTCAGCTTACGAGCAAAGGCCGAATGCGGCGCGTGGTCGCCTTTCCCTATCCATACCTGATTTTTTATCAAGCGGCCGACGACGAGATCGTGATTCATGGCGTCCGCCATAGCGCGCGCCGTCCTTCATCCATGCCGAAGTGAAGCCGCGATTCGCGGCTAAGCACGGCCAGAGCGTTGACGCTCTATCCGGAAGCTTCACGTCAGCGCGATCGCATTCACATGTCGGCCGTAGTCGGCCTCGCCCCGGTGCGTTGAGCGGCGATAGCTGAAAAATCTGTCAGGATCGGCATAGGTGCACAGGCCGAGATCTTCGACGTGGCCGACGCCGGCGCGGACGAGCCGCGCCGCGACATAGCCGGCAAGATCGAACAGCGCATGGTCCGCGCGCGCGGCCGGGGAGAAGAATCGGCTGCTGGCGTGATCTTCGGCAGCGAAGCGCGCGATCAGATCGGGGCCGACTTCGTAGCTCGCTTGCCGGATCATGGGACCGATGGCGGCGCGGATGTCGCTGGGCCTGGCGCCAAGCCGCTCCATGGCCTCGACGCTGGCTTCGATGACGCCCGAAAGCGCGCCACGCCAGCCGGCATGCGCGGCGCCGATCACCTGCGCGTGCGGATCGACAAGCAAAACCGGTCCGCAATCGGCGGTGGTCACGCCGACGGCAAGTGCCCGCATGCGGGTGACAATGGCGTCGGCATGCGGTCGGGTGTCGCTGGTCCAAGTTTCGCCGGTGAAAGCCGCTTCTGCGACGACGACTTTGGGCGAATGGATCTGATAGGCGGTGAGAAAGCGGCGCGGCTCGACGCCAAGCGCTGCCGCCATGCGGCCGCGATTCTCCGCGACGTTCGCGCTCAAGTCCCGCGAGCCGACGCCGCCGTTGAGGCTGCCATAAAGTCCATCGGAAACGCCGCCGGAGCGGGTGAAGAAGCCGTGCCGGATGCCGGTCAGCGCCAGCGAGGCGGCTTCGATTTTCATGACGGCTCCTCGAAGCCGGGCAGCGGGCCGAGTTCGGGCGCAGCGATGACCATCGCCTTGAACAATTCGCCCATGCCGCGCGCGCCATCAGCGATCAGCCGCGACAACGCGATCTCGATGTCCGCGGCCTTGTCGCGCGGCGCGGCGGCCTTCAACGCCGCCGCCCGCTGCTCGATCCCCAGCCGCAGGAACAGGTCGCGCTGGCGGATCGGACCGTGGATGCGCGCGCCAATACTCTCGGCGCTTTGCCCCACCGCCTCGAAATCGACGTGCGCGGTCAGATCGGCCATGCCCGGCGCCCGCAGCGGGTCGGTGAAGGCGTGTCCGGCGACCGCCTGCAGCGTGTCGCCCAGGCCAAAATGGGCATGACCGTAATCGATGATCAGAGCCGCTCCATCGGTGCGCATGCGCCGACCCAGTTCGAGCGCCGTGGTGTCGGCGCGCCATTCATAAATCGAGCCCTCGGGCGCCGCCCGCAAGGCGCGCGGCATCGAGGCTTCGAAGAACGGCAACGGCTCGCGAGCTTCGCCGATGAACAGGTTGCCGTCGGGCGCGACGTCGATGACGCGCTCATGCCAGCCTCCCGGCTGTTTGACCGCCTGATGGATCGGCAGCGCGTCGATGAACTCGTTGGCGACGATGATGCTGGGGCCGCGCGGCACCTCGTCGAGCGCCGTGTGCCACATCACCGGCACGTCGATCCGTTCCAGCCGGCGTTGCTGGATCTGTTGCAGCGTGGGGGAAATCTCGACCAGATGCACGACGATGGCGCTGCGGAAGCCGCCCAGCACGTTCGCCGCACGCAGCGCATCGTGCATCAACGTGCCGCGTCCGGGGCCGAGCTCGATGATGCGCACGTTTTCCGGCGCGCCCATCTGTTGCCAGACCGAGGCCATCCACAATCCGATCAATTCGCCGAACATCTGGCTGATCTCGGGCGAGGTGACGAAATCGCCGCCGGCGCCAAGCGGATCGCGATTGATGTAATAGCCGTATTGCGGATGCGTCAGGCACAGCCGCATGTAGTCGGCAAGCGGCATCGGCCCGGCCACGGCGATGAGCCGGCGAATTTCGTTCTCCAGTGGCGAACGCACGTCAGCCATTTTTCCCGGTCGGGTTTTTAGCTTGCGATTCGCGCGTCAAGGCGACGCTGAGCAGCGCAATGCCGGCCAGCATCAACGGAACGCACAGCAGCATGCCCATGGTCAGGCCGCCCCAGAGAAAGCCTAACTGGATGTCCGGTTCGCGGAACAGTTCGCCGGTGATGCGCGCGACGCCGTAGCCGAGCGTAAACACGCCGGCGACAAGGCCTGGGCGCTTGAGTCCGCCCGCGCGCACCACGAGGGCGAGCAGGATGAACAAAACGACCCCCTCCAGCGCTGCTTCATAGAGCTGGCTCGGATGCCGCGGGATCGGGCCGCCGTTGGGAAATACCATGGCCCAGGGCACGTCGGTCGGCCGACCCCACAATTCGCCGTTGATGAAATTGGCCAGCCGGCCGAGAAACAGCCCGATCGGCGCCACCGCGCAGGTCACATCCGCGAGCGACAGCATCGGGATGCGCCGGCGCAGCGCGAACGCGATAATAGCGACGGCGCAGCCTATGACGCCGCCGTGAAACGACATGCCGCCGTTCCACAATTGCAAAATCTCGATCGGATGGGCGGCGAAGTGCGGAAAATTGTAAAACAGCACGTAGCCGGTGCGACCGCCGAGGATGATGCCGAGCGTGATCCAGATCACGAAATCGTCGAAGTCGAGCACGGTGAACGGCGCTTTGCCGCCCCACAATCGCTCGGAAACGATAATCGCGCGGGCATAAAACCAGCCGGCGATGATGCCGACGATATAGGCGAGCGCATACCAACGCACCGCGAGCGGTCCGACGGAGATCAAGATCGGGTTGATGACGGGATAGGGAATGACCGGCAGAACGAACATCAATGGGCTTTCCTTAAACGCGCCGCGCCGTGCTTGATTGCGCCGCGGCCGCGTGTTCCTCGCGGCCAAGCCCCCTTGCGGCCGCGCCGCACCATCGCCATTGTGTCGTCCTATGGCAAGCGCGCCGGGCGCGAGGATTGGCGAGGCTTCGCCATGAGGAGCTTTTCGCAAAGCGGAGCTTGGAGGCGATCATGGTGCAGACGACAAACCGTTTCTTCGACGAGGTCGCGCGCTTAATGAATGACGCGGCCGGCGTCGCGCAAGGCGTGCGGCGCGAATTCGAGACATTGTTCCGCACCCAGGCGGAGCGCTGGTTGCGCGATCTCGATTTGGTCAAGCGCGAGGATTTCGAGGCGGTCAAGGAGATGGCCCGCCTGGCGCGCGAGGAGAACGAGACGCTTAAAGGCCGGGTGGCGGCCCTTGAAGCCGCGGTCGCCAATATCGGCACACAGACGAGTGCGTCCTATGCCCCGCCGAGTTACCCGCCCGCGGGCGGCCCGGCTGCGGGGGAGACCAACCCCGGCACGTTCTGAGCCGGCCTTTATCGGCCTTACCGCATTCCTTGTTTTTAAGATCCAGCGCCGCTATAAGCGCGGCGTCCGCGCGCTGCTACAGCACCCCTGGAGGCTTCCCGCGGAATTTCCCTTTTAAAACAGGGTTTTGGACAAGGATCTCACCATGGCGACCGTCAATCTGATCAAGGCGGCAGCGCGTTCGCGGGCAGGCAAGGGGGCCGCCCGGGCCGAACGTCGTGCCGGCCGGGTACCCGGAATCATCTATGGCGACGGCAAGGCGCCGCTGCCCATTTCGCTCGATTACGCCGATTTGCGCCAGCGCATCTATGCCGGCCGTTTTCTCACCACCATCCATGACGTCGAGGTCGACGGCGTGAAGCACCGCGTGATCCCGCGCGACTTCCAGCTCGACGCGGTGCGCGACCTGCCGCTGCATGTCGACTTCATGCGGTTGGGCGAAGGTGCGACGATCCGCGTCAATATCCCGATCCATGTGCGCAACGCGGAACAATCGCCGGGCGTCAAGCGCGGCGGCACGGTTTCGATCGTGACGCACACCATCGAGGTGCGCTGCCGCGCCGACGCGATCCCGACCGGCATCGAGGTCGACGTCGGCGAGCTCGACATCAATCACTCCAGGCATTTGAGCGACATCACGCTGCCGGAGGGGGTTCGCGCCATCGCCGGCCGCGACATCACTTTGGTCACGGTTGTGCCGCCGTCGGGCTATGCGGAAGAAATGAAGGCCGCGGCCGAAGCCGCAGCTGCCGCAGCAGCAGCCGCCGCCGCGGCCGTCGCTGCCGGACCCGCGCCGACAGGCGCTCCGGGTGCTCCGGGTGCAGCGCCAGGCGCTGCGGCCGGCGGCGCCGCGCCGGCTGGCGGTGGTGGCGACAAGAAGTGAGGTTAGCCGCATAGGACGACGACCATGCTGCTCCTGGTCGGACTTGGAAATCCGGGAGCGCGCTATGTCGGCAACCGGCACAATATCGGCTTCATGGCGGTTGAAGAGATCGCCAAGCGCCACGGCATCGGGCCGTGGCGCCGGCGCTTTCAGGGCTTAGCCTGCGAGGGGCCG
>JBEKRD010000170.1:0-5552 GCA_049519075.1 Xanthobacteraceae bacterium | reverse complement strand
TGCCGATCACCGGCTTGCCGACCCAATCGGCGCGGTCATAGCCGATCTGGCGCAGCCGCGAACGATGGCCGAAGGAGCGCAGATCGTTGTGGCCGAACCAGCGATAGCTGCGCAATTCCTCGGGCGATTTCGTTTTTGGCAGGGTCATGGATTCACTCGCTTGCACACATTCGCTTGATCGCTCGATGGCTGTGGATGCTCATTGTCGATGCTCATTATCGCCGCACCCGGCGCGGAAGCAATGACGACCTACCGCGCGCTGAGCATTTTGCTACAATCCGTTCTGGGTGACTTGCCCGTCGATAGCTTTCCCGTCGTAACCACAAAACATATCCTGGAGGACTTGTATGAGAATTCCGCTTCTCGCCGCGGCACTTTGCACCGCCGTGACGCTCGCCACAGGTTCGGCGCAAGCCGCAGTCAAAACGCAGACCGTCGCTTACAAGCAGGGCGACACCACACTCGAAGGCTGGCTCGTCTATGACGACGCCGCCAAAGGCAAGCGTCCCGGCGTTTTGGTATTTCCGCAATGGATGGGACCGTCCGGCCATGAGAAGGACGTTGCGGAACGGCTTGCTAAACTGGGCTACGTCGCCTTTGTCGCCGATGTCTATGGCAAGGGCGTGCGGCCGGATACGCCGCAAACCGCCGGCGCCGAGATGGGCAAATACATGAAAGATCGTGCGCTCCTGCTGGCGCGCGCACAGGCCGGGCTCGATCAGCTGCGCCAATCGCCGATGGTCGATACCACCAAGCTCGCCGCAATCGGCTATTGTTTCGGCGGTGCGCCGGCGCTCGATCTGGCGCGCAATGGGGCGGCGCTGGTCGACGTCGTGACCTTCCATGGCGCACTGCCGACGCCGACGCCCGAGAACGCCAGGAACATCAAGGCCCATGTGCTGGTGCTGCACGGCGCCGCCGATCCGATCGTCAACGCCCAAGCCGTCGACGCCTTCGAGAAGGAGATGACCGACGGCAAGGTCGCGGATTGGCAGGTCGTGCTCTACGGCGGCGTGATGCACGCCTTCACCGACAAAGTGCATCCGTCGAGCCCCGAACATGGTTCGAAATACGATGCCACGGCCGATCAGCGGTCCTGGCAAGCGATGACGGACCTGTTCAAGAGCACGCTGTAAACATCGATCGGGACCGCGTCGCTGGCGCGCTTGCCGGCGACGCGGCGCTCGCATGATCGGCTGACTGCCGAGCAATGTGCCTGTGTTATGTCGGCACATCGAGCTTCAACAGCTTTGCCGCATTACGCCAAAAAACCTTCTCGCGCTCGGCGTCCGTCAGCCGCAAGCTCTCGACCAGCTTGATGGCGCGCGGCTTGAGCGAGGTCAAAGGCGGCGCGTCGCTGCCGTAGAGCACGTGATCGGCGCCGACGGTGTCGACCACCAGCTGCGCAGCCGGCGGGTGATAGCTCACCGTGTCGAAATACATGCGCTTGAGATAATGGCCGGGCTCATGCTTGATCTTGAGCGGCGTGTAGGATCCTAGAAAGTAGCACTCGTCCTGCAGCTCATAGGCATAATTGAGCCGGCCGATGACCTCGCAAATGCCGCCGCCGCCGTGCGAGGCGACGATGGTTGCGCGCGGGAAATCCTCCAAAATGCCGCGCACGATCAGCCGCGACAGCGCCAGGCAAAGATCCGCCGGCCGGCCGACGCTCGACGCCAGCCGATACTCGCGCACGCGCTCCTCGCCGAAGCCGACATGCGGCGGATGAATGAACACCGGCACGCCGAGATCCTGCACCAGCTCCCAGAACGGCCGGGCCTCGTCGTCGTCCGGATAATGACCCTTATGGCTTGAATGGATCAAAATGCCTTTGAGCCCGAGCTGCCGGATCGCGCGCTCGGTCTCCTTGATGAAAGCCGGACCGCCGCAGGGCAGCATGGTAGCGAAGCCGTAGAGCACGCCCTTGTGCTGGCCTTGAATCTCGGCTGCGTAATCGGACCAGCGCTGGATCGCTTTCAGTTCTTCGGCGTCGGCTTTGCCGCGCATGTAATGCGCGGCGTTGCTGAACACCGTCACATCGATGCCGCAGCGATGATGGGCGTCGAGCACGTTTTCCAGCGTCATCGGGCAGCGTCCCGCCCAGGTCGGACCGCTCTTGCCGTCCCAGGTCAGCGCATCGGCGGCGGCTTCTTCGGGCGGATAGACATGGGTATGCCATTCAATGATCATGTTTGCTCCAACAAGGGGGTAAGGTCGCTACTCACACTGGCGCCAAAGGCTCGGGTTCGAATCATTCGGGTTCCATGCCGGCTTCGCGGACGAGGCGCGCTGATGCGGCACGGTCCTCTTTGAGGAAGCCCGCGAATTGTTCCGGCGTGTCGAACACCGGTTCGAGCCCGACGTCGATCATCCGTTTCTGCCGGAATTCCGGATCGCCGCCGATCGCCGCGAATTCGTCACGCAGTTTCTGGATGATCGGCTGCGGCGTTCCGGCCGGCGCCACGATGCCGAAATAGAGCCGCGTGAGGTTGTCTCCATAACCGAGCTCGGTCAGTGTCGGCACGTCGGGGAGCAGCGGCGAACGCCGCTTGCTGTCGACCGCCAGCGCGGTGACGGTGCCGTTGCGGATATAGGATAGCCAATTGGCGACGCCGTAAAACGCGATCGGTGTCGAGCCGCCCATCAGCGTATTGAGCGCTTCAGCGCCGCCGCGGAACGGCACTTTGACGATGTCGGCGCCGGTCGCCTTGGTCCATTTGTCCATGAACGCGATCAGCGGGATCGATGCCGCGGTGTAGCTCAGCGTGCCGGGCTTTGCCTTCGACAGCGCCGCGAGATCGGTAAGCGAGTGCACGTTCAGCGCGGCATTGGCCACCAGCACCTGGGTCGAGAAGAACGGATTGGTGATGGGCGCGAAGTCTTTCTCCGGATCGTAGGGGATTTTCTTGAACAGGAACTGGTTATAGGCCAGCGTCTCGGACGGCAGAATGCAGATCGTATAGCCGTCATTGAGCGCCTCGGCGCAGGCCCGGCCGCCGACATTCATGGCGCCGCCGGGCCGGTTCTCGACCACGATGGGCTCCCCCCAGCGCTTGCGGACTTCTTCGCCCAAGACGCGCATGAAAATGTCGCTGGTGCCGCCGGCGCTGGTCGCCACCAGCGACCGCATCGGCCGCGTCGGATAATCCTGCGCCAAAGCCGGCGCGCAAATCCCGATCAGGCAGGCCGCAACGATCAACCGCGTCACGCGCCTACTCCGCCGTCGCGCCGGTGGCTTTGACGACGGGGGCCCATTTGGCGGTCTCTGAGGCGACGAGCTTGCCGAAATCCTCCGGTGTGCCCGGGATCAGTTCGCCGCCGAGCTCCGCGAGCCTTACCTTCATCGCGGGGTCGGCGAGCGCGTCGTTCACCGTCTTGTTCAGTTTGTCGATTGCCGAGCGCGGCGTGCCCATCGGCGCGGTGATGCCGAAAAACGCCACCGCTTCATAGCCCTTCACGGTTTCGCTGACGCTCGGCACATCGGGCAGCGCCGGATTGCGGTCGGCGGTGGTGACGCCGAGCGCACGCAGGCGGCCGTCGCGGATATAGGCAATCGACGACGGCAGATTGTCGAACATCACCTGGACCTGGCCGCCCATCATGTCGGTCAGCGCCGGCGCCGCACCGCGATACGGCACATGGATGAGATCGACGCCGGTCATCATCATGAACAGGGCGCCGGACAGATGCACCGAGGTGCCGATGCCGGACGACGCCAGATTGACCCTGCCGGGATTGGCTTTGGCGTAAGTGATGAATTCCGCCACGGTTTTCGCCGGGACATTGGGATTGACCTCCATGACGTTCGGCACCTTGATGATGCCGGCGACCGGCGCCATGTCGGCGAGAAAGTTGAACGACAGATTCTTATAGAGCGTGGCGTTAATCGCATTGGCCGGATTGGCCAGGAACAGCGTATAGCCATCGGGCGTCGAGCGGGCGGCCATTTCGGTCGCAAGATTGTTGCCGGCGCCGGGTTTGTTTTCGATCACAAACTGCTGCCCCAGATGCTCGGACAGATATTGGCCGATGATGCGTGCGCAGATATCGACGGTTCCGCCGGGCGGATAGCCGACATAAAGGCGGATCGGGCGATTAGGATAGTCGTCGGCGCGTGCCGCGCCGATCGCACACACTGCGACCACGCATGCTGCAACGATGATGGCGAAGGCCTTCAATAAGCGCTGCATCCTGTTCCCCCATTCATTCGTATTCTTCTTGATCCCTGCCCCAAGCCTACGCGCCCTCGGTGACGCGGCACAAGGGCAGGCGCGGCCGCAACGCGCGGCCTTTGGCGCCGGTTGCGCCGCCTTGCCGGGAGCGGCGCGGGTCGATAGTTTCGCGGCCTCCCAAGGACCGTTGAGGACATTGCCATGATCGATCTTTATGCGCTGACCAGCCCGAACGTGCAGAAAATCTACATTATGCTCGAAGAGACCAAGCTGCCGTACCGCGAGCATTTTATCGACGTCTGGAAAGGCGAGCAGTACAGCCCGGATTTCATCAAGATCAATCCGAACTCGAAAATTCCCGCGATCGTCGATCACGACGGCCCCGACGGTAAGCCTTATACCGTGGTCGAGTCCGGCGCGATTCTGATGTATCTCGCCGAAAAGACCGGACAATTCCTGCCCAAGGACACGGCCAAGAAATACGACGTGCTGCAATGGCTGATGATCCAGCTCACCGGGATCGGACCGATGTTCGGCCAGCGCGTGCATTTCCGCCGCTTCGCTCCGCCGGGAAACGATTACGCAGTCACCCGCTACGGCACCGAGGTGCAGCGGCTTTACGATCTGTTCGAGGAACGGCTGGCAACGCGGCCCTATATCTGCGGCGACGAATACACCATCGCCGATATCGCCACCTTCCCGTGGCTTCGCAATAGCACGCTGATGGACATCGACATCTCCAACCGGCCGAACCTGAAACGCTACATCGACACCATCTCGGCGCGGCCGGCGGTCAAGGCCGCGCTCGCCAAAGTCGCCGCGATCAAGTCGAACCGCGACACCGCGTCGGACGACCAGAAGGACCGCTTCTTCAACCGCGGGAAGTATGCGCGAGCGTGAGTTGTTGGCTCTTTCCTGCCCCGCGAAGGCGGGGAAGGGGGACCACCCCGCGCAGCGGGGTGGTGGAAGGGGCGTCGGCATCGACGATCCTCCTGCGACGAAAACGAAGCTCTGAGTCAGACGCCCCCTCCACCACCCTGCGGGTGGTCCCCCTCCCCCGCTATCGCGGGTGCGGATGAGCGCTTCCGTCCTCGCGCCACGCCGTCACGCGCGCGAACTGAAAAACCCGTTACGTTCAGCGCAAAACTTGAGGAGGAAAAGTAAATCCGAGGGGTGGTGCCTCGTTTTCGCTGTTCGCTTCGCCCGGTTTCGCCAATACCAAACCAATAAAGAAAGGAAGCGGAACGCCGACAGACGCGCAATCCAACCTCCGCACCTGCGCGTGCGGCGCCCTCTTGCGAGAGGGCTCGCCTATCGGCGTTCCACCGCGGTTCTCGCCATAGGGAGCTTTCGTCCCCATGGCTCCAGCGTCAGGCCAGG
>JBEKRD010000169.1:0-12866 GCA_049519075.1 Xanthobacteraceae bacterium | reverse complement strand
AGCGGCTGGATGACCTTCCACTCAAACTCCGTCAGTTCGTAGCGAGCCATGGCCAAACTCCTTCAAAGAGCTTGAATCACATTCCGCCCCAAAACGGAATCCTTTATGAGTATGCAACCTAGGGCGCAGCTCCGGCGCGGCGCATCGCGTTTAGTCGATCTCTGCCGTGTCGCCGGTAAATCCCATCGGACAATAATGGGCGCCGTGGAACTGGGCCGAGATTTCGTCTTCTTTTTTGCCCTGCGCCAAGATTTCCGCCGCGAATACCTCGGAGTCGTCTTCGGGACGGTAGCCGAGAAACTTCACGTTGGTGTTGTCCCAGCGGTTGCGCAAATTGTTGGAAACGCCATAAGCGATCGCGAAGTGGTAATTCGGGTGGTCGATGCAGCGGCGCACCAGTTGCACCATGTCGCGGTGGCTGATCCAGGTCAGCAATTCGCGTGCGGTCGTCGGCCGGTCGGTTCTCCGGAAGGTGCCGATGCGCAGGCAGGCGACGCTGATGCCATGCTTGTCGGCATAGAGGCGGCCGAGCGCTTCGCCGAACACCTTCGAAACCCCGTAACGCGAATCCGGGCGGGGAGCGACGGTGTTGTCGATGAAGCGCTCGCGCCGATGGAATCCGATCGCGTGATTTGAGCTGGCGAAGACGACGCGTTTGACGCCTTGGCGGCGCGCCGCCTCGAAGACGTTAAAACACCCCGCGATATTGAGCGGCAGCACCTTCTCCCAGTCGGCTTCCTGGGATGCGCCCGCGAGATGCACCACGGCGCCGATACCCTTCATGGCTTGTTCCAGCGCGGCCATGTCGCCGATGTCGGCGGCGACGATCTCTTCGCCGCCTTCCGCCAAGCCCTGCGGCGCGATGTCGAGCAGGCGAATAAGCGAATAGCTGCCGCGCAGGCCCTTGCGCAAAGCCTCGCCGATTTGGCCGGCGGCGCCGGTGATGAGGATGCGTTCCATGTCGATCTCCTAAAATCTTAGCTCGCACGCGTGTTGATTCAGGGGTTAATGACGACGCCGTGCTCGGTCAGCATGCTCGGGAATATGTCGCCGAGAAAGAACGCGTATTCATGCTGGCGCAGATCGGTGAGCGCGTCGAGCCGTCGCAACTCGGCGTCGACTTTGCCGGGATGGCACATGACGACCCCGCCGTCCGGCAGATGGTCGAGAAAATTCGGGAACAATTTTGCGTAATCCGCTTGGGCGCGGAAAGCATAAGCGCCGGCGAAAGCCGGGTTGGTGGCGACGCCCTGCCGCGCGGCGACGCGGCGGAAGCGGCGGCTTAAGCCATCCAGCAACAGCGCCTTGCTGTCGGCGAAGCGCTTATGCGCCGGCAGTGCGCGACCGCATTGACGCACCCAAGCCGCGGGCGCGGCATCCTTCATGACCCGCAACACCGCTTCGCCGATCTGCGGGAAGAGCTGGACATGCTGGTGACCATCGACGAAATCCGGCGCGCGGCCGAATGCGGCTGCGAATGCCTCGATCTGGCGCACGATCTCGATGGTCAAAAGCTCGGAGGCAAACCGGCGCAAATGGGCGCGCTGCATGACCGCGGCAAGCGAAGGGAAGGCGCCGTGATGGAGCGGCGCGAAACCGTGCGAAATGGGGCGGAACGGCGCCGTCAAGGTCAGATGCAACCCGACCGCGGCGCGCGGCGCCGCGACGTCAAGAAGCGCGGTTGCTTCGGAGTGCGAAAAGCTTGGCGCGACGACCATCACCGACGCTGCGTTGATCCGGCGGCGCGCCAACAGATCGCGGATCGCTGAATTGACGCCTGGCGAAATGCCGTAATCGTCGGCGCAAAGCCAGATGTGCCGGTGTTTGCCGTGCTGCTTTGCCGGTTGCTGTATGTGTTGGATCATTCGGCCGCGGTGCGGGCGTCGGGCGACGCCTGCTTCGCATCGGCCGCGAGCTTCACGTCGTGCTCGGCGACGAAGTAGACCGGGCGGCCTTTGATCTCTTCGAGAATCTTGCCGATATATTCGCCGACCACGCCGAGCATGATGAGCTGCATGCCGCCGAGCACCATGATGCCGACGAACAGCGACGGATAGCCCGGCACCTGGCCGCCATAGACCAAGGTCTCGTAGACGATCTGCAACCCGTAAAGAAACGCGATCACGGCAAGCACCACCCCGAGCATGGTGGCAAAGCGCAGCGGCGCCACCGAGAATGCGGTCAAACCATTGACCGACAGTCCGATCAGGCGGCGGGTATTCCAGGTGCTGCGGCCGTCGACGCGCGCTTCCGGCTCGTAATCGATCCGCAGCTGGCGAAAGCCGATCCAGCTCGCCAGGCCCTTGAAGAAGCGGTTGCGCTCCGGCAGTCGCCGCAATGCGTTCGCCGCGCGCGGCGACAACAGCCGAAAGTCGCCGGCATCTTCGGGAATCTTGGTGCGCGCGCCCCAATTGATTAGCGTGTAGAAGGCGTGCACGGCGACGCGCCTGGACCATGACTCGTTTGCGCGATTGGCCTTGGCGGTATAGACGACGTCGCAATCGTCATCGAGCCAGTGTCCGACCAAGGTATCGATCAATGCGGGCGGGTGCTGGCCATCGCCGTCGATGAACAACACCGCGCCGCGGCGGGAATGATCGAGGCCGGCGAGCAAGGCTGCCTCCTTGCCGAAATTGCGCGACAGCGACACGACCTGAATGTCGAGGGTGCTGGCCGGTAGCCCGCGCGCGATGGCAAGCGTGTCGTCACGGCTGCCGTCGTCGACATAGACCACCTCGCAGGCCAGCGACCGGGTGGCGGCAAGCCGCTCCGCCACTTCGGCGAGCCGCGCGTGCAGGCGTACGAGCGAGGCCGCTTCGTTATAGAGCGGCACGACGATCGAAAGGCCCGGTGCGGTACCGGAATCCGCGTCGGCATTGCGGTCGCGGACAATAGGCGTGATGCGGTCGGCGTTGGCGTTCATTGGTGCTTTTGGGCTCGCTCCTGGGCCGTTCTATAGCGCAAAGTAGGACGCTGCGCCCACCCCCTTACCGGCCTCCGTCTTGCTAGGGCTCGGCTGGCGTTTCCCGCCGGGCGTGATATGCGGAAGCCCCGATAATGAAAGCCCCAGATGGCGGCGGCGTCCCGCTTCCCCTTCCGCTCGACCCGCGCCCGGCTGGAAAATGCCTGGCGCCACCGGGCGCTCAGCCTTAAAGCGGCGTCGTTTGCGGTCATCGGCTTGGCCAATACCGTTGTCGATTTCGGCGTGTTCCTGTTGGCGCGCGTGGCGCTCGAACGATCTGCGACGGCGCTGGCCGTCTTCGCGATGCTTGCGGACGACTGCCACTGCGGCACACCGCAAACCGTCTTATTGATCGCCGCCAACGTCATGTCGTGGGCAGTCGCGGTGAGCGGATCCTACGTCATGAATTCCTGGATCACCTTCGCCGCCGAAACGGGGCGAAAATTGCGCTTGAGCGCTTATCTGGCCTTTATAGTCTCGGGTATCGCCGGACTGATCGCCAACACCGCGGTGCTGGTGTTCGCCGCGCAAATTCTTGCTTTGCCGATCTTGTTGGCGAAAGTGCTCGCCATCCTGGCCAGTTTCATCGTCAATTTCTTGATGTCGCATTTTGTCGTGTTCCGCACGCGCGGCGCTCCGGCGGGAGAATCCGAGAACAAGTCGTGAGCAGCCCGGAATGCCGCCGTCACCCGGCGGAAATTTGACCTATGGCAATTCCGGAAGGCGGGGTCTTGGGCCTTGGTGCGCGATGCCCGCATTTCTATACCGCTGTCCCGATACCGGATTGAACGACCAAGGCTGGTCGGCGGACGAGCCGGTCGAGCAAGCCGACGCGGCTTACGAGCCGGTGACCTGCACCGCCTGCACGCCACTGCATCTGGTCGACCCGAAGACTGGCCGGGTGCTGGGCGCCGAGGACGACTAGCTGCGCCACCCCCGACAAAGACTGCGGCTTTTTGATTCAGGTCAATTACTGGCGGCGGTGGCTCGGTACGCTTGGCTAGGAGAGGAGACCGCCATGTCAATCAGCCAGATCGTCGTATTAAGCGCGGTGTGTGCCGGCTTCGCCATCTTCGCGGTGGCTTTAGCCTGGGGTGAACGCCAAACACGCGGTGTCACTCACAACCGCCCGGCCAGGCCGCAGGGTGCATCGAGCCCCCATTTGCAATCGCTCAAGAGCGCCGCCGCCGCATCTCAGCCGTCAGCGCGAACGATGGCGGCGGAATAGGCCAAGTCACCCGGCCGTAAATAACTAAGCGAGCCGGAAAACCGGCTTGTCAATGGAACGGGGAAACACGGATGAACCAAGATATTCGCGGCACCATCATGTTCGACGGCGATCAGGCGCAGAAGGGTTTTGCGCTCAATCGGATGTGTTTCTCGTTCAACAGCGCCGAAAACCGCGCGGCGTTTCTCAATGACGAGGAAGGCTATTGCCGCAAATTCGCGCTCACTGAAGCGCAGCGAGCGGCGGTCAAGAGCCGCAACGTGCTGCGCATGATCGAGGCCGGCGGCAACGTCTATTACCTCGCGAAGCTCGCCGGCATTTTCGGGCTCAACGTCCAGGACATCGGCGCGCAGCAGACCGGCACCAGCGTCGCTGAATTCAACGCCAAGCTCGCTGCGGCTGGCCGATAAACGGAGGCGATCATGGCCAGAATTATCGGCGGCGTTGCAACGACGCATGTGCCTTCGATCGGCAAGGCGATCGCCGACAAGAAGCAGAACGATCCGTATTGGCAGCCGTTCTTTCGCGGCTTCGATTACGTCCACGGCTGGCTGGCGCGGGAAAAACCCGACATCGCCGTGGTGTTCTACAACGATCACGGGCTGAACTTCTTCCTCGACAAGCTGCCGACTTTCGCCGTCGGCGCTGCGAACGAGTATCGCAACCAGGACGAAGGCTGGGGCATTCCGGTGTCGCGTTCGATTGCCGGCGATCCGGCCTTGTCGTGGCACGTCATCAATACGCTCGTCGCCGACGAATTCGACATCACGATGTGCCAGGACATGCTGATCGACCACGCGGTGACCATCCCGATGGCCCTGATGTGGCCCGGCGAGACATGGCCGGTCAAGATCGTGCCGATATCGATCAACACCGTTCAGCATCCGCTGCCGTCGCTCAAGCGCTGCCTGGCGCTCGGCCGTTCCGTCGGCCGCGCCATCGAGTCTTATCCGCAGGATTTGCGCGTCATGGTGGTCGGCACCGGCGGGCTGTCGCATCAGCTCGACGGCAAGCGCGCCGGCTTCATCAACAAGGAATTCGACCAGCTCAGCATGGACAAGCTCTCAGGCGAGCCGGAGACGCTGGCGCGCTACTCGGTGCACGACCTGGTGGCGGAGGCCGGCGCTCAGGGCGTCGAATTCCTCAACTGGATGGCGATGCGCGGCGCGCCAGGGCGTCGAATTCCTCAACTGGATGGCGATGCGCGGCGCGCTTCTCGGGCGCGTCACCGAGTTGCATCGCAACTATCACATTCCAATTTCCAATACGGCGGCCGCAACCGTCGTGCTTGAGAACGGTGAGGGAGCCGAACGCCGCGCGGCGTAACTGCGCGGCGGCTGTAGGGACGGTGAAATCGCCGCGTTGCGTTCCGGTGATTTTAGGCGCGCTCGCCGGGTGCGCGTGGACATTGCGCCGACGATCGGGAACGGACGTCAAGTCCGCGCCGCCGCAATGCCCGCCCTGCGGTCCTGTCAATTCAAAATGTCGATTTGCTGCGTAGGCGCGCGCACGCGGTCAAAATCTCGGTCTGCCGATACGGCTTGGTGACGAATACGCTGCGGCCGGGTTGACCCTTTCGGCCGCGGATCGATTGCGCCGAGGTGGAAAGCACCGGCAAGCCTGGGCGATCTTTGTGAAAACACTCGCCCACATCGCAAGCGTCCGCAATGCCGTCGAGGTTGATGTCGGTGAAGACGATATCGATTATCGCGGCGGACTTGCAGCACGCGATCGCTTCCTCGCCGCTTGCGGCCTCGATCACGACATAGCCCGCCTCGCGCAAACAGACGGCAATATCGTACCGCACGGACAATTCGTCCTCGACCACGAGAACGACCGGACCATTGGAGTTGTTTGCGATTGAGAGCGACATGCGCGCGGCTATGACTGGCCAAGCCTTCGGGCCCGGTCCGGTTCGGCAGTTCAGTTGTTAGGTCTTGCCAGGCGCTCTGATTTTTTCGTGTGAAAGCGCCCAACGAAAGTTAACGATACCGCGACGCGACGGTTCCGTACATTTTTATGCGTCACAAGAATTGATAGCTATTGGCCGGCGAACGCTTATCTATGCAGCACCGCTTGCAGCGACCTTCGGGCGCGGGCGGTTGAGAGACCGTGATGTGCTCTTGCCCCTTTCAAGGGATAAGAGCCATGGCTTCAGTTTCCGTTCCTGGCGCGCCTTCACCGCAACGCAATCGCCTCCTTGCCGCGATGTCGCCCCGCGATTTTGCATTATTGCAACCGCATCTGCAGCCCATGCCGCTCGATCTCAAGAAAGATCTCGAACGGCCCAACAGGCGGATTGAAACGGTCTGGTTCATAGAGGCCGGCATCGCCTCGGTTGTCGCGGTTCAATCCGACGACACGAAGGTTGAAGTCGGTCTCGTCGGTAATGAGGGCATGACGGGGACGGCCGTGGTGCTCGGCGGCGACCAATCGCCCCATTCGACGTACATTCAAATGGGAGGCGAGGGGCTGCGGATCGGGGTTGAAGCCTTGCGCAAGGTCATGATCGCCAGTCCGACATTGCGCAACTTATTGCTCAGTTACGTCCAGGTCTTCATGGTGCAGACGGCGCACACCGCCGTCGCCAATGCACGCGCGCATATCGACCGGCGCCTGGCGCGTTGGATTTTGATGGCGCATGATCGAACCCACGGCGAGGCCTTGTTCCTGACTCACGAATTCCTCGGGCTGATGCTGGGAGTCCGGCGAGCGGGCGTGACCGAAGCGCTGCAAACTCTCAAGCGCAAGAAGCTGATCGAAACCGGCCGAAATCACATCGGGGTGCTCAACCGCAAAGGTCTCGAACAGGCCGCGGGAAACGCCTACGGCGTGCCGGAGAAGGAATATCGGCGTCTGATCGGCTAGCCCCGGTTTTGTGCAATAAAACCAATATATTCGGTACGGTACCGGACGTAACTTTTGCTCCAGCGGCGCTATCCTGGTCGGCTATCCGGGCCGATTCACCGGCGCGGCGCAAGTGAGACCGCTTGCCTGGACGGCGCACCTTTTATCTTCCGGGGGGGTGTGGGCGGTCAGGAGCCCAGACGGATGGATGCACCGGTGGTGGGGCGCGGGGGGTGTGGGCGGTCAGGAGCCCAGACGGATGGATGCACCGGTGGTGGGGCGCTGGGACAATCGCATACTCGCGGCGTTGCCCCGCGAAACGCTGGCGTTGTTGGCCCGGGACTTGAAGCAAGTCTCCTTGCCGCTCGGCGTCGTCTGCTTCGAACCCGGCGATATCGTCGATCAGATTTATTTCCCCGAGACCGGCATGATCTCGCTCCTGGTCGCGACCGGCGACGGCGATATGGTCGAAACCTCCATGATCGGACGCGAGGGCGCGGTCGGCGTGCAGCGCGCTATCGGCGAACGCCGGTCGTTCACCCGGGCGACGGTGCAGATTCCAAGGGTGTTCTCGACAATTTCCGCAGCCCGGTTCGCGAAGGTGGCCAGCGGGAGCCCGGCGCTGCGTGAATTGGTGTTTCGCTACACCGAGAGACTGTGGATCGAAGCCCAACAATTGGTGGCCTGCAACGCGGTTCACGACAGCGCGTCGCGATTATGCCGATGGCTGTTGCTGAGCGCGGACCGCAGCGGCAGCGATCACCTGCCGCTGACGCAGGACATCCTGTCCGACATGCTCGGTGTGCGGCGAACGACCGTGACCCTGCTCGCCCAGGAACTGCAAAAGCAGGGTCTCCTCAAATACAGTCGTGGCAAAATAACACTGCTCGATCGCAACGCGCTCGCGGGGCGTGCCTGCGAGTGCTATGAGGTGATCAAGCGGGAAAATCTTTAGCGCGGGACTGAAGCGAGATTTTCAGGCGCCAGCCCGGCGTGTTACCGTCACCCGGTGTGCCGCTTCAGGCTTTGCGCCAAATCCTCGGTCTTCGCCCGCACAGTCGCTTGAAAAACATTCCAGTCGTCGCTGACGACGCTCCAATTGACCATC
The DNA here is from genome assembly GCA_049519075.1 of Xanthobacteraceae bacterium. Taxonomy (GTDB): domain Bacteria; phylum Pseudomonadota; class Alphaproteobacteria; order Rhizobiales; family Xanthobacteraceae; genus BOG-931. Next base: position 4,721 of record JBEKRD010000169.1, on the reverse strand, counting down.
GGGGCCCGGCCGTCAGCCGCAGCCGACGACAGGCCGTTGATGGTGCGGCCAGTTTGCGCGTCGTAGGCGTAGGCGCCCGCGATGGTGACCGCCACTCCGAGAATGAAGCCAAACAAGACCCGCACGGCGATCCCTCCATTGTAAGCTTGTGAATTTCGTAAGCTTGTGAATTCCGGTTAATCCAACGCCCCGCGTCCAGTCACGGTTCCGCGCAGCTTGGAGGGGCCTGGACTAAATCTGCGTGCCGTAATGCCCGCCACCGAACAGCACCACCAAAACCACGATGACCAGAACGAACCATATCAGGCCATGGCCGCGACCGCCGTAATAACCGCGATTATAGCCCCAATAGCTGCCGCCGCCGCCGAACAGAAGGATGAGAACGACAACAAGGAGAATGAGGCCCATGGCGCGACCCTTATGTTTTGAACCAAAGTCAGCACAGGTAAAGCCGTGGCGGCGAGATCGGGTTCCATCCTGCCGAAAATATTGGCGAATTCGGTCCGTGAACTTTTTGCGGGCTTCACGTGTTAACGAGAAACAACGCGCTCGATTGCCCGCAAGATGAGGACCGCTATGGCCCAACCCCGAACGGCCAGTTCCGATTTTACCCGCGCCTTCGGCGACGCCAAGAAACAGGCCGGCGGCATCGCCGGCGACGTGTCCGACGCCGCGTCTGAGCTTTACGATCACGCCGCCGACAGCGCGTCCGAGATCGCCGGGAACGCCAACCGCGCCGCGCGGCAGACCGCAGGCTCGTTCGAACGGGCGCTGCGCAATGTCGTCGAAACGCAGCCCTATACCGCTGTCGCTATCGCGCTCGGCCTGGGCTGGCTGTTCGGCCGCATGCACCGTCCGCTCTGAGGTCGCGCCATGACAGGCCAATTCCGCGACAACCTTCGCGAGACCCGCAACCTTGAGCGCGAAACCGAAGATCAGATAGCGCGGCGCATCCTCGGGCCCCGCGGCCAGCCGGGCGCCGCCGACACCGCGAAAATGACGCCCCAGGGCGAGAAGGAGCTGCCGAAATCCGGCGAGTTCGACGGGCATACCGCGTAGCGTGGCAAGGCGTGCGCGGGCAAGCCGTGACGTTAGCCCTTGGGCTTGGTGAGCTCTGCCACGGTTTTGGCGGCGGCGCCGGCGATTTCCGCAGTCTGTTCCGTGATGGCTTGTAATTGCGTCTTCAGCAGCTCGCCTTGAATCTGCATGACTTCCTGAACGTTCTTGGCGTGGACGAATTTCTGAGCAAATTCGAAACAGGTTGCGACGTTGCGTTCGGCAAAGGTCCGCACCTTGTCATGAAGCTCCATCGAGCCAGCGTGGGCGGCCGCAGCCTGTCCGCCCAAGGACGTGGTCGCTTGCTGAGCGGCCGCCAGGAAGTTGTCAAACGCCTTTCTGGCCTCGTCCACGCTTTTCTCGGCGAGTTGCCGCACCTCAAGCGGAATTCCGAATTTCGACATCGGCTCCTTTGCCATGGCCAGCCCCCCGTGTTGCGATCAGCGCTTTGCAATGCGCGTCATGCACCTCGCGCAGTCGATTTCATCTTGGCCCGTCGGACGGAACCGCGCGGCACGCATCACAAGCGATCCGGTGCCGAAAAAATCCCATCCTTGAGGGATCATGCTCGTTGTAGGGCATACTATCACGACCTGATGGGCAGGTCTGGCACGGACTTTGAAGCGGCCGGAGGCGGCAGCCCGGCGCTTCGGATGTGGACTTAAGCCGCGTTGCGGCGTTGTCCCCGTCCCACGCGTTGATCGCCGTCGGTCAAAACCCCGGACTGATCGGCTGAACGCTGGCCCAAGCTCTTCAGCGCGGCGTGCCAGGAGATCGACAGTCGTTCCAGCGCCGTCTCGATCGCGCCGTCATCGAGCCGGGTGCGCTGCCACCGGAAGATCAAAGCGTACAGCAGCCAGATCACGAGGAAGGTCAATACGCCGGCGAAGATCGTATCCGACAGAAAATGCCCGCCGGTCATCATGCGCGCCCACGAGACGATAATGCCGAACGACAGGGCCGCGGCGTAGGCCAATGCCCGCGACGCCGGCGGCACCAGTGCGGCCGGCGCCAGCGTCCAGAACGCGGCGGACGCTTCGCCTGAGACGAACGAGCAATTTTTCTGACAGTCGCCGCGCGGATCCCACCAGGCAACGAAATGCTGACTGCCACCGAATTGCACGATATGTCCCGGCCTCGGGCGGCCCCAGTATTCCTTGAGCGCGACGTTGGTGACCAGACCCGGGGCGAGCGCCAAGCTTGTCGTAAGAAACACGATGGCGCTGCCCGACATCAGCATTTTGGTGCGCGGCATAACGAGCTTGATGCCGAGCGCCATGACCGGCAGCACGACCAAAACGGTCTCGACCCAAAATCCGATCCTGCGCACGATCGTGGCTGCGGGTGCCGTGCGCAGCGCCAACACATGATGATTAGCGCTGCTCGCGTCGTAGAAGGCTTGTGCGCCCCATAAATCGAGTATGGGAAATAGGCCGAACGCCAGCCCGGCGCCGCCGCCAACAAGCAGGACGATGAACAGCCCGGCACGACCCACGCGCTTCACCGGCAATGCAGCGCGCCCCCACGTCAATTATGAACGTTGCGGCTCCGGCCGTCGCATTAATTATTGGAAAGAATCGTGCGGACAATGCACCGAAAGCGACCCGTGGCAATGTCGGATCGCAAACATATGCGATTTCGTGCAGGGGCTCGCATTTTGCGCGAGAGGAAAATATCGAATGCTCGATCGCGGTTATAAACTCGACTTTATGGACGTGCGGTCCGGCGTTAAAGCCGATTGCGAATCAGCGCGACCTATCAAGGTCCGCCGCGAGCTTGGCATAGAGTGGATTATCGTGTGTATAGACATAGTCGATGGCGGCGACCGAAACCGCTTCGGCGCCATGCTCGCGCAGAAAGCTGGCGAGTGCAGGCACATCGGCGGGCGGACAGTGCAAGGTCAGCATGCCGGACGAGGTCGGGCCGCCGAACGGGGAAGCGACGCCGAATTTCTCCCGCGCCGCAGCGAGCAGGCTTTCGTTCATGCCGGAAAACCGCGTGCGCACTTCGGCAAAGGCCTCGGCGCGCTGTCTGGCGGCGATGCGATCAAGGAGCCGCCGCGCGGTGTCGCGCTGGCCGTCGTCCCATGCCGCCGCGCGGGCGGCGACGAGGTTGGCCTGCGAGCGCAGGATCACGCCGTCCTCAATGACTTTGAGGCCGTTGGCGGCGAGCGTGGCGCCGGTGGTGGTGATGTCGACGATCATCTCGGCGGTGCCGGCGGCGGGCGCGCCTTCGGTGGCCCCGGAACTCTCGACGATGCGATAGTCGACGACGCCGTGCTCGGCGAAAAAGCCGCGGGTCAGGTTGGCGTATTTGGTGGCGAGCCGCATCTTGCGCTCGTTGCGCAACCGGAACGCGGTGGCGACGTCGTCAAGGTCGGCCATGCTGCGCACGTCGATCCAGGCCTGGGGGACCGCGACAACGACATTGGCGAAACCGAAGCCCAGGCCGGTGATGAGCACGACGCGCTGGTCCGATTGCGGGATCATCTCGCGCACCAGGTCTTCGCCGGTAATGCCGAGATGCGCCGCGCCCTGACTGAGTTGGGCGGTGATTTCGGCGGCCGAGAGATAGGCGACTTCGATGCCGTCGAGCCCCGCGATCGTGCCGCGATATTCGCGCGCGCCGCGCGGCTTGACGAGATCAAGCCCGGCGCGGGCGAAATACGCCTCGGCGTTCTGCTGCAGCCGGCCCTTCGACGGCACGGCGAGAAGGAGCGGCGCGCTCATGACGCGCTCCCGCTTGCCAGGAGTTCTTCGATCGAAGCAGCGAAACCGACCGCCGGAATAGGCTGGCGCGCGCCGAGCCGCGTGAGCAAGCCGTCGTAGCGGCCGCCGGCCACCAGCGGGCTTTTGCCGCGCGCTGCGGTGTTGGCTGTGTCATGGAGTTCGAACACGAAGCCGGTGTAATAGTCGAAGCCGCGGCCGAATGCGGTGGAGAAATTGATCGCGCCAACGTCGACGCCGCGCGCGGCGAGAAAGCCAGTGCGGGTTTCGAACAGATCGAGTGCCGGCGACAGCGAGATTTTAGCATCGGCTGAAAGCGCGCGCAGTTCGCCAGCCGCTTCGTCCGGATCGCCGGCAATCGACAGGAAGCGTTCGATCAGCGCGCGGGTCTCGCGCGGCAGCCGGGTCGGCGCGTTGAGCGCCGATTGTTCAAGGAAGCGGTCGGCGATCTCGGCCACGCTGCGGCCGCCGACGGCGGCAATGCCGGCGATCGATAGAAGATCCGTCACCAGATGATGCGCGGCTTTGCGATCGGAGCCGGCAAGCGCTGCGAGCACGCCCTGATATTCCGGCCGGCCGTTGGCGGCGGTGAGCGTTATTTGATCGAGGTCGTGCTTGAGCGAGGATTTGCGGTTGAAATCCTTGACCAGACGCCGCTTCCAAACCGGCGCCAGATCGAGTGCGGCGATGAAAGTGGTGAAGAGACCGACATCGCCCATGCGGATGTCCGGCGCGCTTAAGCCATATTGCGTGGTCGCTTCGAGCCCGAGCGCCAGCATTTCGGCGTCGGCCGCGGCTTTATCCTGCCGGCCGAAAGATTCGATGCCGGCCTGCAGAAATTCGGCCGCAGCGCTCTCACGGTGACGAAATACCGTGCCGAGATAGCAAAAGCCCGCCGGCGTCCCAGCCTGAAGCGAGCCCAGATATTGGCGCGACACC
>JBEKRD010000168.1:0-5758 GCA_049519075.1 Xanthobacteraceae bacterium | reverse complement strand
AAAAAGCTTCGATCCTGCCCGGCAACGAATTCAACGGTGCCGGCGCTGTCGTAGCCGACCGCTTGCGCGAGCGCCACCGCCTGCTCGCCCATTGTTTTGCGCGTGGCCTCGTCGAGTAGCGGGCTCGGGGATTCTTCCAGCACCTTCTGGTTGCGCCGCTGGATCGAGCATTCGCGCTCGCCGAGATAGATGACGTTGCCGTGCTTGTCGCCTAAAACCTGGATTTCGATGTGGCGCGGGTCGGTGATGAATTTCTCGATAAAGACACGGTCGTCGCCGAAACTCGATTTCGCCTCGGAGCGGGCGCGGGCGAAACCGTCCGCCACCTCTTCGCGGCTGTGCGCGATCCGCATGCCCTTGCCGCCGCCGCCGGCGGAGGCCTTGATCATGACCGGGTAGCCGATCGCGTCGGCGATCTTCACGGCCTCCTTGTCGTCCTCGATGACGCCAAGATGGCCGGGCACGGTGGAGACCTTGGCGGCGGCCGCGGCCTTCTTGCTCTCGATCTTGTCGCCCATGGCGGCGATAGCCCTGGCGTTCGGCCCGATAAAGACGATGCCGGCCGCGGCGAGCGCCGTGGCGAAGGCCTCGCGCTCCGACAGAAATCCGTAGCCCGGATGCACCGCCTCGGCGCCCGTGGACTTGCAGGCCGCAACAATCTTATCGATGACCAGGTAGCTCTGCGCCGCCGGCGGCGGCCCGATCAGGACGGCCTCGTCGGCCATCTCGACATGGAGCGCATCGCGGTCGGCCTCGGAATAGACCGCGACGGTGGCGATCCCCATCCGGCGGGCGGATTTGATGATGCGGCAGGCGATCTCGCCGCGATTGGCTATCAGGATTCGCTTGAACATACAGGGTCATGAATCCCGCGAACCGGCCCTTTGGCTTTGCGGTGCCGCGACGAAAATGTCAATGACGGCCAAAATCGACCGCTCCAATCAATCAACATGCACGTTAGCCTTCTCGATGATCACGCGATAGGCCGCCAATTCGCGCGCGATCCGGGCGTCGAGCTGCGCCGGGCTGGACGGGATGATCGAGACGCCGCCTGAGGCAAAGCGCTCCTTCACGTCGGGCATATTGAGGATGGCAACGACCGCGGCATTCAGCTTGTCGATGATCGGGGCCGGCGTGCCCTTGGGCGCCAGGAGCGCGGTCCAATTCGATGCATCGACATCGCCCGCGCCCGTCTCCTTGAGCGTCGGCCAATCGGGATTGAGCGGCGACCGCTGCGCCGTTGTCACCGCCAGCACGCGGATATGGCCGCTCGGCACATGCGGGGCGACCGACGAGCTAGCGAGGACGCCAAGCGGGATGTCGCCCGCGACCAAGGCCTGGGCCGCCGGCCCGCCGCCTTTGTAAGGCACGTGCAGGAATTTCGTGGCGGTGTTGAGCGCCATCCATTCCAGGACCAGCTGATTGATGCTGCCATAGCCCGGGGTGCAAACAGCGAGTACGCCCGGCTGCGCCTTGGCGGCGCTGATCACGTCGTCGACCGTTTTATAGGGACCGCCGCCGTTGGCGGCGAGCACCATCGGCGCATCGCTCACCGCGCTGATCGAGGCAAGATCGCGCGTGACATCGTAGGGCACATCCTTAAACAGCGCCGGATTGATCGCGACGTCACCGGTGGTGACCATGACCAGCGTGTAGCCGTCCGGCGGCGAACGCGCGGCGTCGGTGACCGCGATGAAGCCGTTGCCGCCTGGGCGGTTCTCAACGATGACCTGCTGGCCCCAGGCCTCGGTGAGTTTGCCGCCGACGATGCGGGCGGCAATGTCGGAAATGCCGCCCGGCGCATAGGGCACCAAGATCTTGATCGGCCGCGATGGATAGTCCTCGGCTTGCGCCGGCGGTGCGGCGAAGAGCGCGAGGATGACGCCAAGGATAACACCAAGGATCCGGATCATGCGATCATCTCTTTTGTGTTCTGTCTTTTCCGTCTTGATCCGTTCAACGCCGCCAGAGCGACAGCAGAAGAGCGATGGCAAGGAGCGCCGCCAGTCCCTGCCAGACCCGGACCGGAGCGCGTTCATAGAGCGTCAACGGCCGCGACATCGTCATCGCGGCGCGCGCCGGTCCGGTTTCCATCTCATGGGCAAATTCGAGCATGTCGCGAAAGCGATCGTTCGGATCTAGCGCGATGGCGCGCCCGAGCGCCGACTGCAGCCACGCCGGCAAATCCGGGCGCAGGTCGGCGAGCGCCACCGGCCGGGTTCGGCGCGGCGGGCTCGTGGCATCGAGATTGCCGTAGGGGAATTCACCGGTGAAGGTGCGGAACATGGTGACGCCGAGCGCGTAAATGTCGGTCGCCTCGGTGCCGGGCTCGCCGGCGAACATTTCGGGCGCCATATAAGCCGGCGTACCCGGGATGTCGGCGGGCGGGAAATCTTCCAGCCCCGGCACGCGCACCACGCCGAGGTCGATGAGCTTGAGCGAGCCTTCGCTTTCGAGAATGATATTGTCCGGTTTTATGTCGCGGTGGATGATGCCGGCACGATGCAGCGCCGCAGCGCCCCGCGCCAGATTGATCGCGATGTTGCGGCCTTCCTCAAGACCCACCAGCGGTCGACGCGCGAGCCGTGTCGCCAACAGCTCGCCCTGATACAGCGGCATGACGGTGTAGAGGCAAGTCTGCCGTCCCGGCGGCAATTCGATGACCCGGCCGATCCAGGGGCTGTGCACGCGCGCGCCGACCCAGGCCTCGCGGACGAAGGCTGCGTGGTAGGTGGCCAAGGCTGCGACCTGGGGCTTTGGGAATTTCAACGCCACCTCGCCGCCCTCGACCTCGTCGATCGCGCCGAACAATCGGGTATAGCGGCCGTCGGACATGAGGACCTTGAGTACAAAACCGTCGATCGTCTCGCCTTCGACCGGCACCGGAATCAACGGCAGTTGCATGATGGTGGCGCCGATGTCCGCCGACTCCACCGTCGGCAGTTCAACGACGTCGAGCACGAGCGCCGTGCAATTGTCGGAGCTGCCGGCGTCGAGCGCGGCCGCCACCAGCGCGCGCGCGGAATCCTCCGACGCCGAGCGCTCGCGCAATATGTCGGCGATGGTCTCCGCGGTGAGTACGCCGTGCACACCATCGCTGCACAATAGGAAACGGTCGTATCGCGCCAGGGGTTGGCTGGCATAATCGAGCCGCACTTCGGTTTCGACACCGAGCGCGCGACTGAGAATGTTCGACCGGCCGTCGCCTTCCTGGCGCACGTGGTCGGTGGTCAGGCAAGCCAGGCGGTCGCCGCGCAGCCGGTAGGCGCGGGTGTCGCCGACATGCAGGACATGCGCAATGCGCCCGCGCAGCACCAGCGCCGTGAACGTGCAGCCCATGCCCGCCGCCTCGGCGTCCTTTTTGCCGAGCGAAAAAATCCAGCGATTGAGCGAATTGAGCACGGTGGCGGCCGCGCGGCGCACTTCCATGGTCTCGGGCAGATCACAAAACCCGTCGAGGAAGCCGCGGACCGCGGTCTCCGCTGCGATGCGGCCACCCTTGGCGCCGCCAATGCCGTCGGCGATCGCCGCGACCACGTCCCGGCGCGGTTGCGGCAATTCCCAGCCGAATACCGCGCCGCCGAAATCCTCGTTGCGCTGGCGCGGTCCGGTCTCGGAGGCAAAACCCACGGTCGCCCTCACGCCGGAAACACGCTCAGCCATCAGTCCTCCTCCGCTCTCCGCCGGGATAGTGACGCGGCAACCGGCGCCGAATTCAATCCCGCGACAGCGGCTTCAATTCTCCAGCTTACAGCGGTCATGAAGGAAACTGCCGCCGGTGGACGATGCCAGGACCACCGTGAGATTTCCCGATCGCCGATCGAGCGAGTAGTTGCCGCCGTCCTTCGCGTCGCGCCACGAAATCTCGCTGCCGCTAATGCGGGCCGGATTGGAGTCCACCGTGCTGCGATCGTAGTCGATCCGTATCTGCCAATTGGCGCCGCTGGCCGGATTGGTGCAGGTAATCGCGGTCTCGCCGCGCGAGGCGTCATCGCAGACCGCCGGCGTCGCAAGACACACCGCCACAGCCGCGGCTGCTGCGGCCAGTGACCTAGTCAAAGTTGCTCCCACGGATTTTCTGCCTAGTTGGTAGTCAAATTGCAAACTTTTGAGACACGCTGTCTGAGACTTCATCACTGTGCATTACGGGAAAGCACGTACGGTCAATGCTTGATTCATTGGCATAAGTCTTGCGATCATTCAATCGCAGGCCCGTGTGCCGTTGGCGCATACAAGGGCGATTCTGGGGGAAGGCACATGGCACTCGTACCATCACCACAATGGCTTGATACCGGAGACAATGCTTGGCAGCTGGCCGCCGCGACCTTCGTCGGCCTGCAAAGCATTCCCGGGCTGACGGTTCTCTATGGCGGCATCGTCAAAAAGAAATGGGCGATCAACTCTGCCTTCATGTCGTTTTATGCCTTTGCTTCGGTCCTCGTGGTCTGGGTTCTATTCGACTACAACATGGCGTTCGGCCCGCAATGGCTTTCGGTGGGCGAGTACTATTTCCTCGGCACGCCAAGCTTGGCAACGTCGGCCGTCTTTACCACCGGCCAGGCCGTGATTCCGGCCGCAGCAGCCGGCATGCCGCCGCTCGCCTTTCCGATGGCGACGCTGGTCTTCTTTCAATTCGTATTCGCCGCGATTACCGTGATCATCCTTGCCGGCTCGCTGCTCGGCCGGATGAATTTCTCGGCGTGGATGATCTTCTGCCCGGTGTGGATGACGCTGGTCTATACCGTGGGGGCATTTAGCCTCTGGGGCGGCGGCTTTCTCGCCGGCATGGGCGTCGCGGACTTCTCGGGCGGCTATGTCATCCATCTCGCCGCCGCCACGTCCGGCTTTACCGCCGCCTGGGTGATCGGCCCGCGGCTGCAGGCCGATCGCGACAACTTCCCACCAAACAGTCTGTTGATGACGCTGGTCGGCGCCGGCATCCTGTGGCTCGGCTGGAACGGCTTCAACGGCGGCGATCCGTATTTTGCCAACGCCGATGCGGGCGCAGCCGTGCTCAACACCAACACCGCCACCGCGGTGGCGCTCCTGGTCTGGACGCTGATGGACAAGATGGCGTACGGCAAGCCGTCTGTGCTCGGCGCGGTCAACGGCATGATCGCCGGTCTCGTCGCCATCACGCCTGCCGCCGGTTATGTCGACGGCATCGGCGCCATCATCATCGGCGTCTGTGCCGGCATCATTCCCTGGCTCAGCATGAACAAGTTCCAAAAGCTCGGCTTCATGAAGAAAGTCGACGATGTGCTCGGCGTATTCTCCACCCACGGCGTGGCAGCCATCACCGGCGGATTGCTGGTCGGCGTCCTCGCCAACCCCGATATGCTCATGTACATCGGCACCGACAAAGAGGCGCCCGGCATCAACGTGACGGGCTGGCTCTACGGCAATCCAGGTCAGCTGCTGCTGCAAGCGGAGGGCGCGGTTTTCATCATCGTGCTCAACGCAGTCGCCACTTTCATCATTCTCAAGGTGATCTCGATCTTTGTCAGCCTGCGCATGGATGAGGCGACGCTCAAGGTCGGCGACGACGCGGTGCACGGCGAGACGGCCTACGCGATCGGCACCGAGGGCGAGTAATCGCCGGCAACGGTTGCTTGCGAGCGCGATGACCGCTCGCGAGTTCAAGGTCCGCGCCCCGGTTTCGCCGCGCGGACTCATCGTTAAGCGAAGTTTTGGCGGCCCCAGAGGGGCCGCCTTTTTTGCGTGTGTTGAGCGATTACGCCAAAGACCGCTGGCCTCT
>JBEKRD010000167.1:0-5794 GCA_049519075.1 Xanthobacteraceae bacterium | reverse complement strand
TTTGTCACGCGAGGCTTGGTGTTACGCATCCGCATCCAACCTTTCCCGATAATGCCGCTCAGCTTCGGCAAAGCGCGCGCATATCAAATCGATCTCATGTTTCGGCGTTGCGATGCCGGACTTCGACTTCTTCCGAAACACGTGCAGCACATACACCGCGCTTCTGAAGTGAGCGGTATAAACGACGCGGTAGGCGTCCGTGCGATACCGCTCGACAATCTCCATAACGCGTACGCCACCAAAACCCTTCAGCGGCTTAGCCGCCGGATCAATCGCGCCCTGCTGCGCGGCATAGAGCGCCTGCCCGATGTCGCGACGGACCTGCTCCGGCATCGCGCGCAAGTCCCGCCGGCTCGGTCCGATCCATATAACGGGCCTGACGCGATCGCTCATATAAATATACCAATAAACGTATACAAATGCAATGTCGGCCCTACAGCTTGAACAATTTCTCCGCATTGCCGTGGGCGATGCGCTCCTTGTCGGCGGCGCTGACCGGGACCTGGTCGAGGAAGGCGCGCGCCTTTGGCATCGATTGGTAGGGGTGGTCGGCCGAGAACATGATGCGGTCGATGCCGCCGAGTTCGAGCAATAGATCGAGGAAGGTCGGCAGGAAGTTGAAGCCCGAGAAGGTGTAATGCACGTTCTCGCGCATATAGGCGCTGATCGGGCGTTCAAGCTTGGTCAGCGCGGCCGGGATGATATCGAAGCGCTGCATGAAGAACGGCAAGCCCTCGCCCATGTGGCCGATGACGATCTGCAATTTCGGAAAACGGTCGAACACGCCGCCAACCACCATGCGGATGAGATGGACCGCGGTTTCGATGTGCCAGCCCCAGCCGCCGCCGGCCAGCATCTCGGTGACCAGCGGCGCGAAGCCGCCGTAATAAATGTCGAGCACCGGCTGCGGCGGCGGTGTCGGGTGCAGATAGATCGGCACGTCGAGCGCCTGCGCGCATTCAAGGATCGGCGCATAGAATTTGTCGTCGAGATAGCGGCCGCGATTGTGGCCGTTGATCACCGCGCCTTTGAAACCCTGCGCGCGTACCCGATGCTCGAGTTCGGCTACGGCCTTGTCCGGCGCCGCCGTCGGCAGCGCGGCGAGGCCGGCGAAACGGGCCGGGTTCTTTTTCACCGCATCGGCGAGATAGTCATTGGTGTCGTGGGCGAGCGCGATCGCATCCGCCGCGTCCAATTGCTCGACGCCCGGCGCGGTCAGCGACAATACCTGGAAATCGATGCCGGCCGCATCCATTTCCGCAATCCGCTTGGCGTCGATGTCGCACAGCCGCTCGATCAGATTGGCGTAGCGGCCGCCGACGCGCAGCGCGCGATCCTTCAGCTCCCGCCCGGGACCGTCGAAAAATTCCGGCGTCGCGAAATGTTCTTCGAGAGTGATGGTCCGCATGGGGCTGGCTTCCTCCGCTTTTGTGGCCAGTGTAGCCTATCGCGGGGACGCGCGAGAGCGGCATCTCGAATGCGCTTGCGGTTCGTGAGCGGGCGATCAAAGCACCCGGCACGTGCGGGAGACCTGCGCCACGCCGCCGGCGGTTTTGACCTTCATGGCGTAGGATTTTTTCGCGGCCGCGCCCTGTGATGTGGCGCCGAGAATCAATGTCGTATGGCCGAGCGCCGTTGCCCTGGCGCCGGTGACACTGGCGAAGATTTCGCATTTCAGCCGCTCTTCGCAATTGTTCTTAAGACCGATGACGTAGCTCACGCTGCCGCGATGCGTCTGGTAATCGCCGGTCTCCTCGATGCAGGCTGCCGGTCCGGCGGTGGCGGTATCGGCAACCTGATTTTCCGATGCGCCCGCGGCTACGCCGGCGGCAAGCGGATCTTGCGGCAGAGGAGCCGGCGTGGCCGCATCGGCGGCGGCGGCGCTTTGTTGCTGGCGGTCGGCGCTGCGGGCATTTTCAACCCAAACCGCGCCGACGACGCCCGCCCAAAGGACGAGCGCGAGCGCCCACAGCCTTAACGCCGATGCCACAGTCACGGCAAGATCTCCGCCGTCGTGCCGGATCGCTCTTTGGTCGCGGCAAGGCGACGAAGGGTTCATCGGCCGCCGCGCCCGCGTGTCGGTCGTTCGAATGCGATTGGCGTCTTGCGGCTAACGCATCACGCGATCTGGGTGTTGCTGATCCGGCTGCGCCGCCAGTCGAAATCCTCGGCGCGGTTGTCGGCGATGGCGTAAGCGCGCTCGGTGGTGGCGTTCAAGCGCGCTTCGACCATGCGGCGGGCGTCTTCCACTGCGGCGTCGTCGGCGTCGGGCGCGACGCGCACCGGCTCGCCTACTGCAATAGCGAAACGCCCGAACGGCAGATTGATCACCGTGCGGTCCCAGTTGCGCAATTGAATGCGGCGGCTGGTCGCCACCGCGACCGGGTAGATCGGCCGTCCTGAGGCGCGCGCCAATTGGACGATGCCGCGGCCGGCGACGCGGGAGACCTTGGGAATGTCGGCGGTCAGCGCGACATTATAGCCGCGCCCCAGCGCTTCCATCATCTGCTTGAAGCCGGCGACGCCGCCTTTTTTCAGAAAATCGCGGCCGCTGGTGCCGGAGCCGCGAATCGCTTCGACGCCGAGCCGCTCGGCGGCGATGGCATTGATCTCGCCGTCGCGATGGCGCGAGATCAGCACCTTGACCCGGTGCTCCTTGCGCTTGAAGAACGGCACCATGAAATGCTGGCCGTGCCACATCGCCACGATCGCCGGCAGGTCGGGGCGCACCCGCTCGTAAAAGTCCACCGGATCGATGCCGAAACGGTTGGTGTTCCAGACAAAGCGCAAATATTCCGCCGCCGCGACGCCGATCGACTTCTGCATCCACGGATAATTGACAATACGCCTGAGTGAATTCATCTGCTGCCGGGTCGCCGGCGAGGAGAGCCGGAATGATCGGCCGCGACCGACTGCCGGCGGCGACCTCATATCGATATTGGCGAGTTTCCCGGCATGCCGCAAGGCGGCAGCCCGGCAGACTATTTTACCTATTCGCGATCGCCGTTATTTTCGTGCGTCGGCGTAGGGATAGATCATGGCGCCGGTCTTGAATTGCGGCGGCCACAGGATCGGCTCGACCTGTCCGTCTGAGAACTGCTCGAGATTGTTGGTGGCAACATTCTGGAACTGGGTGAACACATTGCGCTGTTCCACCCAGGCGCCGGTCTTGTCATAGGTGATATCGCCGACCACGGTGTGGAACGTGTGGCTGTGGGTATAGTCGGCGAGCTTTTGGTTATCGAGCGTTTTCGCGCCCTCGACCGCCTGCGCCAGCACCTGGCCTGCGGCATAGCCGAACGGAACGAAGCCATAGCCGAAGGGATCGATTTTTTCGCCCACGGCTTTCTCACGGTAACGCTTGAGGAGCTCGGCTGTGCCGGTGAATTTCGCCGCCTCCTCCGGCACGAAACTCTGCATGATGACAATGCCGTCGAGCAGCGGACCGAGTTGGGTTTTGATCGGCGTGACCAGAAGCCCGATCATGGTGCCGCCGAACATTTTCGGCTTAAGCCCGATTTCGTTGGCCGCGCGCACGATGCCCACGGTGTCGGGCGGATAGGCGGCGACGAACACGATATCGGGATTGCTCGCCTGCACCGCGCGCATCACCGGCGCGAAGTCGGTGGTGGGCGGCGGATAGCTTTGCTCGTAGACGATGTTAAAGCCCTGCGCGACGGCGTTCGCCTTGGCGCCGTCGGCGGAGGTTTTGGAGAATTCCGCGTCGGCAGCGACGATGGCGACCGTCTGCGGCTTCGGCGTCTGCGCCGCGGCCAATTCGAAGAAGCCTTCCGAAAACGCCTTCATGCCGTCGGGGCCGACCGGCACCATGTCGAAGTAGCGCGGATAATCGAAATGCCGGTTCACCGCGATCGCCATCATGCTCACGGTCATCATATTGTGCTGCATGATCACCGGCATCGCCGCGGCTGCCATATTGGTGGCGTAAGGCCCGAGGATGAGATCGACTTTGTCGACCGTGATCAGCTTGGTATAGATGCCGGGCACGTTCGTCGGATTGCTCTGGTCGTCGTAATAGACGAGCTCGACCGGCCGGCCGAGCAGTCCGCCATGGGCATTGACGTCGTCGCGCCACAGCTCGAGCGCCATGACGAGCTGCTTGCCGTTCTGCGCCACCCCGCCGGTCAGCGCCATGCTGAAGCCGACCTTGATCGGATCGGCCGCCCGCGCCGGTGCGAGAAGTGCGACGAGCGCAAGCACGACGGCTAGCGCCTGCCGGATGATGGACAGCATGAACGTCCTCCCTGATTTTTTGTTCGAACCCCTCCCCTTTGTCGGGACAGGAAATTCACTTCATCATTTCTTCGCCCGGCAGGATGCCCCACAGATTTGAGGCGGACGGATCCTTGGCCCACACTTTCGGGCGCTGTGGCGTATCCCGGTGCCACGGTCGCGGCTCGAAATAGCCGAGCTCCTCGTTCATGCGGTCGAGCTCGCAGAACGTCTCGGTGATCATGCCGTTCGGGGAGCGGTGATAGGCGAACAGATTATGGCCGATGCCGTGGCGGCCCGGTCCCCACAACAGCTTGTAGCCATTGAGGCTGAGGAAATCGCAGGCCTCGTGCATGTGGCCCCAGTCGCGCAGCTCAAACGCGGTGTGAAAGTGCCGGTTCGAGCCGGTGCCCATCAGATTGATGGTGTGGTGATCGGGACCGCAGCGCAGGAAGGAAAAGAAATCCGCCATCCAGTCGGATTCGCGAAAGCCGAGCACGTCGCAATAAAACTTGGTGACCTCTTTGACGTCGACGCAGTGGAAGGCGACGTGGCCGAGCTTGTGCGGCACGATGCCCTTGGCCTGGAATTTCTGGTGCGAGTAATCGGCGCGCTTGAACACTTCCATCACCGTGCCCTTGGGATCTTCGAAAGTGAGCACGTCCGCGATCGAAGGCTCCGGATCCTTCTTGCGCGTCGTCTTGATGCCGTGGCCCTGGACCTGTTTCTCGAAGGCATCGAGATCGTCGCTTTCGCCGAGCTGAAAGCCGACGCGCACGCATCCCGCCTGCGCGCCCTTGCGCAACACCACCGAGTGGTGATCGACGGTGTTGGCGAGAAAGGTGGCGTCCTTCTCCTTGGCCGCGACCGTCATGCCGAGGATGTTGCTGTAATAGTCGGCCTGCTGGTCGACGTCGGGCACGTCGTAGCTGGCGTGGGCGATTTTTTTGACTCGGATCATAAGATAACTCCTTTTCTTAGCCCCTCCCCCTTGTGGGGAGGGGTTGGGGTGGGGGTGGTGAGGTCATGTGGATGCGTCGACGCCTGCGCACTCCCTCCCGACCCCCCACCCTACCCTCCCCCACAAGGGGGGAGGGAATTCATTTCCTCTCGCGCGGCATGGCTCCGATGACGTCGACCATTCTGGCAACGTCGTCGCCGCCGAAACCCATCGTCATGAACCGCTCGTAAAGCGGGATCACGCTGTCGAGTATCGGCGTCGCCACGCCGACATTGTCGGCGAATTCTCCGATCAGATCGAAGTAATGCTGCAACGCCGGCACCGGACCCTGCACCGGCTGAAAGCGCCGCTCCGCCATCCACGGCGCGCGGATGCCGAACTGCGTCGAGCCGCCGGAGCCGGTGGCGATCGCTTTGATCATCAACGGCAAGTCGACGCCGGCCTTGAGCCCGAGCGCCATGGCTTCCGCGGTCGCCGAGATATTGATCGCGACCAACAGATTATTGAACAGCTTGACCCGGCTCGCGGCGCCGAATTAACCGAAATAGAGGCAGGAATCGGCAAAGCCGGCGACGACGCGCTCCGCCTGCTTGCAGGCCT
>JBEKRD010000166.1:0-5878 GCA_049519075.1 Xanthobacteraceae bacterium | reverse complement strand
GCGGCGATGGCGGAGGACATCGGAGTCGTGCGCGACGGCACCTATATCTGCATCGAAGGCCCGCAATTCTCGACGCTCGCGGAAAGCCTCACATACAAACAGCTCGGTTATTCCGTGATCGGCATGACGAATATGCCCGAAGCCAAGCTCGCGCGCGAAGCGGAGATTTGCTATGCGACCGTCGCTATGGTGACGGACTTCGACTGTTGGCATCCCGACCACGACGCCGTCACCGTGCAGGACATCATCAAGGTGTTGACGGCCAATGCCGAAAAGGCGGCGCGATTGGTGGCGCGGGTTGCCAGGGATTTTCCGCGCCAGCACGAGCCGTGCCCGATCGGCGCGGACCGCGCGCTCGACAGCGCGCTTATCACCGCGCCCAAAGCGCGCGACCCGAAGCTTATCAAGAAACTCGAGGCGGTAGCGGGCCGCGTGCTGCGCCGGTGAGAACGCCGGTTGGGGCATGATCCCGGAAAGTGGCAACCGGTTTTCCGGGAACAACGGCCTCTAGGGAGCGGCATCCACCGCGTTCAGCGCAATTTCGGCGGGCGCGCCGGCGCGATATTTCGGCCGCTTCGCCAAGATCGGCTTCTCCAACCCGTAGCTGCTCAGCGCCGACAGAAGTCCCGCGACCAGCACAAACGCGATGAGTGTGAGCCATGACGGCCAGTGCAGCCGAGCCAGCAGATAGATTGCCAGCAGGTGATAGAGATAGACCGCATAAGAGGTGGTGCCCGCAGCGGCCGCAATCGCGGGCTTGTGCCGCGCCCAGGCCTCGACAGCGAGAGCGGAAACGATGACGAAGGAACCGAACGCCGCGGCCGCCGGCGGATAGGCGATCTGGGCGGCCTGGTTCTGCTCGACGACGGCGAGCAGGCCAAACATCAGCGCGGTCGATCCTATCAAGCCTGCGATCATGAGCATCGGCCGTCCGACCGGTCGACCGCGCAATGCAAGGTACAACAGGAATCCATAGGCGATCGAGTCGACACGAAAGATGACGACGCGGCGTACCGAAGCACCCCAATCGAGCGGGTCGCCGAAGCGTGTCCGCAGAACTGTTATCACCGCGATGAAGGCGATGGCGGCGAGCGCATGGTGGCGGGTTCCGCGAGCCCGGCCGAAAGACGCCGCCAGCATGAACAGCGGGAAGGTCAGGTAAAACCATTCCTCGACCGATAGACTCCAGGCGATCGAATAGTAATCCCGCTCGTTGTATTGGCGGAGCAAATTTTGCACGTAGAACAAATAGCGCCAGAAATCGGCCGTGCCGAGCGCGCCGGCAAGCGCCGAGACCAGGAGGAGCGCTACGACGTAGGGCGGCACCGTGCGCATCCAGCGGCGTACGAGAAATATCGGCAGATTTCCCGGTGAGCGCATCGATAAGACGAGCAGGATTTGCGGTGCGAGCACGAACCCGGAAAGAACGAAGAAGACTTCGACAGCCATAACCGAAAGCGACTCCAGAACGGCACCGCCGGCGCCGCGGTAGATCAAAAAGTGCGGAACGGCAACGCATATGGCCGCGATGCCGCGAACCAGGTCGAGCGAAGCGACGCGCTCGCTCGTCACTTAACATGCTCCAGCACGATCTTTCGCACCGCGCCGCCATAGACCTCCATGCCGAAGCGGGTCGGATGACAGTTTGACGGCGAGATGCACATCTTCATGGCGTCGTCGGCGGAAATATCGAGATAAGGGGTCATGCGGACCACCGGCTGTCCGGTAACCGCCTCCACGCTTTTCAGCAGCGTATCGGTGCCCGCCAGCCGCAAGAATTCATGATGTTCGGCGAGATCGCTTCCTCTCGGAATATGGATCATCAAATAAGGCACGCCGCTCGTCATGACGGCATGGGCCGACCGCACGAATTGGGGATCGAGATTATAGTCTGAAATTGTCAGAAGCGGGTTAGTTCCGGGCCCGAGCATCGCCCATTGCGAGGCGAAGCTATCGCCGCGGAACAGCCGATCGAACAGATAAGAGCTCTTCCAATCGAAAACATCGGCGCGAACTTTTGCTCTGGTGAGGAGCGCCGACTTCGCCATCATTTGCAGCAACACAGGGTCCGCCGAGTTCGGTCGCTGACGCATCGACTCGCACCATTCGCGCGTTGCCGACGGCGCCAAGAGCTCGATGTCGGTGGCGTTTGCGTCGGAAGGACTGGGCGAGTTTTCCGGTGTCGTGACGAGGCGGACGTCGTCGCCGGATCCCGTGACTGTGCGCCAGGTGCGGGCGTCGTGAAGATCGCCGGATTGGAAGGCGATGATGACCAGGTGGGGCTTGACGTCCGGGATTTTAGCCGCGGCGGCATCGAACATCGACATTAAGCCGTAGCCGTCGCGCGCCAAATTGAGTACGCGCACTTTTTTGCCGGTTGATTGTTCGATCTTGTCTTGAAGCACCGAGGGCCACGTAACCCCATCCGCCGTTGCGGAGGCGGAAAACGAATCGCCGAACAGTGCGATTTTCAGATCGGCCGCGGCGTAGTCGGGAACGCCGGGGCCGATATTACCCTGGGCATTGACCGGCGTCGATGTCGAGCAACCGACCACTTGACCATGCGATATATCGCTGGCGTCGACCACCACTGACGGAACATAGTCGTAGCCGAAGCGGCTGTCATAGTGCCACATCGAGCGGTCGAAGATCGAAAAGCTGTCCAAGCGGGAGGTCGCGAAGCGCTCGGGGTATTTCAGGTAAAGGCCGCCGCGATAAATGGCCTCGAGAAACAAAAAGCCTGCAATCAAATAGCAGGCGACGCGAATGAACCTGATCATGTCCGAATTAGTATTTGGTGTAAAGGAAAGGTGCGATCGACGAATCGCTGAAGATCAACAGAGCAATAAAGAGAACGGCGAGCACGCACCCTGCGACAATGAGCCACTTATTCATCTCTCGCGACCTCGTACTGAGCGGCGACAGCAATAACCACATTTACCTGGTCGATCAACCGGAATCGAGGTCGACGATTTGTGTCGGCGCCGCAAGTGTGCGGCGTCCGTGGCAATCGCCGCAGCGCGCGACGGGGGTCATCGTTGCGCGGCGTCGGCACGATGATTTGTTACGAAAGCAGCTTCGGCCGCGGCGCTGGGAGAAGGGACCCCCTGTCCCTTTTGACGTGTGCGGCGGACCCTCGCGAAGGTCCGCCGGCTCGACTTTTTCCTTGCATCACTGTGCTTGGCGTTCCCGGCGTGGGAAACTGCTGGACCGGCCTAGAATTTCTTAATTAAAGTGTATGACTATTCGCTGGTCCAGCCGCCCTCCGGCAACCCAATCTGTTGCGAGTTTTACTTGGCTCAACCGATCATCCCCCTGATCATGTGCGGCGGCGCCGGCACGCGGCTTTGGCCGGCATCACGCGAAGGTCGGCCCAAGCAATTCTTGCCGTTGTTTGGTCCGCATTCGACGTTTCAGGACACCCTCCGCAGGGTTTCCGATCCGGCGTTGTTCGGCCGGCCGATCGTTGTGACCAATTCCCAATATCGGTTTCTGGTGGCGGAGCAACTCGCGGCCATTGGCATTGAGGCCGATATCATGCTCGAGCCGATCCGGCGCGATTCCGGACCGGCGATCGCTGCCGGCGCTGTTTTCGCGGTCAGGCGCGATGGCGATCCGATCATGGTGGCGCTCGCTGCCGATCACGTCGTCACCGATCCTGTCGCTTTCGCCAGGATTTGCGCCGAGGCGGCCGTTGCGGCCGCGGCCGACCACATCGTCACATTCGGGGTGCAGCCGACCCGGCCGGCGACCGAGTATGGCTATATCCGCACCGGCTCGCCGATCGGTCCGGGCATGTTCGCGATCGAGAGATTCGTCGAGAAGCCCGATACCAAGACCGCGGAGCGTTACGTCGAGGAGGGCTATCTTTGGAACGCCGGTAACTTCATGTTCCGGGCCGGCTTGCTGATCGATGAGTACAAGTGCTTCGAACCGGCCAGCATCGAAGCGGTCGTGGCCGCGGTGGCGGACGCCGGCACCGATCTCGGCTTTGTCACGCTCGATACGAAAGCGTTCGCGCGCGCGACCGCGAAATCGATCGACTATGCGGTGATGGAGCGAACCAAGCGTGCCGCGGTCATGCCGGTCGCTTATGGTTGGTCGGACGTCGGGTCTTGGCAGGCGGTGTGGGAGCTTTCCAAACGCGACGCGCTCGGCAATTCCAGCAATGGTCCCGATTCTGGTTCCGTCGTGTTTGTCGACTCGCGCGGCTCCTATGTGGCAAGTGACAAGCAGCTCGTGGCGTTGTTCGGCGTTGAAAATCTGGTCGTGGTCACGACCGACGATGCCGTCTTGGTGGCCAAGCGCGAGGACGGCGACGGCCTGCGCCGTCTGGTGGCGAAGCTCAAGGAGGTGGCGCCTTCGGTCACCGAGGAACATCTGAAGGTGCACCGACCCTGGGGCTCCTACCGATCGGTCGATCGCGGCCAGCGCTTTCAGGTCAAACGCATCGTGGTCAAGCAGGGCGGGCGCCTGTCGCTGCAACTGCATCATCATCGCGCCGAGCACTGGATCGTGGTGCAGGGCACCGCACGTGTCACGGTCGGCGATGAGACCAGGATCGTGCACGAAAATGAATCAACTTATATTCCGATCGGCACCAAGCACCGGCTGGAAAATCCGGGCAAGATCGATCTCGAGCTGATCGAGGTGCAGACCGGCAGCTATCTCGGCGAGGACGACATCGTTCGCATCGAGGACGATTACCGCCGGTCGTGATGACTGCTTGGTTGCAAACAAGGCCTCGGCGGTCCTGCGCCGGATTTGGCATGGCAACGATCTTGCTATAGACAGCCACTCAATCCGTCCTGCCAAGAGCTCGCAAATGAAGCGAAAAATTCTGATTATGGGGTTGCCGGGCGCCGGCAAAACGACGCTGGCCAATACGCTCGCGCCGCTCCTCAACGCGGTGGTCTTCAACGCCGACGCGGTGCGCGCCAACCTGTCGCGCGACCTCGGCTTCAGTCGCGAGGATCGCGTTGAACATGCCCGCCGCATGGGCTGGATGTGCGATCGCGTGGTGGAAGCCGGTGGCACCGTTATCGCGGATTTCATCTGCCCCACGGGCGAGACGCGCACGGTTTTCGGCGACGCCTTCACGATTTGGGTCGACCGCATCGATGCCGGCCGTTTCGAGGATACCAATCGGATGTTTGTCGCGCCGGAAAGCTTCGATCTGCGCGTTGCGCCAGAAGGCGCCCCGCAATATTGGGCCGAGCAAGCGCTGGCGCTGCTGCGGCCGCCGTTCGATCCGCAAAAGCCGACGGCGCTATTCATCGGCCGATATCAGCCGTTTCACGACGGCCATCAACGCCTGATCGAGGAGGGCCTGCGGCGCGTCGGCCAAGTTTGCGTCGCGGTGCGCGACACCCACGGGGTCGACGCAAAAAATCCGCTGCCGTTCTTTGCGGTCAAGCAGCGCATCGAAACCGCGCTGTCGGCTTATGCCGGGCGCTTCGTCGTGGTGGCGCTGCCCAACATCACCAATGTGTTTTACGGCCGCGACGTCGGCTATACGGTCGAGCGCATCCTCCTCGACGAGACGACCGAGGCGATTTCCGCGACCAAATTGCGTGCGCTCAGCGCGGCACCGACGCCGCCTTTTGGTAGCTGAGTTCCATGTTGGCAACTTAAAATTGTTTTCAGTTCGGCGCCAGCCGGTCCCCAGCGACTACCAAAATACCCTTAGGGGCACTGCAACAAAGTGAATCCAAACGTGTTCACAATCCCTTACGGGTCGGGTCGCCACTTCGGCTGGCGCGTGCTAGGAAAGAGTTTAGGGGCAGTGGCTGAATTTGGGGGACCCATCGGGTCATGCGTGAGCCTGTAAAAATAGACGCGCCCGACACGTTGCGGGTTGGCGTCATCGGCGTGGGGG
>JBEKRD010000165.1:0-5958 GCA_049519075.1 Xanthobacteraceae bacterium | reverse complement strand
GCGTGACACTCCGCTTTTGCATACGGGCGTCGATCAGCACCTCGGGCGGGCGGACTGCGACAAGATCGGTGAGATGAAGTGCCGTGACTGCAACGCGGCCGGGGTCGGCGAGAGCCGCCGCAATCTCTGTCGTGGTTTCGGCGCGCACGCCTTCGACACCATCAATCACCCTACAGTCGCCGAACAGAACGTCATGGAAAGCCATGCCGCGGCGTACGACAGGCGGGAAGGGATCGTATGCGAGGACGATATTCCATCCGGCGCGACGGAGATGCACGCCAACTGCCGACGCAATCTCATTGGTGCCGAGGATGACGACGAGCGGGAATGGCGTATGGCGATTCATGATCGAACCCCGTCTGTACGATCAGATCAGCAAGAGCTGGGCCAATTCTTGTCGAGGAAGAAAACCGAAAATGAATCAAAATGATAGCGATTTTCACTTTGGCTCCATGCCGTCCGCTGTGATTTGTCGTGCTGTATTGTCGCGTATATAACAACAAAGTTGGGTGATCCCGTCGAACTGCGGCGTCTGGATCGCGACATCGCACGTGTCAAAGCTGACAAGATGGCGGGTCAATAAGTCGCGCACCGACCGCAGCAGAGGCGAAGTCGCTTGGCCTGCAATGGTGATTTGCCAATGCGATCGACCCTGTGGCAGCAACTCAAGAGCGTCTCCGTCGTTTGGCAAGATTATTGCGATGTAGTGCCGGCCGCCGCTATCACCCCATGCGGTCGTCGGAGATCAATGACACACTCTCAACGCAAGAGATTTTTATGAGTCACGCAGCCGACCAAGTGCAGGACGACCGTCACAAAGTTGGAATTGGCGTCGTAAAACAGAATAAGACCGAAATCGTTCCGTTCCAGGGCATCGGCGGCACGGCTGGCGTGGACCGTCTGGTCGAGGCCTTCTACACGCGCATGGACAGCCTGCCGGGCGCGAAATCCATACGGGCTTTACATGCCGACGATCTTTCGAGCACCAAGGAAGTATTGAAACGCTATCTCGGCGAATGGATGGGCGGTCCACCGCTC
This sequence comes from Xanthobacteraceae bacterium, assembly GCA_049519075.1. Taxonomy (GTDB): domain Bacteria; phylum Pseudomonadota; class Alphaproteobacteria; order Rhizobiales; family Xanthobacteraceae; genus BOG-931. The sequence goes on along the minus strand of JBEKRD010000165.1, from coordinate 4,920 downwards.
TATTCCCATGAACGCGGTCATCCGCGCTTGCGCCAGCGCCACCTGCGTTTCAAAATCAGCGAGGCGGAACGCGACGCGTGGCTCGGCTGCATGCGCGGAGCACTGGACGAGGTCGTCGACGACGTCACGCTACGCGGCATGCTCTACGCGTCTTTCGTCAAGCTCGCGGACTGGATGCGCAACCAGCCGGGTAATCCGCACGATGGCAGGGCTGCCGGGGCAGCCGCCCGGACCTAATTATGCTTCGTTATTTCAGCGTCCCGAGCCGCACCAGATTAGTGGGCTTGGGCTGAGCCGGCACCACCGCATCTTTGAGAACCTTGAATACGCGTTGGTCGATCGGTGTCGACACAACGAAGTCGCGATAGGCCTTTTCGAGCATGTCCTTACACCGCTCGGCGACAACGGCGTCCGGTAGGCCGGCGAAATCTTCCTTGGCGAGATACTGCGCCATACGTCTCAGAATATGTAGCCGAGCCACATTCACGACTTTCGCGTCGTAGTCCACGCCGAGCAGAGCAAAGAAATCCTCGGCCGCGGATGCCATGTTCAATTGCTCAAGCATGGTCACCGAAACGGGGTCCGACGCTGCTAATCCACTCATCGCCAACCTCCTTCAGGCCTGGCCATTGCTGGGCCCATCCTCTTGATCGCATCCAAAATCTCGACCGAGCCGGTCCCCTTCGCGCAAGCGCCGTTGTAAGTGCCCGAGCCGCGCTTCGAGAAATTCGATACGGTCCATCACGACGGCGATCGCCGCGCCGACCGGATCGGGCATCAGGTGATGGTCGAGATTGATGCACCCGAAGACCCTGCGGCCGTCCGCCTCCGGGTGGACGACCCTGGCCGGTATGCCGACCACGGTCACCTCCGGGGGCGTGCCTTCGATCACAACCGAGTTGGCGCCGACCCGGGTGCCATGCCCTATTGTGATGGGTCCGAGAATTTTTGCGCCCGCGCCGACGACGACGCCATATTCCAAGGTAGGGTGGCGCTTGCCGGGTGACCACGACGTGCCGCCGAGCGTGACGCCGTGGTAGAGCGTCACGTCATCGCCGATTTCTGCCGTCTCGCCGATGACGACGCCGGCGCCATGATCGATGAAGAAGCCACGCCCGATGGTGGCGCCAGGATGAATGTCGACATTGCTCAGGAAACGGCAAAGCCACGACAACAACCGAGCCGGAAAGCGCCAGCCGGCGCACCATAGCCGGTGCGCGCAGCGATGCCAGATGACAGCATGCACACCAGGATAAGTGAGGAGGGTTTCCAACTCGCTGCGCGCCGCGGGATCGCGCAAGCGTACGCAGCGGACATCCTCTGCGATCAGCCGTAACAGTGACGAGCCGCGCGATGCCGCGGCGGCCATCGAAACATCCGATATCGGGATATCTGCGAGTTCGGCCATGGGCTGCCTCACGCGCCGCTGCGCACCGGTTCGTGGTGAACGTCTCGCCAAATCGCGGCGAGTGCGTCGGCTGTAACTGGGCCCTTGTTGATGATGGCGTGCTCGCGAACGCGCGCGAGAATCGCGCGCTGTTCGTCGGGGCTAGCGTGCAGATGCAGGCCGGACAGCGAAGCGGTGATCGCAGCCAACCCGGAATGCTTGCCGATCACGAATCGGTGCGAGCGGCCGAGCGAGGCAGGATCGAGCGCCTGGTAGGTGCGTTTGTCCTTGAGCAAGCCATCGACATGAATCCCGGACTCGTGCGTGAAAATGTGGTCGCCGACGATAGCCTTATTGAGCGGGATTTGGCGCGCCGCGGCAGCAGCGACGACTTCGGCGACGTTGCCGAGTTCGGTGAGGACAACGCCAGTCTCGCGTCCGTAAAGCTGCTTGAGAGCCACCGCCACCTCTTCGAGCGGCGCGTTGCCTGCGCGCTCACCGAGACCGATCACCGTGACCGAGGCATGGGTGGCGCCGCCCTTGACTGCCGCGAGCGTGTTGGCGGTTGCAAGGCCGAGATCGTCGTGGCCATGAAACTCGAGTTCGATGTCGGTCGTCTTGCGCAAAGCGAACAGCAAAGCATAGCTCGTGAACGGGTCAAGCACGCTCAATGTATCGGCGACCCGGAACCGCTGCGCGCCGGCCGCACGGGCCGCCGCGACAGCCTCGACGAGAAAGCCGATGTCTGCGCGCGAGGAATCCTCGCCCCCCACCGCGACGGCGAGACCCTTGTTTCGGGCATATCCGACGACACGCGCAATCATTTCGAGTACGGTGGCGCGGCCGCCACGAAGCTTGGCCGCAATCTGAATGTCGGAAACCGGCACCGATACATTGACCATGGAGACGCGGGCGGCGAGCGCGGCATCGACGTCGTCCATCCGCATCCGGCACCAGGCGATTGTCGTCAACGGCAGATCCGCCTCGACGATCGCGCGGATCGCCATGATCTCGTCGCGGCCCATGGCGGGAGTGCCGGCTTCCACTTCGGCAACGCCGGCACGCGCCAGGGCCCGTGCGATTGCGACCTTCTCCGCCGCGGTAAAAGCAACGCCGGGCGCCTGCTCGCCGTCCCGCAATGTGGTGTCGTTGAGAACGATCGGCGCGAGCCTTGACGGTTCGGATGCGGGGCGGCCGGAGTCCGAGGAATTATCTCGCATGACTTGACCCCTGTATCATTTGAAGGACTTGCCGCAGCCGCAATGTGAAATCGCATTGGGATTTTCGAAAGTGAATCCCGAGCCCTCGAAGCTCGCGACGAAACCCACACGCATCCCGGTAAGCACCGGCTGCGAGTCCGGATCGATGAAGAGCTTGACGCCGCCGGTCTCGATCACGGCATCGTCCGCACGCGGCGTCGATTCCAAGCCGATGAGATATTTGTAACCGGCGCACCCACCGGCTTCGACAGTGATGCGTAGTCCGGCTTCGGCTTTGCCGGCACGCGACATCGCAGCTTTGACCGCAGCAACGGCTTCGTCGGTAAGGGCGATCATAGGAGGCACTCCGCGCTGCAACGTCTCCAATTCAAGTTAGAGCAACCGGCGTGCCATCTCGTGGTAGTTAGTTAAACCAATGAGTCACCGATCCTTTTTTCACTTTGACCGATTGTCGGAATCACGACAACGTCGCAAAACCATCGCGCGGTGTCGCATATCGCTCGACCCGAAGGCTGCAGGTCGCTCCACAACTTTCCATCGGCAGTAGTCGGCCACCGTCGCGACGGTCTAGCGGCAACAGGCAGCCGGACCGGCATACGGCTTAGTTCTGCTTCCGGCGCAGCCGCACGACAACCGCAACGTCGACGATCTCAAAGCCTTCCGGTGCTTGTGGGAGCTTGTCGATCACGGCTTCTGCTGCGGGAATATCGAATAGGGATTCTTCACCCTGGACGAAGAAGTGATGATGCTCGCTTGGATTGGTATCGAAAAACGCTTTCGAACCATCGACGCCGATTTGACGCAACAACCCCGCCTCGGTGAACTGCCGCAGTACGTTGTAGACCGTTGCCAAGGACAGCGGGATCTTGGCCGTAACCGCTTCCTCATAAAGCAGTTCCGCGGTGACATGGCGGTTGCCCTGCGAGAACAGGATATGGGCCAACGCCATACGCTGATTAGTGGGCCGTAATCCGGCTTTCCGTAGAGGCTGCCTATACCGAAAGCGAGAGTGCGGATCGATCTCGTTGCGAGCCATAAGATTGAACCGGCGCTCCATATCGGAGCCCGGCGTGGCCGCGAGTTCAGCAGGGGCTATCGTCATTGACGCACCATTGTTACGCGGGGGCGGATCGCGCAACTTCGCGCTCGTAGCCCGACCCCATTTTCCAGCCATACGCGCGACGCTGGTAGGCTAAGCGACTCTCGCCGCTTTCATCGCCGAAACAGACGTGGAAGTCGCCACACTGCGAGCACACCGGCGTGGTGCACATCACAAGACCGTCGTCCTCACACAGCGCCCGATAGAAGAACCGCTTCCAGCGCATGTTATTGGTATTGCGCGAGGCAAGGGGAGAGAAGTGACGCATGAGCAATCGCGTGAGCTCGGTACGGTCGCGCAAACCGAGGTCTTCCCACAAATGGTTCGGCTCCATGGAACGCCGCGCAACCATGGCGGCGAGCCAACGGCCCGCATCGTCTCCTGTTGAACGATTGGCCAGTAGCAGACCGCGTACCATGGCAATCTCGTCATCCTCGGCGCCATTAGTCTGTGCGCACCACGTAGTGACGAGGTCTTGAGCGGTCGGGAACCAGCGTGCAGCCATCGCGGCTAAGTCGTCAGCTGTGAGACCGGCGAGTTCAGCGACTGCACCGCCCTCCATCGCGGCTGCGGCCAGAATGGAAGCAAATACATGACGGTCGAAGCTTTCGTCATCATCGATTGCGGCATTGGCCGGATCGTCGCCGGTCAGCATACGATAAGTCGCGGTGCCGATGTGTTCACGACGCCAGGTCTGCTCGGCCACTGCCACCGACGGCGGCAGCGGCGCCAATGCCAGACCTACAGTCTTCTCGCGTCGTGTCAGAACGGTCACCTCGCGCTCCTCATGAAAGATGCCGGGGCGGCTTTAACATTCGAGATCAATGGTTTTCCGAACCCTTAGAGTGATTTCGATCGATCGCCTGGGCCGACCCGGCCCCTCTATTGCGAGGGACCGGGCCGGTTTGACTGTTCGATCAAGCCACGGCTTCTGCGGCCAGTTCGGCGGCGGTTTTGCCGACGATTGCCTCGTCGACCGCCTTCATGATGCCGTGCTCCATCAGCATGTCCTCAAGCTCGTCCATGGTGATCGGCGTCGGGATGATGCCCTTGCCGGCGTTGTTGTGGATCTTCACCGCCAGCGACCGATAGTGGCCGGCCTGCACCGAGTCGGGTGCGTATTCCAGGACGGTCATCCGGCGCAGCTCGGCATGCTGCACGATATTGTCGCGCGGCACGAAGTAGATCAGATGGGTGCCGAGCTTCTTGGCCAT
>JBEKRD010000164.1:0-6004 GCA_049519075.1 Xanthobacteraceae bacterium | reverse complement strand
AGAAGAATTGAGCTTGTCCTCGTTCTGCCCGCCCCATCATCGACCGCTCCCGCGAATCATCGTCCTATTCGACGGAATCACGGTTCAGCGGCTGTCTCAACCAGAGTTTTGCAACACAATCCACCCGATAACAGACACGAATGCGGACAGTCGGCGGAGTTATTTAGGGCCGATCGCGTCTTAATGCAGCGCAACAAACAATGCCTATTCTATAACCTCGTCGGCGCGCACGAGCATTGATGGTGGAATTGTAATACCGATCGCCGTCGCAGTTTTCAGATTGAATATGAGCTTAAACTTCGTCGGCAATTGGACCGGGAGGTCTGCCGGCTTCTCGCCGCGCAGGATGCGATCGACATATTCGGCCGCGTGGCGGTAGCTGTCGCCGAAATCGATGCCATAGTAGACGAGGCCGCCGTCGGCGGCGGACCCCGCGGTACCATGCACCGAGGGCAAGCGATAGCGCAGTCCCAAATCAACGATAAGCCCGCGGTTTGCTGCCGTGACGGCGTGCGGCAGGACAATAAGTCCGCTATTCGGCTTGCCGCCGAATGACGATATGACCCGTTCGATCTCGGTGGCATCGTGAACAGCTCCAGCGGTTGCCTCGACTCCGAAGCGTGGTGCGGCATCTTCGATTGAACGCCAGAACGCCTGATGAGTCTCTGTCTCGGGATAAAGCAGCGTCATCATACGGGTCACGGACGGCGCTGTCTCTTTCAGCACTTCGAGCCATTTGCCGCCCATTGGTCCGTCATAGCTGGAGAATCCGGTGATATTGCCACCCGGATGGGCAATACTAGCAACGAAACCGGAGCCAACCGGATCGCCAACGCCCATGAACACCACCGGCACGTTCAGAACCATCGGCTTGAGTGTCGTGAGCGCAAGATTGGTATCGACCAGGATTATGTCAGGCGATGCCGCGAGCATCTCCGCGATGACAACGCGCATCTGATCGAGCGGCGCGGTCCACCAGCGCAAGTCGGTACGGATGTTGCGACCATTCTTCCAGCCTAACTCGTCAAGCCTGGCCATGAAGCTGGCAATGTTGGCCTTATTCGCCGCGGTCTCGGCGGTGCCCTCAAGGATAGCGAGACGCCGCACCCGCTCGCCCTGTTGCGCACGCGCGCTGCGCGGTGACCTCATCGGCAACGCCGCTGCACCGCTGAGCAAAATGATGAACTCTCGCCGTCTCATAGGTCGCCCCTCGCGAGGATTACAGCCTACCAGCGAAAACTTCGTTGTGCATCACGGTAAATTCGGGTGGCCGATGTCGCATACGGGTCATTTTCCACCAATTACAGCGATCCCAGGCATGTCCGTTAAACCGCTCATCGCCCCCAAACTGGGGAGCCGCTACAGCGACGCGAAGGGCCACGACCAGCCTCGTACAGTGCGGCAAAATCGAGTGGAAACGGAGAGACCGTCTCGCGCAGGCCGTACGAAAATGCAGGGACTCTTTTTCAACGGTTTGGCCGGGGTCTATCCCAACTGGCCGTTAGTCAATGCTATACTTTGCCTGTCGAAGGCTGCGGGAGCGTTATGGCGATACTCTTATTATATCAGGGACCAGGGGCGCCAATGCCTCACGAATTGAAATTGCTGTTGATTGGAATACTCGCCGCCGTAATTGCTGTTTATTTGCTTCGCTCGTTTTCCAAGTAAGGCGCGTGTTGCGACACCCACGACATTTCCAATTCGGGTCAACAACTGCCGCGGCGGTCACGCGGACGCTAAGCCGTGGGAGCAGTTGACGGCTATATCCGGAATTCACACGCCCTTCCATATTGCAGCAACAGCTCTGTTGGCGGTTGGAATTCACGATTTCGAGTGGGGAGGCGGTTCCACTGGGCGCAACGCCGACCCTAGAATTTATCTTTTGGGAGGTGCACAATATGCGCTTTGAACATGGAGGTCGCCGTGCCTCTTACAGGTCCAGTCCCGCAAGGCCGCAACTTCTTTTGCCCGCATTGCGGAGCCCTTTATGCGCTGACCTATTCGCGGCAGCCCATGAGTGAGAACAATGTCGCGAAGTGTGTAGTCTGCGGGCAGATCATGGCGAAGTGGGTTACGGCTGACGTTCCCACTTGCAAGCTTGTTCATCGACCTGATGATGCCTAACCGCTGGGCTTAAAGCGCGGCAGCTGATTGCGTTCGGCGGCGAGCCGATGATGACCTTGGCGTTCATGGCGAGGAAGACGAGCGCATTCCGCTTGGTCTTGGAAAAGCAAGCTTAGGAAGGGTGCAGCGACGCGCTACCCATCATAGCGCGGCGAGGCTGCGTGATGGGTTTCGCAAGGGCTCTACCCATCTACTGCACCCGTTCCGGGGGAGTGTTATACGGTGGATATGAGCCAGCCATCTGACCGTAAAGAGCCCATCGTCGAAGCGCCAACACGTGACGATCAGCCCGACGAGCTGACCGGCCGTGCGCTGCGCCAGCGCATCCGCCAGCAGGAACTCCTCGCCGAATTGGGCGTCCTTGCGCTGCAACGCACGAGCTTCATCGACCTGCTCAACCACACCGCCCGCATGACTGCCGAAGGACTGGGCGCGGAGTATTGCAAAGTCCTGGAATACATATCGGCCGAGAACCGCCTCTTGGTCCGCGCCGGCGTCGGCTGGGAGGATGGCGTCATCGGCTCGGCCAGCGTCGGGGCCGATCTGGCATCACCGGCGGGCTATGCGCTGCGTACCGGCAAGCCGGTTATTTCCAACCACCTCGAAAACGAACAACGATTTCGAACCCCGGAATTGCTTGTCGAGCACGGCATTCGCCGCGCGATGAACGTTATTCTGCAAGGCGACGGCGCGCCGTTCGGCGTGCTTGAAGTGGACAGCACATCCGAAGGCGAGTTTGGCGAGCACGACATCGCTTTTTTGCAAGGCGCCGCGAATATCCTTGGAATGGCGATCGAGCAGCAGAACGATCAACGCAAACTGCAAGCCGCGCTCGATCGCCATCAAATCCTGCTCAAGGAAGTCAACCACCGGGTCAAGAACAGCCTGCAGGTGGTGTCGGCGATGCTTCAGCTTCAAGCGTCCTCGGTCGGCGATGCGGAACTCAGCGAGCGATTGAACGAAGCGTCCAGTCGCGTCAATGCCGTTGGCCACGCTTATAATCGCCTCGCTTATAATGCCGACTATGAGAATATCAATTTGGTCGAATATCTGCGGGAAATCATCGGCGACCTGCAACCGATCGTCGCTCCGTCCAGGATCGAATTCGACGCACCCGAGGACATTCAGTTCGGGGCGGATCGCGCTATTCTTGTGGGGCTTATCGTCAATGAGCTGGTGTCAAATGCGGGGAAGTATGCCTATCCCGGCAGCCGGGGCGGATCGATCTGGGTACGGCTGCTGCAAGCGGACGGGAATTCAATTTTGGTATCGGTCCGCGACGAGGGGGCCGGTCTGCCCGTCGGTTTTGATCCGGCGACCAGCAAACGGCTCGGCACGCGCCTCGTCATGGCGCTTTCACAGCAACTGGGCGCCGAACTGACGCGGCCGGCGTCCGCCACAGGGACCAATTGCACGCTTGTTGTGCCGCTGAAACCGCCGACGGCTGAATGATCGCTTCAGCGTAATCAGCCAATTTTAACCTATCTAGGCCGGCGGGTTACGCCCTCGGCTCACGCGCCCTACGCGCTCAGAGTGCAGTGACGCTACCTTGACGCCGAATGAGAGGGCCGAAATGAAATCGCAAGGAAATATCACGGCGCGGCGGTCGATTGCGGTAGCGACCGGGTTGGCAGCAACGTTGCTGGTCACGCTCGTTCCTGCGGTTGGCCAGAATGCCTACATCACCAACCAGGGAATAAGTCCCAACTTTTCCAACAAAGTAACGGTGGTCGATACGACCACGAATAAAGTCGTCACGACGATCGAGGTCGGTCTCGCGCCCTCCGGCGTCGCGGTTACGCCGGACGGCGGCAAGGTCTATGTAGCGAATCAAACGGTAAAGGGCACGGTGTCGGTCATCGACGCGGCGACCAACGCTGTAACCGCGACCGTCGCTGTCGGCAACAACCCCGTCGGGGTTGCGGTCACACCGGACGGCAGCAAGGTCTATGTCGCGAACAGAGGTCGTCACAGCACCGTGTCGGTCATCGACGCGGCGACGGAGTCGGTGTCCACGACGATCGAGGTTGGCCCTTCTCCCACCGGCGTCGCGGTGAAACCGGACGGCAGCAAAGTCTATGTGACGAACGACGCGGTTGCCGGTACTGTATCGGTCATAGATACGGCGACCAACGCCGTGACCGCGACGATCGCCGTCGGCATCAACCCCGCCGGCGTCGCGGTCAATCCGGACGGCAGCAAAGTCTATATCGCAAACCGGGGTAGCCGGACGGTATCGGTCATCGCTACACCGACTAACGCCGTTGTCGCGACGGTCGACGTCGGTCTGGCCCCCTTCGGCATCGCGGTTACGCCGGACGGCACCAAGGTCTATGTTGCGACCTTGAACAATACCGTATCGGTTATCGCCACCGCGACCGACGCTGTGTCGGCGACGATCCCCGTCGGCAATGGTCCCCTCGGCGTCGCATTCACACCGGACGGCAGCAAGGCCTACGTCGCGAACCAATATGACCATACCCTATCGGTCATCGCGACAGCGACCAATACTGTTGTCGCGACGGTTGGTGTCGGCGCTTCTCCGATAGCGTTCGGCATCTTCATTCCGCCTGGATTTGCCGAAACGCCGAGGTCGCCAGCCTTGTCGCGGCACTAGATCCTGATCCAATTCGATTGAATCGGATCGGGCTCTAGATTTTTCGATTGAACACGATCTTATCCGAAAGCCGATTTGGCGCGTCTAAAGCGGTCAATTTTGCACAGACTCACGCTGGCAATGCGTTGCACATTTTGGCCGACAGCGACGGAGCCGAATCATGGCGGTGGCCAAAAATGAAAAGCACCGGGAATACGTGCGTTACGCCCAGCACTGCCTGGCGATAGTGCCTGAGGCGAAAGATCAGGACTCCCGCGCCATCAATCGCGAAATGGCGGCCGAATGGCTAAAGCTGGCCGATGCTGTCTTGCATCCGCTGAAGCGGATGACATGAAACGAGGTTCGGTGTCAGGCGAGGTTCGGCGACTGCGCTCAAACGCCCGCCCATGCCATTATTTTATCGTCGTGCCTTGCAAGCTCATCGTTCCAGGCAACGTGTCCAAGCCCATAAGAGAGACGCTGCGTTTCATGCAACATGAGATCAAAGTCGTTTGAGCTCCACGCATGAGCCTTGGCGGCAGCCCGCATTTTTTTGACCGGCCATTTCCAACTGCGATTTTGTTGTTGCCACGCGTCGGCGAAAGGCTTCTCCGCGGTACAGCCGATTGCGGGCAGCCCCGCGACATAGCAAGCAAAGTCAAGGCGTGACATGAGGTTGGCCTGCTCCTGACCGGGACGCTTCTTGCCAAGGGTGCGCGCGACGTCCGCATTGGTAAACTTCGGGTGGCCCTCGCTTATTCCGCTTAATTCGCGCAACCACTCGATCACGCGTTCGGTGTCGGATTGCACGCTCGACACGCGCCGCGAAGTCACGCGGCTCTCAGGAGCAGCATCAACCGGTTCCCGACTGACCTTTGCCACGACTTCCCGAAATGCCGCTTTCTCAGTCTCCGCTTCGACGATGTGATCGCCGATTTTGGCAACGAAGCCGCTCCCGGTCTGGCTGACGCGACCAACCCATTTCCTTCCATTCATGATTTTCTTGAAGGTTGGGTAGCCGTCGTCCCTTAATTTATACATTTGTCCTCCGGTCGCCGTCCTCGGCTCAATCTTGTCACATATGTATTGGCGGCCCGGTTTGCCATGCGCGCCAAAGTGTCAGCGCTGCCACGGCATGATCGGCACGGTGCTGATCGCGTTGGCCGGCGAGCCGTTGATGATCTTGGTGCTGATGGCGAGGTAAACGAGCGTGTTGTGCGGTTTGTCCGGCAGGCGATAGATTCGCGTCGTCTTGAAAAAGATGCTGGTCTTCTGGGTGAACAC
>JBEKRD010000163.1:0-6178 GCA_049519075.1 Xanthobacteraceae bacterium | reverse complement strand
ATCGCGTCGCAGGTTATGCGGCGGGCGCTGCAATGCGGAAACATTCACGAAACTACCGGCGTGAAGTGGCCATGGGTGTGAAACGCCATGGGCACGAATTGCTGCGCCCCTGTTGCGTTACCACAGCGGCCGGTTGGAGACGATCCACGATGGCGCGAACAGGCCACCAGCCGTCGCCCATCCCCGTGACGATAAACTGAGGGAGAATCTAACGTGAACACCACCACGAAATTGTGCTTAGCCGGAATTCTTGCACTGTCGATTGCGGCGCCGGTGCAAGCGCAAAGCCCAAAAGACGGCGACTACTACGCGCCGGGCCCGACAACGCCGCTCCATGCGGCCCCGGGGCAAATCCTGCTGCTCAAGGATGGCGATTACTACCTCGGCGAAACGATGGTGCTCCACCACGCTCGCGCGGCGGCGCTCAAAAAGTGCACCGATGGCATCAGCTTTGCTTCGGACCGTTACGTTGGGTGCATGGCGAAGTTGGGCCAGGCTCCCTAGAGCGTGATGAAAATGCCTGCCCCCGGACTTGAGCCGGGGTGGAGTCGGAGGCCACCGCGCTTGGGGGCCTCTTTTTTTTGCGCCGATCGCCCGCGCGCTCATTGCTCTAGCTGCGCCCCAACCGGGTCACCGCGCACCGCCGCGATGGCTTCGTGAAGCGTCGCGAAAATACGCTTCTCGGTGACAACCGGCGTGATGTGGTGCCGGTCCATGTCGGATCGCAGATAGGAAGTGACGCGCGCAAACGCGACCTCGACTTTTCGCCGCTTGAGATCGTCGAGCACGTTGCGCAGGGTTTGCGCCGCGGCGTAGTCGATATCCGTCATCGCGCTGGCGTCGACGATAAACCAATGGACCGGTGTCGGCGCGCGATCCAGGAGCGCACGCACTTCGTCGGCGAAGCGGTTGACGTTGGCGTAAAACAGATCCGCACCGAAGCGATAGACGATCAATCCCGGCGCGGTTTCCTTGCCCGGTATCGCCGGAACTGGAATCCACCGGTCGGCTTGGTCCGGCGCAAGCATCATGGAGTGCGGGCTGTAACTGTGCCGCACGTGCCGGAACAGCGACAGCGCGATCGCTAAAAGAATCCCCTGCTCGACGCCGATGGCGACAACCGCCGCCGCCGTGCCGGCGGCGAGATAAAATTCGCCCGGGCTTTCGCTGCGAATGGCACGCAGCCCTTTCACGTCGATCATGCCGATTGCGATCGTAAATACGATGCTGGCCAAGACGCAGCGCGGCAGATCTTGCAACGGGCCGGTCAGGAACAGCAGCACCACGAGAACGACAGCTGCGAACACCAGTTGCGCGATCTGGCTGCGCGCGCCGGCGCGTTCCGCCATGGCGGTTTGCGTCGGACTGCCATTGACCACGAAGGTGCCGCTGATCGCGGCAACCGCATTCGCGGCAGACAGGCCGAGGATGTCCGCGTTCTCGTCGACACGCTCGTCATAGCGCATGGCGAAAGCGCGCGACGTCGCTGCGCTTTGCGCGACGATCATCACGAAACAGGAAGCGGCCACCGGCAGCAACGCCAAAACCTCGCTCCAGGTCACGTCGGGAAAGCCGAGCGGCGGCAGCCCGCCGGGGACCGGACCGATGACCGCAATGCCGCGGTCGGCGAAGCGGTAGGCAGCGCTCGCCGCGATCGACCCGGCGACGGCGAAGAGCGAAACCGGCAGGCGCGGGGCCACGCGCCCGCCGGCCAGGATGGCGACCACGACGACAGTGGACAGCGCCATGGTCGGCAGACTGACCTGCGCCAGGCTTTGCAGGACCTGGAAGACTTGAAGGAGCGTGCTGTGCGCGGCGACCGCGACGCCGAACATTTCGCCCAGCATGGCGGCGGCGACCTGAAACCCGACACCGGTGAGAAACCCGACCAGCACCGTGCGCGACAGGAAGTCGGCGAGGAAGCCCAGCTTGAAAACACGCGCCAGAAACAGAAGGCCGGCGGTGAGAAGCGCCACCATGCCGACCAGCGCCATGTATTTCGCGCTCGCCAATGTCGCCATGTGGGACAGTTGACTGGAGAAGATGACGGCGGTGGCGGAGTCGGCCGCCACGATCAGATGCCGGGAGGAACCGAACGCCGCGAATGCGACAAGCGGCAAAAGGACGGTGTAGAGCCCGGTGACCACGGGCATGCCGGCGATACGCGCATAGCCGAGCACTTGCGGGATGTTCATGAAAGCGAGCGTCAGCCCCGCGAAAACGTCGCGCAGCGCCGCGTCGCGTTTGAAAGGCCCAAAACCCCCAAAAAGGAATCGCCGCATCACCGCCTACCGTAGGTTTTGCTAAAGCCCCGAGCAAGTTCGCGGCGCCGGCGCCGCGCGGGCCGGCAATTGAGTTATAGGGCAAATAATCTCCTCTGCTCTCGTCAGGCCACCAGCTCACCGCGGCGGCCGGCGACGGAAGAGCGGGAACGAGTCCGTGTCCGCGACCGTTGAACTGCAGATGTCTAATCCGATGCAAATGTGGAACGCGTGGTTTGCGCTGTCGTCGCAGGCCGCGCGCCTTGGCATGGAGGCGCAGAGCGTCATCGCGCTCCGCCTGATGCGCCTGGCCTCAGGCGGCGCCCGCGGCCAAGCCGAGGCGCAGCGCATGATGACGGAAAAACTCGCAGCGCTGGCCGAGGCCCAAGCCGCCGCGGTCGCGGGCGCGATCGAGGGCCGCGGCAGCCGTCGCACCGGCAAGAAAGTCTTGGGCGTCTACGAGAAACGTGTTCGCGCCAACCGGCGGCGGCTGTCGCGTTAAAGCGCCACGCGGAACAAACGGCAGTGTGACAGGTTGGTGCGAGGGCGGGATGCGCTTGCCCCAACCCCTATCGGTTTGCGAGGCACCATGTTTCAGTATCGCTCGTCCAGTTTCGGCCCCAGCGTGAACTCCATCCAGAAGCACCTGGGCGCGGTCGAGAAGGAGCTCGAAACCATCGGGCGCATCGCCGGACGGCGCGGCTCCGCCGCGGCAACCGCGGCGGGCGAGCAGATAGGCGATGCGATCGCCACGATTTTGAGCGAGATGATGGATCGATTCCGCGACCGCAGCCTGGCGGCAGGCGAGCAGGCGGCGCGCCTGGGCAGCCAAGCCGTCAAGCTCGGCACCGGCTACGGCAACGACGCCTTGCGGCGGGTATCGGCGGAAGTCGAAGACCGCCCGCTCGTCACGCTCGGTGTCGCGCTCGGCATCGGCATGTTGATCGGCGCCGCGGTCTTGGGCAGCGCCGCGCTCAGGCGGTGAGCCATTAAGCCATTCCGCCGATCAATCTGCTCAGCCTTTGCAGTACTGTGCTCGAAAGTCCGCATAGGCCTTTTCGAGCGGTTCCTGCTTGGCGTTGGGCGTGAGGGGATATTGCCAGGATGAGCCGCTGCCGTGGGTGACTTCGCCGCTCTCCATATTGATCGAACTCACCTTGAACAGTGGCGTGCCGCCCAACATCGCACCGCCCGAGAGCTGGACCACCCGCGCCGTGACCTTCATGATCGTTCCGCTGGCGACCCCGAAATCCCGCGCCTGCGAGAAGTCAAAGTCATAGACCGAGGTTACCGCGGCCTTGCCGTTGTACATTCTGATTTTGTATTTGCAGGGATCGCCTTTGTCTCCGCTGCCGGACGCCATGATTTCGACTTCGCCGTGGATCGGTCCTCCGGCCAGGTCCATCGGGTTTGCCAGCGCAACCACGCCCCAGCGGTTCTCCGTCGTCGACAAGCGGTTCAACAGCGGAGTCTTTTCCTTGGTGTCCAGGCCGAACAAGAACAGCATGATCTCGTCTGCTGCCGTATCGGCATGCGCGGGAAGTCCGATAAGCGTCGATGCAAGCGCGAGTAAGCCGATCAGCACGATCGCGCGTTTCATTGGCTCCTCCTGGCTTTCGGCGGTGACGGCGAGCGGCGCCCGCTGTTGACGTGACGCTTGCAGTCCATCGCGGCGCGAGCTATCTTATGGTTGCATGTTCGTGATGGTCAACTAGACCGCGACCGTTTTTCTACGGCGGAAATTCGAAGAGATTCGAAAGCGAGGCTTCCGTCATGCAGTGCCAAGCTCCAATCTGCATCAACCGGCTCGTCCGCGTCTGGCGGACATTCCGGCGAATGCTGGCGATTGTCATTTGCGTCTCGGCGGCGACCGCGGCCACTGCCGCTGCCGAGGAG
Source organism: Xanthobacteraceae bacterium (assembly GCA_049519075.1). Classification (GTDB taxonomy): domain Bacteria; phylum Pseudomonadota; class Alphaproteobacteria; order Rhizobiales; family Xanthobacteraceae; genus BOG-931. Next base: position 2,021 of record JBEKRD010000163.1, on the reverse strand, counting down.
CTGTCCGCGGGCGGCTGGACCGGATCGGTGGATTCCGACGGCGCGACCTTTCTCGGCTGCCATCTCGACTCGCCTCCGGCGTCGTCCGGCGCCGCGGAATCCATCCGGGTCGCGGCGGAAAATCCGCTGTTCTTCGCCATTCAGTTCGCCAGCACGCCTCAGCCCGAGCAACAGATCGTGCGGCTCGGGCTGGCCAATGACGAGCGACCTTTTCATGACGATTGGAGCAGCGATCACGGCTATATCGTTCGCACGCTCAATACCGGAACCATGCCCGACGGCAGGCCGTTCGCGCGCGAACTGTTGATGATCAGCAGCGACGACGCGATTATTCCGCATCTCGATGCGGCCCAGTACCTCAAGATCTATCTGCGCAATCTCAATCCGACCCCATTCCCTTTGTCCTATTTCGGCACCATCGCGCTGCGACACGGCCATTCGCCGGCAAGCGGCGGCAGCGATACGGCCGCCGCCGCTGCGGCGGTTATCGCCTGCGCCAAAAGCCACCCGTTCAAGATCGATTTCGCCGGACAATCCCTTCCAATCGACGCGGGAACGCAAGCGGAGATGCAAGCCAAACTGGACTTCGTCATGGCGGTTGAGGCGATGCTCGGCGAGTCCGCCCCGACGCAGACCAAGATGCGTCAGGATCTGATCGACGCCGGATCGTTTTACTGTGCGGCCAAACACTATATTCCCTACGGCAGCCTGAGCGGCGGCACTTATCAGGAGCAAGTCGGCGCCGTGGTTCAGCTTGCGTCGAAAAAACTGTCCGAATTGTCGTTTTGGCCGGAAGGACGGACCGCAACTGACGTCATGTTGGCGGACCTATCGATGAGCTTTGCCGACCAGTATCTTTGTGCCGGCTGGCCCGATCATCCGCGACCACCCGGGTGACGCCACGGCATCTCGGCAGCGAGTCTGAAGAGTGTGATGTGTCTGAAGAGTGAATCGTCTGAACACAAACCCGATAACGCTCGATGACGTCTCGCCGCGCCGGCGCCTGCTTTGCCTAGGGGCGACGACCGCGCCGTTCGATCGCCTACCGATTAATGGCAGCCGCCGCCGCCTTTGACCTCCTTGCAGGCCTGGTCCGACATGCATTCGCCATATCCGCCCGGATGACAGCAGCAGTCGCTCGAGCACTGCGAGTTGCCGGTACAGGTCTCGCCGTCGTTCTTTTTCTTGTCCTCGGCGATCCGCGTATAGTTCCTGTTGGCGGCCATCAAATCTGCGGCGGTGGCATGTGGTGCTGACAAAGCTTTGTCAGAAGCCGTTTGCCGGTCCGAACCGGTGAGATCGTCCGCGCGCAACGGAGTAACCGCGAGTAAAAGAGCGAACGTCACGACGTACAGCGTTATTTTCATTTTTCATCCTCCATACTTCGCCGGCGCCGGGGTGGCGCCAAATCGTTGTCCGGAAGCTTTTTCGGTAGGTCGGCTGCGGTCTTTTTTGAAGTCGCACCTGCTCCAGCACTTTTTCATGCATAATGAAATAATGCAAGTTTAAAGTGTGCGGCGCCTTTGAGCGATCGCCTCAAGCGATGCGCAATTCACGGCTCGACGCGCTTGGCCGGATTGTTCGGCGGCGTCGAAAAGCCCTTGCCGACGCGCGGCGGCAAATCCTCAGCCAGCCGCCACGGATCGCCGTGTTGCCGCAACCGGTCGACCACGTCGTCGGCGACGCGAAAGCGCTCCTCTTCGCTCAAGCCCTGACGCAGCCCGCGCACCAGCTTGCGCGCGCCGCGCAGCGCAAAAGCAATGGCAAAGCGAAGCATGTCGCCGCGGGTCCGCATGGCGAGATGGGAACATAACGGGAACAAAAGTCAACACCACCGTCACGGTAACAAAGATATTTTGTAACTGACCTTGACGCAGGTCTCTATTATAGTTACACAAGGCCCATCTCGCTCACCGGAAGGGCGCTTCTCGAGACGATCCTTGAAGTGGAGCGAGTGCGGTGCCTGCGGGCGGGGCTCGTAACCCCGTTCCCGGGCGGCTTTGGGTCCCCGACCGACCGGC
>JBEKRD010000162.1:0-6491 GCA_049519075.1 Xanthobacteraceae bacterium | reverse complement strand
TCGGCGATTTCCTGGAGCGATTTCAGCTGCCGCTCACCCGACGAGAAACCGAGCTTCTGGTCCATCGATTCGGCGACGACGACCTCGTCCTCATCGTCGCCCTCGACGTCGACCGGCACAACGCCGCCGGCGAAGCGGAAGGCGAGCCGGTCCGTGGTCGGCCAATAATAGGCCTGCTTTTTAAGCTCGGTCTTCAGGCTCGCCAGCAGCGAGGACTTTCCGGAGCCGTTGCCGCCACGCACATTGACGCGACCGGTCGGTCGCGCCAGCGCGACGCGCAATGCGTCGCCCAGCGACGACACCACATTCGCCGTGTCGCCCTCGCGCAGCACCAGCCGGTCGAACCTGATGCGTTGGTCGAAATCCGGATCCGGTTGCGGCAGCATATTGGCCGCGACGCCGCCGAACCGCGTCCAGATGGCGATGAAATCGTTCCAGCCGGAGGCGAGCAGATGCAGCTCGTAGGTCATCTCGATCTGCCGCGGCAGGGTCGTCGCCAGCCCGACCAGTAAAACGGTATCGCCGACATTTTGCACGGCGACCACGCTGATGGTGGCGAACACGATGGCGAGGCTGACGATGCCGCTCATGGCGCTCATGCCTTCGCGCGCCACGATGGCACGGATCTGCGCCACCAAACCTTCGCGCAATCGCGACTTGAAGCCAAACAGCCAGAGCCGCAGATTGTAGCTATTGCCGGAAAAGATGTTGTCCCAGGCGGTGTAACCTTGCGCGGTGATGCGGTTGTTCATGCGCTGGTTCTCGAGGTAGGCGTGCTTGATCGGCTTCTGCAGCACCCATTGCATCAACAAGAGCGCGCCGAAGGCGCCGACATAGGCGAAAGGCAGGATGGGGTCGATCTCGGCGCCGAGCACCAGTGCATTGAAGACCAGGCCAAGAAACAGCTTCAGCGCGAATTCGAGCTCGTACATGACGTTGAAGAAGCACTGGAATGTTTCGCCGGTCAGAAACGGTTCGACCTGCTCCCGCTCGGACTTCTCATTGAGCAGTTTGACCTTGTCGCGGTTTTCGCGCGCGAAACGCAGCATGAACTTGCCGAAACCGCGATAGCCGGCCCGTTCGGCGAAAACCCAGCTGATGACCCCAACCACATAGGACGCCGACTGCGCCGTCAGTATCCAGACCAGATCGGTGAGCAGAAACTCTCCGACCGCTACTTTGCGTCCGGCGTTGATGACCAGCCACGTCGTCGCCGCGGCCAACATGGCCTCGACCACCATCAAGACCACCATCACGAACAGCGCCGGGGAGACCAGATAGCGAGCCAGATCGAGACGTGAAATCTGCGGTTGCGTCGCCTGCGGATCGGTCGTTGGCGGACTAGTCATGGAAATCCCGGAACGATGGCTCGCCGCTCAAGCCTTGAATCGGCGCCGCAGTGTATCGGTATTGGCCGGCAAATCTAAGCGCGCGCCTCGCGCCGCGAATTTAGAGCGATATCGCCGACAATGAAACGCGATTCCGAGGTGGAATGGGGCGCAACCGCACCCGCAATTTCGACTGGCCGACCGAGCTTCGGCGGCGTAGTTTACCCGGCTCTTGACCACATCCGGCGCTCGCGGGGCACGCGTGATATTCAAGGACGCGCTTTCGAATATTGCGCATTACACCGCGCCGCTGCGGCGCTTCGGAGCGTCGTCGCTGGCCCGCATCGTCATTCTCGGCGTCGGCCTTGCGGCGATGGCGGCCTACACCATGCCGGATTTGCAACGCGCGGATAGACCCTGGCTGGAGGGCTGCCTGTGGTGCTGCCTCGGTTATTTCGCCATCGAGAGCGCGATCCATGCCCGGACCGCCTTTCGCGCCGGCGCCGCGCGCCGCTATTTGCTGTCGCCGTCGGTTTTGATCGACTTGGTCGGCGTCTTTGCCGTGCCGATCGCGCTGTTATGCGGCGTCAGCCCGCCGACTGCGTGGCTTTTCGCGTCACTATGGGTGCTGAAGCTGGCGCAGAACTCGCCCGCTTTGGCGCAAATCGGACGGGTGTTTCAGATCGAAGCAAAGCCACTCGCCAGCGTGTTTGCGCTGTTCCTGATGATTCTGTTCTTATCATCGGCCGCGATGTACGTGATCGAGCGCGACGCGCAGCCCGGACCGTTCGGCTCACTCCCGGCGGCGCTGTGGTGGGCAGTTGTCACACTGACTACAACCGGCTATGGCGACGCGATACCGCTGACGCATTTGGGACATCTGCTCGGCGCTGTGGTGATGATCTGCGGCATCGCCACCTTCGGATTGTCCACCGGCATTCTAGCCACCGGCTTTGCCGCCGAAAATCGGCGGCGCAATTTCATCCAGACCTGGGACTTGGTCAGCAAGGTACCATTCTTCCAATCGCTCGACCCCTCGGCGATCACCGAAATCACCCACATGCTGCGGCGTCTCGAAGTGCCGGAGCGCACCGCCATTATCCGCCGCGGCAAGATCGGCGATTGCATGTATTTCATCGCCGCGGGCGAAGTGCAGGTCGATATCAAGCCGGTGCCAGTGCGCCTCGCCGCGGGGACGTTTTTCGGCGAGCTCGCCTTGCTCGGCGATTCGGTTCGCACCGCCAATGTGACCACCACAATGCCGTCGACGTTGCTGATTCTTGATCTGGCCGACTTCCACTCGCTCAGTGCCAATCATCCCGATCTCAAGCGCGCCATCGACGCCGAGGGCGAGCGGCGCATGAGCGAGAACCAGCAACGGCGCGAGCGGCAACGGCTCGGCAGCGCCGCGCCATCCTGACTTGACTAGCTGAAACCTTTGGCCCTCAATCCGGCGCGTTCCGATCGGCGCCACCACGCCCGGCGAATTTCCGAACCCAGGTCGCAACCGAGTGGAATCTGACGCATGGGAAATCGTGTTGCGCTGATTACCGGAGCGACCGGTCAGGATGGCGCCTATCTGGCCGAGTTATTGCTCAACAAGGGCTATACGGTCCACGGCATCAAACGGCGCTCGTCTTCCTTCAACACCGCGCGCGTCGATCATCTGTACCAGGACCCGCACGGCTCGGGCGTCCGGTTTTTTCTCCACTATGGCGACATGACGGATTCGACCAATCTGATCCGCATTATCCAGGAAGTGCAGCCGACCGAGCTCTACAATCTCGCCGCCCAGAGTCATGTGCGCGTCTCGTTCGAGACCCCCGAATACACGGCCAATGCCGACGCGCTCGGCACGCTGCGGCTGCTTGAAGCGATCCGTATCCTTCACCTCGAGGAAACAGTGCGGTTCTACCAAGCGTCGACCTCGGAGCTTTACGGCATGGTGCAAGAGGTCCCGCAGCGCGAAACCACGCCGTTTTATCCGCGCTCACCATACGCGGCGGCGAAGCTTTACGCCTACTGGATCACGATCAACTATCGCGAAGCCTACAAAATGCACGCCTCGAACGGCATTTTATTCAACCACGAAGGACCGACGCGCGGAGAAACCTTCGTCACGCGAAAGATCACCCGCGCCGTCGCGGCGATTGAGCTCGGCGTGCAAGATCGCATGTTTCTCGGCAATCTTTCCGCCCGGCGCGACTGGGGCCACGCGCGGGACTATGTCGAAGGCATGTGGCTCATTCTACAGCAACCAGAGCCCGACGATTATGTCTTGGCGACCGGGGAAGAACACTCGGTGCGGGAATTCGTCGAGAAGGCCTTCGCGCATGTCGGCCGCGCGATCGAATGGCGTGGATCTGGTTCGGATGAAAAAGGCATCGACGCGCGCGACGGCCGTATCCTGGTCGAAGTCGATCCTCGCTACTTTCGGCCGACGGAAGTCGACGCTTTGCTCGGCGACCCGAGCAAAGCGCGGCAGAAACTCGGTTGGCACCACAAGGTATCGTTCGGCGAACTGGTGCGCGAAATGGTCGACGCCGATCTGCAGGACATGCGCCGCGACGGCGGGCGCCGCAACGTCCGCGACTGACGTGCGAGAAAACGAGCAACGAAGCGAGCGGGACTGGGGCGCCGAATTGGCATGAGCGGATCGCCAGTCATATTCGACTTACACGGCAAACGCGTGTTCGTCGCCGGACACAGCGGCATGGTCGGCTCGGCCATCGTTCGGCGGCTGCAACGCGAAGGCTGCGACATCGTTACCGCCATGCGGCGCGATCTCGACTTGCGGCAATCGGGCGAGGTCGATCGCTTCATGGCACAGGCCAAAGCCGATGCGGTCTTCGTCGCCGCCGGCACAGTCGGTGGCATCCGCGCCAATAGCGCTTTCCCCGCCGATTTTCTTGCCGACAATGTCGCGATCGCGCTCAACACCATCCGCGCCGCGCACCGCGCCGGGGTAAAGAAACTCGTCTATCTCGGTTCATCCTGCATCTATCCACGGCGGGCGCCGCAGCCGATGACGCCGGACATGCTGCTGTCGGGACCGCTGGAACCGACCAATCAATGGTACGCGATCGCCAAGATCGCCGGCATTAAGCTGTGCGAGGCATTCCGCCTGCAACACGGCGCGGACTTTGTCTCGGTGATGCCGACAAATCTTTACGGTCCCGGCGACAATTACGACTCGCAAGACAGTCACGTGCCGGCGGCGTTGCTGCGCCGCTTTCATGAAGCCAAGATCGTGGACGCCGAAAGCGCGACCGTTTGGGGCACCGGCACGCCGCGGCGCGAATTTCTCGCAGTCGACGACCTTGCGGATGCCTGCGTCTTCGTCATGAAGCGCTATTCGGATCTGGAATTCCTTAATATCGGGACCGGCGAAGAGACCTCGATTGCCGAGTTTGCCCGGCTGGTCGCCGATGTCGTCGGCTATCCAGGCAAGTTCGAGTTCGATACGTCGCAACCGGACGGCGCGCCGCACAAGCGCTTGGACCTGTCGCGCATCACCGCGCTGGGCTGGCGCGCAACGACGCCATTGCGCGACGGACTGATGCACATGTATGACGACTTCCTGACGCGATATGACGCCATCCGTGCCGATCCTTAGGACCGTCTTCGCGTCGTCCCTCCCGCAAGGCAACCATAATAAACCATGACCGCAACGCTCAACGAAACCCACGATTCCGCGCGCCGCAGTTTTGTCGATAGCGCTAACCTTCCCGGCAGCGATTTTCCGATTCAGAATCTGCCGTTCGGCGTCTTCCGTCCGCCCGGACAGCCGCCGCGGGTTGGCGTGGCGATCGGCGATCAGGTTGTCGACGTCGCGATGGCTGGGGCTGCGTTCGACGGGCTTGCCGGCGAGGCGGCGCGGACCTGTCGGGCGCCATATCTCAACGACCTGATGTCGCTCGGACCGCGGGCCTGGTCGGCACTGCGGCTTGCTCTGTCGCGCGGTTTGAGCGCCGAGCGCGGCGACGCCACTGTGCGCGGCGCGCTGACGCCGATGGCGGACGTGGAGCTCATGTTGCCGGCCGCGATCCCGAATTTTACCGACTTTTTCGCGTCGGTTTTTCACGCCACCAATGCGGGGCGCATGTTCCGGCCGGACAATCCTTTGATGCCGAACTACAAATACGTGCCGGTCGCCTATCACAGCCGCGCCTCGTCCATTCGCACCAGCGGCACTGCATTTAAGCGGCCGCGCGGCCAGCGCAAGCCGCCGAACGAAGCGGTGCCGAGCTACGGTCCGTCGCGCAATCTCGATTTCGAGCTTGAGCTCGGTTTTTACGTCGGCACGCCGAGCGAACTGGGCGCGTCCGTCCCAGTCGGCAAGGCGGCCGAGCATATTTTCGGATTCTGTCTGCTCAACGACTGGTCGGCGCGCGACGTGCAGGCGTGGGAGTACCAGCCGCTCGGGCCGTTCCTGGGAAAGAATTTCGCGACCACGGTTTCGCCATGGGTGGTGACGGCGGAGGCGCTGGCGCCCTTTCATACGGCGGCCTTCGCGCGGCCCGAGGGCGATCCGGCGCCGCTGCCCTATCTCGATGACTCAGACGACCGCGCGCAAGGCGGGCTCGACATCGCGCTGGAGGTATATTTGGCGACGGAAGCCATGCGCAATACCGGTTCCGCGCCATTGCGCATCACCCAGACTTCGACGTCGTGGTTGTACTGGACCCTGGCGCAAATGCTCGCGCATCATACCTGTAATGGCTGCAATCTCGCCGTCGGCGATCTCATGGGCACCGGAACCATCTCCGGACCGGAGAAAGCCAATCTCGGCAGCATGCTCGAACTCACGCTGCGCGGCAGCGAGCCGCTGCAGATGCCGAACGGCGAGCGCCGCGGCTTCATCGAAGACGGCGACGAGATCATCTTCCGCGGCTTCTGCGAAAAGCCAGGCTTTACCCGCATCGGCTTCGGCGAATGCCGCGCGGTGATCTTGCCGGCGGAGTAATTCCGCCGCCGCTATTCCGCCGGCACCCATTTCTGCAGCCGCTTACCGGTATCGACCTCGCCGGTGTAAAAATTGCCGCGGGAATCGAACTTGCCGGCGTGCACCCAGTGGAATTCGCCGACTTCACGGCCGGCCCGGCCGGAGGTCCCGACCACGGCGCCGTCGGCCACCCGCACCGTCTCCAGAACATTGTTGCT
>JBEKRD010000161.1:0-6618 GCA_049519075.1 Xanthobacteraceae bacterium | reverse complement strand
ACAGATACCGGGCCTCGTGCTGTTCCGTTGGGACGCGCCTTTGTTCTTCGCCAATGCCGAATTGTTCAAGGAGCGCGTCCTGGACGCCGTGGCACAATCGCCCACACCGGCGCGGTGGCTGGTCGTCGCGGCGGAGCCGGTTACGAGCGTCGACGTCACCGCCGCCGATATGCTTGTTGAACTGGATCAGACGTTGCATACTGAGGAGATCGAGCTCTGCTTCGCCGAGCTTAAAGATCCGGTCAAGGACAAGCTGAAGCGATTTGGGTTGTTCACACGGATCGGCGAAGATTTCTTCTTTCCGACCATTGGCGCCGCCGCCAGCAGCTACCTCGCAAGCCATGCGGTGGGCTGGGTGGACTGGGAAGATCGGCGTCCGACCAAGGCTGACGTGTCGTGACGAACTGGCTTCTCGTCTTTGTTCCCATCGCCGCCGGCCTCGAAGTCTTCGCGCCCGATCGCTATCTCCTCATTTTCATAGCCTCGTCGCTTGCTATTGTGCCGCTGGCGGGGTGGATGGGCCGCGCCACCGAACAGCTTGCGGAGCGCCTCGGCGAAGGTGTCGGCGGCCTTCTCAATGCGACTTTCGGCAATGCCGCCGAACTCATCATCGCGCTCGCCGCGTTGCGCGCCGGTCTCCACGATGTGGTGAAGGCGTCAATTGCCGGTTCGATCGTCGGCAATATTCTGTTGGTGCTCGGCGCCGCTATGTTGGCCGGCGGCCTACGCCGTTCCGAGCAGCACTATAATCCGGCCGGAGCGCGATCCCAGGCGACAATGCTCACGCTGGCGGCGATCGCGCTGCTTCTCCCTGCGGCCTATCAAATCGCGACCGGCGCCACCGCAGTGGGACTCGGCCGGCTCAGCGTCTCGATTTCCGTCGTTCTCCTTGTCGGCTACGCGCTGTTTCTTGTTTTCGCCCTTGTCACTCATTCCAAGCTGTTCACGGGCTCGCACGTCTTGGAAGAAGGGAAGGCACACGCTTCTCCAATGCGGGCGGCCGCAGTGCTCGCGGTCGCCACGGCGGCGATCGCTTGGATGAGCGAGATTTTGGTGGGCGCGATCGAGCCGGCCGCACACGAACTCGGCCTGAGTAACATTTTCGTCGGTGTATTCTTAGTATCGATATTGGGAAACGCGGCCGAACATGCAACCGCAGTCACCGCGGCGATGAAAGATCGCATGGATCTCGCACTCTCCATCGCAATCGGCTCGAGCATCCAAGTCGCCCTTTTTGTGGCGCCGGCGCTCGTGCTCGCGAGTCTCTTTCTGGGCCCCAGACCGATGAATTTGGCCTTCCAGCCCGGTCTCGTTCTCGCGGTTCTTTTGTCGGTCCTGATCACCGGACAGGTGGCCGGCGACGGCCGCTCGGACTGGCTCAAGGGCATACAACTGCTGGCCGTTTATCTGGTGCTTGCTCTCACTTTCTTTTTCTTGCCGGGAAGCCGCATGGGATAAGGTCGGATGCGGGTTCTGCGAATGCGGCTGAAAATCCTATTCACGAAAGACCAAACGATGAGATTAATCTGAAGAGACAGGATCAGTCTTGAGGATACCGTCAGTGACCGAAAACCAAAAGCCGCTCAACCCCATACCCATCGATTGGATGATAAAGATCGGCTGCCTTGCGATTCTCATTTACTGGTCCCTCCTCCTGGTCCAGCCGTTCCTCACGATCATCGTCTGGAGCGTCATTCTGACGGTCGTGCTCTATCCGGTGTTCAATTGGCTGACGACCAGGCTGCGGCTGCGTGGCGCCATTGCGGCGGCATCGATAACGTTTTTGAGTATTGCCATCGTTCTTGGGCCGGCGACATGGCTCGGCATAAGCCTGGTTGGCAGCCTTCGGTCGATGTTCGACCAACTGAGTTCCGGTAATCTGACAATTCCGGCGCCGCCGGAGTCCGTCAAACATTGGCCGCTCATCGGCTCCGGATTCTACGAATTCTGGGACCTCGCATCGACCAATCTCAAGCAAGCACTCATTGAACTCAGCCCGCAACTGAAGCCGATAGGCAGCAGCCTGCTTGGCATCGCCGGAAACGCGAGCGTGAGTTCGCTTCAATTCATGACCGCGGTGGTTATTTCGGGCTTTCTCTATCTGCCGGGGCGTTCGTTTGCTGTTTCGTTCAAGTCGATTTCGCAGCGAATTTCGACGAAACGGGGAGCAGAATTCGTCGATCTGGCCGGCGCGACAATTCGCAACCTGGCGCGCGGCGTGATCGGGATCTCGCTGCTTCAGGCTTTGCTGGCGGGCGTCGGCCTGATCGTCGCCGGAGTGCCCGCTCCGGGACTGCTGAGTTTCCTGGTCTTGGTCCTCGGCATTATCCAGGTCGGAGCCTCAGTTATTCTGGTGCTGCCAATCATTTGGGCCTGGTTCACCATGGACACGTCGGCCGCCTTGATATTCACCGCCTACATGGTGCCGGTGGCCCTGTTGGACAATATTCTCCGTCCGATTGTACTCGCCCACGGACTGAAGACGCCGATGCCCGTGATACTTGTCGGCGTCATCGGCGGCATCCTGGCACACGGGATTATTGGGCTCTTCATCGGCCCGGTGGTACTTGCCATCGCTTGGGAGCTATTAATGGCGTGGGTGCGCGGTGATGCCGACATTACCGGGCCGACATCGGTGGGCAAGGCGCAACAAAGCTAGGTCTGCGCGAGCCAGCCGAAATCATCGCGTCGAAATCACGACGCTTTCGCCAGAGATCCTCTGCCGGCAGCGATCGGCTTCACTGGGCTGGGCGCTGATACCGTTGTATCCTTCACCCCGAACAGTTCGCCGACTTGTTGGATACGCACGCGATCCTCGGCGGAAAATGAGCCGCGTGCGCTCAGAACCTGAATGATTAACTCGAATGCTTTCCGCTTCGGTTCGGGTTCGGCGGGGAGCATCGAGGGAATGGCGGCAAGGGCCGCTTCAGGATCGATCAGCAGCATGTAGAACTGCTCGCGAACCATGGCTTTGAAGGCCGACAGCGATAGATTGGTTTGCGCCTTGCGAATGCGGCGCAGCGCTTCGAAACCACGTTCATCGACCGCACCCCGCGGCATACCGGCGAAGATCAACGCTCGGACCGTAGCTTCGGGCAACCCGCCGACGGGGATTCGCGACTTAAGCTCGTCGATGCGTTTCTGCATGAGTTCGTCGTGGAGCAGACTCTTAGGCGCCCGGCGCAAAGATTGTGTCGCGGCCGGATCGATACCGACGGCCGCTTGGAGCGTCGGCGAGCTATAGATCGCCATAAACGTCCGCTCGGCGAAGGCCTCGCTGGCATCGCGCCATGCGTCGAGCGTGCTAACGATTTGCCGGGAGAGGTTTTCCTGCAGGGCCACGAATGGATTGCCTGGGGCAGCGGGCTTTCGGTCGCTACGGACCTTTTCGGCCAGCGCGGTGATGGACGCCATCATCGGATTCGCACTGGAGAACATCTCATACTGCAGCCGTAACGGGTGCATCTGCCGCATCAGGTCCGCCATAGACGGATTGGTAAAAGCGCGCACGAAGGGCTGCAGAAACGTTCGATACAGCGCCAGGTTCATCTGCGACACCCGGTCGGCAGTGGCAAACCGACGCTCATCGGCCGCGTCGTTGCCGCCAAGCGCACGAATGTCGTCGAGCGTCCTTGCCTCGCAGCGCATCACCCAGTCGCCGGTCACCAGATCCGGATTGGCGGTGTCGCCGTCCTTTCGCTCAAGAACGGCCTCATAGAGGCCGGGCGGCAACGTGTCGATTAGGTCGATGTTGCTCGAGAGCTCGCCGTGTTCTTTCCGCGCCACACCGCCAGAAACAAAGATGCCGAGATGACCGACGGTGCCGTGAATCGTGTAGACGATCGTTTGTCCGTAGGAGCGAATCTCGTCGACGTTCTCGTAGAGGTCGAGGATCCAACCCAACGCCTGCTGCGGTGGCGTGATGTTGTCGCCCTGCGAACAGAATACGACAATCGGCGAACGAATGTTCCGCAGGTCGACCGTCGTCCCGTCGCGTGTCTTGATTTTCCCCGCCGCAAGATTGTTGCCGACGAAGAGTTCATCGACGATGAACTGGATCTCCTCGGCATTGAGATTGACATGGCCGCCCCACCAGCGCTCGAATCCGAGATAGCGCGAAGCTTCGGTATCGATCTTCGAATAAAGATTGTACTGCTTGCTCCACAGCGTATTTGCCGGGTTCTGATTTTCGAAGTTTTGCACAAGCCCGGCACCGTCGAATTTGCCGTGACCCAGATCGCTGCTGAACGCCGTCAGCCAGCTGCCGCCGAGCAGACCGCCAGAGTAGCGCATGGGGTTCTTGCCGTGGACGCCCTGCCAATAGGAAAGCGGCGAGCCGGCGAGGATGATGGGGCCAAATAGTTCGGGACGGATGGCGGCAAGGATCATGATCGCCCAGCCGGCCTGGCAATTGCCGATGACACACGGTTTGCCGTCCGCCTGCGGATGGAGCGCCGTGGCCTCTTCAAGGAATTTCGCTTCGGCGCGAGCGATATCTTCGATGGTCTGTCCCGGCATCGGCTCCGGTAGGAAGCCGACGAAATAGCACGGATGCCCTGCATTGAACGCAACGCCGATTTCACTGTCCGCTTTAAATCCGCCGATGCCAGGCCCGTGCCCGGCGCGCGGATCAACAATGACGAATGGCCTTTTTGTCGGGTCAAGCTCGGTTCCCGTCGGCGGCACGACTTTTACGAGGCAATAGTTGACCGGGCGCTCCAGCCTGCGGCCATCGAGGACAAGTTCGACCTTGTAATCGAGCACGTTCGGTGCGGTCTCGGCTCGATGCTCGCGATATTGGTCGCCACGCTGGCGCATGACATCCCAGTACAGCACGCCGCGCTGCGCGGCATCGACGAAATATTCAAATGCAGGCGCGAACAAACCAAACGGTTGCGTCGATATGGCAGTCGCGTTCGGCGATGAAGGAGTCTTGCTCGATGGCATTGTTCCGATTCCTTCTCATGAGAGCCTGGTACAGCGATTGTGCCGGTTTGCTTGCGAGTCTCCCGCGGCTAAGCGTTTCCGATTGATGAGGCCCAACTTCGGCAGCCGAGCCGCTACGCGCATTTTCGGCCCATTGCATGAATAGCGAACAGAATTAATCGTACTTTGACCTAGGTCAAAGGACACGCGTGAACGCTCGCTAACTTCATCGCGAGTTCGGAGGGCAACGACGGTGCCCTGGAACCGCGCAGATCGCATTTGCTCCGCGCCGGGTCTCTTGCGATCTAAAAAGACAGATAGTCGGCGCAACTGCCGCGGCGCTACAACCTGACAGCGTGAGGGCATTTCCGTGATTCCATCGGTGAAAGCCAAGCTTCTCGAAGGCAAAAAGGGCCTCATCGTCGGCATTGCCAACGAAAATTCGATCGCTTGGGGCTGCGCCAAGGCTTTTCGGGCGTTTGGTGCCGAGGTCGCAGTGACCTATCTTAACGAGAAAGCTAAGAAGTATGTCGAACCGCTCGCCCGCGAGCTTGAAGCCCCGATCGTGATGCCGCTCGATGTCGGCGTACCGGGCCAGATGGAGGCGGTCTTTGAACGCGTAGCCGAGGTATGGGGCAAGCTTGATTTCGTCGTGCACTCCATCGCCTTTTCGCCAAAAGACGCTCTGCAAGGACGCGTGGTCGACGTTTCGCAGGATGGTTTTTCTACCACCATGAGCGTGTCGTGCTGGACTTTCATTCGCATGGCGCACTTGGCGGAACCGCTGATGCGTAATGGCGGGACGCTTTTCACGATGACCTATTACGGCAGCCAGATGGTGGTGAAGAACTACAACATCATGGGTGTGGCCAAGGCTGCACTTGAGAGCGCGGTTCGCTACATCGCCGCCGAACTGGGACCGAAGGGCATTCGCGTTCACGCCATTTCGCCGGGACCATTGGCGACGCGCGCTGCATCCGGAATTCCGGAATTCGACGCCTTGCTCGACAAAGCAAAATCGAAAGCGCCGGCGCGGAGCCTGGTCAGCATCGATGATGTCGGCGTCGCAACGGCCTTTCTCGCCCATGACGCCGCGCGCCTTATTACCGGCGAGACGCTCTACATCGACGGCGGCTATCACATCATGGACTAAAGCGGCACGATGCAAGAGTAGGAGTGCATGCGGTGCCCCAACCCGAAGTGCTCGCCAAATTACGGTGACAGCATACTAATTCCCCAAATAGCCCCCGCTATAATACAGCGCTGCGCATCCTGGCCGCGTCGTCCCGTACCCCTCACGGCGAGCCACGAATTTGTCCTAGGACGCGTCCTATTATTGTAACTTAACGCCTTGACAGGCGTCCCTGTAACAGTTACATACTGCAAATCTCGCCCATCGAGGGGCGTCGACCGGTGACAGCCGAGCGATGGGGCGGGTGCGGTTCCTGCGGGCGGGGCTTGTAACCCCGCTCCCGGGCGGCCTGGGCATCGGTTCGGCCGGCATTACGACCGGTCCGCGAGGTGCATCGCTGGACTGGGACAGCGTATCGCGGGTAACGCCCGCGCGTCGCACGTCCCAGGAAACACGGCCTGGGCTGAGCGGTGGCATTCATTTGCGCCGCAAGCGCCGCGGTGGAGCGCCGAGAGGCGAGCCCCCTCCGTATCTTTCTTCCGTTACTGAGGAAGATACGG
>JBEKRD010000160.1:0-6686 GCA_049519075.1 Xanthobacteraceae bacterium | reverse complement strand
AATGACGTTCGGCGTTGGCGAGCTTTGATAGGCTTCGATAGCCGCCGTCAGGCCGCCCATCTGGATGCGCAAATGCGCTTTCGCCATGCGCCGATCCTCGCCGGCCGCCTGAATGGCGGCGGCGGTATCGACGTTCTCGCAGAAGGCCTGCACCGACACGCGCGGCGCCGGCGCGATATGCTCTTCGCGGCCGGCGGTGTCGGCGGGACCTGATTCTTCCCGCGCGGCTGGACTGTTATGCTTCATCATCTGCGAAGGTCACTCACTCACGTTATATGCTCGCGTTACTTACCAACGTCGGTAATCTTAGCCGCCTGGGCGGTGCCTGAATCCTGCGCCGCGGTGCTTTGGCCCTGGCGATATTTCTCCAGAACAATGGTGCGCCGCGCCGTCGAGGCCGCGCTCTCACCGCGTGGCTGCACCAGATCGGCCGGGTTGTCGACCATGGCGGCGAGATTGCGCTGCGTGGCGCAACCGTAATTCCAATAGGGCTCATTTTCGGTGTAGTTGCGGTCGTTCAGGCTCGGGCCGATATCCGCCGGCCACAAGCCGCAGGGTCCGGCCTGCGCCGCGATCTTCGGATAGCTGATACGGACGGTGGCGACGCTCGATTTGGCGGAATAGGTGCGGAGCACGATGCTTTGTGGCGGCAGACCGCTCGCCGCGAGCAGCGACAGGATCTCGCGCATCGCATCGGCGGAGGCAAGCTCGTTACTGACGCCCAGCGGCCGCTCGACGATGACGCCGCCGGTCGCTTCGCGTTTCCAGCCGAGCCCGAAGGCCAGCACCTGCGCGCGTTGCGTCGGGTTCAACTCGCCGCGCGCGGAGCCGATGAACAGTTCGAGGCTGTGATCGGCCTCGTGGAGCGAGATCGGGTGCCGCAAACGGTAGTCGGTCGGCGCGTCGGGCACGCCGGCGACTTGCTGGTCGGTATTACAGCCGCAGAGGAACAGGGCGCAGCCGGCGGCGACGGCGGCACGAACCGCAATCCGCGCGATGCCATGGCGGCCGGCGGTCAATGTGCGGAAAGTCTTCATCGTCCTCTCCTGCTGGCCAAGTCCCGATTCATCCAAGTCCCGATCTATCCAAGTCCCGATCTATCCAAATCCCGCTCGCCAAAGTCCCACTGCCGAACTCAATCTAGAATGAAGCCGTATTTCCCGTGGTAGCTGTTATCCGCCGGAGCCGGAGGTGCGCCGACGCCATAGATGCGGTTGAGCCGACCGAGCAGCACGGTTGCGGGATCGCTCGGATCGGCAAAGCCATCGTCCGGCCGCGACAGGTCCTTCTGTGCCACGGCGCGCACCACGTAGGGCGTCACCAGCACCATCAGCTCGGTCTGCTGATTGACGTAATCGCGGCTCCTGAACAGCGGCCCGAGAATCGGCAGCTCCATCAGGCCGGGCAGACCGTTGATGCTCTGTTTCGTTTGGTTCTGGATCATGCCGGCCATGGCGAGCGCGCCGCCGGAGGGGATCTCGACTGTCGTCTCGGCGCGGCGGGTGCGGATCGACGGAATCGTTGCGCTGGCGTTGGTCCCGGGCTCGGTGATCGTCAGCGAGTTGCTCGTCGACAGATCCGACACTTCGGTCATCACTTTGAGACTGATGCGGCCCTCGCTAAGCACCACCGGGGTGAAATCGAGGCTGACGCCGAATTTCTTGAAAGTAATCGAGGGCTGACAGGTTTCCGCGGTCGTACCGGCAGCCGCGCTCGAGCAGGTGTAGCCGTTCAACACCGGAAACTCGCCGCCGGCAACGAAGGTCGCCGACTCGCCGGATATCGCGGTCAGGTTAGGTTCGGCGAGGGTGTGAATAACGCCGGCCTGCTCCATCGCCTGCAAACTGGCGGTCACCGAGTTGAACGACCCGGTGATGGAGGAGCCGCTCAGCGATTGGCCATAGGACGAGAACGGATTGGTGTTGTTGAAGTTGACCACGGCCGTGCCGTAACCCAGCGAGCCGGCGAGATTGATGCCGAGCTGCTTGATGATGTCGCGCTCGACCTCGGCGACGGTCACTTTGAGCATAACCTGATCGCGGCCGCGCACCACGATGGCATTGACGATCTTGTTGCCGGCCGCCGGGTTGTCACCGACCAGGCGCACCGCGAGATCGTAGGCCTGCTGCGCTTCGGCCGGGCTCGCCACCGAGCCGGAGAGAACGACGCCGTCGCCGATGCCCTCGACCGCGATATCGGCGTCCGGCAGAACCTGCCGGATCGCCGCGCGGATGCCGTTGAGATCGCGCGTCACCGCGATATCGAACCCGCCGATCTGCTTGCCTTCGGCGTCGAAGAAAAACACATTGGTTTGCCCGACCGCGGTGCCGATGATGTAGGCGCGGCGCGACGAACGCACGACGGCGTTGGCAATCTTGGGATCGGCGACCAGCACGTCCCGGATGTCGCGCGGCAGGTCGATAACGACCGATTTGCTGACACCCAGCGCGATCGACTGCGATTCGGCATCGCTGGCGGTGACATGGATCGTCTGCGTCGGCGGAGTGTTGAACGCCAGGTTCCCCGCCATCGCATGCGGAATGAGCCACGACATGACGATCAGGAGCGCAATAGCCGCCGCGCGTCTCGATGTCCGTGCTGTCATGCGCCAATCCTCCGCGCGGTCATCGGCTGGTTCCCAGCGTGCTGACGCCGAACCGCACCGTATTGATGGGACCGGTCCGGTCTTTGCCGTCGTCGCCGCCCTCGGCAGCGCCGGAGCCGGAGTCGAGGATGCTGCGCAGGGTGAGCGACAGCGTACCGATCTGACGCGACACTGCGAGCGTCTCGGCTTGCGGCTGGGTCACTTCGAGCGTCGCAGTCTTGCCGATCGCCGTCTTGGTGCCGTTCTTCTCTTCGATTGTCTGATCCACGGCCAGGACGTGGACGTTGCGCAAGATCGTGTCGCTGACAAATTTTTCGACGCCGGTCGCCTTCTCCGCGCCTTTGTCGCGCCGCGTCAGGAGCACGTCGACATGGTCGTCGGGAAGGATGAAGCCACCGGCGCCGGCCTCCGGCGAGATATCGACCGCGACCGCGCGCATGCCTTTGGGCAGCACCGCGGCCAGGAAGCCCGAGCCCTTAGCCATCACGACATTCGGGTCGCGGATCGGGTCGCCCGCCACCATCGCCACCCGCACGATCGCGCCGACAAAGTCATTGGTTGCGTCCGGACGCTCGGGTTTCTTGACGAAATTCGGATTGGCCGCGGCGGCCGGCCAAGACTGCCAGCCGATGTCCTGGCTTTGAATCACGGTACCACGGCCGAGATCGGACTTGACCACCAGCACCTCGACGGTTTCGAGTTGCGCAACCGGCGGCGGCGGCGGCGGCGGCGCGGCTTGTTTGCTGCCGGCCGCCAAAAACGCGGCGATGCCGCCGGCGGCGACGGCGACCCCGAGTACCACAAGACGCGCGGCCTTCATTACGCTTCACTTTCCACGTGACGCCACGGCCGAACGCGGCCGTCATCGCCGGATATCAGCAGCTAAACGTCAAAGCATGGTTAATGAGGCGTATCTAAATCGCGTTAATCCCGCGTTGACGCCCGCCAAAACGCGTCAAGCGAAGGCTCTATAGACCGAGAGCCGTCATCCATTCGGTCTGCGGATAAACGACCAGCGCGGCCGCGGCGAGCGCAATGCCATAGGGCACGCCGCCGCCCTGCCGATGCAGGCGCTCCGCCCAGTCCCGGCCGGCCAGAAACTGTGGCAGCGGCAGGTGGCGAAACTGCACGATCAGCAGCGTCAGGGCGCCGCCGAGCAGCGATGCATAAACCAGATAGTCGAACAGGTGAGAAAATCCCAGCCACAGCGCCGTCGCCGCCGCGAGCTTGGCGTCGCCGCCGCCGATCCAACCGCGGGCGAAGCAGATAAACGACACGACCAGCACCGCGCCGGCCGCGCCGGCATGCGACAGCAAATCTGATCCGTTTATTCCGGTCAGCGCGGCGAGCAACACGAAGCCGGCGATCAGCACCAGCGTAACCCGGTTGGCGATCGTCATCGTCAATAAGTCGCTCGACGCGGCAAAGGCCATCACCGCCGGGAACAGCGTCAACTCGATCGCTTCGGTCAGCATGGCATCATCGCTCGACGACCTTTGCTCTCGACCTCCGCCGCATCGGCTGAGAGTGGGTTAGAGGCGCCACACAGCCCGCGAAGCCGAGAGAATAGAAAAGGCCCCGGTACAAAGCCGGAGCCCTCTCGTAGCATTGGAAGATGACGACGCTTACTTGAGGGCGGCGGAAACGCTGCTGAACGTGGTGTTCAGCTTGCTGCCGAGGCCCTGAACGACGGCGATAATCGCAACCGAGATGCCGGCGGCGATGAGACCGTATTCGATGGCCGTCGCGCCGGACTCGTCCTTCACGAAACGCGAGAAAATCGTCTTCATAGTTGGCTCCTTAGATCCACGCGTGGCTGTCTGAGCTGACCCAACGGCATTTTCAGCACCGTTTGGATCGTGCGTGAAACCTATCCGCCAGAAATTTCGACAGCGTTAAATCAATCGAAGAAACCCATACGTATGGTCCCTTTCCTCGATGTAGTTAACATCGTATTGAGCCGAGCCGGCGGATTTCATAGGGGCGCACCGGCCACCGCCAGGAATTGCAACGTCGACGTGGCACGAGCGTTCCGCGGACCTGGCGCAAGCGTTCCGCATATACGATCCATATACCAAGACGCCCGGCGGCGATCGAGCGTTTGCTCCGGAAACCTGGCGGACCATCGGCAATCGAACGTCTTGATGACTGCAGTGTTCACGGCGTTTTAAGGCGTGCCTCTCTATCAACCAAACACGTTCATGTCGCCGCGCCCAAGCGGCGCATACGGGGATTTAAAAATGAGAGAAGAACTGCTCGCTGTCCTCGTCGGCTTGGGTCAGACATTCACGAAGATCGTGCCGATCTCCTTGGCGATGGCAGTGGTCTTTACTGTCCTCACCGCATTCTGGGCCTGCAATCCGGGCCAACCCTGGTGGCGCAAGCGCGATATCGTGACCGATTTGTGCTACTGGTTCTTCATCCCCGTCATCACCCGCTACCTGCGGATCGGGCTTTTGATCATCGGCGCCGCAGCGCTATTCGGGATCACCACCGCCGACGGACTGATTGCCTTTTACGATAACGGTCACGGCCCGCTGGCCGCGCTGCCGCTCGTCGTTCAAATGGTCCTGTTCCTCGTCGGCGAAGACATCATCACGTACTGGACCCATCGCCTGTTCCATGGCCAACGCATGTGGCGGTATCACGCGGCGCATCATTCCTCCGAGGACCTCGAATGGATCTCGGCGGCGCGCTTTCATCCGGTCAACCTGTTTCTCGGCAGCGTCATGGCCGATGTCGTCATGCTGCTGCTCGGCATCTCGCCCAACATCTTCGTCGTGCTTGGGCCGATCACCATCGCCCATTCGGCCTTCGTGCACGCCAATCTCAATTGGACGTTCGGCCCGTTCAAATATGTGATCGCCACGCCGGTGTTCCACCGCTGGCACCACACCGCGCCCGACCGCGGCGGCGAAAAGAACTTTGCTGGGACGTTCCCGATTTTGGACGTGCTGTTCGGCACCTTCTATATGCCGGCCGGCGAACTGCCGGATCACTACGGAATTGCCGAGCGGGATTATCCGGCGAGTTTCCCGGCGCAATTGGTGCATCCATTCACGCAGTGACGGCGCGCTGTGCGGGCCGTGCCGGCACCGATATTTGCCGTCATCGTTAATCAAGCGTCACCGGCTGCGGCGGGTGATGGCAAAGCTTTCGGATTTGCACTTCATTCATGAATTTGCAGTCAAGTGAAAGGGCCGGTGGAACGGCCGCTGTATGGCCTTTCTGTTGTCGAATCCGCGTAGCGTTTCGGAGAGTATCGATGACGGCGTTGTACGGGCGAGGCGTTTTTGCCTCCAGAACGCTGCATTGGCTCGCGGCGGCGCTGCTCTTTGCCGCGGTCGCAACACATGCCTCGGCCGACGAGGCAATCCAGGTCCAGCTCGATCAAGCCCGGATCATGAAGCTTCCCGAACGGTCCGCCACGCTGGTGATCGGCGATCCGCTGATCGCCGACATCTCGCTCCAGCCCGGCGGCATCGCCATCGTCACCGGCAAAGCTTACGGTGCCACCAATATCGTGGTCATGGATCGCGGCGGCGCCGTGCTGATGGAACGCGCCGTCGAGGTCAAGGGGCCGCCCGATCGCTTGGTCTATGTCTACCGCGGCGTGGCGCGCAACACCTATAGCTGCACGCCGGAATGCGCCCCGCGCATCACGCTCGGCGACGACGTCGAATTCTTCGACAAGGCGATTGCCCAATCCGCCAGCCGCAATACCCAAGCGCTGGCCGCCGGAGCCGCCGGTTCGCACTAGCTCGCCTATAGTTAGCGCGCCCTGAAATCCGCCTCGCCGTTTCCGCACATCGATTAAATGAATCGACAACGAGGCATCGCTAATGCTCGGCGGTGAGGTTCGCGTGTGTGCGCGACATTCAACGGCTGAGGGCACCATGTCAAAGCATCACGTGCGGATCGCCCGATTATTCACCTGCCGGCTCGTTCGCCGCTTCATCACCCAACGCGACGCCGGGACCACCCTCGAATTCGGCCTCTTGGTCGCGCCCTTCGTCGCCGGTCTGTTCGCGATCCTGCAGACCGCGATCGTGTTTTTCGCCGGACAGACGCTGGAGACCGC
>JBEKRD010000159.1:0-6712 GCA_049519075.1 Xanthobacteraceae bacterium | reverse complement strand
AGCGGCTGGATGACCTTCCACTCAAACTCCGTCAGTTCGTAGCGAGCCATGGCCAAACTCCTTCAAAGAGCTTGAATCACATTCCGCCCCAAAACGGAATCCTTTATGAGTATGCAACCTAGCGCACATCGCCGTCGCCGAGCCGACGGGACGGCGGCGCATCTGGCGGAAATGTCAGAGCATGCTGGTGGGCTTTAGAACGGACGCGGGGCAAGCGGCGTTCGCCAAAAAAAGCCCCGACCGTACACATGGTCGGGGCATGAAATGCCGGCATTTGGACTCGTGGTGGGAGGATGCCTGACGAACCCGAGGGGGATACCGGCGCAATCCTATTGCGACCGTGAATGACGCACCGCTTTGACGTGGATCAAGACGCCGTTGTGCGATCGGACCGAAACTCGACGTGTTCGGATCAGGAGGTCGCAATGGCTATCGCGGAACGTCCAGCGCCGACGACTCAATCCATCGCCGCACCAAATTGGTTGTTTAACAATTGGGGCTTGATCGCCGCGGTCGCGGTGCTGATCGTCATATTGCAATTGCCGACGCCCGTCGGTTTGCCATTGGCCGGCCAGCGGATGCTCGCGGTCTTCGGTTTTGCGGTGACGGTCTGGATAACGGAAGCGCTCGATTACGCGGTGAGCGCCGTCGTCATCGCCGCATTGATGGCCGTGCTGCTGGGTATATCGCCGAACGTCGCCAATCCGAAAGTCATGTACGGGACGGTTCAGGGCCTGACCATGGCGATGGGCGGTTTCAGCAATACCGGTCTGACGCTGGTCGCCGCCGCGCTGTTTTTGGCCGCCGCTATGACGATCACCGGTCTCGATCGCCGTATTGCGCTTGTGGTGTTGCGGCGCGTCGGCGCTCGCACCAATCGCATCGTCATTGGCAGCATTATCGTTTCCATCATCTTGGCATTCCTGGTGCCGAGCTCTACCGCGCGCGCGGCGGCCGTCATCCCGATCATGATGGGCGTCGTCCTCGCCTTTGGCGTCGACAAAAGAAGCCGCTTCGCCGGATTGATGATGATCACCAGCGTTCAGGCGGTGAGTATTTGGAACGTCGGCATCAAAACCGCCGCCGCCCAGAACATGATTGCCGTAGGCTTCATCCAATCCTTGTTGCATCAGGACGTCACTTGGCTGAATTGGTTCATTGCCGCGGCGCCATTTTCCATCCTGATGTCGATCGGTCTGTATTTCATCATGATGGCCATGATGCCGCCCGAGACCAAGGAGTTGCCTGGGGGCCATGGCGCCGTCGAAAAGGCGTTGAGCGAACTCGGCCCAATGACGGCCAAGGAAAAGCGTCTGCTCGTCCTATCGCTCACTTTGCTATGCGTCTGGGCGACCGAGGGTATTCTGCATTCATTTGACAGCGCGACGACGACCACGGTCGCCGTGGCCGTGCTGTTTCTGCCGTATGTCGGCGTCATGGATTGGAAAAAGGCGAATGTGCTCATTCCCTGGGGGACGGTCGTCTTGTTCGGCGTCGGTATCGGCCTCGGCACGGTCTTGCTGCAGACCCAGGCCGCGCAATGGCTGGCCGGTCTGATCGTCGACTGGTTCGGGCTCAACCACCTCGCCGGCATCGCGGTCTTGGCGGTCATGGCGACGTTTCTCGTCGTCGTTCATCTGGGTTTCGCCAGCGCCACCGCGCTCGCCGCCACAATGATTCCGATCATCATCGCGGTAATGCAGAAGGTCGAGACACCGGGCTTGAGCGTGATCGGCATGACGATGTTGCTGCAGTTCGTCATCAGTTTCGGCTTCATCCTGCCGGTGAATTCGCCGCAAGGCATGCTGGCTTATGGCACGGGAACATTCATCGTGCGCGACTTCGTGCGCACCGGCATTGTCATCACCGCGCTGGCCTATGTGCTCACCCTGATATTCGGCGCCACTTATTGGCACTGGCTCGGCTATGTTTAGCCGGGCAGCGGCGGATATTGCGGCGATCGAAGATTTAGTCACCTCCAGGCGTGCGCAGCCCGATCCAGGAATCGCGAACCTGCTGATAATGCACCACCGGATCGTAGGCCGGAACCGGCAGCGCGAGCACTTGCGCCGATAATCGCCCGACCGCCGACAACAAGGCGTAGGACGCCACCACCCGGTCATGCTGCGCGGTGATCAGGCTGATGCGCGCGTTCACCAGCGCCTGTTCGGCATTGAGCACATCGAGCGTCGTGCGCTGGCCGGCGATCGCCTCGTTGCGAACTCCGGTGAGCGCGCGCTCGGAGGCTTCGTTCTGACGGGTCGCCGCTTCAACCTGCGCCTTTGCCGCTTGCAGCTGGCCCCAGGCCTGGACCACGTTGGCGCGGGTCTGGTCGCGCACTTGATCGACGTTCAGGCGGTCCTGGGCAAGCGTCTCTTTGTTCAGGCGGATGGCGGAGTATTCGGCGCCGCCCTGGTAGATCGGAACCGACAGGTTCAGCATGACCGTATCGGTAACGAGCTTCGGCGTCGTGATCTGGGGAAACAGCTGCTGCTGCAGGCTGTACTGCCCGGTCAGCGTCGGCCACAGCGCGCCTTCCGCGATCTTGACTTGCAATTGCGCGACGTCGACGCCGTACAAGGCGGCGATAACGGCCGGGTTCTGCGCGATGCCGGCCGCGATCGCGGCGTTGAGCGTGGCGGGCGCGAGCCGGTCCACCGACGATGCCGGGCCTAAATTTTCCGGCTCGACTCCGATGACGCGCCGATAATTGGCGCGCGTCGTCATCAGGGTCGACTCCGCGGCATGGAGAACGGCTTGTCCGGCCGCCAATTGCGCTTCCGATTGCGCGACGTCGGTCGGGGTGACCTGGCCGGCAGCGTAGCGATTGCGCGTATCGACGAGCGTGTGCTCCAAGACGCGGACGTTGTTCTGCTGGACTTCGAGGTTGGCGCCGTCGCGCGACATGTCCATGTAGACGGTCGCCGCCGACAGCAGCACGGACTGCTCCATGACGCGCAAGGTCTCGCGCGCCGCCGAGACCTGGCTTTCCGCCGCCCGCACTTTGTTGGCGGTCTGCTCGCCATTGAGCAGCGTCTGCGATCCGGTGATGCCGACCGAATGCGGCGTGGTGAGGCCTTTGTCCACCAATGACAAGCCGCTGCCCAATAGCGGCGGCGCCGGGGGAAAGGCGTCCTTGGTATCGGTGTACTGGCGTCCGACACTGGCATTCGCGGTGATGGTCGGGCGGTAGCCGGAGAGTGCCGCCGGCACGCCTTCGTCGGTCTGCCGCACGATGGCGCGCTGCGCGTTGAGCTGCGGATTGTTCTGATAGGCCCTGGCGAGCGCCGCCTCGATAGTTTCGGCGGCGGCCGGATGCCGGGTCGCAATAAGGGCTCCGACGCAGACCGCAAGCGCTATACCCGGCGTGCGCCAAAAAGTTCCCGCCACAAGGCTACGCCACGCCCGTGGAGCTCTGATTTTACGCGCCACCGCAGCTCCAATCCGACCGGGGGCGACCTTATCGTGGTGGGGGGGTGGCTTACAAGGTTCCGGGCAGCGTCGGGGCGCCGGCCTTGGGCGGCCGCGCCACCATGCGCAGTTCGCGCAGGCCGAACATCGTCGTGGCGAGCAGAAGCGGCAGAAAAAAATCGAGCACCCGAAATGTCAACAATATCGCCAACAATTGCTCGCGCGGATATTGCGGCAGCCCGATCAGGATCGCGGCCTCGACGACACCGAGGCTGCCCGGCGTATGGCTGACGGCGCCCAGCAGGGTTGCAATGACGAAGACGACCACGACCGTCATGAAGCCGACAGCGGGATTGTGCGGCAGCAGCATGAAGATGGAGAGCGAAGCGAGGCAGCGGTCGACGGTGCCGATGCCGATCTGCAATAGAGTCCAGCGCAGATTGGGCAGCACGATCCGCCAATTGGCGCGCCCGACGACGCGCGGCCGGGGCACCAGCCATGCCAGATAGCACAGGATCAAAAACAAGCCCGAGAGGCCGATCATCCGGTTAAGCCACGGCGGCAGTTGATCGATGACGCTCAGCGCTTGCGGCGCATCAGTAACGGCGATGCCAAGCACGAACACATTGCCGAGCCAGAAAGTCATTCCGGTCATGAACGCGATTTTGGCGATGTCCACGACGCTGACGTTCCAGAACGAGTAGACCCGGAAACGCACCAACCCGCAGGTCACGGTCGCTGCGCCGAGGGAGTGACCGATGGTGTAGCTCGTGAAGCTGGCAAAGGCGACGACGCGAAATGGCAGGTGACGCTTGCCGATCGTGTGCAGCGCGAACAGGTCGTAGAAGATTAGATTGCCGTAGCCGGCGACGACCAGTGCGCCAGCGATCAGGATCTTGACGCCCGACTGCGCTTGAAGCGCCGCTATGACCTTGCCGACGTCGATGCCGCGCAACAGGTGATAGAGCGTCGCGAAGGCAAGCCCGACCATCACGACACTGATCGCGACGCTGATCCTGTTCCGGCCGACGCCGCGGACGATCGCCGTGAGGGGATTCGTTACGGTCAGGGTGAAAATAACTCCGTGAGACGAATCGCGGCAAACTCTCATTCATTTGTAACAGCATTGTAACGGCCGGCGCCGGAGGACCAAAACGGCGTTGAAAAAACTCAAGACACGCCAAGCCGATACCGGCGGTTCCAAAACCGTCACACGATTGAGATATGAAATCGCAATTGTTGTTTCATGCGATTCGACAATGCGGCGACTGCACCGGTTCGGCCGGGAACGACATGGTCTCGGCGGGAAGCAATAGTCGGCGGGAAGCAATAGGATGAAGATTCTGATCGCCACGGACGCTTGGCGTCCGCAGGTCAATGGTGTGGTGCGGACTTTGAACTCGCTGGCGCGGGCCTCGGCCAAGCTCGGCGTCGAGGTCGAGTTCCTGTCGCCTGACGGTTTTTGGACGCTTCCGGTGCCGACCTATCCCGGCCTGCGGCTTGCCGTGCCGGGCCGCAAGCGTATCGCCGAGCGCATCGCCGCGGCGCAAGCCGACGCAATCCATATCGCAACGGAGGGCCCGATCGGTCACGCCGTGCGGTCCTATTGCATCAAAAACGGCCGGCCGTTCACGACGAGCTATACGACGCGATTCCCCGAATATATCTCGGCGCGTTCGCCGATCCCGCAACAATGGATCTATAACGTGCTGCGCCGTTTTCACGCCGCGGCGACCGTGACCATGGTGGCGACGCCGTCGTTGACCACCGAGCTGTCCGAACGCGGCTTTGGCCATCTCGGCATGTGGACGCGCGGCGTCGACGTCGATTTGTTTCGGCCCGATCGCGCCATCGACCTGGATTTTCCGCGGCCGATCTTCATGACGGTGGGACGCGTCGCGGTCGAGAAAAATTTGCCGGCGTTCCTCTCCCTCGATCTTCCCGGCACCAAGGTCGTCATCGGCGCGGGTCCCCAGGAAGCCGAACTCAAGCGCCGCTATGCCGGCGCGAAATTTCTCGGCCAGCTCGACAATGGCATCCTCGCCGCCCATCTCGCGGCGGCCGACGTGTTCGTGTTTCCGAGCCTCACCGATACCTTCGGCATCGTTCAGCTCGAAGCGCTGGCGAGTGGCGTTCCGGTCGCGGCTTTCCCGGTAACCGGCCCGAAGGACGTCATCGGCGACAATCCGATCGGCGTCTTGAATGAGGATCTGCGCACGGCCTGCATGCAGGCGCTCTGGATCTCCCGCGAGGCCTGCCGCGATTTCGCATTGCGCTATTCCTGGGAAAACAGCGCACGGCAATTCATCGCACACGCCCACAAGGTCGCGGTGGGCGCCGTGCGCGAACCCGCGGCGGCGAGCGCCATCACCGTCACCACCGCAACCGCAACCGATCCAGCCGAGCAGTCATTGGTGCCCGGCTGCAACCCAAGGGTAACGCATGAGCATTCTGTCTGAGGCGGATTTGGACAAGCAGACGGTCACCAAGGCCTATGCGCGCTGGGCGCCGGTTTACGATCTGGTTTTTGGCGCGGTGTTCGAACGTGGCCGGCACGCCGCGATTGCGGCCGCCGAACGGGTTGGCGGCCGCATTCTCGAAGTCGGTGTCGGTACCGGAATCTCGCTGCCGAATTACTCGAAAAGCTGCCAGCTCTGCGGTGTCGATATTTCCGCGCCGATGCTGCGCAAGGCGGAAGAACGCGTCGCCGAATTGGGCTTGAGCCATGTCGAAGGCCTGTGGGTGATGGATGCCGAGCATCTGTCGTTCCCCGACAATTCCTTCGATGCGGTGGTCGCCCAATATGTCATCACCACGGTGCCGAACCCCGAGGCGACGCTCGACGAGTTCGCCCGCGTGCTCAAGCCGGGCGGCGAGATTATTCTGGTCAGCCGGGTCGGCGCCGAAGCCGGCTTGCGGCGTTCGCTGGAGCATTGGTTCCAGCCGGCGGCGCGCAAGCTCGGCTGGCGCTCCGAGTTTTCCTTCGAGCGCTATTCGCGCTGGGTCGCGCAAAGCCGCGGCATGAGTCTGATCGAGCGCCGCGCCATGCCGCCGTTCGGGCACTTCTCGCTGATCCGCTTCGGCAAGGACGATGCAGCGGGCCGCGGCTACGAGTCCGAGCCGGTGCGCGCGGCGGGCTGAACCTCGCTTTGCCGGCAGTCACGTTTCTGTCACACGACGGATTGTCTTTCATTCGGTGAATCCCTGTCACAAGGGATTCATCGAATCGCCATACCCAGATCGGACGCCTGCATCATGGGGATTCACCAAATGGAAAGTTTTCGAGAGGCCCTGCGGACTC
>JBEKRD010000158.1:0-6871 GCA_049519075.1 Xanthobacteraceae bacterium | reverse complement strand
GTCGCTTCGGCGTATGATTGAAACGGTTGGCCTGCAGATATTCGGGAATGTTGGAGTTGATCAGCCAGATCTCACCGCCGCGCGCATCGGCATAGGATTCGGCGATCGTGGCCTTGCCCTGACGCAGCGATTTGACCTCGGTGCCGGTCAGCGCCACGCCGGCCTCCATGACCTCATCGATGAAATAGTTGAAGCGCGCCTTGCGGTTGTCGGCGACGACGCGCAGTTTCCGTTCCGGCTTTGCCGCCATACCGTTTTCGTGCTCAGCCTTTCTTCAGCGCGTCGCGGATTTCCGTCAGCAACTGCACTTCCTGGGAAGGAGCGGCCGGCGCCGGCGCCGGTTCCGCGGCCTTCAACCGGTTGATGCCCTTGATGCACAGGAACAGCACCCAGGCGATGATCAGAAAATTGAGCGCGATGGTGAGGAAATTACCCCAGGCCAGCACCGCACCCTGTTTTTTTGCTTCAACCAGAGACGTCGCCGTCACCTTCGACGACAGCGGAATAAAATAGTTGGAAAAATCGAGCCCCCCGGTGATCGAGCCGATGAGCGGCATGACGATATCATTGACCAGTGAATTGACGATGCCGCCGAAGGCTGCGCCGATGATGACGCCGACCGCCAGATCGACGACGTTGCCGCGCATTGCAAATTTCTTGAACTCATCGAGCATCAGTTTCCCCCGCGTGCTTGATCGCCGCTTCCGCTCGTCCCCGCGAAAGCGCGGACCCAGCCTGGCTCCCTGGATCCCCGTCTTCGCGGGAATGAGCGGATATTAGCCTGCGCGCACGGCCCGCTAATCTTTCAATTCGTCAGTCCGGCATGCACCATGGCCTGACGAACGGCAAACTGCGCGTTCTCGCTCGCCGGCACCATCGGCAGGCGCAGCGTATTCGAGCACTTGCCCAGCAGCGAAAGCGCATATTTGATTGGCGCCGGATTGGATTCGACGAACAGATTAAGGTGAAGTGGCGCGAGCTTGTCCTGCAGCTTCAGGGCCGTCGCGTAATCGCCTTTCAGACATGCCGCCTGGAATTCGGCGCATAGCCGCGGCGCCACGTTCGAGGTCACCGAGATGCAGCCGTGTCCGCCGTGCGCCATAAATCCGAGTGCGGTGATGTCCTCGCCCGACAGCTGGTTGAAGTCCTCGCCCAACGCCGCGCGTTGCTGCGATACGCGCGCCATGTTCGCTGTCGCGTCCTTGACGCCGGCGATGTTCTTGAGTTCGTAGAGACGCTTCATGGTGTCGACCGACATGTCGATCACCGACCGCCCGGGGATGTTGTAGATCAGAATCGGAATGCCGATGGCGTCATTGATCGCCTTGTAGTGCTGATAGAGCCCTTCCTGCGTCGGCTTGTTGTAATAGGGCGTGACGACGAGCACCGCGTCGGCACCGGCCAGTTCGGCATGGCGCGCAAGATCGACGGCCTCGCGGGTCGAGTTCGAGCCGGCCCCCGCGACGACCGGGACCCGGCTGCGCGCCTGGTCGACGCACCACTCCACAACCTCCTTATGCTCGTCATGCGACAACGTCGGGCTTTCGCCGGTGGTGCCGACCGGGACGAGACCGCTGGTGCCCTCTCCGATCTGCCAATCGACCAGATCGCGGAACGCTTTCTCGTCAAGCGAGCCGTTCTTGAACGGCGTGACGAGCGCGGTGAAGGAGCCTCGGAACTTGGTCTTGGCGGCCATGATACAATCCCTCAAACGAGAAACTCTTGTCCTTGGCGCGGCGCCCCAGTGCAGGTGGAACGCCTGGGGCGTCGAAGCCGAGCCACGTCGCTTAAATATCGGTTCGGCGCGGGCCTTGAAAGCCCTTTCGGCGACCCGCCCGGGGCTCCTCGATGTCGGCTCACCCGAATTGGCCCCGCTTTTGCCGCAAAACTGTAAATTGTCGCTTTGGCGTCCGCAGGCTAGGCTTTCCTCGATCTAACCGGCCGAATCAATTACTCGCGACAGAGCGTTTGGACGCGGCGGGAGAAAGCGTGCTGGGATCTCGGCTCATCGTCGTCTTTGCCGCCATGCTCGTTGCCGGTCTGGGCATCGTGGCGGACGACTCTTATGCGGCGCCGCCGTCGGGTCCGGTGCCGCTGCCGAGGGCGCGGCCCCTTGGCAAAACCGGCAAGTCCGACCAGATCGCCGCCCCGAAACTCACAGCGCAGAAGCCACAAAAGAACGTGCCGCTGTCGATTGCCCCCGCGGCGCCCGGACCGATGGCGCCGGTTCCGGGGCCGTTTCCGACCGTCACATCAGCGGCGCCGGCGGCGCGCCCCGTCACGCCGTTTGCCGTGGCGACAACTGCGACGACCTCGCCGCTCGACCTTGCCGCGGTCAAGCAGGCCATCGATCTGGTGCGCAAGAGCCGCCAGGACGAGGCGACCAATGTCGAAGCCACGCTCGCCGATCCGGTCGCCCGCAAACTTGTTGAATGGATCATTCTTCGCAGCGACGACGGATCGAACGATTTCTCGCGCTATATTGCATTCATCGCCGCCAATCCGAGCTGGCCGAGCATCGGAGCGTTGCGGCGGCGCGCCGAGACGGTACTGTGGCAGGAGAACGTCAGCCCGCAATCGGTCATCGATTTCTTCGCGACCGAAGCGCCGCACACCGTCAAAGGTCATTTTGCGCTGGCGCGCGCTTTGCTCGTGCGCGGCGACACGGCCGGCGCCGCGGCGGCGGTGCGCCAGACTTGGCGTAACGACGGCTTTTCAGCGGATCTCGAAGCCCAGGCGCGCGAGACCTTCGCCGGCCTGATCACGCCGGCCGACGACGCGGCGCGCATGGACGGCCGGCTTTATGCCGAGGATGATGACGCCGGGCTGCGGGCGGCAAAGCATCTCGACGCGGTGGCGCTCGCGACCGCCAAGGCGCGCGCCGCCGTCATCAATCAATCGGCCGACGCCAGATCACTGCTCGAAGCGGTACCGGAGGCCGCGCGGCATGAGCCCGGCTATATGTTCAGCCGCATTCAGTGGCTGCGCCGCGCCGATAAGATCAGCGAAGCCGCCGAGGCGCTGATCGCCGTATCGCGCGAGCCTGGCAAGCTCGGCGACGTCGATCTGTGGTGGGTCGAGCGGCGGCTGGTGGCGCGCAAGCTTCTCGATCTCGGCGATGCGAGATTGGCCTATGAGGTCGCCAATAGCGCGGCCCCCCCGGTCAACGAGAATTACCGCGGCGAGCAACATTTTACCGCCGGCTGGATCGCGCTGCGCTTCCTGCGCGAGCCGGCCATTGCAATGGCGCATTTCGCCAGGATCGCCGATGGTGTGACCAACCCGATCACGCTGGCGCGCTCGTATTATTGGCAGGGCCGCGCCGCCGAGGCGCTCGGGCGCCAGCAGGACGCCCGTGCGCTCTACGAGACGGCGGCGCGCTATCCGACCGCCTATTACGGCCAGCTGGCGCGAGCGCGGCTTGGGCTCGACGACCTCACGCTGCGCGCGCCGCCGCCGGCCGAGCACAACGTTCTCGAGATCGCGCGGGCCTTCGAAATTCTCTACGCCATCGATGAACGCGATCTCGTCGCCTCGATGGCCGCCGATCTCGGCGACAAGGCGACCGATAGCGCAGGCCTCGCGACACTTGCCGAGGTTGCCACGCACCATAGTGACGCGCGCGCGACGCTTTTGATCGGCAAAACAGCCCTAGGCCGCGGGCTTGCATTCGAGCGCTACGCTTTTCCTATCTTCGGCATACCGAGTTATCAGCAGATCGGCCCCGCGGTCGAACCTTGCGTCGTGTTTTCGATCGTGCGTCAGGAGAGCGCGTTCAATCCGCGCGTCGTTTCCAGCGCCAATGCCATCGGTCTGATGCAAGTTACGCCGGCCGCCGGCCGCGACACCGCCAAGAGATTCAACGTCACTTTCGATCAGCGCCGGCTGATCGATGACGTCGTCTACAATGCCCAGCTTGGCACTGCAGAGCTCGGCAATGACATAGCCAGCTGGCGCGGTTCCTACATCCTCGCCTTTGTCGCCTATAACGCCGGACCACGGCGCGCCAAGGAATGGATCGAGCAATACGGCGATCCACGCGACCCAAAGGTGGATCCGATCGATTGGGTCGAGCGAATCCCGATCTCGGAGACGCGCAATTACGTCGAGCGCGTCATCGAAAATATGCAGGTCTATCGCGCGCTGGTGCAAAACAATCCGAAGCTCTCGATCGAAGCTGATCTGCGCCGCGGCGGCTGATGGCTGGACGGACCTTATTTTAAAGCTTTTTATCAACCGTCGGTCTTTCCACTAAACCATTGATATTGTGGCACAAATCGCGCCATACTGGGGCGGATATTGGCCGATTGCGGCGTCGCGGGCCGGCCAGTACATTGCCGCGCGCGGCGCGACCTCGGCCTGACGCGCGTTCTGATGGGGCAGAATTGACATGCCGGCTGACACCCAAGGCGATGGCGCCCCCAGAAGTCTATTCGTCACCGCCCAGGATGGCTTGCGGCTGCATGTGCGAGAATACGGCGTTCGTACCGCGTCTGCTCTGCCGGTGGTTTGCTTGCCCGGTCTAGCCCGGACCGTCGCCGATTTCGAGGTCCTAGCGCCGGCGCTGGCCAAGGGTCCGCCAGTCCGGCGCGTGATCGCCATCGACTCGCGCGGGCGCGGGCAATCCAATTACGACAGCAATCCCGAAAACTACAATGTGGCGGTCGAACTCGGCGACGTCATGACAGTGCTGACCGCGCTCGGCCTGGGCGCGGCGGTTTTCGTCGGCAGCTCGCGCGGCGGTATTCTCACTATGCTGCTCGGCGTCGCGCATCCGGCGTCGCTTGCCGGCGTCGTCCTGCACGACATCGGGCCGGTCATCGAGCCCAAGGGCCTTGCGCGCATCAAGAGCTATGTCGGCAAGCTGCCGGCGCCGCGCAGCTTTGCCGACGGTGCCGAGCTGTTGCGCCGGCTGTTCAACATCCAGTTCCCCAATCTCACCACCGAGCAATGGCTCGCCGCCGCCCACCGCACATGGAAGACCGAGGACGGCGAACTCGTGCCAACCTACGATGTTCGATTGGCGCGCACCCTGGCCGAGGTCGACATCGAGCGACCGCTGCAGACAATGTGGAGCGAATTCGACGCGCTGGCGCGCACGCCGGTGCTGGTCATCCGTGGCACCAATTCCGACATTCTTTCGGCCGCCACCGTCGCGGCGATGCAGGCGCGCCATCCGGGCATGGAGGCGATCGAAGTGCCGGACCAGGGGCACGTGCCGCTGCTCGAGGGTGACGACCTGATACGGCGGATCGCCCAGTTTCTCCAAAACTGCGATGCCGGCGCCGGGTCGGCGACTGAAAGACGCGGCGGCGACGCCAGCCAAAACCCACGACCCGCCTCGCAGTGGGGTGACCGTTGGCGTTAGCTTCGAGTCAAGACGAAGCGTTTCAGCGTGCCATGACTGCGCTCCGGTCGGGGCGGATCGAGGACGCCCATCGGATCTTGCAACAAGTTCTGCGCAAGCAGCCGAAACACGTCGCGGCGCTGAACGTGCTTGGCATCGTGCTTACCCAACGCGGCCAATTTGCCGAGGCCGAATCCTATCTGCGCCGGGCCCTGCAGGAATATCCGAATTCCGACCCGACGCTTTACAATTACGGCGTCGTACTGAAGGCATTGAAGCGCCCTGCCGAGGCTCTTGAGCGTTTCACCCAAGCTCTGGCCATCAATCAGGCCGCTCCTGAGACCTGGAACAACCGCGGCACTGTGTGGAGCGATCTACAGCGTTATGACGAGGCGATAGCAGACTTCGAAAAAGCCTTGACGCTCAATCCACTCTACGCGGAAGCGTCCTGCAATAAAGGCAAGTCGCTGACATTCCTACGCCGATGGAACGAAGCCTCTTCCGCGTACGAGCGTGCGCTCGCACTCAAACCCGAGCTTGCCGAGGCATGGATCGGCCGCGGCAATGTCTTCGCCGGGCTCGCCCAATATAACGATGCGCTCGCCGCTTATGACCGCGCGCTCATTCTGAACCCCGACGATGCGGAAGCGTGGCTTCTCCGCGGCAACATGCTCATGGAGCTGCGGCGTTATGACGAGGCCTTCGCGGCTTGCGACAAAGCCGCCGCGCTGGGTAGCGAGGTCGACTATTTGGCCGGGCTTCGCCTCCAGAGCAAACTTTACGCATGTGATTGGAGAAATCTGGAGGCCGAATGCGCGCAGCTTCGGTCGACGATACGTGAAGGGAAACCGTCCTGCGTTCCGTTCGTAGCCCTCGGCATTCCCTCGTCGCTCGCCGAACAGTTACAATGTGCCCGTACCTACGTACAGAAGCAGCCGCACGTTGCGCAAATCTGGCGCGGTGAAGTCTATTCCCACGATCGCCCGCGCGTCGCCTATGTGTCAGCCGATTTCCGCGAGCACGCGACGGTATATTTGACGGCGGGCCTGTTCGAGCAACACGACCGTTCGCGCTTCGAAATGACGGCGATTTCGTTGGCACCGGAACAAGATTCCGAGGTCGGCCGCCGATTGAAGGCGTCGTTCGAACGCTACGTCGACTGTTCCTCTCTTGCTGATCAGCAGATCGCCGAACTGATCAGAAAGCTTGAAATCGATATCCTCGTCGATTTGAAGGGCTTCACGCGCGACAGCAGACCGGGCGTCGTTGCCCGCAGGCCGGCGCCCATTGCGGTCAACTGGCTCGGCTACCCCGGCACGATGGGTGCGCCATACATCGATTACATCATCGCCGATCGGACCGTTATTCCCGAGGAGAACTTCGAGTTCTACGACGAAAAGGTGATCTGGCTACCGGACAGTTATCAGGTCAACGACTCGCAACGGATGATCGCGACGCATACTCCGACGCGACGCGAGCTGGATTTGCCCGATGGCGGCTTCGTATTCTGTTGCTTCAATCACT
>JBEKRD010000157.1:0-6967 GCA_049519075.1 Xanthobacteraceae bacterium | reverse complement strand
AACGTCTTCGAGGCGGCGCGCCGCCAAGGCGTCAAGCGCGTCGTCTTCGCCAGCTCAAATCACGCGATCGGGTTCCATCGGCGCGAGCGCTTCATCGACAACACCGTCGCTCCACGGCCGGATTCGCGTTACGGCGTTTCCAAGGTGTTCGGCGAAGCGCTCGGCCGCCTCTACGCCGACAAGCACGGCATCCGCGTCGCCTGCCTGCGTATCGGCACGTTCCGGCGGATCGACCGGCCGACGACCGCGCGCGAATTGCAGACCTGGATCAGTCACCGCGACATGGTGCAAGTGGTGCGCCGCTGTATCGACCACCCGAATTACCACTTCGCGATCGTCTACGGCGTTTCCAACAACCTGCGCAGCCGCTGGGACAACACCAACGTGAAGTTTCTCGGCTACCGTCCCGAGGACGACTCCGAGGTATTTGCGGCGGAAATCTTGGCGCAGGGCAAAAAGGAAGACGAAATCTCGGCCCAGTTCCACGGCGCCCATTATTGTCCGATGGGATTTACCGGCGATACGGCAGAGATCGACTGAACGCGATTCGCCGCGCCGGAGTTGCGCCCTAAATCACCACGACCTTGGTGCCGATCGGGACGCGGTTATAGAGATCCTCGACGTCCTCGTTGCGCATGCGGATGCAGCCCGAGGATACGTTGGTGCCGATGGTCCAGGGCTCGTTGGAGCCGTGGATGCGGTACAGCGTCGAGCCGAGATACATCGCGCGCGCGCCGAGCGGATTGTCCATGCCGCCGGGCATGTAGCGCGGCAGGTCGGGCCGGCGCGCCAGCATGTCCGAAGGCGGCCGCCAATCTGGCCATTCCTTTTTGGCGGTGATCGTCTTGACGCCCGCCCAGGTGAAGCCCGGCCGGCCGACGCCGATGCCGTAGCGCAGCGCTTTGCCGCCATTCTCGACCAGATAAAGAAATTTGCTCGGCGTATCGATGATGACGGTGCCGGGCTTTTCTTCGCCGCGATAGTCGACGACCGTCCGATCGTATTTCGGATCGATCGGGTAAGTCGACATGTCGCCGTGGCTAGACGGCGCGTAACTTGCCGGCGCAGTGACGACCGTAGGCTGCGGCACCGGCACCGGCGCTGCCTGGTATTCGGGCTGCGCCGGCTGATACATCCGGGGCTGAAAGACATGGGCCTGAATCGTCGGGCCGCCGAAAATCGCCGCGAGGAAGCCGCCGCCGGAACCAGTCGAAGCTGGCGGCGCCGGTGGCGGCGGCGGAGCCGGCGCGGCGTAACTGACAGGCGCGGCAGGGCTCGACGGCACCGTGCCGGTATAGTCCGGCGCTGCGGCAGCAGCGTTACGCTGCGGCACAGTGCCGGTAAAGCTCGGCTGCGGCGCGGCGGGAAGAGCGTAAGTCTGCGGGGCGGCGCTTGCGTAAGCCTGCGGGGCGGGAGCGGCATAGGGCTGCGGCGGCGCCGCGACATAGCGTGGTGCCGGCGCGGCATAGCCCTGCGGCGCGGCCATAAGACCTCGCGGCGCGTCGCCGCCATAGCTCGCCGTCGGCGGAGCATAAGTCTGCTGCGGCGCATAGACGTAATATTGCTGGCCGGCGACCGGAGCAGGCGCCGGCTGTTGCGCTCCGTAAACCGGCCGGTTCACCATGTAGGGAGCATACCCGACCTGCGCGAAAGCCGGGCTCAACAGCGCGCCCGTCAAGAGCGCGGACATGCAGATACGCCGCATTGCTGTACTCGTTACGCCAGTGACACACCGAGCTCGTTCCGCGCCGGTCCTGACTGCAAAACCGGCGCGCGCTCAGGCGACGAGTACAGGCGCAAACCTCGACTGTTTGGTAAACAAATAGCGCCGGCGCAATATTCGGACATTGTTCATCAAGTTACAGTTGATATTGCGTCAACCGGTTTGGTTAATCAGACGTTCCTTCAACGCGCATAAGCCGCGTGAACCCGGTATTAAGCCGCCAAACTTTACCTTGGAGGCGAATTGGTCGGGCAAAACTGGTCGGACAAGACGGGGCGGACAAGACATGGCTGCACCGCGCAAAATATTCCGCATCGAAGAAACTGCCGTTGTGGCCCATGCCCGCCGCGGCGATGGCACGCAGGCGTCGCACCGCCACGCCGAGATCATGCAGGCATTGGGCGCGCTTTCCGGCGCGCTCGCCATGCCTCTTGGTCAGCCAAGGCCCGCGCATCCGGCCGCGCCGGCAGCCTCCGATGCCGCAACCGAGCGGCTTGCCTGCGAGCTCAATCTCATCGCAGACGCTATCGGCGGCGGTGACGACGACACCGAAGACCTCGGAGCAGCGGCCCGGGACGAGCATCTGACGCGCATCGCGCGGGAGCTTGAAGCCGTCACCTCAGGCACCGCGCAGGCGACGCAAAAGATTCTCGCCGCCGCCGAGGAGATCGATCAGCTCGCCAACAATCTCGCGGCGGCGCTCAAAGGCAAGCTCGAGCAAGATCTCGCGCACGACATTTCCGATCTCGTCATCCGGATTTTCGAGGCCTGCAATTTCCAGGATTTGACCGGGCAGCGCGTCGCCAAGACGATGGCGACCCTTAAATTCGTCGAACAGCACGTCAATCACGCGCTCGACGAGATCAAGACCGCGATGCAGGCGCGGCCGCCTGTCGATAGCGAGCAATATTTGCACGGCCCGCGGCTCGACAGCGACAGCGGCCATATTTCGCAAGTCGAGATCGACGCCCTGTTCGGCGGCTGACACCCGTTGCGGAGACCGAGCGAGGCAAAAACGCCGCCGGGGGACATCTGACGGCGTCCTGGAGGCAGCCTCGATCGGCGGCTACGGGAATGGATAGTAGCGCAACGAGACCACGACGACCTGGTTATCAGGGTTCAATCCCTGGTTCGGCGTCGAGGTTGCGGTGACCGGACCGCCGGCGCCGGAAAACGCCTGCAATTTCACGTATTCGTACTGCATGCCGTAGGCGACCCGGCCCCATTGGCCCTTATAAAGGTTCTGCCAGAAGCCGACCGTCAGTTCCTGCGTGCGGTGCACGTTCGCGGTGCAGGTCGTTCCGGCGATCGGATCGTTGTAACCGGCCGTGCCAGAGCCCTGGTTTTCCAAGAGGCAGCCGGTGTTGGCGTAGAGCGGATTGCCGTAGCCGAGCGGGGTCGCGCCGACGTTGTAGTAATTGGCATTGACCTGTTCCTCGCCGGCATAGCCGTAGACGTCGAGGCTGGGGGTCACGTGGGCAATCGCGCCAAGCAACAGATCGGTGGCCCGCAACGGCACCAGCGATCCGTCAGGCCCGATCGTCACATCCGCCAATTGCGACGAGCCATAGCGGCCGATGCCGTCGCCGGTCAGGGCGCTCGCTGTGAAGTCGAGATATTTGGGAATGACCGGCAACAGCACCGAACCGCCGATGCCCCAGCCGACGTTGGTCTTGTTGGTGCCAGATCCCTCGATTGCCGTGGTGTAGACGCGGTCGGAGAAAAAGCGCTCAAGACCGTAGACTTCGTAATGACCCCAGCCCGGATCGGCGGCAAGTTTCTCGACAATATCGGGAAATTCGTCGGCCGAGCAAGCCGTGGCGGAGTCCAACAACCCACTCGACTGGCAGGCGTTGAGATCGTTGACCGACAAACCTGGCGGCACCGGGCTGCCGGCATTGGTCGAGCCGGTCAAGCCGCCGCTGGTCGCGCCCTGCGACGGTCCGCCGACCACACCGATGCTGTTCGAGGCAAAATTGACTTGCGGTGACTCAACCGAGACGCCGAACCAGACGGTCTGATTGAAATCCTCGACGAAACGGATTTCCGGCTGGCGCGCCCAATTGAAACCCACGGCGTATTGCGCGTCGATCGTAAGCGGCAAGTTCTCCGCCAACGGCAACATCCCGGCTTTATCCTGGGTCACCAGGCTCCAGCTTTGGCCCGCCATCAGGTGGAAGTGGTAATTCTCGTTGTCGTAGCTGAGAAATGCCTGACGGATGCGCGGCTGGTAGCTGTTCGATTCCCGCGAGTTCGCCGTCACCCCGGCGCCGAGGAAGTCCATTTCGTAATAGGCTTCCAAATGTTGCGCCGGATCGATATCGCCGGTCGCCTTGATCGCGATGCGGCTTTGTCGTGCGGAAAAGTCCAGCTCGTTCTCGTGATAAAGCGGCGAATTCGGAAACGGCATCGAGCCGAAGGGGGAATCGCCGACATCGGCGACTTCATTGCGCTCGCGCCAGATCCCCGCGGCTTCGATAAACCCGCCGAAACTTACTTTGACGCCGGGCGGCAAGAGCGACGGGGGCGCTTTAAGAAGACCGCTCCCGGCGGGCTTACCTGCTGCGTCATAGATGCCGCCGGGCACGCTCTGTGCGGCGCGATCGGCGGTTTGCTGCGCGGATCTGGCTTCCTTCTTGGTCTCCGCCATTTGATCTTGCATTTTTTGCAACTGCTGCTGCATCGCGTTGATCTCGTGTTGCAGCTGCTCCGACTGCGCGTCGTCGGCCCGTGCCGGCGCCCACGACAGCAAAGACGCGCTCAACATTGCTCCGGACAAAAGAATAGCGCTTCGCCGTTTGGCGACCATTTGCTTCTCCTTAAGTTTTATTTTTTGAAAAAAACTTCGAGCGAAAGATTAATTTCTGAAAATGACAACGGGACGACATCGGCGCGGCGACAGCGGATTCGCAAAAGCGCGTGACAAAAAAATCACGTGAATTATCGAAAAATTTATTCAGCGAATAAACGCGTATTCCCGATATCAAACAAATAGACGCGCGGAACGACCGGCACTTCGGGATAAAAAATCGTGCGACGGAGCAAACAAACGATGCAGCGTATTGCGCGATTCCACGCCACAGCGCCGCGCGCGCAGGCATTCCTCGCCGCGCGATCCGGCAAAGGCCACGGCAGCGAAGATAAATTTGTCGTCATACGTTCGTAAACGAAAATGCCCGACAAATCGGAAAAGCCGGAGCCGCGCGGGTCGCCGTCGGCCGCGACGACGAAATAGAGCGCGTTGCCGCCCAATGACGACGTCAAGGCGACGGTCGGCAGATTTCGCTAGGCTACTGTGCCGGCGGCTTCATCGGCGGCTTGCCGGAAGCCCGCGGCGCCATGCCTTCCGGCGCGCAGCGCACATAGACGCCGGTGCCGTAGCGGCCGGCGACTTCTTGGTCGATCCAGCGCAGTACCATGGTGCGGCCGTCGAACGACACGATTTCGCGATCCTGCGGACCGCCGGCGTCGCCGGGCGGACCGATATAATTTTTGCCGCTCGACGAGCCCTTGAGCTGCAATTCCTGCAACTGGGCGCTATCGGCGAGATACATCATGACCCCGCCGTTCGGGCCGCGCGTGATCTCGACCGGCTGGCCGCACTGACCGCGTGCCGCGGCCGCGGTGCGCGCCAAATCCTCGTCCTTATGGAAAGCGCCATAACCCCAGCGGCCAACGATCTCCTCGGGCCGATATTGCGACGGTATCGCCGGCTGCGCCATCGGCGGCGGTACGGCCTGTTGGACCGGCGGCGTGTTCGAGCTGCAGGCAGCGAGCGCCATGACCGAAAGCGCCGAGGCTGAAAATGCCGCGATACAGAAAGCTCGCCGATAGGACGCGCTCATAAACGAGACTCCCTGAAGACCTGACCGGACTGTGCCGCGCCGCCCCGACGTCAGCGCCGTTGCCGAATCTAGCGTTTCCACCTTTCGACTTTGTTTCAAATCGTTCCCTCCCCCGCACGACCGTCGTGGAACATTACGGCCCGGGTTTGGCGCCTGTGCCCCGGCGACAATAGCAGCATCGGGCCCGCCTGGGGCGAACTCCGT
This sequence comes from Xanthobacteraceae bacterium, assembly GCA_049519075.1. Taxonomy (GTDB): domain Bacteria; phylum Pseudomonadota; class Alphaproteobacteria; order Rhizobiales; family Xanthobacteraceae; genus BOG-931. Next base: position 1,195 of record JBEKRD010000157.1, on the reverse strand, counting down.
CCCCGCCTGAGGCAGCGGCGCGCGCCTTGACTCCGCCGTTTTGACACCCTATGTCCACTTCGCCTCCTGGCACTCGGTAAGTATGAGTGCTAAGGTACTGCAAAACAATGGTTTTTATCAACGCCAAACGGCCGCTCGCGCGCGGCGATGAGGGTGAAAATGGCGAAAACGAAGTTCCGGCCGCTGCATGACCGGGTGGTCGTCAAGCGGGTCGATGCCGAATCGAAGTCCAAGGGCGGCATCATCATTCCCGATACCGTCAAAGAGAAGCCGCAAGAGGGCGAAGTTGTCGCCGTCGGTCCCGGCGGCCGCGACGAGAACGGCAAGCTGATCGCGATCGACATCAAGTCCGGCGACCGCGTGTTGTTCGGTAAATGGTCGGGCACCGAGGTCAAGCTCGACGGCGAGGAGCTCCTGATCATGAAGGAGTCCGACATCATGGGCGTGATCGCCTGAACGTCGGAACGCCCAGACCGTCATCCTGACCAAACGACTCAAGGAGCAAATTGAAATGTCCGCGAAAGACGTAAGATTTTCCACCGATGCCCGCGACCGCATGTTGCGCGGCGTCGACATTCTCGCCAATGCGGTGAAAGTGACATTGGGCCCTAAGGGCAGGAATGTCATCATCGACAAATCGTTCGGCGCGCCCCGCATCACCAAGGACGGCGTCACCGTCGCCAAGGAGATCGAGCTTGAAGACAAGTTCGAGAACATGGGCGCGCAGATGGTGCGCGAGGTGGCGCAGAAGACCAACGATCTCGCCGGCGACGGCACCACGACGGCGACCGTGCTCGCCGCGGCCATCGTCAAGGAAGGCGTCAAGGCGGTCGCCGCCGGGATGAACCCGATGGACCTCAAGCGCGGCATCGACATCGCGGTCAAGGCCGTGGTCGAGGACATCAAGAAGCGCGCCAAGAAGGTGGGCTCCTCCGCTGAAGTGGCGCAGGTCGGCACCATTTCGTCGAACGGCGATACAGCCGTCGGCAAGATGATCGCGCAAGCGATGCAGAAAGTCGGCAACGAAGGCGTCATCACGGTCGAGGAAGCAAAGTCGCTGGACACCGAAGTCGAAATCGTCGAAGGCATGCAGTTCGATCGCGGCTATCTGTCGCCCTACTTCATCACCAATGCCGAGAAGATGGTAGCCGAGCTCGAAGACGCTTACGTGCTGCTACACGAGAAGAAGCTCTCC
>JBEKRD010000156.1:0-7005 GCA_049519075.1 Xanthobacteraceae bacterium | reverse complement strand
ACAGAGAGTTTCTCATCCCCATGGCTCAGTCTCAGGCCAGGCTTCCTGGGACGTGGTCTGCGTGGGCGTTACCCACCATCGCCTATCCCAGTCCAGTGTTGCACCACACACTCCGGTCATAGTGCCGGAGGACATGATGCCCGAGCCGCCCGGGACGGGGTGTATCGTCCCGCCGCGGGCACCGCACTCGCTCCGCCTCCAGAAGGTACCCCCGCTGGAGGCGTCCTTGGTGAGCGAGGTTCGGCATCTTATATAGCCGACGCGGAGACGTATGTCACCATAGGTCCTATCACGTTTCCGTTACCGTGACAAATTCGCCTTGTAAGATGTAAGACAGTAAGCCATATTACGCCCATGAACCGTCAAACGCGCTCACCCGCCGCCTTCTCCAAGGTCTCGGTCAAAAGCCAGACCGTGATCCCGCGCGAAGTGCGGGAGCGGCTGGCGCTAAAGCCCGGCGATACCTTGCGCTATCGCGTGACCGAGAACGGTGTATTGCTCGACAAGGCGCCCGCGAACGAGGCCGACGATCCGTTCGCAGCATTTTCCGAATGGTCGAGCGAGGCCGACGAGAAAGCCTATGGCGGGCTGTAGCTCACGAACCGTCACCCTGAGGTGCTCGGCGCAAAGCGCCGAGCCTCGAAGGGCGACGGCCCCAGCGCCCCGGCCGTATCCTTCGAGGGCCGCCATAGCGCGTCGAAGACGCGCGTAAACGCGCTTATGGCGGCCACCTTAAGGATGACGGACACGATGCCTCAATCTGATCAACGCTTCGACCCTTTCGACGTCGTCATCGTGCCCTTTCCCTATGCCGACCGCCTCGCCGAGAAGCGCCGCCCTGCCTTGGTCATTTCCAATCGCAAGCTCGCGGCGCATGGCCTCGTCTGGGTCGCCATGATCACCAGCGCCGACAACGAACCGTGGGCGAGCGACATCGCAATCGCCGATCTCGATCGCGCCGGACTGCCGGCGCCATCCGTGGTGCGGCCGGCCAAGATCGCCTGCATCGAGCCAAGCCGCATCGACCGCCGCATCGGACGGCTCGATAAAGCGGGAGCGCGGAAGGTGGGGCAGAGGTTGCGCGGGTTTTTGGGGTGACGGGTTGGGCGTGCGGATCACGTTCGCCAATTCCGTTAGCCCTTGAACCGCTTCTCGTTGTGCCAAATCAGAGCCGACTGATCGGGCTGCCTTTTCGGATCATCTGGAAGGCGGATGCTCGTCCCGTTTAGGGAATAATAATCGCGTCCGTTCTCATACTCCTCACGAATTTTTCGGCTGACCTCGAATTTGAACTGGGGGGAGATTGTTACGTATCCCAAATCGAACAAGCTATGAATGTCGCGACGGAATAAGATGCCATTTGAAACTCGATGAGGGCCGCCGTCCGCGAACGGGCGGATGTGCGCGGCATCAAGCGCCGGCAGAGTCCGTTCGCCTGAGATCGCGCACCGCCGGGCATAATTGTCGGTCACCAAAATTCGGAAGGCACCCTGCCCGAGTCGTGGGCGCACCAAAAATGGCTCTCCATATCGAGCCTGATCGCGCTCACCTATTTCACGCGACTGGTCGTTGCTTTCCAACGAGCCCTTTTGAATGAGGGATAGTCTATCAGCGACGGCCTCCCACAGTTCCCGACCTTCAAGATCATCGGTCGAATACGATTTAAACGTCACCGTGTTAAGGGCAAAACTTCCTGGTGTCGGCAACCATCGGGGACGTTCAAGAAAGAAGGGCTGAGTAAGAATGCGGCATCCAATTACAAAATCATCTTTATCATCGGGCTTCGCTCTTCGATATTTTGCTATACGCGCCCGCATTTCGGCAAGCGACTTCGCTCCGTTAGATTCTCCAAATGCCTCCCATGCGAGCGAACATGGCATTGAATTGGCGTGTGCAAATACGCCTCCCCCGACGATGAAGTTATTAGGAGCATGCAGTTTGAAGAGAAAAAGCTCGCCGGGCTGTAGAGCCCGAAAGTTTGAACCCGACGGAGACCAGAAATTCGCCTCCGCCAAATTGGGAATCTGGCGAAGCTGATCAAACCAGTCGCCGTCAGTAACCGCCACAATGAGTCGGACTGGCATGAGGGCATTCAGACCATTGGAGTTTGAATGCTATTTGTCGGCGTAGCTGCTCGCAAGTAAAACCGTGGATGTCTCTCTCGTCACCACCGGGCTTGACCCGGTGGTCCATGCTGAAGTGCAGCTAGTGCGGCGGTCAGACTGAGCGGGCTTCGCAGCCGCATGGATTGCCGGGTCGCAGACCGGCAATGACGAGTGGAAAACCATCCCTCCCCGTAGCTCATCCCCGCGCAAGCGGGAATCCAGCGTTTTCCTAAGTCCTGGGTCCCCGCTTTCGCAGGAGCGAGCGGATGAGGTTATATAGAGCCCGCCAGGGGAATCGGAACCACATCCACAATGCTGCAACTGCAATCCGCCCTCGGCGTCGTCGCCATCCTCGCCCTCGCCTTCCTCGTCTCGGAAAACCGCCGCGCGGTGCCGTGGCGGCCGGTGCTCGTCGGGCTTGCGGTGACCTTCGGCCTGGCGCTCCTGATGCTCAAGGTGCCGCAGACGGAAGTTGCGTTTTCCTTCATCAACCGGGCGGTCGAGGCGATTGCGGCGGCGACGCGGGCCGGCACCTCGTTCGTGTTCGGCTATATCGGCGGCGGGGTGCTGCCGTTCGAGCCGAAGACGCCGGGGTCGGATTTCATTCTGGCGTTTCAGGCGCTCCCCGTCGTTCTGGTGATGAGCGTGTTGTCGTCGCTGTTGTTCTATTGGGGCATCATGCCGCCTGTGGTGCGGGGCTTTTCCTGGGCGCTGGAGAAGACGCTCGATATCGGCGGCGCGGCCGGGCTGTCGACGGCGGCGAATATCTTTGTCGGCCAGGTCGAGGCGCCGCTGTTCATCCGGCCTTATCTTTCGCGGCTGTCGCGCAGTGAAATGTTCATCGTGATGACCGGCGGCATGGCCGGCATCGCCGGCACGGTGTTCGTGCTCTACGCCACCATTCTCGCCAATGCGATCCCGAACGCCGCCGGCCATATCGTGGTCTGCTCGGTGCTCGGCGCGCCGGCGGCGATCATTATCAGCCTGTTGATGGTGCCGGACCCGGAGGAAAAGCACACCGGCGGCAATTTCGACGAGGTCGAGGACATCGCCAGTTCGACCATGGACGCCATCGTCAAGGGCACAGGCGCTGGGCTTGAGCTTCTTCTCAATATCGTCGCCATGCTGGTGGTGTTCATTGCGCTGGTTCACCTCGCCAACGCGATGCTCGGGCTATTTCCGGATCTGTTCGGTACGCCGGTGACGCTGCAGCGCATGCTCGGCTGGATCATGGCGCCGGTGTGCTGGCTGATGGGCATTCCCTGGGCGCAAGCGGTGACCGCGGGCGGGCTGATGGGGATCAAGACGATCTTAAACGAGCTCGTCGCTTATCTCGAACTTGCCGCGCTGCCGGCCGACGCGCTGGACCCTCGCTCAAGATTGATCATGCTCTACGCCATGTGCGGCTTTGCCAATTTCGGCTCGCTCGGCATCATGATCGCGGGGCTGTCGACCATGTGCCCGGAGCGCCGCGACACCGTGGTGTCGCTCGGTTTGAAATCGATCGTATCGGGCACGCTGACGACGTGTTTGTTGGGGGCTATAGTCGGGGTGCTGAGTTAGTCGTTCTTCCCTCCCCACAAGGGGGAGGGGAAAATCGCCGCGAAGTTTGAACAACCCGGCATAGTGAAATGCCTGGCGTAGAAACAGGACGCCGCAATTGATTGACTATCTCCACCGCCTCCTCCCCGGCCTCGCGCTGTGCATCGCAATCACCATCGCGGCGATGCTGTTGCAGGGGATAGAGACATATTTCTTCGGCCAGCCTTACCTGGAAGCGCTGGTGCTGGCGATCCTCATCGGCGTTGCGCTGCGCACCGCCTGGACGCCCGCGCCGCGCTTTATTCCGGGGCTTAATTTTTCCGCCAAAATGGTGCTGGAAATCGCCATCGTCATGCTCGGCGCCTCGGTGAGCGTCGCCACCATTTTGGCGCTCGGGCCGATCCTGATTGTCGGTATTGCAAGCATTGTGTCGCTGGCCATCGGCACCAGCTATCTGATCTGCCGAGCGCTTGGGCTGCCGCAACGGCTCGCCATTTTGATCGCCTGCGGCAATTCGATCTGCGGCAATTCGGCGATTGCGGCGGTGGCGCCGGTGATCGGCGCCGACGGCGACGACATCGCCTCGTCGATCTCGTTCACCGCGGTCCTTGGCGTCATCGTGGTGCTGACGCTGCCGCTTCTGGTGCCGATCCTGCATCTGTCGCTGACGCAATATGGCGTGCTGGCGGGGCTCACGGTCTATGCGGTGCCGCAGGTGCTGGCGGCGACGCTGCCGATCGGGGCTTTAAGCAATCAGGTCGGCACCGTGATCAAGCTGGTGCGGGTGTTGATGCTCGGACCCGTGGTGCTCGGCCTTTCGCTGTTGGCCGGCGGCTTGCGGCCGGCCTCCGGGCGGCTTAATCGCGGCCGCCCCGGCCTGTTCGAACTCGTGCCCTGGTTCATCTTAGGTTTCCTCGCGGTGCTCGCCGTGCGCTCGCTGGGCCTGATTCCGCTCGGCCTTCTGCCGGCGATCACCCGGACCGCGGCGGTGCTGACTACACTGGCGATGGCGGCGCTGGGCTTGGGGGTCGATGTGCGGGTGGTGGCGCGCTCAGGCGTGCGGGTGACGCTTGCGGTCACGGCATCGCTCGTCGTGCTGGGGCTGATGAGCTACTTTCTCATCCGGCTGGCGGTACTGCCGTAACGGAGCGCCGACAAGAAACGGCCAGACCGGAGCCGCGGGAAGATACGGTTCGGTCTGGGCCGCCCTGCTCGATTCTTCTTCTTGGCCGACTGAGCAAGAACGACTCTACAGGAGCCTGTTCAAGGCGCCTTGATGTGGGTCAATAAATTAAAAGCGGTTTATCCGACGGGAACACACGTCCCCCGGACGGGCTACGACGGTACCGCCATATAGCTATGAAACAACCCGCCCGGGTCGTATTTGGCGCGCAGGGTTTCGAGCCGCGCCAGGTTTGCCGCGGCGATGAATTTGAACGGCCGCGCGGCGAGGTTTTCGTCGGCGAGCTGGATGCCGCTCGCCAAGGGCTCGAGCTTTTTCATATGATCGGTGACCCAGGCCTGATGTTTTCGGTCCTCGGCAGGCTGCTGCCATACCGAATAAAGCGCGATGTACAGATCGTCTTCCATCGAGAACGCCATGTCGGGTCGCGGCTCGGTCGGGCCCCACAGCATCCACATCATGTGCGAGGGCGCTGCCGGCAGCGTTGCAGCGATATCGCGCATGCCCGGCAACAGCGCCTCCACCGGCGCCGAGGTCCACATATTGTCGGCGGCATAGCGGGCGCCGGGCGGATAAAGCAGATCCTCGCCGTCTTGCAGGAGCGTATCGAGCTCGGTCGTCGCGTTGACATTGGCGAGCACGGCCTTTGAGCGTGCCGGACATTTTTCTAGCACGGCGAGCGCCTCGATCGCTTCGTCCTCTGAGTCGGCGATGACCGGCGCGGTGAGGAGCGCGCCCGGCCCGGGATGGCCCAAAATGTCACGACGGGTGAAAACCAGGCACTCCATGGTGCGGGCGAGCTTCGGCTGGGATGCGTGCACGAAGCGCAGCACGTCGTCGTAGGCCTCGATCGGATAGACGTAATCGCTCTTGAGAAACACTTTCGGCCGGGGGAACACGTTGAGATAAAACCGCGTCACCACGCCGAAAAATCCCGGTCCCGCGCCGCGCGCCGCCCACAACAGTTCAGCGGACTGCGTTGCGTCGGCGTGCCACATCTCGCCGTCGGCGGTGACGACGTCGATGGCGCGCACCGAGACGCAGGCCGGACCCCACAGCCGCGAATTCCAGCCGAAACCGCCTTGCAGCAAAAAGCCGCCGAGCCCGACATTCATGCAGTGGCCGGTCGGAAAGAACAGATCATGCTTGCGCAGCGCGCGGTTGAGTTCGGTGCCGATCAGGCCGGGATGAATTTCCGCGGTGCGCGCCTCGCGATCGACCGTGAAGGCATTCATCCGCGACAGATCGATCAGCATGCCGCCGTCGCGCAGGAACGCGCCGGCCCAACTATGGCCGCCCGAGCGCACGCCTATCTTGAGCCCGTTGCGTTTGGCAAGGCGCACGGCGGCGATGACATCGGCATCGCTTGTCGCCTGCACGATGATGTCGGGAAACCGCTCGGGCTTGCGGCCGTTTTTGACCGCAGCGGAGCGCGCCGCCTCGTAACCGCCCTCGCCCCGGTAATACGTCCGGCCCGCCAGTTCACTCATCTCGCCAATTCACTAATCTCGCCAATTCACGGATGGCGAAGACTATGCACCGGAAGATGAAGCCGTTGCCAGCCGTCCACCGCCGCGGCGCGCGGAGCCATCGCTGGCCGGACGCTTGATCCAGGCTAAGAAGAAAATCAGTGCAGCCGGAACTCGCCGTCGATGGCGCGGATCTCCGCCGGCTTGATCAGCCGCGCATGCGCGACCGTCACCGAGTGCAACGGGCCCTCGAGCTTTTCCAGCCAGAAATTGAGGAATTTGTTGAGTACCGGGAAGTTCGGGCAGAGGTCGTAATCCTGCCAGACGTAGCTTTGTAACAGCCACTGATGATCCGGCCGGCGGTAGAGAATGTTCGCCGTGGTCAATCCGTAGCCCTCAAGCTGCCGGCGGAAATCCTGGTTCCGACTGCAGTCCTGGTTGGATCGTAAGCCCTGCGAAGCCATAATTATGCCCTCCAAACCCAGCATGAGAATGTTTCGAGACTCGCTGTCTCATTGCAAGCCTCAAAAATGAAGAAGTTGTGTATTTTCAAGGCACTAGCAGCATCCTTACCACTCTGCTAACAGGCCGGCTCGGAACCAACCGGACCTCAAGGCAACGGTATTTCTTGGGACAAGTTTCCTGTCCGCGGCTGAGATTATTTTCCGCCCCGCCCGGAACCGGCCGCCATTAACCGAAAAGCGAA
>JBEKRD010000155.1:0-7029 GCA_049519075.1 Xanthobacteraceae bacterium | reverse complement strand
GAAGCGAACGCTCCACCTCGATGGTGAAGTCCACGTGGCCGGGGGTGTCGATGATGTTCAGGCGCTTGCCGTTCCAGTAGGCGGTGGTGGCGGCGGAGGTGATGGTGATGCCACGCTCCTGCTCCTGCTCCATCCAGTCCATGGTGGCGGCGCCGTCGTGCACTTCGCCGATCTTGTGGCTCTTGCCGGTGTAATAGAGGATGCGCTCGGTCGTCGTCGTCTTGCCGGCATCGATGTGCGCCATGATGCCGAAATTACGATAGTCCTCGATGGGATGATTGCGGGGCATGGGGGATCAATCCTTCGCTGTTCTACGTTTCACCAGCGATAGTGCGAGAATGCGCGGTTGGCTTCAGCCATCCGGTGCGTGTCTTCGCGCTTCTTGACGGCATTCCCCCTATTATTGGACGCGTCGAGCAGTTCCGCCGAGAGCCGCTCTGTCATGGTTTTTTCGTTACGCTCGCGCGCCGCTGAGATGATCCAGCGGATGCCGAGCGCCTGACGCCGCGAGGTGCGCACTTCGACCGGCACCTGATAGGTGGCGCCGCCGACGCGGCGCGAGCGCACTTCGATCGACGGCATGACGTTGTCGAGCGCCTGCTGGAACACCGTGACCGGCGATTGCCGGGTCTTGCCCTCGATGATGTCGAGCGCGCCGTAGACGATATTCTCCGCCACCGACTTCTTGCCGGCGTGCATGACCGAATTCATGAATTTCGTGACCACGACGTTCCCGAATTTCGGGTCCGGCTGGATCTCGCGCTTTTCTGCCCTGTGGCGGCGGGACATCTGTCTCTTCCTTCGACTTACTTCGGCCGTTTCGCGCCGTATTTCGAGCGGCGTTGCTTGCGATTCTTGACGCCTTGCGTATCGAGCACGCCGCGCAAAATGTGGTAGCGCACGCCGGGCAGATCCTTGACGCGGCCGCCGCGGATCATCACCACCGAATGCTCCTGCAGGTTATGGCCCTCGCCGGGGATATAACCGATAACCTCGAAACCGTTGGTCAGCCGCACCTTGGCGACCTTGCGCAGTGCCGAGTTCGGCTTCTTCGGCGTCGTCGTATAGACGCGGGTGCAGACGCCGCGCTTTTGCGGGCTCTGCTGCAGCGCCGGCACCTTCTTCTTCGCGTGCTGCGTGACCCGCGGCTTGCGAATGAGCTGGTTGATCGTCGGCATCCCTTAACTTCTCTCCAAGACGGGGCTTGCGCCCCTGTTGCAGTCCAAAACGCGGCCCGTGCCCCGCTCGCGTGCATCCGAGGCTTACACCCCGGATCGCGACGGGAAACGAACCACGCAAACCAAATCGCGCCATCCGCTTCCCGGGCGGAAGGGCGCTTGGTCTTCGCAGAGGACCGCGAGGTCATCGCGGTCATGCACCAGTAGTCTGACTTTCCGAAGTCAGAGGCAGCGTTTGAGCTTCCTTCGTCGAGGCGTCACGCCGCGTCCTTTGCCCAATAGGTGCTGGCCCAAGAAGTGCCAACAAAGCTATCACGTTCAATAGCTTACAAGGGGACCCGGCAGGGCCGTTCCGACGGGCGAAACTCACCGCCTGCCGTAAAGTGCGCGGTATGTATCGGCGTAGCCGCCTCAAGTCAAGCCGATATGGGCACATAAGTGCGATGGCGCAAGCACATCTGCGACATTGGCCGCGCCCAAAATCACCCCGGCTCCATGCCTTTCGCCCGGATCAGTTGCTTAACCTCGTCGGTCGCCATGAAAGCGATACAGCTGCGCGCCGCCGCGGCCTGCGCGGCGTCGGCGGCAAGGCCCGCGGCATAGATAATGACGTTCTGCAGCTCGCTCGGCAGCGGGCCGACCAGTTCGGCGCCCTTGATCGGGAGGATCGCCACGATCTGCTGCATGCCGATCTCGGCGTCGCGCGAGGCGACAAGCTCGGCGACCGGGCGGCTGGTCAGCTTGGTTTTCGGCCGCATCGCGTCGGCGATGCCCAGACGCAACAAAAGCGCGGCGATATAGGCGCCGCTCGGCCCGTCGCTATAGGCAATGGACCGGGCGTCAAGGAGCGTGCGCGTGAGTGCGGCGACCGTCGCGATATCGGGCTTGGACGCACCAGCGCGGACCGCAAGCCCGACCGCGGACCGCGCCACGTCGGCGGTCGTGCCGGCCGCGATCTTGCCGTCCCGCACCAGCGCGTCGAGCTCGGGCCGCGGCAGGAGCGCGATGTCGAAGACGGCGCCGTCCTCGATCTCTTTCTGCAGCACAGCGCTTAAGCGAAACTCGACTGCGATCGCGACCCCGCACGCCCGCCCGAACAGCGGCACGATCTCGGTCATGAGCGAGCGCATGGCGCCGCCGCTAAAGATTTTGATCTGCCGCGACATGATCCTGCACCGTACAAGAAAAAAGGGCCGCCCGACGGGCGGCCCTTGGTTTTGTCGCAGGCGCCGAACTTACTCCGCCGCCGGGAGTGCCACATGTTCGGTGGCGGCTTCCGCCTTGATGGCGGCTTCCTTCTCGCGCTCGGCGAGGATGAGCGCATCGCGTTTGATTGCGACCTCGCGCATCCGGTTCATCATGGCGCCGGTGCCGGCCGGGATCAGCCGGCCGACGATGACGTTTTCCTTCAAGCCATCGAGCGTGTCGTGCTTGCCGTTGACCGCGGCCTCGGTGAGCACGCGTGTCGTCTCCTGGAACGACGCCGCCGAGATGAACGAACGCGTCTGCAGCGAGGCCTTGGTGATGCCGAGCAGCACCGGATGCGCGGTCGCCGGCTTCTTGCCTTCCGCCGTCACCTTGGCATTGACCTCGTCGAACTCGGTCTTGTCGACCTGTTCGCCCTGGATCAGGTCGGTCTCGCCGGAATTCACGATCTCGACCTTCTGCAGCATCTGCCGCACGATCACTTCGATGTGCTTGTCGTTGATGGCGACGCCCTGCAGCCGATAGACGTCCTGGATCTCGTTGACGAGGTAGCCGGCCAGCTCCTCGACGCCTTTGATCGCCAGGATGTCGTGCGGCGCCGGATTGCCGTCGACGATGTAGTCGCCCTTCTCGATCAGGTCGCCGTCCTGCAAGTGGATATGCTTGCCCTTGGCCACCAGATACTCGCGGACCTCGTCCTCCGAACTCGCCGGTTCGATGGTAATTCGCCGCTTGTTCTTGTAGTCGCGGCCGAAGCGGACCGTGCCGGAGATTTCCGCGATCACCGCGGACTCCTTGGGCCGTCGCGCCTCGAACAGCTCGGCAACACGCGGCAGACCGCCGGTGATGTCGCGCGTCTTGGCGCTTTCGGTCGGGATACGGGCGATGACGTCGCCGGCGCCGACCTTGGCCCCGGGATCGACCGAGATGATGGCGTCGACCGCCAGCAAGGAGCGGGCATCGCTGCCGCGGGCAAGCTTGAGGATCTTGCCGTCCTTGCCCTTGACCACCAGCGCCGGACGCAGGTCCTGCTGGCCGCGGGCGGAGCCCGAGCGCCAATCGATGACCACGCGTTTGGCGATGCCGGTCGATTCGTCGAGCGTTTCCGTCAACGACTGGCCTTCGACCAGGTCCTCATAGCCGATGATGCCGTCGACTTCGGTCAGGATCGGCCTGGTATACGGATCCCACTCCGCGATCCGCTGGCCGCGCTTGATATGCTCGCCGTCGGAGACCTTGAGCCGGGCGCCGTATTGGATGCGGTGCACGGCGCGTTCGGTGCCGTCGGGATCGAGCACGGCGACGATGAGGTTGCGGCTCATTGCGATCACATCGCCGTCCGAATTCTTGGCGATGTTCAGGTTCTTGATCTTGACGGTGCCCTCGAAGTTCGACTCCACGAAGGACTGCTCGGAAATCTGCGCCGCGCCGCCGATATGGAACGTACGCATGGTGAGCTGGGTGCCTGGCTCGCCGATCGATTGCGCGGCGATGACGCCCACCGCCTCGCCCATATTGACCGGAGTGCCGCGGGCGAGATCGCGCCCATAGCACATGCCGCAGCAGCCGCTCGTGGTCTCGCAGGTGAGCACCGAGCGGATCTTGATTTCCTGCACGCCGGCATTGACCAGCTTCTCGACGTGCTTTTCTTCGAGCAGCGTCGCGTTGGGCACCAGCATTTCGTTCGACGACGGATCGCGCACGTCCTCGGCCGTGGTCCGGCCGAGAATGCGGCTCGCCAACGAGGCGACCACCGTGCCGGCGTCGATGATGGCGCGCACCTTGATGCCGCGCGTGGTGCCGCAGTCCACATCGGTGATGATGCAGTCCTGCGCCACGTCGACCAGGCGACGCGTCAGATAGCCCGAGTTCGCGGTTTTCAGCGCGGTATCGGCCAGACCTTTGCGCGCGCCGTGCGTCGAGTTGAAGTACTCGAGCACCGAGAGCCCCTCCTTGAAGTTGGAGATGATCGGGCTCTCGATGATTTCACCCGACGGCTTGGCCATCAAGCCGCGCATGCCGGCGAGCTGACGCATCTGCGCCGGCGAACCGCGCGCGCCGGAATGCGCCATCATGTAGATGGAGTTGACGATCGCCTCGCCGCCCTTTTCCACGGGCTTGGCGGTCGAGATCTCCTTCATCATCGCTTCGGCGATTTCTTCGGTGCACTTCGACCAGGCGTCGACCACCTTGTTGTATTTCTCGCCTTGGGTGATCAGGCCGTCGTTGTATTGCTGCTCGAATTCCTTGACCAGATCGCGGGTCTTCTCGACGCTCGCCTTCTTGGAGCGCGGCACCACCATGTCGTCCTTGCCGAACGAAATGCCGGCCTTGAACGCGTGATGGAAGCCGAGCGCCATGACGCGGTCGCAGAAGATCACCGTCTCCTTTTGACCGCAGTGGCGATAAACCGTGTCGATCATTCCGGAGATTTCGCGCTTCGTCATCAGCTTGTTGACGAGGTCGAACGGCGTCTTGGCGAGCTTCGGCAGCACCGAGCCGAGAATGACGCGGCCAGGCGTCGTGTCGTACCAGCGCTTGACCGGCTTGCTGTCTTGGTCGACGCCCTGCCAGCGATATTTGATCCTGGTGTGCAGACCGACCGCCTTCTCGTGCAGGGCAAGCTCGATCTCGGCCAGGTCGCCGAACAGCTTGGGCCTCTCACCCTCCACGGCGTCGCGGATGATCGAGAGGTAATAGAGCCCGAGCACGATATCCTGCGACGGCACGATGATCGGTGCGCCGTTCGCCGGATGCAGAATGTTGTTGGTCGACATCATCAAGACGCGCGCTTCGAGCTGCGCCTCGAGCGACAGCGGCACGTGAACCGCCATCTGGTCGCCGTCGAAGTCGGCGTTGAATGCGGCGCAGACCAGGGGGTGCAGCTGGATCGCCTTGCCCTCGATCAGAACCGGTTCGAACGCCTGGATGCCGAGGCGATGCAGCGTCGGCGCGCGGTTGAGCAGCACCGGGTGCTCGCGGATGACCTCGTCGAGAATATCCCAAACCTCGGGCTTCTCCTTCTCCACAAGTTTCTTGGCCTGCTTCACCGTGGTCGACAGACCCTTGGCGTCGAGCCGCGAATAGATGAACGGCTTGAACAGTTCGAGCGCCATCTTCTTCGGCAGCCCGCATTGATGCAGCTTCAGCTCGGGACCGACCACGATCACCGAACGGCCGGAATAGTCGACGCGCTTGCCGAGCAGGTTCTGGCGGAACCGGCCCTGCTTGCCCTTGAGCATGTCGGCGAGCGACTTCAGCGGCCGCTTATTGGCGCCGGTGATGACGCGGCCGCGACGGCCGTTGTCAAACAACGCGTCGACCGCTTCCTGGAGCATCCGCTTTTCGTTGCGAATGATGATGTCGGGCGCGCGCAGCTCGATGAGCCGCTTTAAGCGGTTGTTGCGGTTGATGACGCGGCGATAAAGATCGTTGAGATCGGACGTGGCGAAACGGCCGCCGTCGAGCGGCACCAGCGGCCGCAGGTCGGGCGGGATCACCGGCACATGGGTGAGGATCATCCATTCCGGCTTGTTGCTGGATTGGGTGAAGGCCTCGATCAGCTTGAGCCGCTTGGCGAGCTTCTTCGGCTTGAGCTCGGAGGTCGATTCGATGATTTCCTGGCGCAGATCCGCCGCCATCTTTTCGAGATCCAGGGCTTTAAGCATCTCGCGGATCGCTTCGGCGCCGATCATGGCGGTGAAGCTATCGGCGCCGTATTCATCCTGCGCCTTGACGTAGTCGTCCTCCGACAACAGCTGACGATCCTTGAGCGGGGTGAGACCCGGCTCCAGCACCACGTAATGCTCGAAATAAAGGATGCGCTCGAGGTCTTTCAGCGTCATGTCGAGCAGCAAGCCGATCCGGCTCGGCAGCGACTTCAAGAACCAGATATGCGCGACGGGCGCTGCCAATTCGATATGGCCCATGCGCTCGCGGCGCACCCGCGACAGCGTCACTTCGACCGAGCACTTTTCGCAGATGATGCCCTTGTACTTCATGCGCTTGTACTTGCCGCACAAGCACTCGTAATCCTTGATCGGCCCGAAGATGCGCGCGCAGAACAACCCGTCGCGCTCGGGCTTGAAGGTGCGGTAATTGATGGTCTCCGGCTTTTTGATCTCGCCGTAGGACCACGACAGAATCTTGTCCGGGCTCGCAATCGAAATCCGGATCTGGTCGAAGACCTGAGCCGGCACCTGCGGGCTGAACAGATTCATGATCTCTTGGTTCATCGTCTTCTCCTCGACACCGTTGCAGCTTGCGCGCCGCGGGCTCGGTTAAATCTGCGTCGTGAAACCTCTCCCGCTTGCGGGAGAGGTGATCTCTACTCGGCCGCCTCGGACATGCCGTCGCCGCCGCGCTGTTGCTTGGAGTTGTGCAGATCGACATTTAAGCCGAGCGAGCGCATCTCCTTGACCAGCACGTTGAACGATTCCGGAATGCCGGACTCAAACGCGTCGTCGCCGCGTACGATCGACTCGTAGACCTTGGTGCGTCCGGCGACGTCGTCGGACTTCACTGTCAGCATCTCCTGCAGCGTGTAAGCGGCGCCGTAGGCTTCGAGCGCCCACACTTCCATTTCGCCGAAACGCTGGCCGCCGAACTGCGCCTTGCCGCCGAGCGGTTGCTGGGTGACGAGGCT
>JBEKRD010000154.1:0-7043 GCA_049519075.1 Xanthobacteraceae bacterium | reverse complement strand
TGCGGCGGATCAAAGTCGTCGATCAGCCGGCCTACAGCTATTTCGAAACCAAGAACTATTCGCAGATCCTGCCGGGCGGAAAGACCTGGCGCTTCCACTTCGTGATGGAGGTCAAGAGTTTCATCACCCACCCCTCGTTCGGACTGAATCTGGGCGAACCCGGCCTCTACGCCATTTCCGGCGTCGCCTATTCGGGCACCGGACGCATCTCCAAAGTGATGGTCTCGGCCGACGGCGGCAAAAGCTGGGGTGAAGCCGCGCTGCAGGGCCCGATCCATGAGAAGGCGTTCACGCGCTTTGTCATGCCCTGGCGCTGGGACGGCCAGCCGGCGGTGCTCCAAAGCCGCGCCTATGACGACGGCGGCAATGTGCAGCCGCTGCGCGCGGATTTCGTCGCGATGCGGGGCGAGGCGGCCAATCCGGTGACGACGCCGCTCGCCTTCCCCAATCAACACTACAACAGCCTCACCAGTTGGGCGGTCGACGGCAAAGGGGAGATCAAACATGTCTACGCGTAAGCTGTTCGCAGTCCTCGCCATTGCTGTCGTATTTGGCTCCGCCACGGCATTCGCGCAAAGCGCCGGCCTCGGCAAACCGATCGCGGAATCCGATATCAAACAATGGGACATCGCCATCCTGCCCGACGGCAGCAATCTGCCGCCCGGCAGCGGCACGCCGGCACAGGGCGCCAAAATCTTCGCGGAGAAATGCTCGGCCTGCCATGGTGAAGCCGCCAAAGGCGGCGTCGCGCCCTACTATCCGTCGCTGGTCGGCGGACAGCCGCTCACTAACGGCATCGATACGGTGAAGACCATCGCCAACTACTACGCCTACGCGACGACCATCTTCGATTACACGCGCCGCGCCATGCCCTACAATATGCCGCGCTCGCTGAGCGACGACGAAGTCTATGCGCTGACCGCCTATATTCTTTCGCTCAATAAGCTGATCGGCGACAACGACGTGATGGATGCAAAAACCTTGCCGCAGGTGAAGATGCCGAACCGCGACAACTTCATCATGCCGTATCCGGACCGGCTTTGAGCATGCTTTAAGTCGCTCCGGCCCCGCCGGCGCAGCGAATGAGGATATGCGGCGCGCCTTGACAGCGTGCCGCAGGCCGAACTCTATTGCGCCGCCGGGTCATCGTCGGCAAGCACAAGAACCAAGCGTTCGTCGTTGAGGAAATGCCTGCATGAACACGCTCATCCGTCCGCCGCGCATCGGCCCGCAGCCGTGGGAACAAGTCCGCGGCAAGCTCGACCAGTCGCTGCCCTTCGCCAATATGCGCGACACACCGTATTACCGCGACGCGGTGTGGGAGCAATTCTCCAAGGCCGAATATGAGCGCCGCTACACCGCGCTGCGGGCGAAACTGCGCGAAGACAGGCTCGACGCCGTCATCGTGCCCGGCGGTCCGAGCCATTGGAGTTTCGGCGGCGGCATGCTGTGGCTCACCGGCCATTGGGAATGGCATGCGCTGGCAAGCTACGTCTTGGTGCCGCTCGATGGCGAACCGACCATGATCTATTCGATGGGCGGCACGCATGCCGAAGCGGTGCGGCGCCAGGTCGAGATCGCGGTCAAGGATGTCCGCCACAGCCGCAACGGCCGTTACGCCGACGTCATGGTGGAACGGCTGCGCGAACTAAAACTCGAACGCGGCCGCATCGGCTTGATGGAAATCGATCCGCGGCATGGCGATTACCTGCCGGTCAATCAATATAACGTGCTGCGCGATAACCTGCCCGACGCTGAGCTGGTTTTCACCCAAGGCTTTCTGCACGAATTGCTATCGATCCACAGCGCTGAAGAACTGGATTGCGTGCGCAAAGCCGGCGTCCTGTGCCAGAACGCGATGGAAGCCATGGTCGCTCGCGCGCGGCCCGGCGTGAAGGAATACGAGCTGCGGGCCGCGGCCGGCTCGGCCATCCTTGAAGGCGGCGGCGATATCGACTTTCTGATCATCGGCTCCACCCCGATGGCCAATCCGGCGCTGATCTTCGGCAATCCGCGGCCGTCCGGCCGCGTGCTGCAGAAGGGCGACATTATCAATATGGAGTTGGCGGCGGGCTATCGCGGCTATACCGCGCAGATCGGCTCACCGATCTGCGTCGGCGAGCCGACCGATATGGTGCGTAAATTCTGGGAAGACGTCACGCTGCCGGGCTACCGGCGCATCATCGCCGAAATCGCGCCCGGCAAGCCGGTGGAGGCCATGCGGGAGGCCAGCAAATTTTTCCGCGACAACGGCTATCAATCCCGCCCGACGCAATGCCACGGCATCGATCTGGTCACCGACAAGCCGCATGTCGTGGCCGAGCATGTCAGCGCGGAGAAATTCGAGGAGGTGCTCAAGCCCGGCATGGTGATCATGGCCGAACCCAATCCGATCACCGCCGACGGATTGTTCGGCATTTTCCTCGGCCACACGTTTATTGTGACGGACAAAGGCCACGAGGTGGTCGATGATTTTCCGCTGGAGATCGCGGTGGCGAAGGGCTGATCACCGCGGCATCAGAAATTTGAAATCGCAGCCCTCGTCAGCGCCGAGGATTTGTTCGGCGAACAGCTTTGAGTAGCCGCGCTCGGGCTTTTCGGCGACCGGCTTCGCTGCAGCGGCGCGCTTTTTCAGCTCGGCGTCGTCGACCAGAAGTGCGATGCGGCGTTCCTTGACCGACAGCCGGATACGGTCGCCGTTTTGGACGAGGCCAAGCGGTCCGCCCGATGCGGCGTCCGGCGTGACATGAAGCACAATGGTGCCGAAGGCGGTGCCGCTCATGCGCGCGTCGGAAATGCGGATCATGTCCTTGACGCCCTTCTGCGCGAGCTTCTTCGGGATCGGCAGATAGCCCGCTTCAGGCATACAGGCCGGCGAATGCGGCCCGGCATTCTGCAGCACCAGAATGTCGGCCGGTTCGACGTCAAGCGCCGGGTCGTCGATCCGCGCGGCAAGATCCGCAAGCGAGGAGAACACGACGGCCCTGCCCTCATGCTCGAACAGTCTGGCATCGGCCGCCGAGCGTTTGAGGATCGCGCCTTTGGGCGCGAGATTGCCGAATAGCGCGACGAGGCCGCCTGCCGGTTCGAGCGGTTTGGCCCGCTCCGCGATGATGCTGCGATCGACATAGGCGCCGTCGTCGTCGGCAAGCCGCTCGCCCAACGTTTGTCCGGTCACCGTCATGACGTCGAGATTCAACAGCGGCTTTAATTCGCGCATCAGCGCACCGATGCCGCCGGCCGAGCAAAGATCTTCCATGTAGCCGTTGCCGACGGGCTTGAGATTGACCAGCACCGGCGTCGTGTCCGACAGCGCGTTGAGCTGCTCGAGCGACACTTTAACGCCCGCACGTCCGGCGATGGCAGTGAGGTGGATCATCGCGTTGGTCGAACCGCCGAGTGCCAGAAGAACGCGCAGCGCGTTCTCGACCGACTTTGCGGTGATGAGTTGCGACAGTTTAAGCTGCGAGCCGATCAGCCGCACCGCCTCGGCGCCGGTGGCTTCGGCGGCGCGCAGCCGGTCGGCATGCACCGCCGGTATGGCTGCGGTGCCGGGCAGACACAGGCCGAGCGCCTCGGTGAGGCAGGCCATGGTCGAGGCGGTGCCCATCACCGCGCAGGTGCCCGCGGTGACGGCGAGCTTGCCCTCGACCTCCGAGATCTCTTCCGCGTCGATGTCGCCCGAGCGGTAGCGTGCCCAGAAGCGCCGGCAGTCGGTACAGGCGCCGAGCCGCTCGCCACGATGCCGCCCGGTCATCATCGGTCCGCCGATGAGCGCGATGGCGGGCCGGTCGGCGGAAACGGCGCCCATCAGTTGCGCCGGCACAGTCTTGTCGCAACCGCCCATCAGAACGACCGCGTCCATCGGCTGCGCCCGGATCATCTCTTCGGTGTCGATCGCCATCAGGTTGCGGTATTTCAGACTGGTCGGCGTGAGAAAGACCTCGCCGAGCGAAATGGTGGGAAATTCGAGCGGCAGCGCGCCCGCGGCAAGGACGCCGCGCTTTACCGCCGCCAATAGTTCGGGGAAATGGCGATGGCAATTATTGAAGTCCGATCCCGTATAGGCGATGCCGATCACCGGCTTGTCCAGCAGCGCCTGCGAATAACCCATCGACAGCGCAAAGGAGCGGCGCAGATAGCGCGAGAAATCGCGGTCGCCGTAGTCGGTGAGGCCGTCGTCGAGGCCGGTGGCGTTTTCTGACATTTTTTTGTTATGCCCTTTTCAGTTTTGGTTATGTCTTGTTGATCCCGACTGTGACGCTCTCATGATGCGCATAGATTTTAAGCGCGATGCCAACAATTGATGCGTTGCAGTGCAGCATTGGGAAAGGTTTTGGTAATCGAATATGCGCAATTTCGAACATGTTCTCCAGGAATTTTCGAAAAGCCCCCGACATTAAGCCGACAATGGCCGCCGATCTTCACAAAAACCCGCTGCCGGCCTGGATCGCGCTACCGCCGATGTTCGCCTGCGTTGTCGCGGTGCTGGCCACTTGGGGCAGCGGCAGCCTCGCTTTTGGCCTCGCGATAGCGCTCGCCGGCGCCGCGGCGGCTGCCTGGTGGTGCGAACATACGTTGCGAGCCGTCGTAGTGCCGATCGCCCAGATCGCCGGCGGTGATCGCTACGCGGCATTGCCGGTAAGAATCGGCGGCGGTGCGCTCGCGGCAGGCGCGGTCGCAGCCGAGACCATGCGGCAGGCGCTGATCGACGCCGACGCGCTGGGGGTCGATCATCGCAGCCGCGAGGCCGAGACCCGGCTGCGTCATGCCAGCCGCGGTTTCTTCACCCAGCGTTTCCGCGGCACCATTGAAGAGCTCACCGGCAGCTTCCAATCCGCCGGCGAAGAAATCCGCGTCACCACCGGCAATCTCGGCGCACGCAATCAGGACATGTCGCGGCGCACGGCGCACGCCGTGGAGGCCGCCACCTGCGCCAGCCAGGACGTCGGCGCGATGGCAGACGCAGCGCGTGGCCTGCTCGCTTTGATCGTGCAGTGCACGAGCGAGGCGGCGGCCGCCAAGGATGCGACCGACCGCACCATCGCCGATCTCGGCCACACCGATTTTACGGTGCGCAGCCTGGCGGCCGCCGCCGAACGCATCGGCGCCGTGGTCAAGCTGATCGAGGCGATCGCGTCGCAAACCTCGCTGCTCGCGCTCAACGCCACCATCGAGGCGGCGCGCGCCGGCGCCGCCGGCCGCGGCTTCGCCGTCGTCGCCTCCGAGGTCAAGACGCTGGCGCAGCAGACCGCGAAGGCCACCGGCGAGATCAGCGCGCAGGTGCACGACATCCAGCACGCAGTGACCGAAACCGTCGCCGCCATTTCCGGTGTGTCGTCGAGCGTGACGATCATGAGCAACGCCAACCGGCAATTGACCGGCATCCTCGATCACCAGGCCAAGGAGATCAGTCGCATCGGCAATCGCGCCGAGCAGGTCGCCGACACCGTCGCCGGCGTTCTGCCGGAGATTTCGACGATTGCCTCGAGCGTCGAGGAGGCGGGCAACGGCGTTCTCGCCACTGCCGAAGATCTGCTCGGCCGGTCGCAATGGCTTGTTGACGCGGTGACGCGCTATTTCGCCGACCTCGAATTCGGCTCGATCAAAATCGGCATTCTGCATTCGCTCTCGGGCACCATGACCGCAAGCGAGCGGCCGTTGCAGGAATTGCTGGTGATGATGATCGAGCAGCAGAACGCGCGCGGCGGGCTATTGGGCCGGCCGCTCGAACCGGTCATCGTCAACCCGCATTCCGATCCCAAGGCCTATGCGCAACTGACGAACAAGCTCATCGCCGAGGATAAGGTCGCGGCGATCTTCGGGTGCTGGAGTTCGGCTTCGCGAAAGGAAGTGCTGCCGATCGTGGAGCGCGACAATGCGCTGTTGTTCTATCCGAGCCAATACGAGGGCGAAGAGTCCTCGCGCAACATCTTCTATACCGGGGCGACGCCGCCGCAGCAGGCGATCCCGGCGGTGAACTTTCTGTGCGGCCAGGGCATTCGCCGCTTCTTTCTGGTCGGGACCGATTACATCTATCCCCGCACCACCAATGCCGTGCTCAAGGGTTATCTGGCGAGCCAGGGCGTGACCGAATGCCCCGAGCGTTATACCGCCCTCGGCGAAACCCACTGGCGGGCGGTGGTCGAAGACATCCGCCGCTTTGCGCGCGGCGGCCGCACCGCGGTCGTGGCGACGATTTCGGGCGACGCCAATGTGCATTTCTTCCGGGAGCTTGCGACCCAGGAGATCGTCGCAGCCGAAGTTCCGGTGATGTCGCTGTCGATCAACGAGGCCGAGCTTCCGGCGCTCAAGCACTGCAAGGTCGAGGGGCATTTCGTGGCGTGGAATTATCTGCACGCCTTCGAGACGCCGGAAAACCGCGCGTTCATCGCCGAGTGGCGCCGCTTCACCGGTAAGCCCACGGCCGTGACCAACGATCCGATGGAGGCGACCTGGATCGGCTTTCATCTCTGGGCCGCGGCCGTCGAGGCGGCCGGCACGACCGACGTCGACAAAGTCCGCGCGGCGCTCGGCGACCGTCGCATCACTGCACCGAGCGGCTTCTCGGTGCGGATGGATGACAAGACCCATCACCTTTATAAGCCGGTCATGATCGGCCGCATCAGCGACGACGGCCGCATCCTGCCGGTCTCGGTGACCGAGGGCCTGGTGCCCCCGGATCCCTGGAGCCCCTGGCTCAAACGGCCAGGCTCCCCCACTCCCCATCCCGCGCCGGCGGTTATGCCCCTGCGTAAGGTCATGGGCGAATAGCATTTTTCCCAGGTTTGATAGGGATCAATACCGCCGCGCCGGAGCGCATTTATATGTGTGCTCGACAGACGCCCTCGGACGCTTCTAGAAATATTGCGGCCGAATTCCAATGTAACCTGATATGCCGGCGCCGCGGCCGGGGGATGCTCGCCAATGACTTATCCCAAGAATCTACCTGACGTGAACTATCAGGCGTTTTTCGCAACGGCCCTTGGCCAGTTGCACGACGAGCGGCGCTATCGGGTGTTTGCCGACCTCGAACGCATCGC
>JBEKRD010000153.1:0-7134 GCA_049519075.1 Xanthobacteraceae bacterium | reverse complement strand
CCGCGGTGTTCGCCAACGGCAAGGGGCTCAAACTCTACAAGGCGTTCCAGGACCGGCTGAAGATCCTCAACGCCGCGGATTTCGGCGATCTGCTCTTGGAGACCATTCGGCTGTTCCGCGAACACCCCGAAGTGCTGCGCCAATATCAGTCGCGCTTCAAATTCATTTTGGTGGACGAATATCAGGACACCAATGTCGCGCAATATCTGTGGCTGCGGCTGCTGGCGCAGCGCGGCGATGGCGAGGCCAAAGATCACGCCAAGAACATTTGCTGCGTCGGCGACGACGACCAGTCGATCTATGGCTGGCGCGGCGCCGAAGTCGACAACATTCTGCGCTTCGAGCACGACTTTCCCGGCGCCACGGTGATCCGGCTGGAGCGCAATTACCGCTCGACCGGCCATATCCTCGCCGCCGCCTCCCACATCATCGCCCACAACGAAGGCCGGCTCGGCAAGACCTTGCGCACCGACGACGTGCTCGGCGAAAAAGTCACCGTCACCGGCTCGTGGGATTCCGAGGAAGAAGCCCGCGCCATCGGCGAGGAGATCGAGCAGCTGCAGCGCGGCGATGCTTCGGGCAAACCGCATAGCCTCAACCAGATCGCCATCCTGGTGCGCGCCTCGTTCCAGATGCGCGAATTTGAGGATCGCTTCGTCACGCTGGGCCTGCCCTATCGCGTCATCGGCGGACCGCGCTTCTACGAGCGCGCCGAAATTCGCGATGCGCTGGCTTACCTGCGCGTGGTCAATTCGCCGGCCGATGATCTCGCCTTCGAGCGCATCGTCAATGTGCCCAAGCGCGGCCTCGGTGACGCCACCGTGCAGCTTTTGCACGATCACGCCAGGAAGCGCCGCGTGCCGCTCACCGAAGCCGCCCGTGCCGTGGTCGAGACCGACGAGCTCAAGCCCAAGCCGCGCGCAAGCTTGCGCGCCGTGCTCGAAAATTTCGACCGCTGGAGGAAGCAGCGCGACAGCCTGCCGCACAACGAGCTCGCCGAAATCATCCTCGACGAATCCGGCTACACCGAAATGTGGCAGAAGGACCGCTCCGCCGACGCCGCCGGACGGCTGGAAAACCTCAAAGAGCTGGTGCGCTCCATGGAAGAGTTCGAGAACCTGGCCGGCTTCCTCGAACACATCTCGCTGGTGATGGACAACGAGCAGGGCGCCGGCACCGACGCGGTCAACATCATGACCTTGCATTCGGCCAAGGGGCTCGAATTCGACACGGTCTTTTTGCCCGGCTGGGAGGAGGGCCTGTTTCCGCACCAGCGCACGCTCGACGACCAGGGCCGCGCCGGGCTCGAAGAGGAGCGCCGGCTGGCGCATGTCGGCCTCACCCGCGCCCGCAAACGCGCCAAAATCTATTTCGCCACCAACCGCCGCATGCACGGGCTGTGGCAGACCAACATCCCGTCGCGCTTCCTCGACGAATTGCCGGAAGCCAATGTCGAAGTCACCGAGGCCCAGGGTTCGGGATTTGGCGGCTTCGGCGGTTACGGCGGCTTCGGCGCCTCGCGCTTCGACGCCGCCACCGCGTTCGGCTCGAGCTACGACACGCCGGGCTGGCAGCGTGCGCAATCAAAGAGAGACGCGAAAAAGGCCGGCGGCAAAACCGGCGGCGGTTTCGCCGAATCCGGCTCGCGCTACGCCGACGAAACGAGCGACGGCTTCGACGACGCCTCCTCGCCGTCGCCTTGGCGCGCCCGGAACGACGGCGCCGGCGCCCGCCGCCTGCCGCTCACCATCGAAGGCGAGCTGGTGGCCAAATCCACCGGCACCGTCTCCACGTTTACTCTTGGGGATCGCGTCTTCCACCAGAAATTCGGCAACGGCAACGTCACCGCCATCGACGGCAACAAGCTGACGATTGCATTCGACAAGTCGGGGGAGAAGCGGGTGGTGGATAGTTTTGTGGAGAGGGTGTGAGAGCGGGCCCGGGAACTGCATCGCATGCGCGAACGATTCATGTAGCCCATCAAGTCTCAGGAGGCGCCTGACGATGTGGCCGCTGTTTTCTGGATTTCTAGGCGGCATTGTTGCCTGGATTATCACAACAATTTTGGGGCAGCCGATACAGCGCTTTATTCAGCTACGGGAGCATGCTGCGCTCATTCTAGCGCGATACGACAACCTTCCTTGGATTGGGAATCCGGAAGCCAAACCACCAGAAAATAATTGGCTGGAAGAACGTAGAGAGGCTTATGACAAGATTGGATCTGAACTCGTGGCCTTTGCAGATGCAAACACCTTTATAGCCCGCCAGCTCCATCACAAAATTCTCGGGCGGTATCGGATTTATGTGCGAAATGCGGGAAACGAATTACGCACTTTCGGTGCAACGTACCCCGGAACGGAATCTTGGGATCAAATTCGCAAAAGCGCGATGTCCGCTCTAAAAATCGCAGGTTGGCCTAGAGACGTCTTTCGACGGCCGCCTAAAAGGCGCACTTGATCTTCTCATCAATAGTTCACGGCAATCATAAGACGCGGCTCAGGGCATTCACTTTTGCTGGCCGCCCGCTGATCGAGCGCGTGGTCGGCAAAGCCTAAGTTGACAATAGTACCCCTTTGGGGTACAAGGGCCGCCATGAGGCCACGCCCGGTAGCGGTGATCGAGTTTGCCGCATACCGGCGGCGGGCCGACGAATTGCTGACTGCCGATGAGCAGGACGCGGTGATCGACCTGATAGCCTATAACCCGACTTGCGGCGATCTCATCCCCGGCACCGGCGGCCTGCGCAAGGTTCGCGTCGGCCGTGGCGGCAGCGGCAAGCGCGGCGGCGCACGGGCGATCTATTACTTCTACGGCGCGGACTTTCCGCTCCTCATGTTGGGGCTCTACGCTAAGAACGAAAAGACCGATTTGAGCGACCGCGAGAAGAAGAAGCTGGTCGACGCGGTGAAGGAGATCACAGGACTATGGCGAAGAAGATGAAGCGACGGCTGGCCGACGACCTTCTGGAGAGCCTTGAAGAGGCACGCGACTACTTCGCCGGTAAGAAAACCGGCGCCGTCGTTCACCGCGTCATCCCGAGCCGCACTGACGCACGCGAAGCCCGGCACAAGCTCGGTCTGTCGCAGCGCGAGTTTGCGTCGTTCATCGGCACGGCGGTCGGCACCGTGCGCAAGTGGGAGCAGGGCACGCGGCGGCCCTCCGGCGCAGCGCGCACCTTGATCGAAGTTATAAAGACCGAACCGAGGGCCGTCCGCCGCGCCATGGCCAAAAGCAACTCGGCAGCGTGACGCTAATCTCTCTCTTCATCGACGCCGACGCCAGCCCCGTACAGCAGGAGCAGGCTCACCCCTTCACCACCACCGCCGCGGAAAATAAGAGGACTGGGCGCGCGGCTGTCCATTTTGCGGCTGCGCATTGCCGGACGAGCCGAAGAACCAGCCGGAGCCATAACCGCCGTCATCGCGCGCGACGGCCGTGTTCTGCGACGGCATCCGCGTGATGAAGCCGCCCTGCGGCTGATTGGAGAGCACCGCGACGAATTCGGTGCGGTAATTGGTTTCGCTCGACAGCGGCTCGTCGGAGATGATGATCGAGGACAGCGGCACAGCGGTCGGTGCGATCTTGTCGAGAACGGCTTGCGGGAAGGTGATGCGGCCGAGCGCGTTCTTGGCGCTGTCGCCGTTGTCGATCGAGACTTCGGTCCAGCGCAGGCCGCTGCCGTCGCGCGCCACCGCGGTGAAGATGTGGGTGCCGAGCGGCTTGTCGGCATCCCTGATGGTGACCGGAAATTCCTGGCTGAAGTCGTAGACCTCGCCGCCGTCCGGCCACGGCTTGTGGGTGTCGCGCCGCACGTAAAGCTTTTGCGTCGCGCGGCTGATGAAGATCGCGACCGGCTCGCCGGCGAGCCTGGCGTCGGTTGCGGCCTTGGCGGTGTCGCTGCGCTTGGCATCCGCCGCCTTGGCGGCGGCTTGGGCTGCTTCGGCGGCATCCTGCTTCGTTTTCACGTCGGCCTTGGCGGCGTCGAGTTCCGTGCCCAGCGCCGCGGCTTTGGCCGCGGCCTTCTGCTCCGCGTCCTGCACCGCGGCCTTTTTCTCGTCGGTCATTTTCGGGTCGGCATTGGCGGCGGCGAGCGCCTTGTCGGCGCGGGCGAGCTCGGCGTCGGCCCGGGCCTTCAGCGCGGCGAGATTGCGCAGCGCGGCGGGCGCGGCGGCGGCCGCGCGCTTGGCCGGCGCGACGGCGGCCTTCGCGGCGGCGGCGGCGCTTGCGGCATCGTCGGCGTCACGGGCCAGCGCTTGCGCGCGCGCCGGCAGCGCGTCGATCGCGTCCGGCTTGGGCTGAAACAGCGCCGGGTCGGAAAACGCCACCGGCTCGCTGTCGGCCGGCGAGATGATCACCCGCATGCCCATCGGCGCCTTGTCGAACAGCTTCTCGGCGAAATCGAACGGCATGCGCACGCAGCCATGCGAGGCCGCGTAGCCGGGCAGCGGCCCGCCATGCAGCGCAATGCCGTTCCAGGTGATACGCAGCATGTTCGGCATCCAGGCGTCGTCATACATGGTCGAGTGGTGGTCCTTGTTCTTCTCGACGACGGCGAACACGCCGGCCGGTGTCTCGCGTCCGGTCGTGCCGGTCGAGACCGGCGCGCGCAGGATCCAGCCGTCCGCGTCATAGAAGGTTACGTGCTGGCTCTTGATCGACACGATCGCCATGATCGGGTCGGAGGCCTGGCGCGGCGCCGTCATCACGGTCTGGCGCGGCGCGGCGGCCTGCCTGGCAGCGGCGGGCGGTCCCGCGGTCAGCGCCGTCAGCGCGGCCGTGGCCAGAAGGGTCAGCATTGCCGGCTTGGTCATTCGATTCCTCGGTTAAAGCGGGAGTCCCGGAAAGCATCGGTAGGATGACGTGAAAGTCTTCACATATGGTAGCGGTTCCCGCCGCCCGCCGACAGCAGCGGGCGGTGATGACCGGATCGTCCGTCTGCGCGGACGATGACATGCAAGACGCGGATGGCCGAAACAAGTCCGGCCATGACGGGTAGCATTATAAGCGATTCGGGATTTGGTATGGCGACCATCTCAATTTACATCGACGCCGACGCCTGCCCGGTAAAGCAGGAGATTTATCGCGTCGCCGAGCGCCATTCGCTTA
Organism: Xanthobacteraceae bacterium; assembly: GCA_049519075.1. Lineage (GTDB taxonomy): Bacteria > Pseudomonadota > Alphaproteobacteria > Rhizobiales > Xanthobacteraceae > BOG-931. The sequence goes on along the minus strand of JBEKRD010000153.1, from coordinate 2,028 downwards.
AAGGCACGGCGATCAAAGTCTACGTCGTCAGCAACAGCCCCATCGCCGTGCCGCGCGATGAAATGATCGAGCGCGTGGTGGTCGGCTCGGGCATGGACGAGGCGGACAATTGGATCGCGGAGCGGGCGCGCTCAGGCGATATCGTGATCACGGCGGACGTGCCGCTGGCGAGCCGTTGCGTCAAAGCGGGCGCGGACGTCATCGCGCCGAACGGCAGGCCGTTTTCCGAAGACTCCATCGGCATGACTTTGGCGACGCGCAATCTCATGGATAGTCTACGCAGCGCAGGCGAGATCACCGGCGGCCCAAAGCCGTTTTCGCCGCGCGACCGCTCCGATTTTCTCTCCGCGCTCGACCGCGCCATCGTGCGGCTGACGCGGGCGGGGTTCGGGCTGGCGGCTGGTTAAATTCCCCTCCCCACAAGGGGGAGGGAGCCGGCTCAGTCCGCGATGACGGCTTTGCTAAGCCTTCGCCGCCGATTTCCGCCGCACCCCAATCACCCGCTCCGCCGCCGCAACGCCCGTGAGAAACCCGCCATGCGCGGTGGAGAAATCATGCGCCGAACAGGCTTCGCCGGCGAAGAACAGGCGATCATCGACCGGTTCGGCGAGCGTTGCTCGGCAGTCGGCGAAGCCGGGCAGGGCGGACGAATAGGAGCCGAGCGCGAAGGGATCGCGGCCCCAGCAATGGAGGCCGTTCGGTTTGATGCGGCGGGCGAAATCGTTGCCCAATAGGCCCATCAGCTCGGCCACCGCAAAGTCGAAGAAGGCCGCTTCGCAATTTTTTCGACTATCGCCGGCTTCGAGATCGGCGGCGAGGCCGCCGCCGAAATAGGCCTCGATCAGCGGCCGGCCGAGCGGGCGGAATTGATAGGCGCCGGTGCCTTTCTTGTCGGTGCGGCCGAACAGGCGGACGTCGGGGTCGAACTCCTCGGCGTGATCGAGCGTCATGAACAGTTTATCGGCCAAGCCCAGCGGCAGGCCGCGCACGGCGTCGATCTTCCTCGGCAGCGCCGGCGTAAACGCGAGCCCTCCTGCCGCGATCACCGCGCTCGGCACGGTGACGATGACCTGGTCGGCGGCAATTGCGCCTCGCGCGGTGTCGACGCGCAAGCGTTTGCCGCCATGATCGATGCCGGTGACCGCGCAGTCGAGCATGACCGGCAAAGCGGCGCCGTAGCCTGAAATCAGCGTGCCGTAGCCTTCGACCACGCGCCAATTCACGCCGGAATCTTCGTAGCGGTCAAAATCCTTTACCGACAGCCGGTCGAGATCCACGCCACTGATGTAAGTCCCGACCGAATTGATCAGCCCGTTCCAACGGCAGTCAGGATCGAGAAAATTCGCGGCGGCGACGTCGGGCTCGGTCTGCGCCGCCGCCTCGAGCCGCGCGAAGAAGGCGCCGATGGCACGTTGAAATTCGGCTTGGTCGGCGCGCGGAAAGCCGCGCTCGAGCGACGGCTTGCTCCAGGGCGGCGGGCTTTTGTCGATCGTTAGACTGCTCGCCGCGGCGATGCCGGCCCAAGGGTTGCGGTCGCCGGAATGCAGCCAGCCGCAGCCGAGGTCGAGCGCAAAGCCCTTGGAGTCGGTCACGGTCCAGGCCCGGCCGCCAAGCCGCGGCCGCGCCTCGACCAAGAGGCACCGGATCGCCGCCTGCTGCAGGCGCTTGGCCGCCGCGACGCCAGCCGCGCCGCCGCCGACGACCACCACATCAAAGTCATTGCCCGGCATTCGGCGACCCATTGCTCTGGCGACGCTTGGCTGCCGCACCCGTGGGGGAAATAGGGATTAGCTATGACACTAATAACCCCCGGATTTTTCGCCGGCCTCCCATTGTCATGTCTCGATAAAGGAGACCACGCGATATAGGTATTGACATTAGTCTCTTGTTTGATTACATAGGCCCCATCTCGCTCACCGGAAGGGCGCTTCTCGAGACGATCCTTGAAGTGGAGCGAGTGCGGTGCCTGCGGGCGGGGCTCGTAACCCCGTTCCCGGGCGGCTCTGGGTCCCCGACCGACCGGCACTA
>JBEKRD010000152.1:0-7311 GCA_049519075.1 Xanthobacteraceae bacterium | reverse complement strand
CAACCAGCCCGCCAACGTGACAAAGCCGGAAAACTCTAGCTTCCGGCGATCCAAAGATGGGTCTCACTGCAAATCAACCTGGGACTCTACTTATCGCTGGATGAAAGTTGGGGCTCAGGTCAGTTAGCGCGGCGCGCTCAATTGGAACTGGAATGTTTATTCGGAATACGCAAGGTACCTATCTGGCGGGACACTGGTACGGATTTTCCAGCGCGAACAAACTTGTAACTGGAAAATGGCTAATTGTTAAACATGGAATTGATCCACAGCCGATCGCAAAGGAAATTTACGGCATTAAATTTGCAGAGGCCATCGCGCGATCGTCAGAGGTGGGATTCAAGGGGCCAGCGAAGCGAAAGGTTTTCATCAATTATAGGCGCTCAGATTCTCTCCCAACGGCTATCGCCGTTCAACGTGCATTATCTCAGGAGTTGGGCGATGCCAACGTTTTTATCGACTTACAAAGTATTTCCGGTGGGAGCGATTTTCACGATCGGATCGAAGTCGAAATCGGAAGCTGCGACACCGTGCTTGTGCTTATTGGTAACCATTGGCTCCAAAGTAAAGACGATAATGGTCGATTTCGTATTCAGCAAGATGATGATTATGTTCGATTGGAAATACGCTCCGCATTAGCTCAGCCAACGACAACGGTGCTTCCTGTATTGATTGACGGAGCCGAAATGCCGACGAAAGAACAGCTGCCTAGTGATTTAGAACGGCTAGCCCGCATTCAGGCCGTCCCGCTCAGGAACGTCGAATTTGAAAATGACATAGAACGTATCTACGGGAAGGTTCTGAAGCCGAGAAGAAAAATTTGATTAATGATAGAGCCATCGGCCTGCAAGCGTAGCCCGGAGGAGCGAGGCGATATCCGGGGGCGGCGTGCGAGCTTTTCAATCGTTCCCGCATGTTGCTACGCTCATGCGGGCTACGGACAAAGTCGAATTTTACGGCGTGCAAAATCGCCCGCGACTTACGTGAGGTGACATGTGAAATACTGGATCGACACCGAGTTCATCGAGCGGCCCTACGGCATCGATTTGATCAGCGTGGGACTGGTGGCCGAGGACGGCCGCGAGTTCTATGCCGAGAGCAGCGAGGTCGACTGGAGCAAAGCGAGCCAGTGGACCCTTGAGACCGTCCGGCCGCAACTCGACGGCTCGGGGATGACGCGGGAGGACATCGGCTACGCGGTTCGTCGATTTGTCGATCAGGACGCGCACCCGGTGTTCTGGGGATATTTCCCGGCATATGACTGGGTCGCGTTCGCGTGGCTGTTCGGCGACATGAACGAGCTGCCGTTCCGGTTCCCGCAGCTCTGCCTCGACGTCAAACAATGGGCCATCGAGTTGGGTGACCCGGCGCTGCCGCCGCAGGTCGGGGCGCGCCATCACGCGCTGGCCGACGCGCGCTGGACGAGGGACGCATGGGCCTATCTCGCCACCCTGCATCCTGCGGGGGCCCAGCGCTCTTGCGAGGGCGCCAAATACCCTGACCAGCGCGCCGCAAAAGCCGACTGAACGAGCGAGCAGAGACCAAACGCCCTGCCCGCTCGAGAATTCACGTCATTTCAGAACTGCGCGGCCGCGATCCAACCCAAATGTACCAACGGCTTGCGCGGGCGATCCTGCCTTGCGCGGCGCTACGGGGTGGTGCCGCCCTTCGGCAGGCTCCGATTGTACAAGGCCCGATGCGACTTGTTGTAGGCCGAATGATGCTTGTGAGGGATGGCAATCACTCCACCTTCGGAATTATAGCCGGGAACTGGAGTGTAGGCGAAAGCCGGGACGGAAGTCGCCGCGGCGCCGATTGCCAGCGCGGCAATGCCGATCATGATTTTGCGACGCATGTCGGTTTTCGTGGTCATTTGGATATCCTTTCTTGTTGTAAGAGGGTCCACAGGCGATCCGTTCGCCGCGTTGGGTAAATAATGCGCGGATGCGGTGGCGCTTGCCCGATCTTGCTGCGTTTGTTTGAAATTGCGCAAAGCATGCTTTTCCGGCAAATGCGAAGCGCGCGTTATTGTTGGGACGTCGGCTGCGCGGCTGGCGCGGTCTGCACCAAGACCGCCGTGCAAGTACGGCTGCCGCTCATGCCGCCGGGCGCATGCCAGTTTTTCGCTAAAAGCTCCACGATAACGCACCGACGTCGGGCGCGCGCTCCAGCGCCGTCAGTGAAGCAAATAACGTCGCCGGCCGGCCTTGCCGCAGATCGGCCGTGATGGTTTCGAATTTTTCGCGCAAGCCCGCGCGGTCCAGCGGCTGCTGCGGCATGCCGGGAAAGGACTCGAGTTCCTCGACCAGTTCGCGGCCGTCTTTCAGGCGGATCGTCACCCGGCTCGCCAGCGGGTTCCGCGCCGTCGTTTCCTCGCGCAGCTTAAGCTTGACCCTGCGGCAGAGGTCGCGGATCGCGCCATCATTGAGCGTCTTTTCGCAGAACACGTTCGGATTGCGCGGGTCCAGGTAGCAAGCAACGGCCACGCAGAATGGCGTGGAGTATTGCGCCATGGCCACGTCGCGCGGCTCGGCGATGTCATGGTGGCTCAGCATCTTTTCGCTGCCCTCAACCGTCACCCCGGCCATGTCATCGCCCGAAACGCCATAACGGGATTTCAGCAAAAGGATCGCCGTGACCGGGACATGCGCCGTGATGTGGCATGAGTAGCGCTTGAACAATAATCGCCTTGTTCGCCAATCCTCGCCAAGGCCCGCCGTCAGACGACTGGCGTCGGCATCGCGAGCGAAGGCCTTGAGGTACCCGAGTTTGCCTTCCAGCACGGTCGCCGGACCGGCAAAACCGTCGCGCGCGAGCATCGCCGCCATGACACCGGACTGCGCGCCGTGCCCGAGGTGCATGCGTTTAACGGTGCCGCCGCCCGACTTCGAAAATTCCAGCAAGCCTGACGACAGCGAGCCGGCAATGCCAAGCGCGTTGGTCATCTGCTCGGCGTTCAAATTCAACAAGCGGCCCGCGATCACGGCGCCGCCGAACGGTCCGGTCAGGCCCGGCGAGTGAAAGCCGAGTTTCTCGGTCATTTCCAACGCCGCATCGCCAATCCTGTGCATCACCTCAAAGCCGGCGACAAAGGCCGTGATAAAATCGCGTCCCGGCGCTCCGACTTCCTGCGCCACGGCGAGTCCCGGCGGCAGGAGCGACGCCCCCGGATGCACGCCCACACTTGGCGCCACCAGATTGTCCATCTCAAACGAATGGGCAAAGGCGCCGTTGGCGAGCGCCGCCATCGGCGCGTGCACCTTGAGCGCGGTACCCAATATGGTGCTGCCTCCGCCCTGCCCATATTTTTCGGCATAGGCCAGCAACGGCCGCGACGAGGGCACGGTGCTGCCGAATGCGCACACGCCCGCAATGTCGATGATGCAATCCTTGGCGCGTTCGACAATCTGTTCCGGGATTTGGTCGAAGCGGAGGCCGACCGCAAAGTCAGCCAGCGTTTGAGCGGCGGTCGCCATCAATGACCTCTCGTCATGGTGTTATGGAATAATTGCCTGAACCGAAGCGTCAGTGGGACAAGTCGATGCCGACCTCGTCGCCGTCCGGGATGAGCTTGGTGCCGAGCCGCGTGCTGCCGGCGGCGACTTGGGCGAGGACCTCGCCTTCAGCTTTAAGCTGGCACAGCACAGTCTCGTTATTGTCGTTGTGCCGCACGAACTGGAACGCGGCCTTCGTCACCCGGTTGTCGTCGAACGTCACCTTGGCGAGCATTCCGACCCAGTCGCCATGCTTGATGCCGAAATGCCCGGTGTGAAACGAGAAGCTGCCAAGACCGTAGTAAATCGGTTTGCCGCGGTAGTTTTCGACCGGCAACGAATAATGCGGGCCGTGTCCGAACACGATATCGGCCCCGGCGTCGATCGCGGTGTGAGCGATTTCGCGCATATATTGCAGCACCGTTTGATCCATGCCCCAGTGACATGACGCGATCACGATGTCGCTCTTGGCTTTCAGCGCCGCGACGTCATCGCGATAACGCCCAAGTGACGGCGGGTCGGCCCAGGTCACGATCACGGGCGGGACGCCTGGCCGGTTCAGCGGAATCCCTCCCCCCGCCGTCCGGTACATCGGCACCTGGTATGCGGTTTGGCCGCGGATCACGGCAACGCCCGGTGCGTTGTCCGACGCTTCATGGTCGGTCGTCCAGAACACCGAGGTTCGCTGCAGAATGCCGATGCGCCGGCCCTGCCGGTCCAATTCCACCGGCGCTGTCGCCTTACTCAGGTTGGCGCCTGCCCCGGTGTGGGGAATTCCCACCTGGTCCAGTCGCGCGATCGACGACAGGATCGGAGCACTGCCGTAATTCACGTTGTTGGCGATGCCGACGGCATGAATGCCGGCGAGTTTCAGCGCTTCGGCGGACGCAAGCGGGGCGAAAAATCCCTCGCGCTCGATCGCATGTCCCGTCTCCGGCTCGTAGAAGCAGCATTCGAGATTGGCAAAAACGAGGTCGGCAGATCGAAACTCCGCCGCGACCTGCGCGAACGGCACGGCCGGATCCGTGACATTCATCAGGTTGACGTCGCCGGTCAGGAGGACTCGCATGCAGACATAATTCCTGTTGTTCGGAGGTCGGACGTGGACGGCCTGGATTGACCGGCAGCGGTGAGCAGCCGTCACTCCATCTTGATATCGGCTGAGCGGATGACGTTGCGCCACTTGTCGGTAAAGTCGACGATGAATTTGGCGAAGTCGGTCTGCGAGCTTGGAAACGGCTCGAGCGCCATATCCGCGAGCCGAGCTTTGAAGGCCGGATCGGCGAGCGCGGTATTTACTTGTGCATTCAGCGTGGCGACGATCTCGGGCGGCGTATTCGCCGGCGCGCCCAAGCCGACCCAGCCGGCCGCTTCATAACCTAAGACAAATTCGCCGAGCGCGGGAATGTCCGGCAATAAATCCGCTCGCCGGGCCGTGGTGACACCGAGCGCACGCAGCTTGTCGGCCTTGATGTGTTCGATCACCGAGACCAGCGAGGTGAAGACAACCTCGATGCGGCCGTTCATCAGATCGGTCAGCGCTGGCCCGATGCCGCGGTAATTCACGGTGACGAGATCGATCCCCGCCATCGACTTGAACAACAGGCCGATGAGCTGCGATGGGCTGCCCGGCCCCAATGACCCGACATTGATCTTGCCCGGTTTGGCTTTGGCGTATGCGATGAAGTCGGGAACGGTCTTGGCGCCGAACGACGGGTTCACGACCAGGACGAATGGCGCGTTGACCATGCTCGCGACCGGAGCGATGTCGCGGATGAAATCGAAATTGAGGTTGTCGTAGAGCGTCGCGTTATAGGCGTTGCCGTCGCCGATTTGCAGCAGCGTGTAGCCGTCGGGAGCCGCGCGCGCGACGAATTCGGTGGCAATATTGCTGCTGGCACCCGGCCGGTTCTCGACCACGAATTGTTGACCGAGCCGTTCGCCCAGCACCGCTGAGATCAGCCTAGTCGACGTGTCGGTGAATCCCCCGGGCGGAAAGCCGACCACGACGCGCACCGGGCGCGTCGGATAGTCGGACGCCCACGCACCGCGGACTGCCGCCGGCGACGTGGCGGCAAGTTGCAAGACATGTTGCAAGACACGGCGGCGCGTGAATTTCATCGCGGCCTCTTCAGCTCTGTCGAGGACATATAGCCCATGCGCCGATCCAGCACATGGCGAAACTTGCCGGCATTGGTCGGTGACAGGGATAAGTCCGGCATCGCCTCGATCGCACTTTGCCGCGATCCGTACAATTTTAGCAAATCCCCGCAACGAAGTTTAAGACTGACGGGTTAGGTATTTCACGTTTGATATCTGGGAAGTTGTCCGGCGCCGGCGTGGCAGTTCCATTGCTCGGAGACCCGCGGGGAAACAAGCGGGAGCACACGTCGAAGGCCGGGGCTTATGGAGGGGACCATGCTGGCTGAAATCCTTTTGTTGCGGCTCGAAGCGGCGCTCCACGCCGCGCACGAAACCGCGCCGTTCACGGCCTCACGCTTCGTTCCGATTTGCCGCAACATGGTCTTCAAGCGCAGCCGCACGCTGCATTGACCCGATGCGGTGAGCCGGGGCGCCGGTAGCAATGCGTCACGCCGACGGCCTCACCCCGCGCTGACGCGCAGCGCCGTCGCCGCCAATCGCTGATCTTTCTCAGGGTCCGAACGCGCTAGCGTGCCGAAGTCTTGCGGAACCCCGGATGCGAGCCCGACACAGCCCGCGCTCTTGAAAAAGCCGCGACGTGCGATCATCCGCGCGAGCGTTTTGCGCCCCTGGCGGCATCGCCGTTTCATGATAATAACCGACAGGCTTTGCCCAATCCGCCCACGAACCGCACATGGGAGGCGATCGCGGCGATGCATCGAAAAGGCCACTGGTACAGTCCGAAGTCGATCGCGTACTCGCTCGCCATTCGGCCGCGCCTTTACTGTGCGGCGCTGGTGGGCGTCGCCGCGCTTGTCTTGCTGCCGCGAGACTGGCCGGCAAGCGCGCGGGAGGCGGGCGCTTGGGACTTGAGCGCGGCGATCTACCTGATCTTTACGTTTCGCCTTATGCTGGCATGCAAGGCCGACCACATCCGCGACACCGCCGCACGCCAAGACAATAGCAAGATGGTGATCCTGGCCATCATCTTGCTCGCCACCGCGGCGAGTTTTGTCGCCATCGTCGGACTATTGGCCGCGTCCAAGGAGGCGCCGTACCGGACGCTCAACTTGGGCCTGGCCGCGGCCACGCTGCTGCTGTCTTGGACCTTGACCCAGGTGGTCTTCACGCTGCACTACGCCCACGAATATTATCGTTCGAGCGGCGGCCCGGATGATCCGGCCGAAGGACTCGATTTCCGCGGCGATCGAAACCCGGACTATTGGGATTTCTTCTATTTTGCGACCTCGTTCGGCGCGGCTTCCCAGACCTCCGATGTGTCGATCCTGACCAAGCCGCTACGCCGACTGGCGACGCTGCACGCCATCATCTCGTTCTTCTTCAATACCGCCGTGCTGGCGCTGACCATCAATCTCGCGGCCTCGCTGATTTGACAGGACGCTATGGACGGCAGTCTCCAAACCTCGTCGTTGCGAGGAGCGCTTGCGACGAAGCAATCCAGTCTAGTCCGCTGAGCGGGATTGCTTCGCTCCGCTCGCAATGACGGAATTGCGACCGGTCATTTTCGACGGATATCGCGAAACTCTTTTGGACCGCGGATCAGCCTCCGCTTGCGCTGTTGTCGTTCCTCGGGCGGCAGAGTCTCGTCGCCGATCGCATCGATGGTGCGCGCGGCCATCTCGGCCGCCTTGGGCGAACCGTTCTTGGGCGAACCGTT
>JBEKRD010000151.1:0-7431 GCA_049519075.1 Xanthobacteraceae bacterium | reverse complement strand
GCGGGTGCCGCCGACGATATCACCACGCCCGAACAGGTTCTCGACGCCGCAAAATATCTCGGGACGCCGGAGCACCGCATCGTTTCAGAAACCGTGCCTGGTGGCCATATCGGACTGTTCATGGGAGCGCACACGCTCAAAGAGCATTGGCCGCACATCGCGCGCTGGATCGCTGCGCAGTAAACGCCGGCGGCGCGGCGAGCAGAACTCGCGCTAGACGCCGCAGCAGTTGGATATCGCCGTAGCTATGCAGACCATCACGAACAAGACTTTTGAGGAAATTGCTGTTGGCGACGCCGCGTCGGTCGAGCGCACCTTGCAGGCCGGCGACTTGCGGGCCTGGGCCGCCGCCTTCGGCGAAGTGAATATGCTCGCCGGCCCCGGCGCGAGCCAGGGCGCCGCCGGCATCGTCACGGCTATGCTGACCGCGCTGGTTGGTTCAGCCCTCCCGGGACCCGGAACCTCGATCCGCACAACCTCGGTGGCGATCAAGGGTGCGCTACCGATCGGTGCGGCGATGACGGCGCGCCTCATCGTGCGGGAGAAGCGGTCGGATCAGGGCGTCGTCGTGCTGGATGGCCAGTGCACCGATCCGGTGGGCCAGGTTTTCGCCACCGCGATGCTGGAGGTTCTGGCGCCGACGACGCGGCAGCAATGCCAGGTGCCGGAGCATCGGCTCGAGGGACTTGTCGAGCGCTGTCGAGGGCTTAAGCCGATGCTGACCGGTGTGGTGCATCCATGTAGCGCCGACGCATTGGCCGGCGCGGTGGAGGCGGCCGCGGCTGGGCTGATCCTACCGGTGCTGTTCGGTCCGGAGGACGACCTGCGACGGATCGCGGATCACGCGCATCTGGACGTCGCCAAGTGCCGGATCGTGGCGACGGACGGTGCCGAAGACTCGGCGCAAAAGGCCGCTACCGCCGCGGGCAAAGGTGAGGTTGCGGCGCTGATGAAGGGCAGCCTCCATACCGACGTGCTTTTGCACGCCATCATGCAGAAGGAAGCGAAACTGCGCAGCGGACGATTGATCAGCCACTGCGTCATGGTTTCGGTGCCGACCTATGCGCGCCGCTTCATCATCAGTGATGTCGCGCTCAATATCGCGCCCGACACCGACCAGAAGCGCGACATCTGCCAGAACGCAATCGGTTTCGCACGCGCACTCGGTACCGAACTGCCGAAAGTCGCCGTGCTGGCCGCGGTCGAGATGGTGCAGACCAAAATGCCGGCCACGCTCGACGGCGCAATCCTGGCCAAGATGGCCGATCGCGGGCAGATCGTCGGCGGTATCGTCGACGGGCCGCTCGATCTCGATGCCGCCGTGGATGCCGATGCCGCGCGGATCAAGCATATCGTCTCGCCAATCGCGGGCCTCGCCGATGTGTTGATCGTACCGAATATTGAGGCCGGCAACATGGTCTACAAGAATCTCGCTTTCATGGCCGACGCGCAGGTCGCTGGCCTTGTCGTCGGCGCGCGCGTGCCGGTGATTTTGACGAGCCGCGCCGACACCGCCGCGGCGCGCCGCTTCTCGGCCGCCGCCGCCGTGCTCTACGCCGATGCGCTGGCGCGCGATCCGACTATCCTGTCGCCCCAAACCGCGGACTGAAGGGCATGAGTGAGGCTAGCGCCAGCGAGGTCATCGTCGTGGTCAATGCGGGCTCCACCAGCCTGAAGTTCGGCGCCTATGCGGTGGATGCGTCCCGGTCGCTGCTGCTGCTCTGTCGCGGCGAGATCGAGAGCATGGAAAACGATCCGCGTTTTGTCGTCAAGAACGCGGTCGGCGAGCAATTGGGGGAGCACGAATGGGGCGAGGGCCACGCGATCGGCCACAAAACAGCGCTGCACTTCGTCATCACCTGGCTGGAAGCCAATCTCGGCGATAGGAAAGTTATCGCCGCTGGCCACCGTATCGTGCTCGGCGGCTCTCGCTTCGAGGCGCCGGTGCGGATCGACAGCGACGTGCTGGATTATCTCGGCTCGCTTGTGGTCATGGAACCGTCGCACCAGCCTTACAACGTGCTCGGAGCCCGCGCGCTGGCCCAGGCGTTCCCGGGCTTGCAGCAAGTTGCTTGTTTCGACAGCTCGTTCCATCGAACGATGCCGGAGGTGGCGCAAATCTACGCTCTACCCAAGGACGTGCGCGATGCCGGAGTGCGGCACTGGGGCTATCACGGCATCTCCTACGATTACATCAGCCGGCAAGTGCCGAAATTCGCGCCGCAGGCGCGGCGCGTGATCGCCGCCCATCTCGGCGGCGGTGCGAGCATGTGCGCCATGCAGGATGGGCGCAGCGTCGACACCACGATGGGCTTCGCCGGGGTCTCGGGTCTGCCCATGGCGACGCGCTCCGGCGACGTACCGCCAGGCGCGTTGCTCTATCTGTTGCGCCGCAAGCTGTTCGACGATGCGTCGCTGGAGAAGATGCTGTATGAGCGCGCGGGCCTGCTCGGCCTTTCCGGCATCAGCGAGGACATGCGGGTGTTGCAAGCGAGCAGTGACCGGCGTGCGGTCGCGGCGGTGGAGTATTTCGTCTACGCGATGACCAAATATGCCGGCGCCTACGCGGCGGTGCTTGGCGGGCTGGACGCTTTCGTATTCACCGCCGGTATCGGCGAGCACTCCGCCCCGGTACGCGCGGCGCTCTGCGCCAAGCTTTCGTGGCTCGGCGTGAAGCTGGATGAGCAGGCGAACAATTCCAACGGGCCCCGTATTTCCACCGCGGACAGTCGAGTCTCCGTGTGGGCCATTCCGACAAACGAAGAACTGATGATCGCGCAGCACACGTTGGCGCTCATTCGCCCGTCGCTGAGCTGACAGAAGGAATACTCGCCATGAAACTTCATACCGCCAAACCCAAGGTTCCCGAATCGAACCCGGGATCGAAACCCGATGCGAAGGACGATTTGAAATCGCTGCCACTGGCGGAAGTGGAGAGAAAACTGGCAACGTCGTCGGACGGCCTCACGCAAGCGGAGGCGGATAAACGGCTGATCCAATATGGGCCCAACGAGATTGCAGAAAAGAAGACCAATGAGCTCCTGAAATTCCTCAGCTATTTTTGGGGTCCGATCCCGTGGATGATCGAGGTCGCCGTGATCCTGTCGGCGGTAGACCGACATTGGCCTGATTTCGGCATCATCCTTGTTTTGCTTCTGGCGAACGCCGTCGTCGGGTTTTGGGAGGAACACGAGGCGGGTAACGCTATCGCCGCTCTGAAGGCCACGCTGGCGGTAAAGGCCAGGGTGAAGCGCGATGGCAAGTGGGTCACCCCGCCGGCGCATGAACTGGTTCCGGGCGATGTCATCCGCGTCCGTCTGGGCGACATTGTACCTGCGGATGCGCGTCTGCTCGAAGGCGACCCGGTCGAGGTGGATCAGTCCGCGTTGACGGGAGAATCGCTGCCCGCCAAGCGCAAATCCGGCGAGGCGATATTTTCCGGTTCGATCATCCGTCAGGGTGAAGTCGGTGCGCTGGTCTATGCCACCGGTGCAAACACTTACTTCGGCAAGACCGCGGAATTGGTGCAGGGGAAAAAATCAATCAGCCACTTCCAGCGTGCGGTTCTAAAAATTGGCAACTATCTAATCGTCCTCGCGGTGATAATGGTATCGGCGATTATAGCCGTGGCGATTTTCCGTGGCGACCCGATCCTCACTACCTTGCAGTTCGCCTTGGTGCTGACGGTAGCCGCAATTCCCGTGGCAATGCCGACGGTTCTGTCGGTCACGATGGCGGTCGGCGCGCGGCTGCTGGCCAAAAAACAGGCGATTGTCACCCGGTTGGTGGCGATCGAAGAATTGGCCGGCGTCGACGTGCTGTGCGCCGACAAAACCGGCACCCTGACGCAGAACAAACTGACGCTTGGCGATCCGTTCAGCGTGAACAACATCTCGGCCGAGCAAGTGATCCTCGGCGCCGCGCTGGCGTCACGCGCCGACAATAACGACACGATTGATCTGGCCGTCCTCGGCGGTCTGAAAAACGATCAGGCCCTAAAAGGTTACAAGGTCGGTCATTTCCAACCGTTCGACCCGGTGCACAAACGCACCGAGGCCGCCGTTACGGGCCCGAACGGAAAGGCGTTCAAGGTGACCAAAGGCGCGCCGCAGGTGATCTTGGCATTATCGGCCAACGCGACAGAGGTGAAGGCCGCTGTCGACAAGGCTGTGGACGAATTCGCAGCGCGCGGCTTTCGCTCCTTGGGCGTGGCGCGGGCCGAGGCCGACGACAAATGGCGGTTCCTTGGCGTGCTGCCGTTGTTCGATCCGCCACGAAATGATGCCAAGTCCACGATCGCGACCGCGGAACAGATGGGCGTGAAGGTCAAAATGGTGACTGGCGATGCGCTGGCCATCGCTCAGGAAACCGCCAAGAAACTTGGGATGGGCACCAATATCCTTGATGCCGCCACTCTAGGCGACGACAAGCAACAAAAGACGCAAGCGGTGGCCAAGGCCATCGAGAGCGCCGACGGTTTCGCCCAGGTCTTCCCCGAACACAAGTTCCATATCGTTGAAGCTCTACAAAAGCGCGGCCACATCGTCGGCATGACAGGTGACGGGGTGAACGATGCCCCGGCGCTGAGGAAGGCCGACTGCGGAATCGCCGTCTCGGGCGCCACGGATGCGGCGCGAGCGGCGGCGGCCATCGTGCTGACGACGCCCGGTCTGTCGGTGATCATCGACGCAATCAAGGAGAGCCGAAAAATCTTCCAACGGATGAACAGTTACGCGATGTACCGCATCGCCGAAACGCTGCGCGTGCTGTTGTTCATGACGTTGGCGATCCTGGTCTTCAATTTTTATCCATTGACGGCGGTGATGATCGTGATGCTGGCGCTGCTCAACGACGGCGCCATCCTGTCCATTGCCTATGACAACGTTCATTACAAGCAGGCGCCCGAGGCCTGGAACATGCGCCTGGTGCTGGGCATCGCTACGGTGCTGGGCCTCGTCGGCCCCATCGCCGCGTTCGGCTTGTTTTTCGTCGGCGACCGCGTTTTTCACCTCGACCATTCCCACCTGCAGACGATGATGTACCTGATGCTGTCGGTGGCCGGACATCTGACGATCTTCCAGACGCGCACGCGCGGCCCGTTCTGGTCCATACGCCCCGCGCGGATTTTATGGATGGCCGTGCTCGGCACGCAAATGGTGGCGACTCTGATCGCGGTTTATGGGCTGTTCATGACACCCCTCGGCTGGGCTTGGGCGGCATTCGTTTGGGGTTACGCCGTGGTGTGGTTCCTTGTGACCGATCCCGTGAAGCTTCTCGCGTATCGGATTCTCGATCCCATCAACGTTGCGCCGAAGCCAGAAGGCAAAGCTAGAACATCGGTTCAATTCGCAACGCAGCACGCCAAGTGAGTTAGCAATGAAAATAGTTTTAAAGGACTTTTGCGTCCGAGAAGGACATGAAGTCGACCTCAAAAAGTGGCCGACCAGGGTCGATCCCGTCTATAAATCGAAAGAGCAATATAAAAACATCTTGGATGAACACGTCGCGCAACTGAGTTCACAGCAGCAACTGCTCTACGCATCCAATCGCCACGCCATCCTGCTGATCTTTCAAGCGATGGATGCTGCGGGCAAAGACGGCGCGATCCGGCACGTGATGTCCGGGGTCAACCCCCAGGGCTGCCAGGTATTCAGCTTCAAGCATCCCAGCGCCGCCGAACTGGAACACGACTTTCTCTGGCGCACGACGCGCGACCTGCCGGAACGCGGGCGGATAGGCATCTTCAACCGATCTTATTACGAGGAGGTGCTGATTGCCCGCGTGCATCCCGAGATTCTGCGAAGCGAGGCGATTCCGGACACCCCGCATCACGACAAGAAACTCTGGCACGACCGGTATCGTTCGATCGTGGATTTGGAAAGACACCTCCACGGCAACGGAACCCGCATCATCAAGTTTTTTCTCCATCTTTCCAAGGAGGAACAGCGCAAGCGCTTTCTAGCGCGCATCGACGAGCCGGCAAAGAACTGGAAATTCAGCACAGCCGACATTGCCGAGAGAAAATACTGGAGGCAATACATGACCGCTTATGAGAAGTGCCTCAGCGCGACCAGCACCCGAGACTCGCCGTGGTATGTCGTTCCCGCTGACGACAAGGAGAACGCGCGGCTCATCGTATCCCGGATCGTCCTCGACACGTTCGGGACGCTCAAGATGACTTACCCGAAAGCGACCCCAAAGCGCCATCGCGAATTGCTGTCGATTCGCAAAGAGCTCGCGAAGCGATAATATTCATCGCTATCTTTGCGATGATACGAGCTGCGTGGGAGCTGTTCCGTCACTGCTGGAGCTTATAGTTCGATGTCCGCCGCGCCGACGTGATGCCGGAGTTTTTGAGTGGCTCGATCCACATTTCCCACAGTGCGATAAGAATTTGGCCGGCGAGCGCCAGCCCCATGCAGGCGCCCCCGGCGACGACGACATAGGCGAATAAAGCCGGATCGATGTATTTGGTGAACCACCACGAGCCGATATCCATCACGATCGACAGGTAGGGAACGACGACGAGGCATACGCGAAACCAGACCGGCGTCTCGCTCAAGGCGAAAATCGCGCCGGTCAGCAGGAATATGATGCTGACGCCGAACAGATGGATGTGGGAAACCTTGGCCAGATCGGTGAGGCTTGTGCCGGTGTCGGCCGCGGTGACATTCTGCAACGCAGCAAAACTGGTGAGCGGCGGGATCGACTTGGCATTGGCCATATGACAGCCGATGCAATCCTTGGCGAAGATCGGTTCGACCTGCGCGTAGTCCGCAGCTTGCGCGCCATTATGGATCCACTGCAGGACATTTGTGCGGTCGGAAACCGAGATTTTGTCGGCCATCGGGCCCAAGAGTGACGCCTCAAGCAAGGTCTGTCCGTTCGGCATCCCATGATATTCATCGCTGATGCCCGCAACCACGCCTTGCCCCATCTCTTGATGAGGTTCGATCACAACCACATACATGTATGTCAGAGCCATCAAATAGCCGACGCCGATCAGGATCAGGAAGCTACTGAACAAGGCGCGGAAAGTCGTCGGCAGGTGGCGCAACGAGACCATTGAATGCCTCCGTCGACCGAGCGTCGACTCCGGGGCAGGCTTGGCGATTTTGCAAACAAGAGTCTGAGCAATTTTGACCACCCGCGAGTGGCGCGCATTAAATTGCAGGCTCCATTGAATGTGTCTGAACAAGCGCGAGCGCGTGGTGAAGCGCGATCGATCGAACCGGAATCCTTAAAATCACTCCGCGGCGAGTGCGCGGTCGGCAAGCGGCAGATTGAGCCTTAGCCAGACGTCGACCAAAGCTTCGGCGAGCGTGTCGATCAGCCCGTCGTCGTGATAGGGGCTCGGCGTGATGCGCAAGCGCTCCTTACCCTTCGGCACCGTCGGATAATTGATCGGCTGAATATAGATGCCGTGATCCG
>JBEKRD010000150.1:0-7454 GCA_049519075.1 Xanthobacteraceae bacterium | reverse complement strand
TGCAATATATGTACCGCAAAACACACGCAAAGCCCATGCCGATCCGGCACGTCTCGGATGACAAAATCTCCGTCCGAAAAGACCGCCTATCAGCCGCGTATGCGGCAGAAGGCCATTCCAACCGCTAGGCGGCCGGGAGAATGACGGCCTCGCCGCGGCCGCCCGTCACGTCGCCGGCGTGCCGGTTTGCAGCGCCAGCGCGTGCAACTTGCCGCCCATCTCGGTTTTCAGCGCCTCGTAGACGATCTGATGCTGCTGAACGCGGGATTTGCCGCGAAACGACTCCGCGATGACGGTCGCGGCGTAGTGGTCGCCGTCGCCGGCGAGATCGCGGATCGTCACCTCGGCGTCCGGAATCCGCGCCCGGATCAATCGCTCGATGTCGTTTGCAGCCATAGCCATGCCGTACCTCAGCCTGTCGCGCTCCAGTCGCTCGCTTCTACCCCCCGGCACAGAGCCGCCAATCCGAACCTGCTCGCACAACTTCGCGCAAGCTTGCGACCACAATGCGGCGCTGGCGCGTGAGCGTCAATCCGCAGCCTGTGTTCAGGCGGCGCCCGCCATATAGGCCGGCAGCCAAGCTTCGAAGCGGCTCTTGAGCTCTTGCACCCGCACCGGCCGTTCGTCGCCCATCGCCAGAAGGGTGCCGCCGGTCGCGCCGAGCCGCATCAACGGCACGGCGGCCGCCTTGGCCCGCTCGGCGATGAGATCCGCGTTTTTCGCCGTCACGACGTAGCGGCCCTGATCCTCACCGAACCAGAAGGCATGGGGCGGAAGATCGGGCGGAAGATGGTGCGCAAGGCCCTGCGGCGCTTCCAAGACGGCGCCGATATGGGAGGCGATCGCCATCTCGGCGATCGCCACCAAAAGCCCGCCATCGGAAACATCATGCACCGCGGTCACCAGTCCATCGTGGATCAGCGCCCGGACGAAATCGCCCTGCCGGCGCTCGGCGGCGAGATCGACCGGCGGCGGAGCGCCCTCTTCGCGGCCGCAAACATCGCGCAGATAGAGCGATTGACCGAGCCAGCCACGGGTCTCGCCGACCAACAAAACCGCCTCACCTTCGGCTTTGAAGCCGAGCGTCATCGCCGTCGTGAAATCGTCGATCAAACCGACGCCGCCGATCGTCGGCGTCGGCAGGATCGAGCGGCCCGATTCGTCGCCGCGGAATTTGGTCTCGTTGTAGAGCGAGACATTGCCGGAAACGACCGGAAATTCGAGCGCCCGGCAGGCCTCGCCGATGCCACGCACGCAGCCGATCAACTGGCCCATGATCTCGGGACGCTCCGGATTGCCGAAATTGAGATTGTCGGTCACAGCGAGCGGGCGAGCGCCGACCGCGGTGAGATTGCGCCAAGCCTCGGCGACCGCCTGCTTGCCGCCTTCGAACGGATCGGCCTCGCAATAGCGCGGCGTCACGTCGGCAGTGAGCGCCAGCGCCTTCGGCCCCTCCTCGATCCGCACCACGGCGGCATCGCCGCCCGGGCGCTGCACGGTATTGCCGAGAATGATGTGGTCGTATTGTTCCCACACCCAGCGGCGCGAGCACAGGTCCGGCGAGCCGATCAGCTGTTCTAGCGCATCGGCGAGCGGCAGCGGCGGCACGACATCTGTTGCCGGGACGATTTTCGGCGCCTCGCCCGTGGCTGACGGCCGGTCGTAAAGTGGCGCCTCGTCACCGAGCTCTTTGATCGGCAAGTCGGCCATGATCGCGCCGCCGTGCCGGACGACAAAGCGCTTGGTCGGCGTGGTGGTGCCGACGATCGCGAAATCGAGCCCCCATTTGCGAAAGATCGCCTCGGCCTCGACCTCCTTCTCGGGCTTGAGCACCATGAGCATGCGCTCCTGGCTCTCCGAGAGCATCATCTCGTAGGCGCTCATGCCGGTCTCGCGGCACGGCACCTTGTCGAGGTCGAGCGTGACGCCGAGATCGCCCTTGGCGCCCATTTCCACGGCGGAACAGGTCAGCCCTGCAGCCCCCATATCCTGGATCGCGATCACGCAACCCTTGGCCATGATTTCAAGGCAGGCTTCGAGCAAAAGCTTTTCCGAGAAGGGGTCGCCGACCTGCACGGTCGGCCGCTTCTCCTCGGCATCAGCGCCGAATTCGGCCGACGCCATGGTAGCGCCGTGGATGCCGTCGCGCCCGGTTTTGGAGCCAAGATAGACGATCGGCATGCCGACGCCCGAGGCCGCTGAAAGGAAAATCTTGTCGGCGTCGGCGATCCCCACCGCCATAGCATTGACCAGGCAGTTGCCGTCGTAGCGGCGATCGAAGCGGACCTCGCCGCCGACAGTCGGTACACCGAAGGCATTGCCGTAGCCACCGATGCCGGCAACGACGCCGGCAACCAGCGTGCGCGTCTTCGGATTCTTCGGATCGCCGAATGACAATGCATTGAGGCAGGCAATCGGCCGCGCGCCCATGGTGAACACGTCGCGCAAAATGCCGCCGACGCCGGTCGCCGCGCCCTGATAGGGCTCGATATAGCTCGGATGGTTGTGGCTCTCCATCTTGAACACCACAGCCTGCCCGTCGCCAATGTCGATGACGCCGGCATTCTCGCCCGGGCCCTGGATCACCCAAGGCGCCTTGGTCGGCAGCGTGCGCAGATGGATTTTTGAGGATTTATAGGAGCAGTGCTCGTTCCACATCGCCGAGAAGATGCCGAGCTCGGTGAAGCTCGGCTCGCGGCCGATGAGCTTGACGATACGCGCGTACTCATCCGGCTTGAGGCCGTGCTGGGCGATCAGTTCTGGTGTAATGGCGGGTTCGTTGGATATCACGGGCAGTGCTCGATTTACGTCCCTCTCCCATATGGAAGCAGGGAAGTCACGCCGCCAGCTTGAAGTGATCCACAAGACCCGCAAATAATCCCCGTCCGTCGATCCGGCCCATCGACGCCTCGACATGGTTTTCCGGATGCGGCATCATGCCAAGCACGTTGCCGCGCTCGTTGATAATGCCGGCGATCGCGTTCATGGCGCCGTTATGGTTCCAGTTGGGGTCGATCATGCCGTCCGGCGACGCATAGCGGAAAATCACTCTGCCCTCGCCTTCGAGCCGCGCCATGGTTGGCCCGTCGGCGATGTAATTGCCCTCGCCGTGGGCGATCGGCACACGGATCACTTGGCCGGCATTATAGCCGCGCGTGAACGCGTTATCCGAGCGCTCGACGCGCAGATAGACGTCGCGACAGATGAAGCGAAGCTGCGCGTTGCGCAACAGCGCGCCCGGCAACAGTCCGGACTCGCACGCGATCTGAAATCCGTTGCAGATCGCGAGCACGAGACCGCCATTGGCGGCGAAGCCGCGCACCGCGTCCATGATGGGCGCGCGCGCCGCGATGGCGCCGCAGCGTAGATAATCGCCATAGGAGAAGCCGCCGGGAATGACGACGAGATCGATGCCGGCAGGCAGCTGCGTCTCCGCATGCCACACCATCGCCGGCGCCCGCCCGGACGCGAGCCTAAGCGCACGCGCCATGTCGCGTTCGCGATTGATGCCGGGGAAGACGAGAACGGCGGATTTCATCAGCAGGCTTTCAGAGATCAACTGCCATCAGAACCGAGTTCGGCCCGCGCCCAGCGCAAGATCAGTTCGGTGTTGAGAAATTGCAGCGCCTGCAGCACGCCTGCCGCCGGATCGGGCTCGGCGGTGACCGTGGCGACGACGACATCGCATTTGTCGTTAAAGGCGATCGTGGCCGCAGCGCTCGGCGGCTGATAGGGACCGCGCACGGTGAAGACGCGGCTGCGCCCCTTCATCCAACCGACGGTCACGAGCTGACTGTCGCCAATACCGGAAAAATCAGGTCCGAGCAGCGCCATGTCATCGACCCGGTCGAGCTCGGCATTGTCATAAACGCCCTTCCTGCAATTGCAGAAGCCGATCTTCGGCCGCAGATAAAGCGTCACGGTCACGCCGCAGACCTCCGCGCCGCAGCGGAACGCCCGGCCGGTACCCCATTGATCGATCGGGAAGGGCCACTTCACTTCGTTCCAATGCGGCTGCAATGTCCGATAGGAGCTTGCGTTCGACGCCACGCCGTCGCCGCTCACGAAAGCGAGCGCGATCAAGACCGGCAACAGCCGCAAGCCCGCCCCGATCATCCGCTGACCTCGATGCGGTAGTTTTCAATGACGGTATTGGCGAGCAGCTTTTCCGCGGCAGATTTCAGCGCGGTCTCGGCACCGGCGCGGTCCGCGCCCTCGATTTCGATATCGAAAACCTTGCCCTGGCGCACGCTCGCCACGCCGCCGACCCCAAGCGACTTCAGGGCGCCCTCGATGGCCTTGCCCTGGGGGTCGAGAATCCCGGATTTCAGCGTAACGGTGACGCGAGCTTTCATAGCCCTTTCAATAAGTATGAATCGCCGCGCCCGCAACATCCAGACGGGGTGAAGCGAAGCGAAAACCGTGGACGATCGCTGACACGAAAGGACAATCCGGACTTGGCTTGCGCCCGATCCGGATCAGCAAACGCGCAAACTCAACCCTTGACCAGAATCGGTCCGGTGCCCTGCGGCCGCTCGCCCTCGCTCATGATGCCGAGTCGCTTGGCGACCTCGGTATAGGCCTCCAACAGGCCGCCGAGATCGCGGCGGAAGCGGTCTTTGTCGAGCTTCTCGTTGGACTTGATGTCCCACAGCCGGCAGGAGTCTGGAGAAATCTCGTCGGCAACGACGATGCGCATGAGATCGTTTTCCCACAGCCGGCCGGTTTCCATCTTGAAATCGACCAGCCGGATGCCGACGCCGAGGAAAAGTCCGGAGAGGAAGTCGTTGACGCGGATGGCGAGCGACATGATGTCGTCGATTTCCTGGGGCGTCGCCCAGCCGAACGCGGTGATGTGCTCTTCGGAGACCATCGGATCGTTGAGCTGGTCGTTCTTGTAATAGAACTCGATGATCGAGCGCGGCAGTTGCGTGCCCTCTTCGATGCCCAGACGCTGCGACAAGGAGCCGGCCGCGATGTTGCGCACCACCACTTCGAGCGGAATGATTTCAACCTCGCGAATCAACTGCTCGCGCATGTTGAGCCGGCGGATAAAGTGCGTCGGCACGCCGATATCGTTGAGGTGCTGAAAGATGTATTCAGAGATCCGGTTGTTGAGCACCCCCTTACCTTCAATCACCTCATGCTTTTTGGCATTGAAGGCGGTCGCGTCATCCTTGAAGTGCTGGATCAAGGTTCCGGGCTCGGGTCCTTCATAAAGGACCTTCGCCTTGCCTTCATAAATTCGGCGACGGCGGCTCATCGGTGTGTACCGGGGCTTGGTGAAATCCATGGAATGCCGTGGCTCCAATTGCGTTGTCGAGATCCGCGGCGGCGGAAGCGGGCACGCGACTCAACTCACGCGGCCCCTCCGCGGCACGAAAGCTAGCCGAAGCTGACGCGGAGTACAATCGACATAGCCCCGCGCGGGCTCGACCGCAATGTCGAAAAGTAAGTCCGATTGCGGTTGCCTTGACGGGCTACCCTCGATATGCAAGGCGGCAGGCGATTTGCGTTGTTCCACGACCTTAAGGGCGTACAGCATGACCACGTTCGACAAGCGCGAAGACGCGTTCGAAAAACAGTTTGTCCATGACGAAGAACTCAAATTCAAAGCGACCGCCCGGCGCAACAAGCTACTCGGCCTTTGGGCGGCGGAAAAAATGGGCTTAAGCGGCGCCGAAGCGGAGAGCTATGCCCGCGCCGTCGTCTTGGCCGAGTTCGAGGCCGCAGCCGAGCGCGAGGTCATGCGCAAGATCCGCCAGGATTTCGACGCCAAGGGCGTGGTGCAGTCGGACCATCAGATCGTCAGAACCATGAGCGAACTGATGGCGACGGCGATAGCCGACATCAAGGCCGGCAAATAACGCCGGCCGCCGCAACCGACGTTCACCCCCCTCACCACAAAGCGATCGCCATGGCCATTTCCGCATTTACGCTCGCCCGCCGGCTGCACGCTGGAGAAACGGTCTTCTCCGGTTGGTGCGGTCTGCCCTACCCGCTGGTCGCTGAGACGCTGGCGCGTGACGGATTCTCCGCGGTGACCATCGAAAGCCAGCATGGCTTGTGGGACGTCGGCGGCATTCTTGCCGGTATCGCCGCGGTCCGTCAGGGCGGCAGCGCGCCGCTGGTGCGCGTTCCGCTCGGCGATTTCGCCTTGGTGAGCCGCGCGCTCGACTTCGGCGCCGAAGGCATCATTGCGCCGATGATCAATACGCCGGCCGATGCGCGCGCCTTTGCCGCCGCGGCCAAGTTTCCCCCGCTCGGCGAGCGCAGCTGGGGTCCGCACCGCGCCATGACGCTCGGCGGCGTATCCGACATGTCGACCTATCTGCGCGAGGCCAACGATCATGTCATTACGCTTGCCATGATCGAGACCCGCACCGCGCTGCAAAACTTCGACGCGATCATCGCCACGCCGGGGATCGACGGATTTTTCTTAGGTCCCTCCGATCTCTCGATCGCGCTGTCGGAGGGCAAAACTGTCGATCCGCTGTCGAAGGAGGTCGACGATCACCTCGACCGCATGATTGCCGGCGCGCAAAAGGCGAAGAAAATTCCCGGCGCCTATTGCCACTCGGCCGAGCGCGCGGCGGCGCTGGCCAAGCGCGGCGTGCGCTTCCTCGCCGTGAGCAGCGATCTCGCATTCCTGCGCGCCGGCATGGCCGCGGCGATCAAGACGCTGAACGGCTAAAGCCTCATCACGCCGCGCCGGGCAACATGCGCGCCAGCGTCCGGTCGTGCCACAG
Source organism: Xanthobacteraceae bacterium (assembly GCA_049519075.1). Classification (GTDB taxonomy): domain Bacteria; phylum Pseudomonadota; class Alphaproteobacteria; order Rhizobiales; family Xanthobacteraceae; genus BOG-931. Next base: position 705 of record JBEKRD010000150.1, on the reverse strand, counting down.
CCAGTGGTGCACGATCGCGGCACCCGCATGAACGCCGGCGAGGATCAGGAGCGCGTTGGCAAGATAGTGGTGCGCGATCAGGGCGCTCCGGGCGATGGCGCGATCGGCCGGCCACGGCGAGCCGAAATCCCACAATCCGAAAATCGGCAGGTCGTGACCGCGCTTTAACTGCACCATCATACCCGCGAGCGGCAGCACGATCAGCAAAGCGTAGAGCGTGTAATGGCTCAGCGTCGCGGCCGCCGTCACCAGCGGCCCAAACGGATTAGGCTCCGGCGGTGGTGGCGGATTGGCGAACCGCCAGCCTAGCCGAATGACGAGCAAGGCGACGACGCATTCGCCGAGCGTCATATGCGCGAGAAGTCCAAACGCGCGCACGGCACCCTTCGGAAGGTCGTCGCCGAACTGGCCAAGCAGCCAGCCGACGATCACGAACAGTGCCGTCAGCCAATGGATGAGCTGCGGTGCGGCGCCGTAGCGCGTTTTCGAGTTAGCCAATTGCATATTCCGGTCCTGTCATTTAGGGGCACGAAATACTCGAACTGCGGCCAGGTGAGGACTTAAAGACTGTTCATTCAGCCGACGGCCCGGCCGATCCGTTCCAGCGCCGCCGCCATGTCAGACTCCACGTCGCCGGCAAATATTCCCAGCACCGTATAATGATGCGCTTCGAGCCAGGCCCGCTTGTGCGCGCGTGTCGCGGCC
>JBEKRD010000149.1:0-7616 GCA_049519075.1 Xanthobacteraceae bacterium | reverse complement strand
GCCGAAATCGCGGAATCTAGACCCGGATCGATGATGCGGCGGATTTCCGATGTTGCGCAAACAGTAGATCGTTTCGCTGCGATGGATTTTGCCTGCGATCACGGCGCCGGTGGCGTGATAGATTTCCGGCCATAGAGGCGGCACAGATTCTTGGCAGCGCTCCATTAGAAGGCGCATCGCCGCAGTTCGGTAGACGGCGTAAAATGGAGCTTCATATCGCGAAAACAGCTGGATCAGTCGGCTGGCGATTTCATCCGCGTCGATTGAAGGTCCCTGATACTCGAAGTTCGGGATTCTGATGGTGTCGGCCGTGTACTCAAATTGCAAGTAGTGACCGTGGCAACCGACATATTGGGGATTGTCTTGAAGGAATGCGGCCGATTCGATCGCGCTCTCGGGAATCAACAGATCGTCATCGGCACAAAAAGCGGCATAGGGGGTATTAATTTGGTCGAGCGCCTTCTCCGTTCGGCGAAAGTAGTTCTTCCAGGTGTCCTCCGGCGGCTCTAACGGGGCGTGAAAGTATAAAATGTTATCGCCGAGATCTCGGCACTGCCGGTTGCGGCTTGCTTGTTCGTCGTCGCTGCCGTCGGCAATGATGATCGGGAACGGCGCCGGATGTCGCTGAAGAAACCGAACCGTTCGGGCAAGTTGTTCGGGTCGATTGTAAGTCGGAATGAGAACCGTCAGCAGAGCTGTCATTGCACACTCTAGCGCTTGAGATCCCCGACGGCTTTACGCAGTTCGTCGCAAACCTGTGTGACTGACGCTCTGTCCAAGCTCAGCGCGCTCGGCAAGTTGATACCGTAGGGACTGACGTGTTGCGCAACCTGGTTGCCGCCGCGGGCGCGAGCAGCCTCGGGCGAATCGCGGAAAGCCGGAATCATACTGAGTGGATAGAAGAAAGGCCGGACATCGACTCCCCGCTCCCGCATTCGTGGCACCAAACTTTCTTTTTCGATGCCGAGCTCGGGATCGAGCACCACGGTCGTCATCCAATATGAGTTGTACAAGCCGGTGACGTCGGGATTGAGCGAGCCCAAATTCCATTCGGAAAGCTCATCGCGATACCAGGAGAAAATCTCACGCTTTTTGTCGACGAGTTCGGCTACGCGCTCGAGCTGCGCTAACCCCAAGGCCGCCTGCATGGACGACATTTTGTATTTCCAACCTACCTCGTCGTTGAAGAACATGATGTCGCCCGGCTTGCGGCCGTGATCGCGCAGCTTGAGGACGCGCGCGAGCAACACGTCGTCGTCGGCCAACAGCATGCCACCTTCGCCGGTCGTCAACGTCTTTGAGCCGTGAAACGAGAATGTCGATACGGCTCCGAACGCGCCGGCAGGCCGGTCTTTCCAGCGCGAGCCGACCGCTTCGGCAGCATCCTCAATAAGGGCAATCCCCGCGCGCTCGGCGATCTCGTTCAGACGATCCCAATCGGGCATGGAACCGTAGAGATCGACAACGATGGCGGCTTTCGTTCGTGGGCTGATGGCCGCGGCGAAGGCCTCTGGCGAGAGGCACCAGCTCTGCGCATCGATGTCGGCAAAAATCGGAGTCGCACCGACATAGCGGACCGGGGCCACCGATGCGATCCAGGTCACGTCCGGCACGATCACTTCGTCGCCGGGGCCAACCCCGAGCGCCAGCAGCGCCAGGTGCAATGCCGAGGTGCAGGACGGTAACGCTACGGCGTGCCGTCGCCCGCAATAATCGGCAAAGGCGCGTTCGAAGCGCGCCTGGAATACGTTGGCGTTGCCGTACCATGCGGTACGGACCGCCTCGGCGACGTAATCGACTTCCTTTTGCGTGATCGACGGCCCGGAAACGGGGATCATGGTTTTCGCACGCAGAGTAGGAAACCGTCGGGCGCGACGGTTATCAGCAATTTGTCCTGTATGGTCTCATCGATAACGAACTCATCGGTCCCGCGCAGGAATTCATGGACGGCAGTTTTTGGATTGTCTCCTTGTTTCCAAGGTCTGCCGGCAAACAGCGCGTCCGGCAAGTCTTCGATCACAGTATCGAGGATGATCAGATAGCATCCGCTGCTCACCAACGGGGCATAGGCACGCAATTCTCCAAGCACGTGATCGTGCGTGTGATTGCTGTCGAGGATGACCATGGTGCGCTTTCCCGTCGCGGCGCGTGAGACATCCGCAGCGACTTCGGGATCGATCGACGATCCCTCGATCAGGGAAATCCGACGAAAAAGTGGGTGATCTTCTATCGCCTTGCGGTTGTGCGGTCTGATCTCGATGTCGATTCCGATAACCTTCCCGGCCCCGCCGATCAGTTCGAGCAGCGATGCCGAGAAGATCAGAGATCCGCCATGGGCTACCCCGGTTTCGATGATTAGTTCGGGCCGCGTCCGCCAGATGATCTCCTGGAGTGCGATGAGGTCCTGCGGGTATTGGATAACTGGCCGCCCCAGCCAGGTGAAATTATAGGAATACCGATGCTTCGCTGACGCTTCGATCCAAGATCGCGACAAATGACGCAAATCAATATCCGAACGCAGTCCCGCAATGTTTTCTTCGATTTGCTTATCGAATTCGTCCCGATCGGCCATGCGTTATTCCCAGTCCTGCGCAAGTTAGATTGACGCCCGGTCTGCTTCAATCCACGCGCGTGCTCGGATCAATTTGATCGGGCTAAAATCGCCGAATGGCGGCAATTGCATCGCTACCTCGTGAATGGGATGCTCATAATCCGGTTGCTGCCCCTGTAAACGACATAATGAAGAATAAACGACTCTTGTCACGTAATAGTATGCGCTGGAAAACTTTATCAACTCGACGTTTTGGAAAATCTTCGGCGCCTTGGCCATGAACTCGTCTTCTTCGAAGAATAAGTTATGCCATCGCACCGCGATCTCCGGTAACTTCATCGTGTTGCGCAAACGATTCAATTCATTTTGACCGCCAATGAAGTTCTCGGTTCCGAGGTAGAGGCCTTCGGGCGCGAGGCGGCCGGCGATTTGTCGAAGCGCGCCATATTGTTCGTTGGTGCTGGTCAAATTAATGAGGCAGCGATTGCTGAGAATGGCCGCGAATTTCCGATCGCCGAGCTCGGCATCGAGGTTGCGAACGTCGCCGAGCGCAAAACTCACGCGCTGCCGGACACTTTCAGGCTGGGTCGACAGGGCGTCGCGCGCCGACGAGATCATCTCCTGGCTGAAGTCGATGCCGTGAAACCGGAGCGCCGGAAATTGAACCGCCAGCGTCAGCAAAGTCTGTCCGTCGCCGCATCCTACGTCCAAAACTGCGGCCTCGGCAGAAAATTGGCCAGCACGAAGCTCGGCGCCGATTACGGAAGCCTCGAGCTTGCGCAAGAATATATCATTGGTGGTTCGCGACCCCGCCGGAGCCGTCTTGGCTCGCACGTCCCAATACTCTTTGATGTCAGCCATAGAATTCACCAGGTTACTAGACCTCGCCAAGGCGCGGCCAATGACGATCGGAGGAGGACAATACTGGCTCCCCTTCAGGCCACTTTATCGCCAGGGTCGGATCGTTCCACGCAATTCCCCGCGCCGCTGCCGGCTCATACGCGGGGGTGATCTCGTAAACAAGTTCCGTCTCCTCGACAAGCGTTTGAAATCCATGGGCGCAGCCGGCGGGGATATACACCATCCAGCGATTTTCCGCCGTCAGTTCGACCGCTTGCCAGCGTCGGTAGCTTGTCGATTGGGGCCGTAAGTCGATGACGACGTCGAACGCCGCACCCCGCGTGCAGCGAATGATCTTCGTTTCGGCATGGGGCTGGTCTTGAAAGTGGAGGCCGCGAAGCGTGCCACGCCGGGCGTTGTATGAGATCGAGCGCTGCACGAAGTCGGTTTGCAGTCCACGCTTGGCGAAGGTCTCGGCACAAAAGGAGCGCGCGAAAAAGCCCCGTTCATCGCCCAGGGGTTCGATCACGATCCGGAAGGCGCCTTCGATTGCAAGTGGCTCAAATAACATTGTATCACAACGCGTTTGGCGGCGGAGGCGCCGGCAGCCGGGCGCCACTGGCGGCGCTACACTGCAGGTCCATTATACGGCCAAGTCGAACCTGCGAAACTGGGATAACGCGGCCGTAATGGGCTGCATAAGGGGCGGGGAAATATGAGCGGAAGCGAGACCAAGGTGGTGATTCTGGCGGGCGGGCTGGGAACCCGCATCATGGAGGAATCCTACCTGAGGCCAAAACCGATGGTGGAAATCGGCGGCCGCCCGATTCTCTGGCACATCATGAAACTATACGGCCAGTACGGTTTCCGCGATTTCATCATTTGCCTCGGTTACAAGGGTTATGTGATCAAGGAATATTTCGTGAATTTCTTCCTGCATCAGTCGGACGTCACGATTGATACAATGGCCAACAAAATTACGTATCACCAGACTTCCAGCGAACCATGGCGAGTCACCTTGGTCGATACCGGCGAGACCACCCTCACCGGCGGCCGCTTGAAAAGAGTGCGGAGTTATCTCGACGCCGATGCGCCGTTCTGCTTTACCTATGGCGACGGAGTTGCCGACATCGACATGAATGCGCTGGTCGCGTTTCATCGCGGCAGCGGACGCTTGGCGACGGTTACGGCGGTGATGCCGCCGGGCCGTTACGGCGCCCTGGATCTTCAAGAGGATCGTGTCGTTCGTTTCGCCGAGAAGCCGCAAACCGAGGACGGCTTTATCAATGGCGGGTTTTTCGTGCTCAATCCGGCTGTGATCGACCGCATTGAAGGCGATCAGACATCATGGGAGAGCCATACGCTCGGGCAACTTGCGGCGGATCGCGAATTGGCGGCGTATCGCCATCGCGGCTTTTGGCATGCCATGGACACGTTGCGCGATAAGAACTTCCTGGAAGAACTTTGGCAGTCCGGCCGAAGTCCGTGGAAAGTGTGGAACTGACGGCAGTGAACCACGTCGATCCCGAGTTTTGGCGCGGTAAGCGGGTCCTGCTCACCGGTCACACCGGTTTCAAAGGCGGTTGGGCGGCGCTGTGGTTGTCGCGAATGGGGGCCGAAATTACCGGCCTGGCGTTGGCGCCGGATGCCGAGCCGAACCTCTATGGGCTCGCAGCCGTGGAGCAGGATCTTCGATCGATCCTTTGCGATGTGCGGACCGATCGCGCGGTCGCTCAGGCGGTGGAAGACTGCAAGCCGCAGATCGTCCTGCACCTGGCCGCGCAATCACTGGTACGCCGGGCGGCTCGCGAACCGATTGAAACCGTCGCCACCAATGTTATGGGCACAGCGCATCTGCTGAACGCCTTACGCGCCGTCGACGAATTGGAAGCGGTTCTGGTGGTCACGACGGACAAGGTCTACCGGAACGACGACCGGCAAGAAGCTTTCAGCGAGGAAGACGGTCTCGGCGGCCACGAGCCCTACGCGGCGTCGAAGGCGGCCGCGGATATCCTGACACGGGCCTTTGGCGACAGCTATTTCGAGCCCCGCGGCGTGCCCGTCGCCACGGCGCGCGGCGGCAACGTGCTGGGCGGTGGCGATTTCGCCGAGGATCGGCTCGTTCCCGACATCGTCCGGGCAATCCTGGCTCGCACCGCCGTCGTGCTGCGAAATCCGCAAGCGACACGGCCGTGGCAGCATGTCCTCGATTGTCTGGCGGGATATTTTTGTTATCTCCAGGCGCTCGCCATGAAGCGAGACGTGCCGCGAGCATTGAACTTCGCGCCCGTGCAGCCTTCCCGGCAAACCGTTGAGCAACTCGCCGCTGCGATCTTGGCGGCAATGGGCGAGGGTGCAGCTTGGATCCCTAGCCGCGAATCCGGCCCGCGCGAGAGCCGCTTTCTGTCGCTCGATGCGCGGCTTGCGCACCGCGCCTTGTCCTGGGCCGACCGCTATGACGGTGGCCAAATCATCGGCCTTACCGCCGCATGGTACCGTGAATTCAGTCGCGACGGCGACATGCGTGCCTTCTCGCTGGCGCAGGTCGATGATTTTATGGCGGATGCGTCGTCAAATCCGCCCCGCCACCGGCGCGACACGGTCGATCCGGCGGCCATATCACGGTAACTCGGATGCTTTTGACCTGTCGCTCGTGCCAGCAGCCTTTGCGGACGCTTTTCGCCGATCTCGGAATGGCGCCGTTTTCTAACGCGTTTCGCACCGCGGAGGAGCTGTCAGAGCCGGAACTATTCTATCCGCTGCGCGCCTATGTTTGCGACCGCTGCAAGCTCGTTCAGTTGCCGAATGTTGCCGCCCCCGAAAGCCATTTCAACGATCATTATCTCTACCTCTCGTCCTTCACGCCCAGCTGGGTCGAGCATGCGCGGCGCTATGTCGATATGGCCGAGCGGCGGTTCGGACTAGACGCTCGATCATTCGTCGTCGAGATCGCCAGTAATGACGGCTATCTCCTCCAGTTTCTCAAGGCTAAGAAAATTCCCTGCCTCGGCGTCGATCCCGCCGCGAATTGCGCCGCGGCCGCGCGGGAGAAATTCGGCGTTGATACCTTGGTGACATTTTTCGACCCGGATACGGCGAAGTTGTTGCTGGAGAAATACGGTCCGGCAGATCTTGTCGTCGCCAATAACGTGCTCGCCCACGTCCCGGAGCTGAACCACTTTGTCGCTTCGGTCGCGCGGGTCCTTAAAGCGGACGGCGTCGCCAGCTTCGAGTTTCCGCACCTGCTTCGGCTCATGGCCGAAAATCAATTCGACACGATCTATCATGAGCACTATTCTTACTTGTCCTATCACGCCGTTGCTCCGCTCTTGAGCCGCCACGGTTTGTTCGCGTTCGACGCGGAGCGCTTGAGCACCCACGGCGGTTCGTTGCGGCTGTTCGTTGGGCGATTCGGCGCGCGGTGGCCGATTAGCCAGGTGGTTCAAGCGCTCGCCGATGAGGAACGCGACGCCGGTCTTGGCTGCCTTGATGTATACTTGTCGTTCGCGAAACAGGTCGCCGGCACCAAGCGCAAGCTGCAATCACTGCTCAACCGCTTGAAAGAGCAAGGGTCGACGATCGCCGGCTATGGCGCGCCCGCCAAAGGCAATACCCTGCTGAATTATTGCGGAATAAGAACCGATATCATCGACTTCACAGTCGACCGCAACACTTTCAAACAAGGGCGTTATCTCCCCGGCAGTCTGATCCCGATCTTGCCGGTGGAGGCGATCGAACAGCGGCGCCCCGACTATCTGCTGGTGCTGCCCTGGAATTTGCAGACTGAAATCTTCGAACAGATGGGCTTCATCAAGGAATGGGGCGGAAAATTTATCTTACCAATTCCGGTTCCAGAGATCGTAAGCTGACGCGAAGCCGATGCGAGCGCGCCAGATCACGGCGCCTTATGCTGAAGAACGATCGCTGCCGCCTCGGACAGCGAGGCGACAGTATGGTCCGGCGCGGCCGGCTGGTCCTGCGGATAGCCGTAATCGATAAAAATCGTGCGACATCCCGCCGCCTTCCCGGCGTTCACGTCTTTCCAGCGGTCGCCTACGAAGTAGCTCGATTTAAGATCGATGCCGTGCTTCCTGGCGGCGTCGAGCAGCAGGCCGGGCTTGGGTTTGCGGCAGGCGCAGTTATCCGCATCGATGTGAAGGCAAATCATGATGTCGTCGATCGGCATCAGCTTACGGATTTCCGCATGTATCGCCTCCATGGTGGT
>JBEKRD010000148.1:0-7752 GCA_049519075.1 Xanthobacteraceae bacterium | reverse complement strand
GAGGATTTGGAATTCGAAGCCGGTCCGCCCGAGCGCGGCTCCGACGAGCCGGCATTGGTGGTCGATGTCGAGGGCTTCGAAGGCCCGCTTGACCTGTTGCTGACGCTCGCGCGCCAGCAGAAGGTCGACCTGGCCAAGATTTCCATCCTCGCGCTTGCCGACCAGTATCTCGCCTTCGTCGAGGCGGCACGCAAAATGCGGCTGGAGCTCGCCGCCGACTACCTCGTGATGGCGGCCTGGCTCGCTTACCTGAAATCCCGACTGTTGCTACCCGAACTGCATCCGGCCGAGGGTGCGAGCGCCGAGGATTTGGCGAATGCGCTGGCGCAACGGCTGCGGCGGCTCGAGGCGATCCGGCACGCGGCCGAACAACTGCTCAATCGGCCCCAGCTCGGCCGGGATGTCTTTGCGCGCGGTCAGCCCGAACCGATTGCCGAGATCAAGCGCCCCGAATGGTCGGCGACGCTCTACGACCTGCTTTCGGCCTATGCGGGACGGCGGCAAACCAAAGCGCGATCCTATGTGCGCATGCCCAAACGCACGGTGTGGTCGCTCGCCGAGGCGCGCGAGGCCTTGGAAAAGATGGTCGGCCAGTCCTTGGACTGGAGCCCGCTCGATCAGTACCTGATTGCCTACCTGGTCGAACCGTCGATGATTCCGACGGTGCTGGCTTCGAGCTTTGCCGCCGCGCTTGAATTGGTGCGCGAGGGGCGTCTGGAGGCGCACCAGCAAGGTGCCTTTACGCCGCTCTACCTTCGCAAGCGGCAGATTACGGACGAAAAGGTCGCGGCGGAATTGGCAGCTCAATTCGGGAATGCGTAACAGGGAGACCGAACCAATGTCGAATGTCGCAGAGATGCGTGTGATTATCGGCGACAAGGGCGACGATGCGCCGGATCGCGCAGAAGAGCTGCGCATCCTGGAAGCGCTGTTGTTTGCCGCCGAGGCGCCTCTCGACGAAAAGGCCCTGGCCACTCGCCTGCCTGCCGGCGTCGACGTCCGCGCGCTACTGCTGCAACTGCAGCAGGAATACGCACCGCGTGGCGTCAACCTCGTGCGTGTCGGCGGCAAGTGGACGTTGCGTACCGCCAGCGATCTCGCCTGGCTGCTCACGCATGAATCGGTGGTCACGCGCAAACTGTCGCGGGCCGCGACTGAGACGCTAGCCATCGTGGCCTACCATCAGCCGGTGACGCGGGCCGAGGTCGAGGATATCCGCGGCGTGAGCACGTCGAAAGGAACGCTCGACGTCTTGCTGGAGACCGGCTGGGTGCGGCTGCGCGGCCGTCGTAAGGCTCCGGGCCGGCCGGTGACCTATGGAACCAATGAGGCGTTCCTGGCGCATTTCGGGCTTGAAGCCCTGACCGATCTTCCCGGCCTCGACGAACTCAAGGGCGCGGGGCTCGTCGACGCCACGCTGTCGGCCGATTTTGCCGTGCCGGTTCCTTCCGATGACCCGACGTTACGCGATGACGAAGAGCCGCTCGGCCCCGAAGATCTCGACCTGGGGCTGGCGCCACCCGCTGAGCGCAGCGAGGAATAAATCGACGCGCCGGCGATCCATTGAGCGGAAAGCCCGCAGCTTAGGGTTAATTGGCGTGGTCGGCTGCCTGCGGCTTAGCGGCTCGCCCGCTACGCTTGTTTTTGCCGGTCCCGACGCCTAGTTTCTGACTAAAATCGGCGGGTTGCCGGACACGTTGCCGCATATGCGCGCGCCAATGTGAGCGTTATGGCGGACGGAGGCTGTTATGGGCTCTTTGAGCATCTGGCACTGGTTGATCGTCGGCGCCGTACTTCTGCTCGTGTTCGGCGGGCGCGGGAAGGTCTCGGACTTGATGGGCGACGTCGCCAAAGGCATCAAATCCTTCAAGAAGGGCTTGGCCGAGGACGACACCGCCGAAGCCGCCCCCAAATCGGATGCGCCGATGAAGACCATCGACCATCAGGCCGCCGCCGATCTCAAGCGGCGCGCCGAATCCGAGAGCAAAGTCTAACCCTCGCGGTCCAGACGGTCGCGCTGTTTGCGGCCGCCACAGGAAATTTATCGGCGGTCGTGGCGCGGCGGACGTAACGCGGCCGGAGAGATTTTATGTTCGACATCAGTTGGACCGAATTCCTTCTCATCGGCATCGTCGCATTGATCGTGATCGGGCCGAAGGAATTACCCGCGGTCATGCGTACGATGGGGCAGTGGACGCGCAAGATCCGCGGCATGGCCGCCGATTTCCAAAATCAGTTTCAGGAAGCGATGCGCGAAGCCGAGATGACCGACCTGAAGAAAGAGGTCGACGATTTGGCGCATGGCGTCACTCACGGCTTTACCAATATCGATCCGCTCAAGAGCGTGCGCGAAGACGTCGAGACGATGGGCAAGGATATCGAGAAGTCGCTTGCCGGTGGCACCGACCCGAAGCCGGCGGAGACGGGGCCCGCGGAGCCGACACCTGCAGCGGTCGCCGGCGCCGAGCCGGTCCCCGCTGTCGCCGCGCCGGAGCCGATGTTGGAGTTGCCGCCGGCAGCCACGCCGGAGTCCCTGCCGGCGCCTGATCAGGCGGCGGCCGCGGCCGCGCCGGGCAATCCTGAGCACACCGGATGAGCCGCGAAGACGAAGAGAAGGAGATCGAGGCCACCAAGGCGCCCTTGATGGAGCACCTGATCGAGCTTCGCTCGCGGCTGATCAAAGCGGTGGCCGCTTTTTTCCTCGCCGCGATTATTTGTTTCTTCTTTGCCAGGCAGATTTTCAATATTCTGACTTGGCCCTATATCTGGATCGCGGGGCCGGAGAACTCCAAGTTCATCTATACGGGCCTGCTCGAATATTTCGTCGTGCAGCTCAAGCTGTCGCTGTTCGGCGCGGCCTTCATCTCCTTTCCGGTCGCCGCCACCCAGATCTATATGTTCGTCGCGCCGGGGCTTTATCGCAACGAGAAGCAGGCCTTCTTGCCCTATCTCATCGCCACGCCGATCTTCTTCGTGCTCGGCTCGATGGTGGTCTATTTCGTGGTCTGGCCGATGCTGGCGCGCTTTTCGCTCAGCATGCAGCAATTGGGCGGCCCCGGCGAGGCGTCGATCGCGCTGTTACCAAAGGTTGAGGATTACCTCGCGCTGATGATGAAGCTGATCCTGGCGTTCGGCATCGCATTCCAGCTTCCGGTTATCCTGACGCTGCTCGGCCGCGTCGGCATCATCACCTCCGATCAGCTCAAGGCGAAGCGCCGCTATTTCATTGTCATCGCCTTCGTCATCGCCGCCGTGCTGACCCCGCCCGACGTCTTGAGCCAAATGTCGCTTGCGCTGCCGCTGGTCGCGCTCTACGAGGGCTCGGTCTGGTCGGTGCGGTTCGTCGAGCGCCGCCTGGCGGCCGAACGCGCCGCGGCGGCGGCCAAGCCGGCAGAGTAGGTTTTCGCGCAGCTTTTCCGGGGCATTTGCGTGCTAAAAAGTACGTGCTGATTCTTTCGAGCGACCCATGCACGACATCAAGTTTATCCGCGACAATCCTGATCTCTTCGATCGCGCCTTGGCGCGGCGCGGGCTTGCGCCGGAGGCAAAGCGGCTGATTGCGCTCGACGAATTGCGCCGCGCAAAAATTCTTGAACTCGAAACCGCGCAGGCCCGCCGCAACGCGGCGTCGAAGGAAATCGGCGAAGCCAAGAAAACTAAGGACGAGGAGAGGGCCGCGGGATTGCTGAGCGAGGTCGCCGCGCTCAAAGAAACGATGCCCAAGATGGAGGAGGGCGAGAAGGCCGCCTCCAAGGCGCTCGACGAAGCGCTGGCGCAAATCCCCAACCTGCCGCTCGACGAAGTCCCCGACGGCAAGGACGAGAAGGACAACGTCGAGTATCATCGCTACGGCGCCAAGCGCGATTACGCGTTTACGCCCAAGCAGCATTTCGAGCTTGGCGAAGCGCTCGGGCAGATGGACTTTGAGGCGGCGGCGAAACTTTCCGGTGCGCGGTTTGTGGTTTTGAAGAAAGGCTTGGCCCGGCTTGAACGTGCGCTCGGGCAATTAATGCTCGATGTGCATACGGGTGAGCACGGCTATACCGAAATCGCGCCTCCACTTTTGGTGCGCGACGAGGTCATGTTCGGCACTGCGCAGTTGCCGAAATTCGTTGACGACCAATTTCTGGCGACGCGCACGATTACGCGCGCGGAATTGCTGCGCGATGCGCTCAAATACGCGACGGATACTGATAAGGAAGAATTCAAACGTGGTGAGCTTGAATTTGGCGCGCTCATCGATCGAATTCTTCAGAAGGCGCCATTGCGGGAGGATTTTTGGCTCATCCCCACCGCCGAAGTCCCACTAACAAACCTCGTCCGCGAATCCATCGTCAACGAAGCGCAACTGCCGATGCGGCTTACCGCCTGCACGCCGTGCTTCCGTGCCGAGGCGGGCGCCGCCGGCAAGGATACGCGCGGCATGATCCGGCAGCATCAGTTCACCAAGGTCGAGCTCGTTTCAATCACCACGCCCGAGCAATCGAAGGACGAGCATGAGCGCATGCTGTCCTGCGCCGAGGAAATCCTCAAACGCCTCGACCTGCATTATCGCGTCGTCACGCTGTCTACCGGGGACATGGGTTTTGCGTCACAAAAGACTTACGACATCGAAGTATGGCTTCCAGGGCAAAACATGTTCCGGGAAATTTCCTCCTGCTCGGTCTGTGGCGACTTCCAGGCCCGGCGCATGAATGCGCGCTATCGCAGCAAAGACCGCAACGTGCGTCACGTCCACACCCTCAACGGTTCCGGCGTCGCCGTCGGCCGCGCGTTGATCGCGGTGATGGAGACCTATCAGCGAGCCGACGGATCGATTGCCGTGCCCGATGCGTTGCAGGGCTATATGGGCGGACTCAAAACCATCGCGAAGCAATGAAACCCGCCAAATCAATGCGCATCCTGGTCACCAATGACGACGGCATCCATTCGCACGGGCTCGATGTCTGCGAGCAGATTGCGCGCCAGCTGTCCGACGAAGTCTGGGTGGTGGCGCCGGAGCACGACCAGTCAGGCGTCGCCCATTCGCTGTCGCTCAACGATCCGCTCCGGCTGCGCCAGGTCGCCGACCGGCGCTTTGCGGTGCGCGGCACGCCGACCGATTGTGTGATCATGGGTGCGCGTCATGTGCTCGACGGCAAGGACATCGATCTGGTTCTGTCCGGCGTCAACCGCGGCCGCAATGTCGGCGAGGATGTGATCTATTCCGGCACTGTCGCCGGCGCGATGGAAGGCGCGGTCCTCAGCATTCCCGCCTTTGCCCTGTCGCAATCCTACAACTCGCGCAGCGGGCACCCGCCGTTTTGGGACACCGGACTGCGCTATGCGCCGGACATGATCCGCCGCGCGCTCGCCGAGGGCGTGCGCCGCGACGTGCTGATCAATATCAATTTCCCGGACTGCCGGCCCGAGGAAGTCAAAGGCATCGCGGTCACGACACTGGGGCGCCGGCGGCAGGAGCGGCTCCATATCGACAAGCGCGTCGATGGCCGCGGCAACCCGTATTACTGGATCGCCTATGCGCGCCTGCACGCCGCCAAGGGTGAGCTCGGCACCGATATCGCGGCGCTTGATGACCATTCGATCACCGTGACGCCGCTCAAAATCGATATCACCGACACGCCGACGATGACCGGGCTCGCGGCGCTCTTTGAAAAAGGCATTTAGCCCGCGGGTTGCGGCACCGCGGCCGCGAGCGCCTCGGCCAGCGCTTCCATCTGAAACGGCTTCTGCAATACGGGGCTTGCTCGATAGGCTTCCGGTACGCCGCGTTGACCGTAGCCGCTGGCGAACACGAACGGCGCACCGCGCGCAATCAGGGCCTCGACCACCGGCGTAATCGGGCTGCCGTTGAGATTGACGTCAAGAAGCGCGACGTCAAACTCGGCCTCTTTCACCAAGGCCAGCGCCTCATCGATTCCGCCCGCTTGGCCTGCGACCGTATAGCCGAGATCAGTCAGCATGCCCTCCAGCAGCATGCGGATCATCATCTCGTCCTCGACCACAAGAACGCGCTTCCCGACGCTCGTTTTGGACGACATTCTCACCCCGTGCTGGCGGCGCGGTTGACCGCACCGCATCGACCGCCGGTCCCACTGCCGCCCGCCAACGCCAAACTCCGCCGTTGGTTCCATGCCCGACCGGGATTTATGTATTGGATAAATCCGTCGACACAACCCATTCGTAATATGACCAGCACTTGGCAGTATAAGCGCCCCTGGCGTGGTGGTAGAAGCGAGCATTGTGAGTTCATAAGCCGAGTGGGCCGGTGACCGCAGAGCCAGCAGCCGACGTCGAACGCATGGAATTTCAGCTTGCGCTGCGCCGGCGCGGTATCAGCGATCAGGCAGTGCTGCGGGCCATGGACGACGTGCCGCGCGAGCATTTTGTCGCTCCCGGCTTTGTCGAGAGCGCTTATGCCGACCAGGCGCTGCCGATCGCCTGTGGGCAGACCATCAGCCAGCCCTTTGTCGTTGCCTATATGACCGAACAGCTCGACGTCGAGCCGCAGCACCGCGTCCTCGAAGTCGGAACGGGATCGGGCTACCAGGCTGCCATCCTGTCGCGGCTGGCGCGGGAAGTAGTCAGCATCGAGCGGTATCGCACGCTGGCCGAGGCCGCGCGCGGTCGGCTCAAGACCCTGGGCTACGCCAATGTCACCGTACTCGTCGGGGACGGCATGGTGGGCGCGCCGGACCTGGCGCCGTTTGACCGTATCATCGTTACCGCCGCCGCGGAGGAGGTTCCGCCGGCACTGACTGCCCAATTGGCCGAGGGCGGCAAGATGGTGTTGCCGGTCGGTCCGCGCCATGACGCGCAATACCTCGTCAAACTCTCAAAGCAGCCGAGCGGGGAATTCGCCCGTGAAAATCTCATCGCCGTGCGATTTGTGCCGCTATTGCCGGGACAAGCGCGCGAACTTTAGCTGCCGTAACCGCCAGCACACATGCGCGACATATAACCAAATAAAGAAAAAAACGTCGCGGTACTTAAAGCCCTGTTTACCCCAACGTTGTTTAGTCACTTGTCCCTTTTGTTGCGTGCGAGTGAGTAACCATGTGCGCATCGCGTCGGTTAGCCGTTTGGCCGCAGCTGGTTGCCATTTCGTTAATGGGGCTGGCCGCTGCGGGCTGTAGCGCCGATTCAGGCCGCTTCGGCGAGGGCTTCGGCTCCAGCACTACGGCGGCCTCGCGCGGCGACGTCACCGGCTCGATCCCGCAGACCGCACCCGCAAGTCATATCGAGAGCAGGCCGCTGCCGCATTTAGCGGCTGCCGGCGACGGCAGTTCGGGTGGTGGCCGCGGCATGGGCTCTTATCAGCCTGGCGCCAGCGAAGTGACCGGTTCGATACCGGCGGCGCCTCCGCCTCCGGCTTGGACCTGGGAAGGCGGTACGCCGATCACAGTGACGCCGGGCGAGACCCTTGAAATGATCGCGCGAGAGCACGGCGTTCCGGTCGCCGCCATCATGGAAGCCAACCACATTACGAGCCCGGCGATGGTGCGCCCGGGCGACCACCTGGTTATCCCGCGCCGCCGCAGCTCCACGGCGGCTATGCCGCCGGAAACGCGCATGGCCTCAACCGTGGCCGCCATGCCCGCGCCAGTCGGCCCGCCGCGCAGTGCACTGGTTCCACCGTCAGGCCTGCACGTCGTGGCGCCCGGCGAAACGCTCAACAGCATCGCGCGGCTCTATGGCAAGCCGGTCACGGTCATCGCCAAGGCCAATAGTATTCCGCCGGACTCGAGGGTG
>JBEKRD010000147.1:0-10151 GCA_049519075.1 Xanthobacteraceae bacterium | reverse complement strand
CGGCTTCGACCGGATTGGCCGGCGCGCCTTGGCCGCTGGAGAGGATGCGGGCGAGGCGGTCTTGCGCGATGGCTGAGCCGTGGAGCGCGGCTTTGCGGAACATGGCGGCGGCGGCTTGTTGGTCGCGGGCGACACTGTCGCCGTTATAAAGCGCAATACCATATTCGACCTGGGCGTCGGCATTGTCGGCGCGCGCGGCTTGCGCCCAGAGCTGCACCGCCTGGTGCATGTCCTTCGGCACGCCGCGGCCCTCCTTGTAGAAAGTACCGAGCGCATATTGCGCGTCCGGATTGCCGGCCTGGGCTGCCGAGCGGAGCAATTCGGCGGCGCGGGTAAAATCCTGCGGGAATAATTGGCCCTCGACATAAAGGAGCGCGAGATCGTAGGCGGCGTTGGGGTTGCCGAGCTGGGCTGAGGCGGCGAGCCATTTGGCGGCGGCGTCGCGGTCGCGCGGGCCGGCGCGGCCGGTGATGCGAAACATCGCGAGCGCGAACATCGCGCTTGCGTCGCCGCGATCGGCGGCAAGCTTGTACCATTCGGCGGCCTTGGCGTCGTTATTCGGCTCACCCAGGCCGTTGGCGTAAATCTCGCCAAGCAACGTCATCGCTTTGACGTCGTTATTCTCCTCGACGCGCCGGGTCGCGATCGAGAACGCGGTGATGAAGTCGCCGCGCTGAAAGGCTGAGAAGGCCGCATCCGGTCCGAGTTCGCCGACGGGTGCAGGCCCAGGTGTTTTTGCAGGCACAGGTGTCTTTGCCGGCGCAGCTGGCTTGGCGGTCGCGGTCGCCTTTGTGGGCGCCGGATCGGCGAAGCTTGGTATTTGGCTTGGCAGGAGGACCGGCAGCGCAATCGACACGAGCACAAGCGTGGCCGCGACCCATAAGGTCGGGGCGGCGGCACGCCTCATTGCGACGCCGGATCGGCGAGATCCGCGGCGACCGCCTTGACCGTCGCTGCGGCACCCTCTGGCTCTGTCCATATCCATTCACCCAGCGCGATGAAATCGACGCCGATTTGGGCCAAGGCTTTGACCTCGTCGCGGTTTGCGGCATAGCCGACGCACGGCAATTCGACCAGTTCCGCCCACCACGCAAGACGCTCCTCGACTTCTTCGGCGGGGGCGCGGCGGCCCGCCCGATCGGGCTCGCCGAACATCACATAGTCGGCTCCAGTCTCGGCCGCGAGCATGGCATCATGACGGCTGCGCAAGCCGCCGCAGCCGGCGATGCGGTCGGGTTTAAGGAGCGCGACCGCCGCGGCGAAAGTCTCGACCCCGGTGAGATGCGCGCCGTCGGCGCCGACCCGCGCGACGAGTTCCGGACGGTTGTCGAGCAAGAGCGCGACATCGCGCCGCTGCACCAGCGTTGCGACCGATTTGGCGCGATTGATCAGCGTGCGCTCGTCGGCCTCTGCGAGCCGCAACAGCACCGCGGCAATATCGGCGGAGTCGAGCGCCGCCTCAAGCTCGCGCGCGAAGCCCGCGGCGTCGTCGAGGAGCGGCGTGGTGAGATAGAGGCGGGGCGTGGTTATCCGCCCCCGCGGAGCGGGGGAGGGGGACCGCCCGGAGGGCGGTGGAGGGGGCCTCTGACTCAAAGTCGCTCCGATGCCAATCGAACGACGGCATCCGCCGCTTCATCAACGCCATGCATCAACTCGGCGGCGGAGATACGCACCACGGTCACACCATGTTTCTTGAGCCAGGCGTCACGCCGTTCATCTCGCTGTGGGCGATCCGCCATATCATGACTTATTCCGTCAATCTCAACCGCGAGATTCGCTTTCGCGCAATAAAAGTCGAGCACGTAGGGTCCAATCGGATGCTGGCGACGGAAGACCGGTTTTCCGGGCAGACGTGTTCGAAGGCGGTTCCATAGTTGCGCCTCCGGTGGCGTCAATTTGCGCCGGAGACGTTGGGCAATGTCGATTGTTTTCGTCGGCGCTCTCATTGACGGCGAGTCAGACGCCCCCTCCACCGCGCTTCGCGCGGTCCCCCTCCCCCACTATCGTGGGGGCGGATACTTTGTCACGCCGCCTTCCGTTCCAGGTCGGCTTTCCACTGGCCGAGCGCCGCGAGGCTGTTCATCATGGCGCGGTGGGCAAAGGCGCGTTGGGCGGCGGCGACATTTTCGGACTTGCCCGACCACGTGGTCTGCGGCGCGTGCTGTAACGCGCGGCCATAGGAGAACGACAGGCGCCAGGGCAGGGGGCCCGTCTTGTTCATGGCGTCGAGATGGGCGGTGGCGTCTTCATCGGATTGGCCGCCAGACAAAAACGCGATGCCGGGAACCGAGGCCGGCACGCAAGCTTTCAGCACACGCAGCGTCTTCTCGGCGACTTCTTCGACCGACGCGCGCTTTGACGACTTCTTGCCGGGCACCGCCATGTTCGGCTTGAGCACCATGCCTTCCAGCGCGACGCGCTGATAATAGAGCTGCTCGAAAACGGTTTTGAGCACCCATTCCGAGATCATGACGCAACGATCGATGTCATGGTCGCCGTCCATCAGCACTTCGGGCTCGACGATCGGCACGATGCCTTCTTCCTGGCAAAGCGCCGCGTAACGCGCCAGCGCATTGGCATTGGTCATGATGCAATTGTAGCTCGGGATGTTCGCGCCGATATCGATCACCGCGCGCCACTTGGCGAATTTGGCGCCGAGCGAGCGATATTCGATAAGCCGCTCGCGCAGCCCATCGAGCCCTTCGGTGATGACCTCGCCCATGCAGAAGGGCAAGGGCTTGATGCCCTTGTCGACCTTGATGCCCGGCAGCGCGCCTGACTTCTCGATCAGCTTGACCAGCGGCGTGCCGTCCTTGGCGTTTTGGCGGATGGTCTCGTCGTAGAGAATGACGCCGGAAATATATTTCGACATCGCATCGGTCGAGCGGAACAGCATTTCGCGATAGTCGCGCCTATTGTCGGTCGTCGATTCCACGCCGAGCGCGTCGAAGCGCTTCTTGATGGTGGCGTTGGATTCGTCGGCGGCCAGGATGCCGCGGCCGGGCGCAACCATCGCCGAAGCTACTTTGTTCAATTCGCCTAAGTTCATCGCCCTCTCCTCGACCTTTAGCGCCGGCGGTCCGGCGCTGTTACGGCCTGCTGCTAACGCTGTCTCTGACTCCACGCGCTTTCATACCGGTCTCATACTCTTGCCGGGCTGACCGCGGGGGTCCGATCCGCCTGCAACACCTCGATGCCCGGCAGCGTCTTGCCCTCGAGCCATTCGAGAAACGCGCCGCCCGCGGTCGAGACATAGGTGAAGCGTTCGACGACGCCCGCGACATTGAGCGCCGCCATGGTATCGCCGCCGCCCGCTATGCTGACAAGCCGGTGATCCGCGGTGAGTTCCGCCGCCGCTTCCGCGACTTCGACGGTGCCAGTGTCGAACGGCTCGTGCTCGAAGGCGCCGAACGGGCCGTTCCAGACCAGCGTCTTCGAGCGCGCCAGAACCGAGATCGCCTGCTCGATGCTGCGCGGCCCGATGTCGAGGATCATGTCGTCGGCGGCCACTTGCTCGATGCTCGTGACCCGGCTTGGCACATGGGACGCAAGCTTGGCCGCGACCACCGCGTCGACCGGCAGGACGATCTCGCGATTGAGCGCCTTGGCTTTCGCCATGATGTCGCGCGCCGTGCCGATGAGATCGGTTTCGACCAGCGATTTGCCGACCGGCAAGCCCCGCGCCGCAAGAAACGTATTGGCCATGCCGCCGCCGATGATCAGCGTATTGACCCTGGTGATCAGATTGCCGAGGAGATCGAGCTTGGTCGACACCTTGGCGCCGCCGACGATCGCCGTCACCGGGCGCTCGGGATGGTGCAGCGCTCTGTTGAGCGCGGCGAGTTCTTCCTGCATGGCGCGGCCGGCATAGACCGGGAGCAGATGCGCGATGGCCTCGACCGAAGCATGCGCCCGGTGCGCGACCGAGAAGGCATCGTCGACATAGATGTCACCGAGCCGGGCGAGCTTTGCTGCGAAATCGGGATCGTTCTTTTCCTCGCCTTTATGGAAGCGGGTGTTTTCCAAACATAGAATGTCGCCCGGCTGCATGGCGGCGACGGCTTTTTCAGCAACAGGTCCGATGCAATCGGTGGCAAAGCCGATCGGCCGCTTGAGGATCCGCGATACCGCAACGGCCACGGCTTTCAGCGACTCTTTCGGGTCGGGCCCCTTGGGCCGGCCGTAATGCGACAGCAAAATCACCTTGCCGCCGCGGTCGGCGATCTCTTTGATGGTCGGCGTATTGCGCTCGATGCGCGAGGCGTCCGCCACTTCGCCGTCATGCATCGGTACGTTAAGATCGACGCGCAGCAAGACGCGCTGTCCCTTGACGTCGACGTCGTCGAGCGTGCGGAAGGCCGGCATTACGAGTCACACACGGAAAACACGCGATCCCCCAAATACGCGATGCAGTGTGGTCAGGAAAGCTTGCCCATCGCCACCGCGGTATCGATCATGCGGTTGGAGAAGCCCCATTCATTGTCGTACCACGACATCACGCGCACCAGCGTGCCGTCCAGCACCTTGGTCTGGTCCATGTGGAAGACCGAGGAATGCGGGTCGTGGTTGAAGTCGCTCGAAACATTGGGCGCATCGGTATAACCGAGGATGCCCTTGAGCTGCTGGTCGGCGGCGCGCCGCACGGCGGCATTGATCTCGTCCTTTGAGGTCGCGCGCTTGGCGACGAACTTAAAATCGATGACCGAAACATTTGCGGTCGGCACCCGGATCGAGACGCCGTCGAGCCGCCCGGCGAGCTCCGGCAGCACGAGGCCTACCGCTTTGGCCGCTCCGGTCGAAGTCGGAATCATGTTCTGCGCTGCCGCGCGCGCCCGGTAGAGGTCCTTGTGCACCTGATCGAGGGTCGGCTGGTCGTTGGTGTAGGAATGCACCGTGGTCATGAAGCCCTTGTCGATGCCGATGGCGTCATTGAGCACTTTGGCGACCGGCGCCAGGCAATTGGTGGTGCAGGAGGCGTTGGAGACGACGGTGTGGGCTTTGCTGAGCTTGTCGTGATTGACGCCGTAGACGACGGTGAGATCGACGCCGTCGGCCGGCGCCGAGATCAAGACGCGCTTGGCGCCGGCGGCCAGATGCGCCGAGGCCTTGTCCTTGGAGGCAAAGATGCCGGTGCATTCGAGCGCGATGTCGATGCCGAGGTCGCGCCACGGCAAGGTCGTAGGATCTTTGACGGCCGTCACCTTGATGGCGCCGTTGCCGCAACTGATGGTATCGCCCTTGACCGTCACCTCGCCGGGGAAACGGCCGTGCACGGTATCGAAGCGCAGCAGATGCGCATTGGTCTCGACCGGCGCCAGATCGTTGATGGCGATGACTTCGATGTCGTGACGCTTTGATTCGATCACGGCGCGTAAAATATTACGGCCGATGCGGCCGAACCCGTTGATGGCAACGCGAACAGACATTTCCCGGTCTCCATTCGATGCCGGCCCGAAAGCGGCGGATCGGCAGCACGCAGATTTCAGAATTACGTATATATAATTACGTATCTACGCCCTTTCATAATCGAGACAATGCCGCCTCGGCTACCTTTTCGGCCGTCAAGCCAAAATAGCGGTAAAGATCCTTGGCCGGGGCGCTTGCGCCAAATCCGGTCATGCCGACAAAGGCCCCGTTTGAGCCGATAATCGCGTCCCAGCCCTGGCGGATGCCGGCTTCGACGGCGACATTGGCTTTGGCCGTGCCGATGACCGCTGAGCGCTCGGCGTCCGGCATTGCGAACAACAGCTCAAAGCACGGCACCGACACGACCCGCGCCGAAATATTGCGGGCGGCGAGGAGCTTTTTGGCCTCGACCGCGATCGCGACTTCGGAGCCCGAGGCGAACAGCGACACCACGGCCGCGCCGTTATCCGCGGCGATCAGCTCGTAGGCGCCAGCCGCGCAAACATTGCGCGCGTCAAAGCCCAGCCGCAGTTGCGCAAGATTCTGCCGGGTGAGCGCCAGCACGCTCGGGCCGGTTTTGCTCTCAAGCGCCAGTTGCCAACACTCCAGCGTCTCGACCACGTCGGCCGGGCGAAACACTTTGAGATTGGGAATGGCGCGGAGCGCTGCCAGATGCTCGACCGGCTGGTGGGTCGGGCCGTCTTCGCCGAGCCCAATTGAATCATGGGTCATGACGTGAATCACACGCTGGCCCATCAGCGCGGCGAGCCGGATCGCCGGCCGGCAATAATCCGAGAACACCAGGAAGGTGCCGGAATAAGGGATGACGCCGCCATGCAGCGCCATGCCGTTCATGGCCGACGCCATGCCGTGCTCGCGCACGCCGTAATGGATGAAGGTGCCGGAGTAGTCCGAAGCCGTCATCGCCTTCATGGCTTTGGTGCGGGTGTTGTTGGAGCCGGTGAGATCGGCCGAGCCGCCGATCATTTCCGGCAGCGCCACGGTCAGCGCTTCGAGCGCGAATTCGGATGCCGAGCGGGTGGCGATTTCCTTCGGTGCTGCGGCAAGCTTTTGCTTCACGGCGGTGACCGCGTCATCGAGCTTGCCGGGAAGTTCGCCGGTGATGCGGCGCTCGAATTCGGCGCGCCGGTCCGGAGTGTGGCCGGCGAGGCGCGCTTCCCAGGCGAGCCGGGCGGGCCGGCCGCGGGCGCCGGCTGCGCGCCAGTCGGCAAGGATCTCTGAGGGAATTTCGAAGGGCGGCGCGGTCCAGCCGAGCTTTTGCCGAGCCGCGGCGATCTCGGCTGCGCCGAGGGCTGAGCCATGGGCCTTTTCGGTGCCGCCTTTATTGGGCGCGCCGAAGCCGATGGTGGTGCGGCAGGCGATCATCGACGGACGGTCGGCCTCGATCGCCGTCTCGATCGCTGACGCGATCGCCGCCGGATCGTGGCCGTCGATGCGGCTCGCCGCCCAGCCGGCCGACTGGAAACGCGCCACCTGATCGACGTCATCCGACAGCGAGGTCGGCCCGTCGATCGAAATGCCGTTGTCGTCGTAGAGCACGATGAGCTTGCGCAGCCGCAAATGGCCGGCAAGCGCAATCGCTTCCTGGCTGATGCCTTCCATGAGATCGCCGTCGGAGGCGAGCACATAAGTGGTGTGATCGACGAGGTCCTCGCCGAAGACCTCGGCGAGGTGGCGCTCCGCGATCGCCATGCCGACCGCATTGGCGAGCCCCTGGCCGAGTGGCCCGGTGGTGGTTTCGACGCCGGGCGTGTGGCCGTGTTCGGGATGGCCCGGCGTGAGCGAGCCGAGTTGGCGGAAGTGCTTGATCTCCTCGATCGTCATCTTCTCGTAGCCGAGCAGATAAAACAGCGCATAGAGCAGCATCGAGCCGTGGCCGGCGGAGAGCACGAAGCGGTCGCGGTCGGGCCAGGAGGGCTCGGCCGGATCGAATTTGAGGAAGCGGGTGAACAGCACGGTGGCGACGTCGGCTGCGCCCATCGGCAGGCCGGGGTGGCCGGAATTGGCTTTTTCGACCGCGTCCATCGCCAGCGCGCGGATGGCATTGGCCATATTGTTGTGGGCGATAGTCTCCTCGGCCGTTTCGCCGCGAGCGCTTAGCGACGGCGCAATCGCGGCGGTGGTGGGAAAATCGGAAGCCTGGGCAAGCGCTGCGCTCGCCGCGTCAAGACGGTTCGGCTGCGTCATGGAACCTGCACCGGGACTGGTAATGGGGACTTGCAATGGGACTTGGACTGGTGAACTTGCACTGGGACTGCCAATCGCGGCGTCGGAGCCAAGTTTGCCCAAATATTTAAACGATTGCCGTCGCACCATTTTCGCCCCTTGTGCGACACCGTGTGGGAGGCCGCGCGGGACGACGGCGAAGGATCGCCGCCAGCGGAACGCGGACATGAGCGACGCCGATTCGATCGACAGTGCCCAGCGCCGGCTTACGCTCGCGCTCGATGCTTTGGAAGCCGCGACCGAGCGGCGCCGCGATGCCGACCAGAGCGAGGCGTCGCTGGCGAACCAAGTCCACGCGCTTGGCAGCGATCGCGCCCGGCTGGCGAGTGAGCTTGACGAAGCAACCGCGCGCGCCAGCGCGCTTAAAGCCGCGAGCGGCGAGGTCGCGCAGCGGATCGATCAGGCGATCGCAACGATCCGCGAAGTTTTGACGTTTGAAGAGTGAGCATGATCCCGAAAAGTGGTCGCCGGTTTTCGGAAAAGATCATGCTGATGCAATATTAAGCTGCGTTAGCAGCAACGGAGGTTCGCAAGCGATGGCCCAGGTCAATGTCACCATCAACGGCCGCCAGTTCCGCATGGCCTGCGAAGATGGCCAGGAGGCGCATCTGTTGGATCTCGCGCGCGATCTCGATGGCCGCATCGGCGGCTTGCGCGCGAAGTTCGGCGAGATCGGCGATACCAGGCTCACGGTGATGGCGGCGCTCACGGTGGCCGACGAACTCGCCGAGGCCGCGGTCCGGGTCAAGCGGCTGGAGGAGGAACTCTCGGCGCTCCAGGACGCCCGCGTGACGGCGTCGGATCGCAGCAAAGCCAGCCAAGCCTCGCTTGCCACCGCGCTCTCGGCCGCCGCCGCACGCATCGAGGACATCACCAAAAAGCTCAATCAGTCGATCGGCCCCGGCGGGGTGGCGCTGGGCTGATTTACCTCTCCCGCACGCACGAGAGGCAGCAGCAAGCGGCAGATCCGAGATCAGGTGGCGTCGCCCGCCGTGACGCACTACATTGCCTAAGCGGGGCTGCCCGGTGCGTAGGAGACTTATTTCCGGGGCCTTACGATCCTCAAGGGAGCTGTCCCTGGCCGAGCTCGTGGGTTCGGTTATATGGCGCCCACCTACTTATGTAGGTTCCCGGGATCGCACTCTTACGGCCACGGCGGCTCCGCACTTCCTGCCATGAATGAATCCGTCAATACGTCCGCCAGTATCGAAGATTCCAAGGCGACGCTGCGCCGCGAAGCGATAGCGCGCCGCGACGCATTGCCGGCTGACGTCCGCCAGGCTGCGGCCGAGGCGATTGCCACGCGTGCATTCCCGCTCCCCATCACGCCCGGCACGATCGTCTCCAGCTTCATGCCGTTCAAGAGCGAGATCAATACCCTGCCGCTGATGAAGAAGCTCGCGCAAGCCGGCGCCACGCTGGCGCTGCCGGTCGTCGCCGGCCGCGGTCAGCCTTTGATCATGCGCGCATGGGCCTGGGGCGAACCGCTGGCTGCGGGCGTGTGGGGATTGCGCGAGCCGAAACTTGAAGCCGCCGAAGTCGAGCCTGATATTCTGCTGGTGCCGCTTCTGGCCTTCGACCGCGCCGGCAACCGCATTGGCTATGGCGCCGGTTATTACGATCTCACGCTGGCTTGCCTGCGCGCGCGCAAGCCGGTCACGGCCATAGGTCTTGCCTTCGCCTCCCAGGAGTTTCCCACCGTGCCGGCGACGCCCCGCGACGAGAGGCTCGATCTCGTGCTAACCGAGCTTGAGGTGATCGAGTTTAGAGGCAAGGCCTGAAGGTCCATCGAGCATGCGCATTCTTTTCGTCGGCGATGTTGTCGGCCGCAGCGGGCGGACGGTCGTCTATGAGCGCGTGCCAAAACTCATTCGCGACTGGAAGCTCGATCTGGTGGTCGCCAATGGCGAGAATTCGGCCGGCGGTTTCGGCATCAGCGAAGCGATCTATCGCGAGCTCATCGACGCCGGCGTCGACGCGGTGACGCTCGGCAACCATGCCTGGGATCAGAAAGAGGCGCTGGTTTTCATCGAGCGCGCGCCGCGTCTCATCCGGCCGCTCAATTATCCGCCGGGCACGCCGGGCCGCGGCGCAGCCATGATCGAAGCCAAGAACGGCGCACGCGCGCTGGTCATCAACGCCATGGGCCGCGTCTATATGGACCCGCTCGACGATCCGTTTGCCGCGATCGAGCGCGAGCTTGCGGCCTGTCCGTTGGGCAGCGGCGCCGACGCCATCGTCCTCGATTTCCACGGCGAGGCGACCAGCGAGAAGCAGGCGATGGGCTTGTTCTGCGACGGCCGTGCCAGCCTCGTGGTCGGCACCCATACCCATGTGCCGACCGCCGACCACCGCGTCTTGCCGGGCGGCACCGCGTTCGTCAGCGATGTCGGCATGTGCGGCGATTTCGATTCGGTGATCGGCATGGCCAAGGAAGAACCGCTGCAACGTTTCGTTCGCAAAATTTCCTCGGCGCGCTTTGAGCCGGCATCGGGCCC
>JBEKRD010000146.1:0-8045 GCA_049519075.1 Xanthobacteraceae bacterium | reverse complement strand
CGCGCACCAGATTGTCGGCGTTGGACGTGAAGGTCTCGCGCAGCAATTCGGGATTGGTCAGGACGAAATTGGTCGGCGACAGCGCGTTGGTGATTTGCCGTACGTAGAATTCCGCCTTCTGCTTGGTGTGCGGATCGAGCTCGGCGGCATCGTCAACGAGTTTGTCAGCCCATTGGGAGGTCAGCAAATAAGCCTGCTTGAGAAAATCGAAGAACTGGTTCTGCGTCCATTCCGGGTCGGTGAAGCGTTTGTCCGAGGCCGCAGGCTTGGCGACCGGCGAGATCTCTTCGCCGGTGAGCCGCTTGGCTGCGGACGCCCAAAGCTCCAGATAGGCGGTGCCGAGGCGGTTCTGCAATTCGACGG
This sequence comes from Xanthobacteraceae bacterium, assembly GCA_049519075.1. Classification (GTDB taxonomy): domain Bacteria; phylum Pseudomonadota; class Alphaproteobacteria; order Rhizobiales; family Xanthobacteraceae; genus BOG-931. The sequence continues at coordinate 7,682 of JBEKRD010000146.1, read as the reverse complement.
CGCGTTGCGGATCGGCCAGCCAGTATTCCGCTACCTGGCTGAGCGTCTTGACGACTTCGGTAATTTCCTCGCTGAATTCGCCGCCGGCGCGGCCTTCCTCGCGCGGCTTGAGATAGGCCGCGAGCGCGTGGCCGCCTTCCTCGATGAGTCGCGCCAGATTGTGCGAAAACGCCTCGATGTCGACCGGCCCGATCTTCATCGGGAAGGGCGACTCCAGGACTTGTTTTCCCGGTTCCTGCACCAGTTTATTGACCGGTTCCTGCGGCACCGCTTGCTGATGCACAGGGTCTTGCGATGCAGCCCGCACGAGCGTTCCTCAATGGCCGAAGGATACGGTCAAGCCGCTCCTTGCGCCAGAAATGGCCTTCTCAGGTCGCGCGCACAAGCCACTTGTTTGAGCGGACAATGCGCCGCGTCTGGGGCCTCGATAGGCCGACCGGGCCCGTCCTTGTTTCGACATATTAGCATTTTATTTTGACGGCTTGTGTACTCTCTGAGTTGATCGCCGCAAATTATTGGGGCTATACGCATTTCCAAAAGGCCGTTGTTGTGAATACGTTGTCCTGAATACCATGGGGGTGGCGAGACGGCGCCCTGGCCTGACTGGGCCGGACCGGGCGCAGCGCCAGCGAATGTCGGAGCTAATTTAGTGCAGAGCCGGAGCGTGACGACAGATGTCCTTGCGGGCTTTATGCCCGCGCGAGCGTCCCTGGCTTTGGCGCTCGCCGCGGCGGCGTGCCTGTTGCTTTGCGGTTGCTCGCCGGGCGCGGACTATCCGTCGCTTTTCCCGTCCGTCCGCGAAGTGCCGCCGCGCACCGAGACGACGCTCGATCCGGTTCAGGTCCAGCAGGCGACCGAAGATCTCATCAGCCAGCGCAACCATTTGAGCGCCGAGGCCCAAGGCCCCGGTCAGAAGGACTCCGGCCAGAAGGACTCGGCGAACCCTTCAGCCAATGCGGCCAACCCGCAGGCGGCCAAGACTCAGGCCGCGACCAGCCGGCCAACCGCCGGTAACGGTCAAGCCGCTGCCGCGACCGGCACCCTAACCGCCGAAACCAAGTGATAAATATCCAATCTTAGTATAGAATTTCGCCGAGACGACGCGCCGGGGCTACCATGGAAGAATTCTATCGTATTCGTCGATTGCCGCCCTATGTGTTCGAGCAGGTCAATCGCGCCAAGGCGATCGCTCGTAACGACGGCGCCGATATCATCGATCTCGGCATGGGCAATCCCGATTTGCCCGCCCCCGCGCATGTCGTCGAGAAGCTTAAAGAGGTCGTCGGCAAGTCGCGCACCGACCGCTATTCGGCGTCACGGGGCATACCCGGGCTGCGTCGCGCGCAGGCCGGGTATTATGCGCGCCGGTTCGGCGTCAAGCTCAATCCGGAAACGCAGATCGTCACGACGCTCGGCTCGAAGGAGGGCTTTGCCAATGTGGCCCAGGCGATCACGGCACCGGGCGACATCATCATCGTTCCCAATCCGACTTATCCCATCCATGTGTTCGGCTTCCTGATGGCCGGCGGCGCCATCCGCGCCGTGCCGGTCGAAGCCAACGACGCTTTCTTTCAGGCGCTCGAACGCGCGGTGCTGCATTCCATCCCGAAGCCGATCGCAGTGGTGGTGTGCTATCCGTCGAACCCGACCGCGTGTACCGCCAGCCTCGATTTTTATCGCGAGCTCGTGGCGTTTGCGAAGAAGCACTCGATTTTGGTGTTGTCCGACCTCGCTTATGCCGAGGTCTATTTCGACGACAATCCGCCGCCGTCGTTGTTGCAAATACCGGGCGCGATGGATGTCGCCGTCGAATTCACCTCAATGTCCAAAACCTATTCGATGCCCGGCTGGCGCATCGGCTTTGCAGTCGGCAACGAGCGCCTTATCGCAGCGCTGGGGCGGGTCAAATCCTATCTCGATTACGGCGCCTTCACGCCGATCCAGGTCGCGGCGACCGCGGCGCTGAACGGTCCCGACGACTGCATCCACGAAATGCGCGCGACCTACCGGCGCCGTCGCGATGCGCTGGTCGATTCCTTCGGCCGGGCAGGTTGGACGATACCGCCGCCGCTGGCGTCGATGTTCGCCTGGGCGCCGATCCCCGAGCCGTTTCGCCCGCTTGGTAGCGTCGAGTTTTCCACACTGCTGGTCGAAAAGGCGGGCGTGGCGGTGTCGCCGGGGGCCGGTTTTGGCGAGCACGGCGAGGGCCATGTACGCATCGCATTGGTCGAGAACGAGCAGCGTATCCGTCAGGCCGCCCGCAACATCCGGCGCTTTCTTGAAACGGGCCCGGAATTGCTGCACAACGTCGTACCGCTTGCGACGCGACGCTAGTCGGCGGATACCCCCCGCTTAAAGTTGCGCTTCACACCACAGGTTGGCGACGATTCATGGCTGAACCGCTTAAAGTCGGTCTTGCCGGGCTGGGCACTGTCGGCAGCGCCGTCGTGCAACTCCTTGACCAAGGCCGCGACAAGCTCTTTGGGCGCTGCGGCCGCGGCATCGAGATCGTCGCACTGAGCGCCCGATCGCGCGGCAAAAAGCGCCCGTTCGATCTCAAGAGGTTTCGCTGGGTCGCCGATCCGGTGGCGCTGGCGCGCGATCCGTCGATCGACGTCCTGGTCGAGGTGATCGGCGGTGCTGGCGATCCCGCCAGGCGCGCGGTCGAGACGGCGCTCTCGGCCGGCAAGGCGGTGGTCACCGCCAATAAGGCGCTGCTCGCCGCACATGGCCAAAAGCTCGCGGCACTCGCGGAACGGCAGAAGGTGGCGCTTAATTTCGAGGCCGCGGTCGCCGGCGGTATTCCGATCGTCAAGACGCTGCGCGAAGGCTTGAACGGCGCGTCGTTCACGCGCATCTACGGCATCCTCAACGGCACCTGCAATTACATGCTGACCCGCATGGAACAGGACCGACTCAGCTTCGAGGACTCCCTGCGTGATGCACAAGCTTTGGGTTATGCCGAGGCCGATCCGACTTTCGACGTGGAAGGCCAAGACACCGCCCAAAAGCTCGCAATCCTCGCAAGCCTTGCTTTCGGCACCAAAATCGATCCGCGTGCGATCTATGTCGAAGGCATATCGTCGATCACGCTCGCCGATCTCGATGCCGCGAGCGAGCTCGGTTACCGGCTCAAGCTTTTGGGTGTGGCGGTGAAAACGGAGGCCGGCATCGAGCAGCGCGTGCATCCGACCATGGTGCCCAAGGAATCGGCCATCGCCCAGGTCATGGGCGTCACCAACGCCGTCACCATGGATGCCGAAGGTCTGGCCCCGATCACCTTGGTCGGCCCCGGAGCCGGCGGCATGGCGACGGCCTCGGCCATCGTCGCCGACCTCGCCGATATCGCGCGCGGCGTGCGCAACGCTCCGTTTGGCAGGCCGGCGGCGCGCATGACCCCGATCCGCAAGGCGCCGATGCAGCACCACGAGGGCGGCTATTACATCCGGCTGTTGGCCCGCGACCGGCCGGGCACCGCCGCGACCATCGCGCGGCGTTTGGCGCAACAGAATATTTCGCTGGAATCGATCGTGCAGCGCCATCCTCCGGGCTCGCGCGGCGCGGCGCGGCCCGGCCGCTCCGGCGAAGCAGTTCCCGTCATCATGATCACCTATGCGACCAGCGAGGACGCCGTGCGCAAGGCGCTGGCTGCGGTCCGCCGCGACCGCGTCGTGACCGGGCGGCCGCAAGTCATCAGGATCGAGAAGAATTAAATTGGCCGGGTGTGCCGCCCGGCGCGCTCGCTCAAGTCAGTGGTAGTGGACACGTCAGTCGTAACGGAGATTTGGCTCATGCCTTCGAAATCCGCTCGGTCGCACCCGCTCATTGAGCGCGCTCTGGCTCTCGAAATCGTCCGTGTGACCGAGCGCGCGGCGGTCGCCGCGGCGCGGCTGCGTGGGCGCGGCGCCGAGAAAATGTCCGATCAGGCCGCGGTCGATGCGATGCGGCGCGAACTCGCCGAACTGCCGATCGACGGCACCGTCGTCATCGGCGAGGGCGAGATGGACGAGGCGCCGATGCTGTTCATCGGCGAGAAGGTCGGCACCAAGGCGGGTCCCAAGGTCGACATCGCCGTCGATCCGCTGGAAGGAACGACGCTGTGCGCCAAGAACATGCCCGGCGCCATAGCCACGCTCGCCATGGCGGATCACGGCACGCTGTTGCACGCGCCCGATATTTACATGGATAAGATCGCGATCGGCCCAGGCTATCCCGCCGGCGTCGTCGACCTCGATGCGCCGGCCGACCAAAACATCCTCAATCTGGCCAAGGCTAAAGGGGTCAAGCCGCAAGAGATCACGGCGATGATCCTCGACCGTCCGCGCCACGCCGATATCATCAACTTGGTGCGTAAGGCGGGCGCGGCGGTAAGCCTGATCACCGACGGCGACGTCGCCGGCGTCATCCACACCGCCGAGCCGGGGAAGACCGGCATCGACATTTTTCTCGGCATCGGCGGCGCCCCGGAGGGCGTGCTGGCGGCGGCGGCGCTGCGCTGCATCGGTGGCCAGATGCAGACCCGGCTGATCATCGATACCGAGGAAAAGCGCGAGCGCGCCAAGAAGATGGGCATTAAGGACCCAAAGAAGAAATATCAGATCGAAGACATGGTGAAGGGCGACTGCCTGTTCGCCGCGACCGGCGTCACCGATGGCCCGATGCTGCGCGGGGTAAGATTCGGCCACGGCGTGATCGAAACTGAGACCGTGGTGATGCGCTCGACGAGCGGCACCATCCGCTGGATCAGGGGCGAGCACCGCGAACTGAAAAAGTTCGAATAGCGGACAACCTGACCGATAAATCCGTGGCTGCCCGGCGCGGTCCGGCCGCCGGATGACGACCGGCTTTTCCGGCCCAAATCATTCTACAATCGCGCCGATGACTGAGAGTCGGCTGTTCCTTGGCGTTGAAAATTCGGCGACCGGGCGCGCTTGGCGCGACCGGCTCGACGAGCGCGGCTCCGCGCGCGCACTCGCGATTGCGCAGCGCAACGATCTACCGGAGCTCCTGGCGCGCATTCTCGCCGGGCGCAACGTCGAAGCCGATGCGGTGGCCGCATTCCTCGATCCGACCATCAAGCACTCGATGCCCGATCCGCTTGTACTCACCGCGATGAAGGTGGCCGCGGAACGCATCGCCGATGCCGTCACCCGGAGCGAAAGCGTCGCCATTTTCGGCGATTATGACGTCGACGGGGCGACCTCGGCGGCGCTCTTGGCGCGCTATCTGCGGCAATGCGGCATCGAGCCCATGATCCACATTCCGGATCGGTTGTTCGAAGGCTATGGCCCCAATGTCGAAGCCGTGCGCTCGCTCGCCGAACGCGGCGCCACGCTCTTGGTTTGCGTCGATTGCGGCACCACCAGTATGGAGCCGCTTGCCGAAGCAAAGAAGCTTGGGGTCGACGTCGTCGTCATCGATCATCATCAGGCCGATGAGGAATTGCCGCCGGCCGTGGCTATCGTCAATCCGAACCGGCGCGACGATCTGTCGGGTTTAGGCTATCTCGCCGCGGTGGGCCTCGTCTTCATGACCGTCGTTGCGGTCAACCGTGTGCTGCGCGATCGCGGATTTTGGCACATGGGCCGGCCGGAGCCCGATCTCCTCGCCTTCCTCGACGATGTCGCGCTCGGCACCGTTGCCGACGTGGTGCCGCTGATCGGGCTTAACCGCGCTTTTGTCGCGAAAGGTCTGATTGGGCTACGCCGCCGCGAGCGCGTCGGCCATACGAGCCTCATGGATGTCGCACGGCTGTCCGGTCCGCCTGAGGCCTGGCATCTCGGTTTTCTGCTCGGGCCGCGTATCAATGCCGGCGGCCGCATCGGCCGCGCCGATCTCGGCGTAAAGCTGCTGCTGGAGAACGATCCGATCGAAGCCGCCAGGATCGCCACCGAGCTTGATCGGCTCAACCGCGAGCGTCAGGCGATCGAACTTGAGACTTTGGCCCAGGCCGAAGCAGAGGCCGGCGCGGCGCTCGGCATCGAGGAAAAGGGTGCGGTCGTGGTGACGGCGGCGGAGGGGTGGCATCCCGGCATCGTTGGCCTTGTCGCGGCGCGGCTGAAGGAAAAATTCGGCCGTCCGGCGTTTGCGATTGCACTCGAGCCCGGTGGTGTCGGCACTGGCTCGGGTCGCTCTATCGCCGGCGTCGATATCGGCCGCGCGGTGCGGCGCGCCGTTGTCGAAGGGCTTTTGCTCAAGGGCGGCGGCCACGCCATGGCGGCTGGTGTGACCCTGCGCAAAGGCGCGCTCGCCCAATTGCGCGCCTTTCTCGAGACCGCGCTCGGCGCCGATGTGGAGACCGCGCGACGCTCAAGCGCGCTTTTGATCGACGGCGCCGTGACCGCCGCGGCAGCCAATGTCGATCTCGTCGCCATGATCGGCCGCGCCGGGCCGTTCGGCTCGGGCAATCCGGAGCCTTTGATCGCATTGCCGGCGCATACGGTGACCTATGCGGAAGAGGTCGGCCAGGCGCATGTGCGCGTGCGGCTGAAATCGGCCGACGGCGCAAGCGTCAACGCCATCGCATTCCGCGCCGCCGGACAAAAACTCGGCATGGCGCTCCGCAACAGCCGCGGCCTCAAAGTTCACGCCGCAGGCTCATTTGCGATCGACCGCTGGCAGGGTGAAGAACGCGTGCAATTCCGGCTCACCGATATCGCGCCCGCCGAGACCTTCGCGGGGCGGTGAGGGCTCAAGATTTGCCCTCGCAGCAGACGCTCGCTACAGAAATAATCAAGACCATCGAATAGGGAAGTGAAATGGCCAAGCTCAATCTTTCGATCGCCGTCGGCGATTACGACCGCACCCGTGCGCTGTTTGACGGCTCCGTCCAGATCGACGGCGTCGATCCGGTCTATATGCAGCTCGTTCCGGAAGAGATTTTTTTCCGCGCCTTTCGCGCCGCCGAATTCGACATTTGCGAATTGTCGCTGTCGAGCTACACGGTCAAGACCGCGCTCAAGGATTGTCCCTATATCGCGGTGCCGGCCTTCGTGTCGCGCGCCTTCCGCCACACCTCGATTTATGTGCGCACCGACCGCATCAAAAAGCCGGAGGACCTCAAGGGCCGCAAAGTCGGCGTGCCGGAATATCAGCTCACCGCCAATGTCTGGGCGCGCGCCATGCTGGAAGACGATTACGGCGTCAAGCGCTCGGATATCCACTGGATCCGCGGCGGCATCGAAGAGGCCGGCCGGCCGGAGAAAATCTCGGTCAAGCTGCCGCCCGGCGTGCGGCTCGACAACGCGCCGGAGGGCGCGACGATTTCAACACTGCTCGAAGCGGGCGAGATCGACGGCTTTATCGCGCCGCGGCCGCCGACCCTCATCGAGAAGGGTCATCCGCATATCGGCTGGCTGTTTCCCGATCCGACGGCGGTGGCGAAAGATTATTTCAAGCGCACCGGATTTTTCCCGATCATGCACGTCCTCGGAATTCGCCGCGAACTCGCCGAACGCCATCCTTGGCTGCCCGGCGCGGTTTACAAGGCGTTCGAGCAGGCCAAAGAAGCGGGCTTGAAGAAATTGTCGGACACGTCCGCCACCAAGGTGACGCTGCCGTTTGTCGAGGAACGGCTGAAGGAAGCGCGCGACCTGATGGGCCACGATTTCTGGTCTTACGGAGTCGGACCCAACCGCAAAGTGCTCGATTATTTTCTTGGTCAGCATCATGCGGAGGGACTG
>JBEKRD010000145.1:0-8194 GCA_049519075.1 Xanthobacteraceae bacterium | reverse complement strand
GGCGTTCCGGCCGACCGGGCTCGCGATGGCCCCGGATGGCGCGCTCTTTATTTCCGATGACGTGCATGGCCGCATCTGGCGCGTCACCTATCATGGCAGCAGCGATGCGCCGATCGCGGCCGCGCCGGCGCCCGCGCTGGTCGCCGCGAGTGGCGGCGAGCCGCTTCCGCCCGAGGGCATCCACCCCGATGCCGGCCAAGCTTCAGCCTTGGCGTCGCTGCCCGTGCCACCGGGTGCGACCGAACAGGAAATCGCATTGGGCGAGCGTATCTTCCTCGGCGAGGCGGCCAACGGCACCTGCACCGGCTGTCACGGCTCCGACGCCAGGGGAAGTCGGCAGGCGCCATCGCTGGTCAACGGCAAATGGCTGCATGGCGACGGCAGCCTGAAATCCATCGAGCAGACGATCGCGAACGGCGTGCAAAAGCCCGTGGCCTATACCGAACCGATGCCGCCCAAAGGCGGCGCGCCATTGACAGATGCCGACGTCGCCGCGGTTGCGGCATACGTCTGGGCCATCAGCCATAGGCGCGGGTGAACGCCACAGCATGATACCGAGAATGCCTGCCCCCGATCCCCGATCCGGTTCGATCGAGGTTGTTCGCGGCGAGGGGAGCCACGCAAACGCCTAAGTTTCGCGGTTCTTGATCCAGATCAATGCCAGGCTCGATGAAAGGGCAGGCGATTGCCTTGTGACCGTTTCGCGCTCCGTGAACGCGGGGTTGAGGAACGCGAAGCCAGCGAGGCTACAGCGAGGGAGGTTACCATGACGACGATCACGCTTGCGTCCGATTACGGTACGCCCTGCGTTAAGTGCGGCGACCTGTTGCTTTCTCCGGAATGGTCGGAATTCGAAGACGACGAGCACGTCCTCAATCTTTGGTCTTGCGAGAAATGCGGCTGTCAGTTTGAGACCAAGGCTGCGATGCCGCCAATCGGCGAGGCCGTGATCCGGGCTTTCTTTTCGTCGCTGTTGGTCGCCTAGGCGGCGTTGCGTCGTGTAACGACGACGCGGCGTTACGCGCGCAGGCGCGTGTGCCGGCCCGAGGTGCGCTCGATTGCGCTTGCCAGATATTCCGGCGATTGCGCGCCGGTAACGATGACGCTTGAGCCGAAGATGAAACACGGCACGCCGTCGATGCCGGCTTCCTTGGCGGAGGTGGCGTCGCTCTCGATGCGATCGACATCGGCGTCGCTGGCAAGGAGCCGCCGCACCAAGTCTCCGTCCATGCCGCACTCGACCGCGGCCTGGATCAGTACTTTGGCGTCGCTCAAGTCGGCGCCTTCGGCGAAATACAGCTCCATCAGCCGCTGCTTGACGCGGCCGGGATCGGTGGCGCTGCGCGACCACAGAATGAGGCGATGGCAGTCGAGCGTATTGGGCTGGCGGCTGACCTTGTCGGGCGCATAGATCAGCCCTTCCATGGCAGCCGCGACGACAACGCGCTCGGCGATCACGCTATAGCGTTCGGCGGAGCCAAATTTAGTCTCCAGATAAGTCTGCCGGTCGATGCCCTCGCGCGGGATCCACGGATTGAGAAAATACGGCCGCCAATTGATGACGACGTCGACATCGGGCGTGAGCGCGATGGCCGATTCCAGCCGGCGCTTGCCGATATAGCACCACGGGCAGACGACGTCGGAAACCACGTCGACATTGACGGAAACCCGCGCCTCGGAAGCCTCGTCCATGGCAAAACCTTCGTTTCGGTCACGCCCAAGCTAGCGCATCTGCCGGATCGACGGAAATCGCGGTCCGGCCAAACGGATAGATGGTGCGAGCCTTATTTGGCCGCAACCTGGCCCACAATCCGCGCGATCAGGGAATCGACATTGTCGGTCGGCTTCAAAGTTGCGAGCGTCACCGCGGCATCGACCCCGTTCCGGTTGCGGTCCGGCGCCAGCATCGAGCGCTTGAGCACGCTGGCAATGCGGCGGGCGACCACATGCGCGGCGCGCAGATCGGTCTCGGTGAATACCGCGAAGATAGAATCGTCGGCTTCGCGGCAGGCGAAATCGACCTGACGCATCAACCGGCCGACCAGGCGTGCCGCGTCGAGACTGGTGCGGCGATCCGAACGATCGAACGAGAAGCGCGCGATCGAGAGCCCGGTGCCACGCTTCTCCGCGTCGTCGACGGCGCGGTTGAGGTCGCGCCAGAACGCGTCGTGGGCGAGGAGGCCCGTATCCGGATCGAGCATGCCCTTGGCGTCGAGCGATTTGAGCATGCGCTTGAGCCGCTGACCGAAGGCATGCAGCCGCACATAGGGCAAGAAGCGCTCGACCAGGCGCTGCGGCCCGTCGGCGATGCGTTCGAGGTTGGCCAGTTCCATGGCATAGGGCTCGATCGCGCCGGGATGACCGCCGAGCACCGTCACCGGCAGATCGCGAAACCGCACGTCGTCGGCGAGCACCGTCAACAGAGCATCGACAACACGCGGGCTGAAGCCATCGCCGATCACCATGCCGTCGATGTCGCGTGCATTGAGCGCGCGCGCGGCGTGTTCTACGCTCAGCGCGCCAACCACTGCGACCTGTTCGCCGACCGCAACCGATAGCGCCGGATAGCCGCGTCCCCGTCCGGTCACAAGCACGCTCGCCTCATCGAGCGGATCGCCCGCCGGCAGTTCCGGTACGGTCTCGCCGCGCGCGGAGAGCGTGCGCATGCGGCGCATCACCGTACCGTGCAGCGTGCGCACCCGCAGCGCCGTGGTCAGTCGACGCACCAGCCGCGCCGGCGGCGCGCTTGCGGATATTGCCAGCGCGTCGGTCACCGCCGAGGCGCTGTCGTCGCGCATTCGAGCGAGAACCGGCATATAAAGACCGCCGGTTTTATTGCGCAGATCGCCGACGAGCGTGGCTAGCGTATCGGCGCGCGCGCGATCCGGACACGGCTCGGCGAGCACCAGCGCTTCCGGCTCGACCGCGGCGAGCGCACTTTGCGCATCGGCCCAACTTGCTTCGATGATGGGAAAACCGCCGGCCGCGCGCAGAGCCTCGACCACATCCGGCGCCGGGATGTCGGCAATGACGGCGAACGGACCTTGCAACGCCATGGGGGCTACGCGATGTGACTACGCAACAGAATACCGGCTTTTGCGGCGACAGCCCGCAACCATGCCAAAGTGCTGTTAATGGGCCGTCAACAAAGCAGCGTCCAATCAGGCGACGGCCGCAGCCGCCTCCATGGTGGGCTCCGTGGTCGGCTGCTGGTCCGCCGCCATGGCCTCGCGCAGGACCTGCTCGCCTTGCGAGACGAATGCCGCGCCGACCAGCGGCATGACGCCGAGATCGTTGAGGGCTGCCGCCATGGCGTTGCAATCGCTCGCGGCACCGACGAGGCGGTGGCCCAGCAGCGGATCCGGCTTGGCCGTCAGCGTGGCCATGGGATCGATGCGCCGGATCGTCTCCAAGAGGCCGCCCATCGCCAGGCGATAGCCGCCGATCGTCACCACACCCAACGGCGGACCGGTCACCGCAATGGTTTTGGCCGCGGCGTCGGCCCGGCACGGATAACCGGTATCAACCCAACCGTCGCCGCCGATGGCGAAATAGGCCTGGTCGGAGTGCTCGATGCCGGGCGGAAAAGCGTGGCGCGGCACGATCGGACCACGCAACGCCAATGTCGCGGTTTCAGTCACGCCGAGCTCGGCGACCGTCAAGGCGCCGTCCGACAGGGGGGGCACGGCGATCCGGCCCAATGGCAAGGGGATCGGTCGACCGTCCGCTCCGCGTCGCGCGGCGACGAAGCCCGCTTCGCCGAAGATTGGCACATCGACCAGGACGGCGTCGCGTTCAGGCCAATTCGCGCTGTCGGCGAACTGCTCCGGGCAATACCACGGCGACACGATGGTCGTCGGCCGATCGTCGGCAAAAAGTCCCGCGCCGCCGAGGCGCAACGCGACCGGCCCCGGCAAGATCAGCGTAGCGCAACAATGCTGGTCGCGCTGGCTGAGAAAAACATCGAGGTCGAACGGCTGGTGCAGTGCCAGCGTGCCGCCGGTGAGAAGCCAAGGCACCAGCGTCAGGCAGAGGCCGGCAAACGACGCCGGTGCGAGCGACGACAGGATGGTTGCGTCCTCGACCAGCTGGCATTCCATCAGAATGCCTAAGCCCCCGGCGAGCAATTCGAGATGGCGCCGCGCCACCGGAACCGGTCCCGTGTCGCCGACCTCGAAGCTGATGACGGCGATGTGGGCCGCGGCATTGCTGTTGCGCTCGAGGGGCGGGATCGGATCGGGTTCGACCGTCGCGAACAGATCATCCAACGATACCACGCCGTCGGGCAGATCGTCGCCGAATCCGCACACATAACGGATGGAAAACACCTCAGCGGCGACGCGGGTGGCGAATTGGGCGTGCGCGAAACCACCGGCGCGTTTGCAGGTAATGATCGCCTTGGCACCGACGCGCGTCAAAGCCCCGACCGTATCGGCGCGCCGCCACAATAGCGGCAGCGGCGCCGCGATCATGCCCGCGCGCAGCACGCCGAGAATGGTCAGGATATTCTCGACCGTATGCGGCAATTGGATGCCGATGATGGCGTCGGTTGGCAGACCCATCAGGCGCAGCCGGCCGGCGATCGCCGACACCATGCGGTCGGCCTCGGCATAGGACAGCCGCCGCGCTTGACCGTCGGTGAAGCTTGCGGGGTTCGGCGGATCGACGAGCGCAATGGCGTCCGGTCGCCGCGTCGCGGCGCGGCGAAACAATTGGTCGATGGTGATGCGGCTTTGACTGCGCAACGCCTCGTCCTGCCCCGCTTTGCCGGCGGCGCGTGCGGCGTCGCCAAGCATGGTTTCACCGAGAATCATGGGCGTCTTGTCCGGCGTCGCATCGCGGGGCCCGTCATTGCAGCGCCTTAACCGGTTGGCGCCACCAAGTTTCCGGCAGGAAGCCCGACAGCGAGGTTCGCGCCGGATGGCCGACCCCGACCCGGCGCGCCACCCATTGGTCTGGCAGGTAAAACAGCGGCACGACGTAACTGCCCGAGATCAGCACGCGGTCGAGTGCGCGCACCGCGGCGACGAAATCGGGACGTTCGCGTGCGCGCAACAGAGCAGCGATCATGGCGTCGACCGCGGCGCTCCTGACGCCGATGTAATTGCGCGACCCTCGCTGATCGGCGGCCGCGGAACCCCAGTAGAAACTTTGCTCATTGCCGGGCGACAGAGATTCATCCCAGCGATATTCGATCATATCAAAATCGAACGACGACTGGCGCTGTTGATATTGCACGGCATCGACAAGCCGCACTTTGGCATCGATGCCGGCGCGCGCCAGGTCGTGAGAAAAGGCCAGCGCCAGCCGTTCGTCGTCGCGGCTCGTTACCATGATTTCGAACGCGAAAGGACGCCCGCTTGCCCGCTCGCGCAGCGTCGTGCCGTCGAGTGCGTAGCCCGCGGCGCTGAATAAGCCGAGCGCCTGGAGTAGCGTCGCACGATCGCGGCCGGAACCGTCGCTCACCGGAGGCGACCAGGTGCCGTCGAGCACATCGGCCCGCACCGCACCGGGATAGGGCGCGAGCAGCGCGCGTTCGGTCTGATCGGCCGGCCGGCGATAGGCCGACAATTGGCTATTGTCGAAGAAGCTCGCACTGCGGCGGTAGAGATTGTAGAAAAAACTCCGATTGATCCACTCGAAATCAAACAGCAAAGCGACCGCCTGCCGCACCCGGATATCTGCGAAGATCGATCGCCGCGTGTTGAAGACGAAATCGGAACTGAATTTCGGCAAACCGGTCTGGAACGTTTCCTTGACGACGCGGCCATCGCGCATGGCGGGGAAATCGTAGCCGGTCTGCCATCGCGTCGGATCGGTCTCGCTGCGCACATCATACAAGCCGGCCTTGAAGGCTTCGAAATAGGCATCGTTGTCGCGATAGAAATCGAAACGCAACTCGTCGAAATTCCACAAGCCACGATTGATCGCCAGATCGCGCCCCCAGTAATTGGGATCGCGATTGAAAGTGACGCTTTTTCCAGCGTCAACGGTAGCGACGACATAGGGGCCACTGCCGATCGGTTTCGTCAATGTCGTATTCTCGAAATTGGCGACGTCGATCGCATGTTTCGGCAGCACCGGCATCAAGCCGAGAATGAGGGGCAATTCGCGATCGCCCGTCTCGGCGAAATCGAACCGCACGCTGCGCGAATCGAGAACCTCGGCTTTGGCGACTTTCGAATAATAGCTGCGGTGATTGGGCCGGCCGTGGTCGCGCAACAGCTGCCAAGAGAACACCACGTCCTCGGCGGTTACCGGAGCACCGTCGGAAAAATGCGCTGCGGGATCGAGCGCGAAGGTGACGTAGCTGCGCGCATCATCGGTTTCGACCGTGCGCGCCAACAAACCGTAAAGCGTGAATGGCTCGTCGTAGCCGCGCGCCATCAGGCTCTCGATGACGTAGCCTCGCACCGGCTGCACGGCGAGGCCCTGGACGATCAGCGGATTGAGGCTGTCGTAGGTCCCGAGTACGCCCTCCACCAGCCGCCCGCCCCGCGGCGCGTCGGCATCGGCATAAGGCAGCGCCGTGAAGTCATCCGGCAGCGCCGGTACGCCATGCATGGCGATGGCGCGCGTCGGCTCGGCTCCGGCCGGCGCGGCAGAGCCGGCAAGGAACGCGATGAGCGTGAGCGCCGCGCGAAAGGGGGCACGTATCCCATGGCTGGGCTCCCGTCCGGCATCACCCGTAAGCAGCTGGCCGGTATTTAGTGATGTCATCGGCGGCAGACTATTGATGGTTGATTCGGTCGACCGGTGGTGAATGTAACACGGCGGAGCCGTAACGGCGGGTCGGCGCCGGCAATCGAGACGTGGCCGCGAACTGCAGAGCGTGATGAGCGCTGACGCTCTCCTGCGGAAGTGGGCTTTATCTGCGCGGCCAATTGGGCTATTGGGCCGGGCTGGGGGTCACGTTGTTGCCGTATTCTGCGTCGATTGACCGTCACGCCGGGGGCTCGCGCGGCGCGATGCGGCGACGAATATCGGGTAGGCCCGATTTCGGGATCATGTACACGCTAGGCTGACCAGGCCGATCGACCGCTGTCGGTTGGCGGGTAGCAGCACCAAAAAGGAACTGCATTCATGAATTATGGGAACGCGTCGGCGCCGGCCCGGCCGGTGAGCCGGACGCTCGCCGCCATCGGCAAGACTATTGGCCAAACCGCAATCCTGACTGTCGGGATCGGCGTGGCGTTGGCGCTGGCGACCGGCGCACCCGCCATTGCGCAGCAGGCGCCTGCTCCGGCCGCGCCTGCTCCCGCGGCCAAGCCAAAGCCGCCGGCAGCGCCGGCCAAGAAGCCTGCGGCACAGGCTGCGCCCGCCGCACCCGCCCCGCAGGCCCAGCAACCAGCGCCGGCGCCAGGCCCAGGCGGCGAACAGCAGCAGCAAGCCCAGTTGATCTATTCGCCGTGGACCAAATTCTGCCTCAAGGGGCAGGATGCCAATGCCAAGCAGGTCTGTTTCACCGGCAAGGACGCCCGTATCGAGTCCGGAATGCCGGTCGTCGCCGCAGTGCTGATCGAGCCGGAAGGCGAACCGAAGAAAATTCTACGTGTCACGCTGCCGCTGGGCATGCAGCTCGTTCATGGCACGCGCGTCATCCTCGATCAGGAGCAACCGATGACCGCGCCTTACGTCATCTGCTTCACCAACGGCTGCATGGCCGATTACGAGGCCAGCCCCGACATGATCGGCAAAATGAAAAAGGGGCAGGGTCTCGCGGTGCAGGCGATCAACTCGACCGGCCAGCCGATCAGCCTCGTTCTACCGCTCGCCGATTTCGCCAAGGCCTATGACGGCCCGCCGACCGATCCCAAGGTTTTCGAGGAGCAGCAGAAGAAATTGCAGGACGAATTGCAGCGCCGCGCCGACGAAGCCCGCAAGAAGCTCGAGAGCCAGCAGGGCCAGCCGCAGTCCTCGAACGCACCGGCCCCGGCGCCGGCGCAATAAAGCCGGATCGCCGGTCGGAATTACGATTCATCCGCTCGTCTGCGCGCATGCGGGACGAGCGGATTGATCAATACCGCCATGCTCGACCGGCTCTGACTTCGGCGGCCCAATCGGAGCCGCCGCCCATCAATGCATGGTCGCCGAGCGCGGCCGATAGCCGCCTTTGCCATCCTTGATGAAGACTTCCGCGACCTGCGGATGACGCACCGGCTCGCCGCTCTCATCGGGCAATAAATTTTGCTCC
>JBEKRD010000144.1:0-8252 GCA_049519075.1 Xanthobacteraceae bacterium | reverse complement strand
CTGTCGCTCGGCATCGAGACGCTGGGCGGCGTGTTCACCCGGCTGATCGACCGCAACACCACGATCCCGACCAAGAAGAGCCAGGTGTTCTCCACCGCCGAGGACGGCCAGACCGCGGTGACGATCCGCGTGTTCCAGGGCGAGCGCGAGATGGCGGCCGACAACAAGATGCTCGGCCAGTTCGATCTGGTCGGTCTGCCGCCGGCGCCGCGCGGCGTGCCGCAAGTCGAAGTCACCTTCGACATCGACGCCAACGGCATCGTCAATGTGTCGGCCAAGGACAAGGGCACCGGCAAGGAACAGCAGATCCGCATCCAGGCGTCCGGCGGCCTGTCCGAGACCGACATCCAGAAAATGGTCAAGGACGCCGAGGCTCACGCCGAGGATGACAAGAAGCGCAAGGCCCAGGTCGAAGCGAAGAACCACGCCGAGGCCCTGGTCCACTCGACCGAGCGGACCTTGGCCGAGCATGGCGGGAAGGTCGGCGAGGCCGATCGCCGTGCCATCGAAAACGCCATGGCCGACCTCAAGGAAGCCCTGAAGGGCGACGACGCGGAAGCGATCACCGCCAAGACCAATGCGCTGGCACAGGCGTCCATGAAGCTCGGCGAGGCGATGTATAAGCAGGCCTCGGAGCAGCAGCCGGGCGGCGACGCCGATGCCGGCGGCAGCACCGACGCCAAGAAGGACGATGTTGTCGACGCCGAATTTACCGAAGTCGACGACGACAAGAAAAACAAAAAGTCCGCTTGATCAGCGAGGCACTATGCCGTTGCGGCTCGTCAGGGTGGCGCCCCCGGAAACGAAACGGGGGCGCATGTTCATGTGCAAAGATGTTCTTGTGCCGAGTCTGTCGCCGCAACGTCCTGTACAATTGCGAGGTCTCGGACAACCTCGGGTGAGGGGTGATGGCCAAGCGCTGCTACTACGAATCACTTTCGATCGAACGCACGGCGACGGATGGCGACATCAAGGCCGCTTTTCGCAAGCAGGCGATGGTGTGCCATCCCGACCGCAATCCCGGCGACAAGGACGCCGAGCATCGCTTCAAGGAAATCAACGAGGCCTATGAGGTCCTAAAGGATCCCGACAAGCGGGCGGCCTATGACCGCTTCGGCCATGCCGCCTTCGAGCAGGGCATGGGCAACGCGGCGGGCTTCGGCGCCGATTTCGGTACGAGCTTCTCCGATCTGTTCGAGGGGATTTTCGGCATGTCGGGTGGCGGCCGTGGCCGCGGCTCTGGCCGCGAGCGCGGCGCCGATCTGCGCTACAATATGGAAATTGCGCTGCAGGAGGCATATGCGGGCAAGAATGCGCAAATCCGCATTCCGACCTCGGTGACTTGCGAAGCCTGCTCCGGCTCCGGCGCCAAAGCCGGCACCAAGCCGAAAACCTGCCCGATGTGCGGCGGTCAAGGTCGTGTCCGCCACGCTCAAGGGTTTTTCACCCTGGAGCGCACCTGCCCGAACTGCCACGGCCGCGGCCAGTCGATCGATAGTCCCTGCGCGTCATGCGCGGGCTCCGGCCGCGTCACCCGCGAGCGCACGCTCGCGGTGAATATTCCGCCCGGCGTCGAGGACGGTACCCGCATCCGGCTCGCCGGCGAGGGCGAGGCCGGCGTGCGTGGCGGGCCGCCCGGCGACCTCTACATTTTCCTGTCGATCGCCGCGCATCCATTCTTCCAGCGCGAGGGCGCCGACCTGCATTGCCGCGTTCCGGTATCCATGGTGACGGCATCGTTGGGTGGGGAATGCGAAGTGCCGACCATCGATGGCGGCAAGACCAAGGTGAAAGTCCCGGAAGGAACCCAATCCGGCCGCCGCTTCCGGCTCTTAGGCAAGGGCATGCCTATTCTGCGCGCGCGGCAGTCGGGCGACATGTATGTCCAGGTCATGGTTGAGACGCCGCAGAAATTGACCAAGAAGCAGCGCGAACTCCTGGCCGAATTCGACCGTCTGTCGTCGGTCGAGACGCATCCGGAATCCGCCGGCTTCCTCGGCAAGGTCAAGGAGTTTCTTGACGGCCTGGGCGGCCGCACCGGGTCGGCTTGACGCCCATCTGGTCTTTGTCGTCTGAATGTTTTAAAAGCGGCAAGATCTTGTCATAAAAAGACTTTGTCGTGTGGATGCCATGTCGCTGCCGGCCCTGCAAAAATTCGAACAGAGAATCGAGCGGCAGTTGCGTGTCCTGGAGTTCCGCAAGAACATGATCGAGCGCAAGATCGGGCGCCAGATCCGGTTCTTCGAACAAAAGCGCGACGATATCGGCAAGCTCATCGAGCAGCGGGTCAAGCAATTCGAGCTGAAGAAAGGCATTCGGCTCGACGATGAAGTGCGCTTCATCCGCTCCTGGCTCGAACGCCCGCTATCGATCGGCGCGGTGACGCCGTCCAGCAAGATCCTCGCCCGCGCCATGGCCCGCTATGTCGATCCGAACTCGACCGGGCCGGTGGTCGAATTGGGTCCGGGGACCGGGCCAGTGACCGAAGCGCTGGTCGCTAACGGCATCGAGCCGTCCCGGCTGGTACTGGTCGAGTTCGATCCCGGCTTTTGCCGCATCCTGCGCGCGCGTTATCCCGCCGCAACGCTAGTTCAGGGCGACGCCTATAGCATGCGCCGGCTGCTCGAAACGCTGTTGCTGCAACCGGCGGCCGCGGTCGTCTCCGGGCTGCCACTGGTGACCAAGCCGATCAGGATGCGCTTGCGGCTATTGCGCGATGCGTTCGATCTGATGCTGCCCGGCGCGCCCTTCGTGCAGTTCACCTATTCGGTGGCGTCACCGTTGCCGAAGCGGCTCGGCGGCTTTTCGGCGGAATCCTCCGAACGCATCTGGATGAACATTCCGCCCGCGCGCGTATGGGTTTATCGCCGGACCTGACGACCTTCTTCTAGCCCGCTTTCGCAAATGGCTGTTCCGAAAATCCTGGTCATTCCCGGCTCGCTGCGCACCGGCTCGCAGAATGCGCGGCTCGCCGCGCTGGCGGCCAAGGAGCTCGCGCTTACCGAGGCCGAGGTGACGCGGATTTCGCTCGAAGACTATACGCTGCCGCTGTTCGATGCCGACCTGGTCGCGGGGTCCGGACCGCCGCAGGCGGCAGCCCAGCTCAAGCGCATGCTGATGGCGCATCAGGGCGTGTTCATCACCAGCCCCGAATATTCGGCGTCGGTATCGCCGCTTCTGAAAAACACCATCGACTGGATCTCGCGGGTACGCGAGCCGGGCGAGCCGACTTATGCCGCCTTCAAAGGCCGGGTCTTTGCGATCGGCTCGGCGGCGAGCGGTTCCGGCGGCGGCGTCCGGTCGCTGATGGCGCTGCGGCAGATTTTGGAGCTGGGCTGCGGCGCTCTGGTCATTCCCGAACAAGTGTCGGTACCGCGCGCCGAACAGGCCTTCGACGAGCGCGACAATCTCAAGGACGAGGCGCAGGCCTTAGCGCTGAAAGCCGCCATGCGCAGGCTGGTCGAATTGGCGAGCGTGATGGGGTAAAGCAGTCGCCGAAAGCGGATGCCCTGACCATGAACCAAGCCATGCTGCAGCCTCGCGAACGTCTCATCGTCGCGCTCGATCTGTCGTCCGTCGAAGCGGCCGACGCCATGGTGGCTCGGCTGGGCGACACGGTGTCGTTCTACAAGATCGGCTATCAGCTTGGCTTTGCCGGCGGCATCGGATTCTCGCAAAAGCTGATCGACGCCGGCAAACAGGTTTTCGTTGATCTCAAGCTGCATGACATCGGCAATACCGTGGCGCAGGGCGTCAAAAGCGTGGCGCGGCTCGGCGCCACTTTCCTCACGGTGCATGCCTATCCGCAGACCATGAAAGCCGCGGTCGAGGCGCGCGAAAACGGCTTGCGCATCCTCGCCGTCACGGTGCTCACCTCGTCCGACGACGCCGATCTGGCCGTGGCCGGCTATGCCTTTCCGGTAGCGGAACTGGTCGCCCGCCGCGCCGCGCAGGCGCGCGATCTCGGCGTCGACGGCCTGGTCTGCTCTCCCGAAGAGGTCGCCAGTCTGCGCCGCATTGTCGGGCCCGACATGGCCTTGGTGACGCCGGGAATCCGGCCTGCCGGCAGCGTCAAGGACGAGCAAAAGCGCATCGCGACGCCGACCGCGGCAATCGCGGCGGGCGCCGATTACCTGGTGGTCGGCCGGCCGATTCTTGCCGCCGCCGATCCCAAAGCCGCGGCTGAAGCGATCGTCGCCGAGATCGCCGCGGCGGCGCAGCCAGGCAACTGAAGGAGACCCGTCATGGCCAAGGGCTATTGGATCGGACGCGTCGATGTGCAGGATGAGGAGGGTTATAAGCCCTATGCCGCCGCCAATCCCGGCATCTATCGTAAGTACGGCGGCCGCTTTGTCGTGCGTGGCGGCCAGTTCGAATGCACGGAGGGCGCCAGCCGGTCGCGCAACGTTATCATCGAATTCCCGGATTATGCCACGGCGCTCGCCTGCTATCGCTCGCCGGAATACCAAGAGAACATGAAGATCCGGCACAAGCACGCCATCACCGATATGATCATCGTCGAAGGCTATGACGGGCCGCAGCCTTAAAGCTCGCTTGTGTTGCTGGCAGTGCCGCGCGCCGCTATACCCGCGCCGATAGGAACGAAAGCCAATGGCCGCGGCAAATTCCGACATGCGGATCGTGATCGCCGGCGCCGGTGGGCGCATGGGGCGCGCGCTGATCCATGCCGTCGCCGCCACCAAGGGCCTGGTGCTGGCCGGTGCGGTCGATGCCGCGGGCTCGGCGGTCATCGGCCGTGACTCGGGCGAGCTTGCAGGCCTTGGCCCAAACGGCATCAAGATCACAAGCGACGTCGCGCCGCTGTTGCAACAGGCCGACGGCTTGATCGAATTCACCATCCCCGCCGCCACGCTCGCCTTCGCCGAACTGACCGCCGCCGCCGGCATCGTCCACGTCATCGGCACCACCGGCCATTCCGCCGAAGAAGAGGCCGTCATCGCCCAAGCGGCCAAGCGCGCCACCATCGTCAAGTCCGGCAATATGAGTCTCGGCGTCAATCTGCTCGCGGCGCTGACCAAGCGCGTCGCGGCGACGCTGAACCAGGATTTCGACATCGAGATCGTCGAAATGCACCACAACAAGAAGATCGACGCGCCGTCGGGCACCGCCTTGATGCTCGGCCGCGCCGCGGCGGAGGGCCGCGGCGTCGATCTCGCGCAACATTCGGTGCGCGGCCGCGACGGCATCACCGGCGCGCGGCAGCCGGGCGACATCGGATTTGCTTCGCTACGCGGCGGCAGCGTGGTCGGCGACCATACCGTGATCTTCGCCGGCCCGGCCGAGCGTCTGGAGCTGACGCACCGCGCCGAGGACCGCATGATCTTCGCCCGCGGCGCGCTGCACGCGGCGCTATGGGCGCGCGGCAAGAAGCCCGGGCTCTATGCCATGGCCGACGTGCTGGGTTTGAAAGATATTTAGAAACCGGCCTCAGTGACCGCGCTGCACCGCGTCGGTGACGATCTTGAAGGCTTCGGCGAGGGCGGGCTTATCCTTTGATAGATCGGCGCCGACGCTTCCCATCGTCTTGATCATCTCCGCCTGTTCGGCGGCCGGCAGCTTGATCAATTCGCCGCCGGCATCCGTCCACGTCTTGACCGCGGCGTTCTCGATCTCGATCGCGCGCGGATTGAAACTGATGGCGATGCTGGCGGCGTCGCGGTCGAGGATCTGCTGCAAATCGGCCGGCAGCCCATCGTACCACTTCTTGCTCAGCTCGACGACGAAGAAGATGGCGGCGTGGTTGGTCATGGTGATGGATTTCGCCGCGTCATAGAAGTGCAACCCGCTGAGCAGTTGAATGCCGGCAACCGAGGCATCGAGCGAGCCTTGCTGGATGGCGGTCATGACGTCGCCGGGCGACATCGCCACCGGCGTGGTGCCCAGCCGCTTGAATGCGGCCGACTGGAATTCCGACGCGAAGATGCGGATTTTCTTGCCCTTGAAATCGTCGAGATGACGGATGGCATTCTTCGAGATCACTTCGGCCGGCTCGGCGAAGGCGACGGCAACGCCGTG
This sequence comes from Xanthobacteraceae bacterium, assembly GCA_049519075.1. GTDB lineage: Bacteria > Pseudomonadota > Alphaproteobacteria > Rhizobiales > Xanthobacteraceae > BOG-931. Next base: position 2,216 of record JBEKRD010000144.1, on the reverse strand, counting down.
CAGCCCCTTGTTGGCGCCAAGCCCAAGATAGAATTTCAGCACCTCCGGATCGCCAGCGATCTTCTGGCCCTGTTCGGAGGATGTGACGAGACCGGGCGCGGCCAGGACCTCGAAACGCTCGTCGACGCCGACGAAGAATTCGGGCGGGATGACGGCGCACTGGATCGCGCCGAACTGCGTCCCTTCGATCTGGCGCGGAACCGAGCCGAGCTGGCTCGCCGGATAGACCTCGGCCTTGATACGGCCGCCGGAATCCTTTTCCACGGCGGCGCCGAAAACCTTGGCGTATTGATCGAGCGCGGCGTTTAGCGTCGGCGTGGTGATCTTCATCACGTAGGTCGTGTCGTCCGCTTGCGCGGCACCCGATGCGAGCGCCAGCGTCAGTACGCTCGCGGCGGCGGCAACCGCCAATTTGCCCTGTGCGAAATTCACCTCGTCGTCCTCCCGGCTTGTCCATTTATTATTCTGCCGCGTTGTGACAGACGGGACCCGGTGTTGTCCAGGTTGCGAACTGCCGCAGGACATGGGGCGCGCACCCCTGGCTTGACCGGCGGGGCTATGCTGATTAGCAGAATTCCCGGCGCTGCGCGCCAGCAAAGGACCACGACATGAGCGACCGCATTCTCGTACTGGTGCGTCATGGCCAGAGCGAGTGGAATTTGAAAAACCTGTTCACCGGCTGGCGCGATGTCGATCTCACCGAACTCGGCGTCAAGGAAGCGCGCGCCGCCGGCAAGAAGCTCAAAGCCCAGGGCCTGCATTTCGATCTGGCTTTCACCTCCGCGCTCAAACGCGCGCAGCGCACGCTCGATCTGATGCTCGAGGAGATGGGGCAGACGGGCATTCCGGTGGTGAAGAATCTGGCGCTCAACGAGCGCGACTATGGCGATCTCTCCGGTCTCAACAAAGACGACGCGCGGGCCAAATGGGGCGCCGAGCAGGTGCATATCTGGCGGCGGTCCTACGACATCGCGCCGCCCGGCGGCGAAAGCCTCAAAGATACCGCCGCGCGCGTGTTGCCCTATTACATCCAGGAAATTTTGCCGCGTGTTCTCGGCGGCGACAATGTGCTGGTCGCGGCGCACGGCAATTCGCTGCGCGCGCTGGTGATGGTGCTGGAGAAACTGTCGCCGCAGGAAATCCTGGCGCGGGAGATCGGCACCGGCGTGCCGCTGATCTACCGGCTTAATGCCGATTCGACGGTGGCGGAAAAGCAGGATCTGGCGGCGTAGGATTTTCCGGGCGTTCCTTACCTCGTCATGCCCGCGCTTGTCGCGGGCATCCACGTCTTCCTTCTGTTGTCGCCGAAGCCGTGGATGGCCGGAACAACAAGTCCGGCCATGACGCGCTGAGATGTGGGCGCTCTACGCCGCCCCGACCTTCCCCGCCTCCCACCCCAGCATCGCGCGCTTGCGCGTGATGCCCCAGTGATAGCCGGTGAGCTCGCCGGATTTGCCGACGACGCGGTGGCAGGGCACGACGAAGGAAATCGGATTCTTGCCGACGGCGGCGCCGACGGCCCGCGCGGCAGCCGGCGTGCAGACCTTGGCGGCAATGCCCGAATAGGTCGCGAGCTTGCCCATCGGGATTTGCAACAGCGCCTCCCACACCCGCACTTCCCAATCGGTGCCGATCAGCACCACCCGCAACGGCTGCTGCGGCCGCCATTGCGAGGAATCGAAAATCCGCCGCGCGGTCGGCGCAGTGCGTGGCTGATCCTCGACGTAAGTCGCTTTGACCCAGCGCTGTTTCATGTCGGCGAGCGCCGTCGGCTCTTCGCCTCTGTCGGCGAAGGCAAGCCCGGCAAGCCCGCGTTCGGTCGCCATCACCAGCGCCTGGCCGAACGGCGAGGGATGAAAGCCGAAATAAACGGTCAGGCCTTCGCCGCCCGATTTCCATTCGCCGGGCGACATCGCCTCGTGCGTCACGAACAGATCATGCAGCCGGCCGGGGCCGGATAGTCCCACCTCGTAAGTGGCGTCGAGCACGCTTGCGGAATCGCGCAACAATTGCCGGGCGCCATCGAGCGTCAGCGCCTGCAAAAACGCCTTCGGCGTCAGCCCGGCCCAGCGCCGGAACAGATGATGCAGTTCGGTCGGCGTGACGCCTGCGGCGTCCGCGATATCCTCGATCTCGGGCTGCTCGCGCCAATGGCCGCGGATATGGCCAATGGCGCGGCGCACCACGTCGTAATCGGCGGCGGCTTCGTTAAACGA
>JBEKRD010000143.1:0-8271 GCA_049519075.1 Xanthobacteraceae bacterium | reverse complement strand
AGGCTCGGCAGATCGAACATGGTATCGAGCAGAATGTTCTCCATGATCGAGCGTAAGCCACGGGCGCCGGTCTTGCGATCGATGGCCTTGCGCGCGATCGCAGAAAGCGACTCGTCGGCGAGCGTGAGGTCCACGGTCTCCATCTCGAACATGCGCTGGTATTGTTTCACCAGCGCGTTCTTCGGCTCGGTCAGGATGCGCTTGAGCGACGGCTCGTCGAGGTCTTCCAGCGTCGCGACCACAGGAAGCCGGCCGACGAATTCCGGAATGAGGCCGTACTTCAACAAATCCTCAGGCTCAACCTCGCGGAAAATCTCGCCCTGCTTGCGGTCCTCCGGCGCCATCACTCTGGCGCCGAACCCTATCGAGGTTGAACGGCCGCGCGCGGAGATGATCTTTTCCAGGCCGGAGAACGCGCCGCCGCAGATGAACAGGATGTTCGTGGTGTCGACCTGGAGGAATTCCTGCTGCGGATGCTTGCGGCCGCCTTGCGGCGGGACGCTCGCGATCGTGCCTTCCATGATCTTGAGCAGCGCCTGCTGCACGCCCTCACCCGACACGTCGCGGGTGATCGAGGGATTGTCGGACTTGCGCGATATCTTGTCGATTTCGTCGATATAGACGATGCCGCGCTGCGCGCGCTCGACATTGTAATCGGCCGACTGCAGCAGTTTAAGGATAATGTTCTCGACATCTTCGCCGACATAGCCAGCTTCCGTCAGCGTGGTCGCGTCCGCCATCGTGAACGGCACATCGAGGATGCGCGCCAATGTCTGCGCCAACAGCGTCTTGCCGGAGCCGGTCGGCCCGATCAGGAGAATGTTCGACTTCGCCAGCTCGACGTCGTTATGCTTGCTCTGGTGATTAAGCCGCTTGTAGTGATTGTGGACGGCGACCGAGAGCACCTTTTTGGCGTGGTCCTGGCCGATAACGTAATCGTCGAGAACCTTGCGGATCTCCCGGGGCGTCGGGATACCGTCGCGCGACTTCACCAGCGAGGACTTGTTCTCCTCGCGAATGATGTCCATGCACAGTTCTACGCACTCGTCGCAAATGAAGACGGTTGGGCCGGCAATAAGCTTGCGCACTTCGTGCTGGCTCTTGCCGCAGAACGAGCAGTAGAGCGTATTCTTGGAGTCGCCGCCGCCAACTTTGCTCATTCGATTCTCCGTATTCGCGAGGGCAGCACGCACCTCAACACGACAGCTTACGAAACACCGCGCTAAGATTCCGTAGCACCGCCCGCGTTCCGCGCTCGAACCGGACCTCGACCAGACAGCAACCGTCTAATCCGCACAAGCGGACATGCTAGCGGCGTGCCAACCAAGAATCCATTAACGATAACGCGACTTTGCACCAGTGTGTTTTCTCGATCACACTGTCGAAAAAACGCTTGACCCGTGGCTGGGACCCGCTTTGGGCTGACGAATCGGCCCATTTCATGGCGGTGGGCGCGTTTTGGCTAGCTCACCCCCTTAAGGATGGGTTCGGTCTTCAGGCCGGGCTCCTCAGGGCGTTTCTCGATCACTTTGTCGATGATCCCGAAATCCCGGGCCATTTCCGCGGTCAGAAACATGTCGCGTTCCAGCGCGTCCTCGATCTTCTTCAGCGGTTGACCTGTGTGTTTAACGTAGATTTCGTTCAAACGCCGCTTCATGTTCAGGATTTCCTGGGCATGGAGCATGATATCGGTCGCCTGACCCTGGAACCCGCCGGAGGGCTGGTGCACCATGATGCGGGCGTTCGGCAGCGCAAAGCGCAGATCCTTGCCACCGGCCGCGAGCAGCAGCGAGCCCATCGACGCCGCTTGCCCGGTACACAATGTCGAGACCGCCGGGCGGATAAATTGCATCGTGTCATAAATCGCCAGGCCCGAGGTCACGACCCCGCCCGGCGAATTGATATAGATCGACACTTCCTTTTTCGGATTTTCTGCCTCGAGAAAGAGCAACTGGGCAACCACCAGCGAAGCCATCCCGTCTTCGATCGGACCGGTGATGAAAATGATCCGCTCCTTGAGCAGGCGCGAATAGATATCGTAGGCCCGCTCCCCGCGGTTGGTCTGTTCGACCACCATAGGGACGAGATAGTTCATGTACATTTCTTTCGGATCGCGCATGGCTCACCTGGTCTGAGTCACCCGGGCCAATCATTCGGCCGGGCAAACGGTCACTGGGGCTTAATGCTCCGCACTGTGGCTTGAGTCGGCCTGCTTGTCGAAGTCGGTCTGCCGATCCGTCTTGCCACTCGGTACGGCCATTCGTCTCCGCAGCTACCGCAGATATGTGCGGAAATCCCTGCGGCAAGACGTGGGAATCCGTAGCTGCCGTTGCCCGCGGCCTCAATTCTCGACGTCGTCTTCCTTGAACAATTCTTCCCGGGAAACCTGCTTTTCCGTCACCTCGGCCAGTTCAAGCAGGAAGTCGACGACCTTGTCCTCGAACAAGGGCGCGCGCAAAGCTGCCAGCGCGCCTGGATTATTCCGGTAGTAGTCCCACACCCTTTGCTCCTGCCCGGGGGCCATTCTGGCTTGGGAGACCACAGCCTGGCTCAGCTGGTCGTCGGTCACCTTGATATTATTCTTCTCGCCGATTTCGGCAATCACCAGACCGAGCCGTACCCGGCGCTCGGCGATACCACGATATTCTTCGCGAGCTTTCTCCTCAGTCGTTCCCTCGTCGGCGAAGGTGCGGCCCTGCTGCTTGAGGTCGTTCTCGATCGACGTCCAGACGTTGTTGAACTCCTCGTCGACCAGAGACGGCGGCGGCTCGAATTTGTGGCGCTCGTCCAGTTGATCGAGCAGCGTGCGCTTGATCTTCTGGCGCGTGGCGGCAGCGTGCTCGCGCTCGATGCGCTCGCGCAACGCCTCGCGCAGCTTGGCGAGCGATTCGAGCCCGAGCGTTTTGGCAAACTCGTCGTCGATGGTAACCGGGCTCGGCGCGTCCACTGCTTTCGCCGTCACCGCAAAAGTAGCCTCCTTGCCCGCGACCGTCGGCGCCGGATAGCTTTCCGGGAATTTGACGTCGAAGGTCCGACTTTCGCCTGACTTGATACCGAGCAGATGATCCTCAAAGCCGGGAATGAATTGGCCGGAGCCGAGGACCATCGGCACGTCCTCGCCGGAGCCCCCTTCGAAGGGTTTCCCGGCCAAACTGCCCTCGAACGAGATTGTGACGCGATCGCCCTTCTCTGCCGCACCGTCATTGGCATCGGCTTTGGCGGCGAACGGCCGGTTCTGGTCGGCGAGCGTCTGTAGCGCCTGATCGATTTCGGAATCTTCAACCGGCGCAGTCTGCCGTTCGAGCTTCAGACTCTTGAAATCGGCGAGCGTAATGGGCGGTACGATTTCCATCTCGACGGTATAAGCGAGGTCCGATTTGCCGGTGATGACCTCTTCGACAGCGCCTTCCTCGGTCGGCAAGACCACTTTCGGCTCGGTAGCGAGCTTGAAACCGCCGTCGTTGACAATCTTGGTATTGGCTTCGCGCACCGCCGCTTCGATCACCTCCGCCATGGCGGATTTGCCGTAGAGGCGCTTGAGATGTGCGACCGGCACCTTGCCGGGCCGAAAGCCCTTAAGTTGCACCCGGCCCTTGAGGTCATCGAGGCGCTCGTTGACCTTGGCTTCCAAGTCGGTAGCGGGAACGACAACGCGATATTCGCGCTTGAGGCCCGCGGCGGCGGTTTCAGTCACTTGCATCGGCACTACTCTTTATCGCCTTGCGGCCTGATCTTGACGGCCCGGACCCGTGGCTAAACCCACGGCGTCCGGCCAAGTTTTGGAAAAGCCGCCCGGCTGGTGCGGGCGGAGGGAGTCGAACCCCCACGACTTTCGTCACGGGAACCTAAATCCCGCGCGTCTACCAGTTCCGCCACGCCCGCGACGCGCAGGGCGGCCCGGTGGCGCGGCTTATATCACGCAAAATAGGAGGCACACCATAAAAATAGCCCCGGTTTTCCGCCTACTTGCAATGGCAATGCCGCCCCATAAGGCTGCGCGGATCCGGACTAAGAGGCAGGATGATTCGCATAGCCCCCTCACCGCTGTCACGTCGCCGCTTGGTATCCGGCTCGCTCGCCGCTGCCTGTGCGGCCCTCGCAGTAACCACGCGGTCGCACGCCGCATCGCCACCGGGCGACATCCGCCTCTTGCACGCCACCACTACGGGCTATGACGGCATGCTTCCCGGGCCGCCGCTGCAAGTCCGACGCGGAGAAGAATTGAGCATCCGACTGGTCAATGAATTACCGGAACCGACGGCGGTGCACTGGCATGGGGTGCGCACGGCCAACGCCATGGACGGCGCGCCGCCACTCACCCAATCGCCGATCGCGCCGGGTGAAAGCTTTGACTACCGCTTCATCGCGCCTGACGCTGGCACTTTTTGGTACCATCCGCCAAACGGCATTCACGAGTCCGGCCGAGCGCGGCGCGACCTCTGTGGAGCCCTGATCGTTACCGAGAGCGAACCGGTCGACGTCGATCAGGATCTGACGCTTGTCTTCGCCACGCCGAGCGTTCCCGGCGAGGCCGCAAATTCGCCGCCCCGGACCGACGCACCGGTGACCGTCAACGGCACCATGAATCTCGATATTCACGCCCGCGCCAACGAACGGCTGCGGCTTCGCCTGATCAACGCAACCGATGGCCGAATTCTCGGAGTGCGTGTCGCTGGCCTTCGCTCCTTCGTGATGGCGACCGATGGGGAACCTGCAGAGCCGTTCGCAGCGCGTGAAGGCCGGCTGTTGCTCGGCCCCGGCAATCGGATCGATGTGTTCATTGATTGCACGCTCGCCCCCGGCAATACCGCGCCCATTTACATCGACGGTAACAGCGCCGACGCCGAAATCGCGCGCATCATCTGTGATGCCTCAACCGCGACCCGAGCGGCGCCGCGGGACGACCCGCAAGCCCTGCCGCCCAATCCTCTGCCGGACCGCATGGATTTTCTGGGAGCGTTTCGTTTCGACGCTGCCGTCGGCCGAACTGCATCCCGCGAAACCGGGCATAAGAGCGGACTGTTATTTGCGGTCAAACGCGCCAGGACGGTCGTGCTCGGGCTCTCAAATTCGACATCAGAAAACCAATATATCCATCTGCATGGACATCATTTTCGTCTACTGGACGCCCGTGACGACGGATGGAAACCGTTTTGGCTCGATACTTTGCCAATCGCGCCGGGAAGCAATCCGCGGATCGCCTTTGTCGCCGACAATATCGGCACATGGATGATCGAGGGCCTAATCAGCGACTCTGGCGCGTCGGCCTGGTTCGCGGTGACCTGACCTCAGCCCAGCAGCGCGCGATAAACCTTCGGCAGCATGTCCGGCAAATCTTCAGAGATGAGGCCGGGACCAAAAACTGCCGCCGCTTCGCCATGCACCCAAACGGCGGCGTTCGCCGCTGCGAAGGCCGGCATGCCTTGGGCCAAAAGGCCCGCGGCTATGCCGGTCAGCACATCGCCGGCGCCGGCGGTCGCAAGACAGGCCGGCGCATTCCCAGCGATAGAGGCGCGGCCATCTGGCGCCGCGACCACCGTATCGGGACCTTTGATGAGCACCGTCGAACCCGTAAGCGCGGCCGCAAGCCGCGCCCTTTCGAGCTTCGAACCCACCTTAGTTTTATCATCCAAAGCCCCGAAGAAACGAGAGAATTCACCTTCATGGGGAGTGAGGATGGTGGCCAGCTGCCCGCGCGCCTTGAGAGCTATGGCGAGACGCTCGGGCTGTGTTGCGAAGCTCGTGATCGCGTCAGCATCAAGGACCACTGCGCGATCGCCGGCGAGTACCGCAAGCACGAGTTCGCAGGTGGCCTCGCCGACGCCGATGCCGGGGCCGATCGCGACCGAATTCAACCGACGGTCGGCGAGAAGCGTTGTGAGCTCGGTGACCCCGTCGACGGATCGGACCATTACGGCAAGGTTCGACGCCGCGTTGACCGCCAGAGCTTCGCGTGGACTGGCCAGTGTCACCAGGCCTGCTCCCGCGCGCAGCGCCCCGCGCGCGGCAAGGCGCGCCGCCCCCGTCGACCACGACGGGCCGGAGGCCACCACCGCGTGGCCGCGGTCGTATTTGTGCCCGTCGTGCCGCGGCACCGGAAAATCGGCGCGCCACAGTGCGGGTATGTTTTCGAAGGTGAGTGGTGCGATGCGTGCGAGCACCGCACCCGAAATCCCGATATTGGCGACGGTGATCGTACCGCAATGCAGCCGCCCCGGCACCAGCATATGGCCCGGCTTCTTGCGGAAAAATGTGACCGTCTGCGCCGCGTTTACCGCGACACCCATCACGGCGCCCGAATTGCCGTTGATCCCGCTCGGCAGGTCGACAGCCACCACCGGCACGGCACGCTGCCCCGTCTGCGCGCGAGTGCGGGCATTCATGGCTTCGATCATCGCGCGCGCCAGGCCTTCGACCGGACGATCGAGACCGGCGCCGAACAATGCGTCGATCACAATATCGGCACCGTCGAGCGCGTCGGGTTGGGCGGCTGCGACCGCGCCAGTCCACTTTTTCGCGGCATCCGCGGCATCGCCTCGAAGCTGACCCGGCTTGCCGACCAGCAAGACCAGCACAGTGTAGCCGCGCTCGGCGAGGAGCCGCGCCGCCACAAAGCCATCGCCGCCGTTATTGCCCGGACCAGCCACTACCGTGACTCGGCCGCCAATGGGCTGGCATCCGGCCACCGCCTCGGCGACGGCCCTGCCGGCATTCTCCATGAGATCGATGCCGGAAGTGCCGCCCGCGATAGTCAGCCGGTCGGCTTCGGCCATTTCGACATTGCTGAGAAGTTCGATCATCCCGCCTGCACGATAGCGAATGCGGGCCTCGGCGGAAATTGCATGAGACCAGTTAGTTTTTGCCAGGAAGCCATTGACGCGCAAGTGGGCAAAGTGCCTATTTTGTTGGCGAAGCCCTGTGGGTAACCCTTGCAATAACCGCCGGATCCCCCGGTAACTCCCTCGCCTGGCAGTGATTTCCGGGCGGAAAAGGCCTTGGCACGGGACCTGCTAACCAAGGCTCGGTTCCGGGTGATTCTGCACATCCGTGAGCCGGGAGATGAGACGCGATGAAAAAAATCGAGGCAATCATTAAGCCGTTCAAGCTCGATGAAGTGAAGGAGGCGCTCCAGGAAGTGGGTCTTCAAGGCATAACGGTCACCGAAGCCAAAGGCTTCGGCCGCCAGAAAGGACACACCGAACTGTATCGGGGTGCCGAATACGTCGTCGATTTTCTCCCCAAGGTGAAGATCGAGATTGTGCTCGGTGACGACATGGTGGAAAAAGCTGTCGAGGCGATCCGTCGCGCCGCCCAAACCGGGCGGATCGGCGACGGCAAAATCTTCGTCTCGAACATAGAAGAAGCAATCCGGATCAGAACGGGGGAATCCGGAATCGACGCCATTTGAGTTGCTGGTCCGACTGCTCACGCCGGCTCGTGCAGCACGAGTGCCCCAGCGTCATGTGGCGTTTAACACCACCGCGTCACATCACCACGAAAGGGCACACGTTCCATGACGACGCCAAAGAATGTCATGAAAATGATCAAGGACGGCGACGTGAAATACGTCGACTTCCGCTTCACCGATCCGCGCGGCAAATGGCAACACGTCACTTTTGACGTCGGAATGATCGAAGAAGATACTTTCGCCGAAGGCCAGATGTTCGACGGTTCATCGATCGCCGGCTGGAAGGCGATCCACGAGTCCGACATGTGCCTGATGCCCGACCCGGCATCCGCCACCATCGATCCGTTCTTCGCCGAAACAACGCTCGTGCTGGTCTGTGACGTGCTCGAGCCGACAACGGGCGAGCCCTACAATCGCGATCCGCGCGGCATCGCCAAGAAGGCCGAGGCCATGGTCAAGTCGATGGGCGTCGGCGACACGGTCTATTTCGGCCCGGAGCCCGAATTCTTCGTATTCGACGACGTCAGATTCAAGGCGGAGCCCTACAACACCGGCTTCAAGCTCGACTCCGTGGAATTCCCGTCGAACTCCGACACCGCCTACGAGGGCGGCAATCTTGGCCACCGCGTCTGGACCAAAAAGGGCTACTTCCCAGTGCCGCCGCAGGATTCGGTGCAGGATATGCGCTCGGAAATGCTCGCGGCCATGGCCCGCATGGGTGCCAAGGTCGAAAAGCACCACCACGAAGTCGCCTCCGCCCAGCACGAGCTCGGCCTGAAATTCTCGCCGATGACCCTGATGGCCGACTATATGCAGATCTACAAATACTGCATCCAGCAGGTCGCCCAGGTCTACGGCAAGAC
>JBEKRD010000142.1:0-8363 GCA_049519075.1 Xanthobacteraceae bacterium | reverse complement strand
TGCGGCGCCCTCTTGCGAGAGGGCTCGCCTATCGGCGTTCCACCGCGGTTCTCGCCATAGGGAGCTTTCGTCCCCATGGCTCCAGCGTCAGGCCAGGCTTCCTGGGACGTGGCAGGAGCGCTCGGTCCTGTAGGTCTGTCCCAACCTGGGGGCAGAGACTTTGCGCCGTTACACGGGCGTTACCCGCGCCCGCCTGTCCCAGTCCAGTGTAGCACCTCACGCTCCGGTCGTAGTGCCGGAGAGCATGATGCCCGAGCCGCCCGGGCACGGGGTGTATGGCCCCGCCGCGGGCACCGCACTCGCTCCACCATCGGAGAGTACCCTCGGCCGAAGGCGTCCTCGATGAGCGAGGTTCGGAGCTTATATGTACGAACAGGATACGAATGTCAACCGATGTCTCATAATATCTCTATTACCGGGACAGTTTCGAAGCGAGCGTAAGGTCGGCAAAGCGAAGCGTGCCTACTGTTGACTTGCAATCTGCGTTCACGCTGAGGTGGGCGCGGTGCTGCCCTACGAAGGTCGGCCCCCTTGGCTTATCCGCGCCGCGCCCACATCTAAGGCTGCGGTGAGGCCGATGGGAAAAACAGAGAGAGCAGCCATGTCCGGACAAGCCGCCTCGACTGCGATGCCAATAACGAGATTTGCGCGGATAACGCTGGCCATGCTTTCCCTGGCCGGATGCCTCGCCTTCATCGGCGCGGCGATCGAACAGGCGCAGGCGCAGTTCGTGAATCCGGCTCCGCCGCCGCAGGCGCCGGTGTTCAATCCATCGAGCCCGAACACCGTGCCGCAGCCGCCACCCACCCCCGTGCCGCCGGGATTGCCAATGCGGGGGCCTGGGTCCGAGACGCTCACGCCCAATATTGAAATCTCGCCGAGCGTGGACACGCAGCCGCAGCGCACACAGCCGCAGCGACAGGCGGCGACGGCAAGGACGGCGCCGGTCCATGTCGCGACAGTACACCGGCGCCGGCATCACCGCGGCACCGGCTACGCTAGCAACGGCCCGGTTGAGGATTATCATCCGCCGCTCGGCTATACCGGCCCTTACACCGCCTGCGCCTGGCACCGGTCGTGGGACGGATACTGGGCACCCGCCTGTTATTGATGCAGCCGATTATCGACACAACAACGCCGGGCCAGCGCGAGCTGGCCCGGCGCGATGTTGTTAAGCGCCGCCGATCTCAGGCGAGGTCGAAGCGATCGGCGTTCATCACCGTGGTCCAGGCCGCGACGAAGTCTTTCACGAATTTCGGCTTGGAGTCGGCGCAGGCATAAACTTCGGCAAAGGCGCGCAATTGCGAGTGCGAGCCGAAGATCAGGTCGACGCGGGTGCCGGTCCACTTGACCGCATTGGTGTTGCGGTCGCGGCCTTCGTAGACGCCGCCGGCGCCCGCGGGCTGCCAGGCCGTGGCCATGTCGAGCAGGTTGACGAAGAAGTCGTTAGTCAACTTGCCCGGCTCTTTGGTGAAGACGCCGTGCTTGGAATCGCCGGCATTGGCGCCGAGCACGCGCAACCCGCCGACGAGCACCGTCATCTCGGGTCCCGTAAGCGTCAGCAATTGCGCGCGGTCGACGAGCGCCTCCTCCGGCGCCATGAACTGCCGCTTGCCGGCGATATAGTTGCGGAAGCCGTCGGCGCGGGGCTCGAGCGGAGCAAATGACTCCACATCGGTCTGTTCCTGCGAGGCGTCCGCGCGTCCCGGCGTGAACGGCACCTTGACGTCGACGCCGGCGTCTTTCGCCGCCTTTTCGACCGCGGCCGAGCCGCCGAGCACGATCAGGTCGGCGAGCGAGACCTTCTTGCCGAACTCCTTCTGGATCGCTTCGAGTTTTGCCAGCACCGTCTTGAGCTGGGCCGGCTGATTGACCTCCCAGTCCTTCTGCGGCGAGAGGCGAATACGCGCGCCGTTGGCGCCGCCGCGCTTGTCGGAGCCGCGAAACGTCGAGGCCGAGGCCCAGGCGGTCGAAACGAGCTGCGAGACTGAAAGGCCGGCACCGAGGATCTTTGTCTTCAGCGCCGCGATGTCGGCCTCGCCGATCAGCGGATGATCGACCGCGGGGATCGGGTCCTGCCAGATCAGCGTCTCGTTCGGCACCAGCGGACCGAGATAGCGGGCGATCGGGCCCATGTCGCGGTGGGTGAGCTTGAACCAGGCGCGGGCAAAGGCGTCGGCGAACTGGTCGGGATGCTCATAGAAGCGCCGCGAGATCTTTTCGTAGGCTGGGTCCTGCCGCAGCGAGAGATCCGTCGTCAGCATGGTCGGCACGTGTTTCTTTGACGTGTCGAAGGCGTCCGGGATGGTGGCGGCCGCACCTTTGGCCTTCCACTGTTTGGCGCCGGCCGGGCTCTTGGTCAGCTCCCATTCGTTCTCGAACAGGTTCTTGAAAAAGAGATTGCTCCATTTGGTCGGCGTCTGGGTCCAGGTGACTTCCGGACCGCCGGTGATGGCGTCGGCGCCGATGCCGGTGCCGTGTTTGCTCTTCCAGCCGAGGCCCTGATCCTCAAGCGCCGAGCCTTCCGGCTCCGGCCCGATCAGCGACGGATCGCCGGCGCCGTGGGTCTTGCCGAAAGAGTGGCCGCCTGCGATCAGCGCCACGGTCTCTTCATCGTTCATCGCCATGCGGAAGAAGGTTTCGCGGATGTCTTTGGCCGCGGCGACCGGGTCCGGATTGCCGTTCGGCCCTTCCGGGTTGACGTAAATGAGGCCCATCTGCACCGCGCCGAGCGGCTCGGCGAGCTGGCGTTCGCCGCTATAGCGTTCGTCGCCGAGCCAGGTGCCCTCGGGCCCCCAGTACAGCTCTTCGGGCTCCCACACATCGGCGCGACCGCCGGCGAAACCGAAGGTCTTAAAGCCCATCGAGTCGAGCGCGACATTGCCGGCAAGAACCATGAGGTCGGCCCAGGACAGTTTGCGGCCGTATTTCTGTTTGATCGGCCACAACAGCCGGCGCGCCTTGTCGAGATTGGCGTTGTCGGGCCAGGAGTTGAGCGGCGCGAAGCGCTGCTGTCCGGCGCCGGCGCCGCCGCGGCCGTCGGTGATGCGATAGGTGCCGGCGCTGTGCCAGGCCATGCGGATGAACAATCCACCGTAATGACCGAAGTCGGCCGGCCACCACGGCTGCGAGTCCGTCATCAAGGCGGTGAGGTCCTTGATCACGGCGTTGAGGTCGAGGCTCTTGAATTCCGCGGCATAATTGAACTCCTCGCCCATCGGATCGGACTTCGGCGAATTATGGTGGAGCACCGCGATATTCAGCGTGTCGGGCCACCAGTCGCGGTTGGAATGGCCGTGCAGGACCGGGCATTTGCCCGCGTTTTTGTCGTCAGTTTTTGCGTCCATGGTGTTTCTCCCCATCGGCTACGCATGTGTCCGGGCCGTTCTGTGCACCAGTTTCCGACCCGGCGCACCCCTTTCTTAAACGACGCCTCTCATCAGGTAAAATTGACTTTAATGATCGCTACGATAACATATTCTGATGATTCAGATGACGTTGAGACAGCTTGGCTATTTCGAAGCGCTGGCGCGGCACAGCCATTTCGGCCGTGCGGCGGCGGCCTGCGCGATCTCGCAGCCGGCGCTGTCGATGCAGATCAAGGAACTGGAGGAGACGCTCGGCGCGGTCTTGATCGAGCGCGGCGCGCGACAAGTCCGGCTGACCAAGTTCGGCGAAGACGCCGTGCTGCGCGTCCGCGACATCCTGCGCGCGGTCGATGAACTCGGCGACTTCGCGCGCGCGTCGCGCGACCGGCTCACCGGCCGGCTGCGCATCGGCATGATCCCGACGATCGCACCTTATCTCTTGCCCGCGATCATCGGCGAGCTTAAGCGCACGCATCCCGAGCTCGACATCCATGCCCGTGAGACGCTGACCTCGACGCTGATCGAAGAGCTTGCCGAAGGCAGGCTTGATGCCGCGATCGTCGCGCTGCCGGTGTCCGAAGCTTCGCTGACCGAGGTCGCTTTGTTTGCGGAGAATTTCCTGTTGGTGCGGCCGGGCAAGGGCGATGGCAAGCCCGCGCCGAGCCGCGAAAGCTTGCGCGAGATGCGGCTTTTGCTGTTGGAAGAAGGCCACTGTTTTCGCGCCCAGGCGCTGTCGTTCTGCAACACACAATCGGCGCTGCCGCGCGAGGTGCTGGACGCAAGCTCGCTGTCGACACTGGTGCAAATGGTCGGCGCCGGCATGGGCGTCACCTTGATTCCGGAGATGGCAGTCGAGGTGGAGACCCGCTCGGCGTCAGTGTCGGTCGCGCGCTTTGGCGATCCGCAACCGTCACGCACCATCGGCATGATCTGGCGCAAGACCAGTCCTCTGGCGGCAAAACTTTTGCAGATTTCCGAGGCGGTTGCTCGCTCGGCCGAAGCGCTACGCGAGCGGCAAAGTTTTTGACTCGGCTCGCAAAGCCGTGCATCAATTCGCGCGCAGCCGCCCACCACAGAAGAGCGCGATGAAGCCAGCGGCGTTCCGCTACCATGCGCCGAAAACCGTCGACGAAGCGGTGGCGCTGCTCGCCGAATTCGCCGCGGAAGACGGCCGCGTGCTGGCCGGCGGGCAGAGCCTGGTGCCGACCATGGCGTTCCGGCTGGCCAAGCCCGCGCATCTCGTCGATATCAATGGCGTCGCTGAGCTCGAGCGTCTTGCGGTCGAGGGCGACAAGCTTTGCATCGGCGCCTGCGTGCGCCATGCGGCGTTTCACTCACCGGTCTGCGACGGCCCGCTCGGCCAATTGCTCACCGATGTGGTGCGCCACATCGCGCATTATCCTATCCGCAATCGCGGTACGTTTTGCGGCAGCCTCGCGCATGCCGATCCGGCGTCCGAATGGTGCCTCCTTCTGGTGGCGCTCGACGGCGAAGTCTTGGCCAAAAACGCAGGCGGCGAGCGCGTCATCGCGGCGCGCGATTTCTTCAAGGGCATCATGACGACGGCCTTGCGCGACGACGAATTGTTGGTCGAAGCGCGGCTGCCGCTCCTCCCCGCCGACACAAGCTGCGGCTTCTACGAGTTCAACCGCCGCGCCGGCGATTTCGCGCTGGCCGCGGCGCTCGGCTGCTACCGCGTCGAAGCCGGCTTGATCGTCGAGCCGCGGCTTGCGATCGGCGGCGCCGAGGTCAATCCGCGGCGCATCGGCGAAGCCGAGCGCGCGCTGTTAGGTGCTGCGCCCGGCGACACCGCTTTTCGCGCGGCGGCCGTTGCGGCCACTGCCGCGATCGATCCGATGGAAGACATCACCAACAGCGCCGAATTCCGCCGCGACCTTGTCCTTGCGGTGACGCGTCGGGCGCTCGAACGCGCGGCGGCCTGACGCTCACTCGGCCTTGATGTTGGCGGTGCGGATCACCTTGCGCTATTTCTCGGTCTCCTCGACGACGAGCTTGGCGAAGTCGGCGCTCGATAGCGACAGCGGCGCGTCGCCGAGTTGGGCGATCCGCTGCGTGATCGCGGGATCTCTGAGCGCGAGATTGATCGCGGCATTAAGAGCGGCGACGATCGCCGCCGGGGTTTGGCGAGGCGCGAGAATTCCAACATAGGCGCTGGCGTCGTAGCCCGGCAGGAATTCGGCCACGGCCGGAATATCGGGCAGCACTGCTACCCGCGTCGCCGAGGTCACCGCCAAGGCTCGCAACCGGCCTGCCTGGACATGCGCGATCGACGACGTGAAGGTGCCGAAATAAACCTGGACCTGGCCGCCGAGAAGATCGACGACGGCGGGCCCGCCGCCACGATAGGGCACATGCAACATGTCGACGCCCGATATGGCCCGAAACAGTTCCCAATACATGTGCGGGATGCTGCCGATGCCGGCCGAAGCGATGGTGATCTTGCCGGGATCGGCCTTGGCGGCGGCGATCAGGTCAGGGACGGAATTCACCGCGAACGACGGATTGACGACCAGCACCCCCGCCCCGCGCGCAATCGTCGCGACCGGGACGAAGTCGCGCACGATATTGAAACTGAGGTTGTCGTAAAGCGTGGCGTTCCAGGCGTCGGCCGACGTCGTCAGCAACAGCGTATAGCCGTCGGGCGCCGCGCGCGCGACCGTTTCCGCGGCCAGATTGCCGCCGGCGCCGGGCTGGTTCTCGACGATGAATTGCTGACCGAAATGCTGCGACAGCCAGCCGGCAATCAGGCGCGCATAAGTGTCGTTGATGCCGCCGGGCGGAAAGCCGGACACGATCCGCACCGGCCGGGTCGGATAAGATTGCGCCCGCGCGATGCGCGAGCTGGCAAGCGCCGAGGCGATCGCCGCCAGATGCAAGAATGTGCGACGCGGAAGGATCATCGGATGATCCTTTCAGTCTAGCGGCCGTGCCCCGGCTCAATCAAGCCGCACCCCGATGGTTTTGACCAGTGGCGTCCAGCGCGCGACTTCCGACACCATGAACTGGTTGAATTTTGCCGTGGTCCAATCCGCGGCCGGTATGACCGCGGCATCGACCAGCGATTGCTGATAGGCCTTGTCCGCCATCGCTAAGCGGTTCGCATCGGCGACCTGCGCGGCGATGGGCGCAGGCGTTCCGGCCGGAGCAAACAGGCCGAGCACCTGTTGCGCATAGAGGCCGGGCACGCCCGCCTCGATCGCGGTCGGGATCTCGGGCGCAATGACAAGGCGCGTCGGATTGGTGATCGCGAGCAGGCGCAATTTGCCGGCGCGATGATATTCGAGCACCTGACTGGTCATCGCCGGAATGATCATCGGAATCTGGCCGCCCAGCGCATCGGCAATGGCGGGCCCGGCGCCGCGGTACGGCACATGCGGCAGGTCAGTGATGCCGGCCAATGATTTGAGCAATTCGCCGCTGAGATGATTGATCGTGCCGGCGCCGGACGAGCCGTAGGACAGCCTGCCGGGATTGTCTTTCACATAGGCGATGAGCTCTTTGAGATTCTGCACCGGCACGGACGGGTGCACGGCAATGGCGAAACAGGTGATC
Organism: Xanthobacteraceae bacterium; assembly: GCA_049519075.1. GTDB lineage: Bacteria > Pseudomonadota > Alphaproteobacteria > Rhizobiales > Xanthobacteraceae > BOG-931. The sequence goes on along the minus strand of JBEKRD010000142.1, from coordinate 1,422 downwards.
GCCAGCATCGAGATCGGCAGCAGATCCTTCATCGGATCGAGCAGCGGATGTTCGCGCAGAATGAGCTCAGCGAGATGGATCGAGGAACTGCCGAGAAAAATGGTGTAGCCGTCTGGCTCCGCATGCGCGACGGCGGCGGCCGCCAAGGAGCCGCCGGCGCCGGGCTGGTTTTCAACAATCACCGTGCCGAGGCTTTGTTTGACTTTGTCGGCCCAGGGGCGGCCGACGATGTCGAAGACGCCGCCGGGCGGAAACGGCAGCACCAGGCGCACCGGCCGCGCCGGATAAGTCTCCGCGCGGGCCAGGCCCGCCGCGGTTAACAGCGCGGATGCAGAGCTCGCCAGATACAACAATCCCCTGCGCGAAACCGTCATCGCGTCTCCTCCCCTTCGCGTCGGGGCGCCGGCGGTTGCCCCGCTCGTCAGTTGGCTTTGGCGCCCGAGAACTTGACCACCTTAGCCCACTTCGCGGTGTCGTCGGCGATGAACTTGCCGAATTCGGCGGGGGTCACGGCCAGAATTTCACCGCCCTGATCGGCGAGCCGCGCCACGATCTGCGGGTCGGCGAGGCTTGCGGTGATGTTTTGATTGAGCTTGGCGATGACGGCGTCGGGCGTGCCTCGGCGCGCGCAGATGCCGTCCCAGCTCACCGCTTCGAAGCCGGGCAATATTTCGCTCACGCTCGGAATATCCGGCAGGATTTTGGCCCGCGTCGCGCCGGTCACCGCCAGGGGGCGGAGTTTGCCGCTCCTGATGAACGATAATCCGGTCGACAGCGTAATGATGAAGGCTTGGACCCGCCCGGCCAAGAGATCGGTGAAGGCGCCACCCGGTCCGCGATAGGGCACATGGACGACATCGATGCCGGCCATCATTTTCAGGAGCTCGATGGCGACATGCATCGGCGTGCCGACGCCGGGCGACGCGATGTCGAGCTTGCCCGGATTGGCTTTGGCGTAAGCGATAAATCCGGCGAGCGTGTCGGCTGGAAACGCCGGATTGACCAGGAGCACCATTGGGAAACGCGCGATGCCGGCGACCGGCGCGAAATCGCGGATGAAATCGAAATCGAGATTGTCGTAGAGCGAGGCGTTGATGGAATTCGCGGTCAGGCAGCCCAACAGCGTGTAGCCGTCGGCCGGTGCGGCGGCAACGGCCTCGGTCGCGATATTGCCGCCGGCGCCGGTCCGGCTTTCGACGACAAAGGGCTGCCCGAACCGCTCGGAGAGCCACTGGCCGACCAGGCGCGACACCAAAGCGGGCGTCCCGCCGCCGCCAAAACCTTCGATGATGCGCACCGGCCGGGTCGGATAATCCTCCGCGAAGCCCGGTCGCGGCAGCATCGGCGCAGCGGCTGCCGCCGCGGCCCATTGCAGGAAACGTCTGCGCAAGAGTGTCACGGCATCGCCCGACCGACAGCGCG
>JBEKRD010000141.1:0-9623 GCA_049519075.1 Xanthobacteraceae bacterium | reverse complement strand
CCTCCGACCGTCGCCTGGAACTCGTCGCTCATCTTGGCGAGCGCCGACTGGCGCTCGGCATCGGCGCGCTTGTCCTGCTCGGCCTTCGCGGCGGCTTCAAGCGCTGCATTTTCCGCGGCCTTCACTTTGAATTCGTCAACCGCCTTCGCGATATTGCCGATTTCGTCCTTACGGGCGAGGCCGGGCAGCACAACGTCGAAATTGCCCTTCGCCAGTTCCCGCATCGCCTCGGTCAGAGCCGCAATCGGGTTCGACACCGACCGCGCGATGAAGAAGGCAATCAATCCGCCGATCAGAAGCACCAGGCCGCCGATGACCTTCTGATTGAATACAGTGCTCACAATCGATGTCTCGACCGAAGTTCGGGTGTCGCCGAAATTCTCCTGCAATTGGCCTGTCAGTTTTGCGATTGTCGCCTGCATTTGGCCGATTTGCGGCACGATCTTATCGATATAAAGATCGTGGGATTCGTGCAGCTGCTTGATGAGCGTCACGATTGCTGTGTGAAAATCCGCCAGCACGGATTTGAGCGGACCGACCTGCGCGCGAACGTGCTCCGGTCCAGCGGCCTCCAGCGCCGTCATCGAAGCCGTCGCCTTGGCAACGGCATCGGCGAGACCTGGGGTGCTGTCAATGTTCAGCAAAAGCTGCGCGCGCAGGCTAAGAACCCGAACAGTCCCAAATTGCATTTCGAGTTTCGTCGCAAGATCGATGAGGGACTGATCGGAGCCGGCTTTGATTTCATCGACCAGCGCACTCAGGCGCGCACCCATGTCGATGGTGGTTTTCAGCATTTTGGGTTGCGCCGTGTCCATCTCTTGCACGGCTTGGAACAGCAATTGTGTCGACTGTTGCGTGCTGGCGAGGTCCGCCCGAACGTCCTGATACATTTTTTTTCGTTCATCGGACGGCGTCGCCTGCTCGGCGGCCTGGAGGGCCGAGAGCGTCTTGGCCGCAACCTCGCCGTTTTCCTTTCGCGCTGCCGCGTCGTGATCGAAAGCGTAACGAAGGACACTGCGGCTCAGTTTTTCTAAATCGTCTTCGATTTGAAGCGTCCGCGTCGCATTCTCTGATATTCCGTTCAACCTCGTGACCGAATAACCAACGGTGTCAAAGACTTGAACACCGTACAGGACAAGGCCGAGCGCCAGGATCACAAGCACGCCAAAACCGCCGTAAAGCTTGAGTTTGATCGACATCCTTCGCTTCCTTAAGACGACTACGCTGCGAGCGTTTCGTATCGGCCTTCGATCCGACGTATTTGCCTAAGCGGCTGCCGAGGACTCGGTTTCGCTGGGCTCGGTGAGAAGATTGTTGAGATTGATGAGCGCGATCATGGTCGTTTCGATCGTCACCAAGCCGGACAGGAAATCCGCCCGCATATGGCGGGTCACCTGAGGCACCGGCTGGATCTGCGAAGCATCCACCGCGACGATGTCAAGCACCCGGTCGGCAAGCAGCCCGACGGTTTTGATCCCGACATGGACGACGATGACGACATGCATCGCGGTCGTTTCGGTCAGCCCCTGGCTGAATCTGCAGCGCAGATCGACGATCGGAACCATGATGCCGCGCAGATTGAGCACGCCGCGCATGTAGTCGGGCTGGTTCGGCAGCTGGGTCACGCTCGACCAGCCCTTGATTTCGCGCACCGCCATAATGTCGACGCCATATTGTTCATCGCCAATCGCGAAGCTGATGAACTCCGTGGATGTCGCTATGGGGCGTGTCGAACTCTCACCCCTCCAATCTCCCATATTTGGCGACGTGGACTCGGGGGGCGACTCGATGGCGGGATTCATGCCGGACAACTCCGTACCAAGTTACGCTTTAGGCGCGATACAAACTCTCCCGCCCGCCAATCCGAATATTCAGCGGCGCGGAACCAAGATATACCTTCCAGCCGTGGCTTTGCCGTAAACATACCTGTCAGTACAAACACATATTGATCTATGTTAGATCGAGGCGGTCTCTTTCAAGACCGCCTCCATGCGCTGCCGCAACGCCGGCGGCCTCACCATAAATTCGCAATCGAGCAACCGCGTCGAACCGCGGACTTTCCGCTGTTCCGCCGTCCTAAAACTCTTCGTCAGTGTTCACCTTCATCGCGGTCGCAAGCGCGGTGCGCATCTGGCCGACCGGGCCGCCACGGGCCGCACGCTTGGGCGGCGCGGCGAACTTGGGCTTCGTCGCCGCGGCGCGCGTCGGAGCCGCTGCCGGCGCGGAACTGGCGCCGGCGCCCTCGACGAGGCGGAAAAACGCCACCCGGTCGTCCATGGCCTTGGCCTGATGCTCGAGCGTCTTCGCGGTCGCTGCGTTTTCTTCGACCAGCGCCGAGTTCTGTTGCGTTACTTCGTCCATCTGGGCGAGCGCTTTATTGACTTCTTCGACGCCGCTCGCCTGTTCGAGGCTGGCGCCGGCGATATCGGACACGACGGTCGCCACCGCTTTGATCGTGTCGAGGATTTCCGCAAGCGCGGTACCCGCCTGGTTGACGAGATCGACGCCCGCCTTGACCTGTCCATTACTGTTGGTGATCAGGTCCTTGATGTCTTTCGCAGCCTGCGAAGACCGTTGCGCCAATGTACGCACTTCGGACGCCACCACCGCGAAGCCACGACCGGCATCGCCGGCGCGCGCCGCCTCGACCGCGGCGTTGAGCGCCAAGAGATTGGTCTGCCGCGCGATCTCGTCGATGACCCCGATGATGTCGGAAATCTTGCCGGCGGAGGCCTCGATCTGGCCCATGGCCTCGACCGCCTTGGCCACGACCTTGCCGCCGCGATCCGCGACTTCGCGCGCCTTGGTGGCAGACTCGTTGGCGTTTTGCGCGTTCTCCGAATTCTTCTTCACCGTGGAAGCGATTTCCTCCATTGATGCTGAGGTTTCCTCAAGACTCGCGGCCTGTTCCTCGGTACGCTGCGACAGATCGGTCGTGGCGCCGGAGATTTCCGCCGCCGCATTGGTCACTTCATTGGCGGCGCGCTTGATCTCGGCGATGGTGTCGCCGATGCGTTCGGACGCGGTATTGGCATTGTTCTTCAGTTCGCCGAAATCGCCTTGGTACTCCGCGGTGATGCGCTCGGTGAGATTGCCCTCCGCAAGCGCGCTGAGCATATGCACGAGATCGTCCAGCGCTTTCGCGACGTTGTCGCATAAGTTGTTGATGAGGGTCCCGACGTTGAGAACGAGACCGGTCTTGCCATCCAATTCGACACGTTTCGAGAAGTCGCCGGCGACCGCGGCCTCGACAATACCGCCGACCACCGCTTGGAACTCATCGGTCATCTTGGCGAGCGCCGACTGGCGCTCGACGTCGGCCCGCTGATCCTGCTCGACCTTCGCGGCGGCCTCAAGCGTCGCATTTTCCGCGGCTTTCACCTTAAAGGCCTCGACCGCTTTGGCAATGCCACCGACCTCATCCTTGCGTTTCAACCCAGGCAGGACGACACTGAAATTGCCTTCCGCCAATTCCCGCATGGCCTTGGTGAGCGCCTGGATCGGATTGGAGACCGAGCGCGCAATAAAGAACGCGATCAGGCTGCCAACCAGGAGCACGAGCGCGGCGATGATCTCCTGGTTGAACACGGTGCCGCTGATCGACGATTCGACCGAAGATCGGGTCTCGTTGAAATTCCCCTGCACCGCTTCCCGCAGCGTGATGAGCGTCGCTTCCATCGTGCGATACTCCGGCGCGATCTGGTTGATGTAGAGATCGCGAGTCTCTGTTAGCTGAGTGATATAGCTCTGCGTTAGCGTGCTATATTCAGTGACCGAGGCCTTGACCGGCGCGATCTGCGCGCGGACGTTTTGAGAGCCTTCAGCGGCTTCAAGCGCCGCGATCGTGGCGGTTGCCTTGGAGACGGCGTCCGTAAAGGTCGCCAAGCCCTTTGGATCGAAGGTGGCCTGGGTCCGCCAATTTGAGACCCGAAGCGTTAGCAATTGAACGGTGAGTTTCTGGCCGAGATTCACCAGCGCCTGGTCTGTGCCGGCTTGAATTTTATCGTCCAGGGTTTTCGCGTTCGCGCTCAGGTCGTCGCCGACCTTGAACAATTTGACTTGCTCCGCGGCCATCCGCCTGATGGTGTCGAACAGCGATTTCGCTTTCTTTTGCGTGACGACCAATTGCGTCGCAACGTCGCGGTACGCCTTTTTCCGACCTTCATCGATCGTCTTGTCTTCGGCGGTTTGAAGCGCCGAAATCATATTGGCGTCGACGTCCTCGAACTCCTTGCGCATGCCCTCGTCGTGATCATAGAGGTAGCGAAGTGCGCTGCGGCGCAATTGCTCCATGTAGTCTTGGACCTGAAGCGTCCGGGTCGAGTTCGCCGCGATCGCGTTCAACTTATCGACGCTCGATCCGGTCGCGCTGAATTGGGCCACGCCGTAAATGGCAAGAGCCAGCGCCAATAGCACGAGAACACCGAAGCCGCCGTACAGTCTCATTTTGATAGACATATTTCGCTTCCTCTGAATGCAATATGATGTTCGTGGCCAATTGTTGCGCTGGAGATTTGCTCAGGCGACTGCGGCGATCTCGGTTTCGTCCTGCTCGGCGAGCAGGTTTTTCAGGTTGATCAAGGCGATCATGCTCTCCTCGATCGTCACCAGGCCGGACAGGTAATCGGTCCGCGCATTGCGCGAGGCTTGCGGCACCGGCTGGACCCGCGACGCTTCCACCGCGACGATATCGAGTACCCGGTCGGCCAGCAGACCCACGGTCTTGGCATCGACCTGGACCACGATGACGACGTGCATGGCGCTCTCCTCGGTCTGGCCCTGACCGAAGCGGCAGCGCAGATCGACGATCGGGACCATGACGCCGCGCAAATTGAGCACGCCGCGCATATAATCAGGCTGGCTCGGCAATTGGGTCACGCTCGACCAGCCCTTGATCTCGCGCACCGCCATGATGTCGACGCCGTATTGTTCCTCGCCGATCGCGAAGCTGATGAATTCGGTCGACGCCGCGGCCGCGCCGGCCCTGTCGCCGCTTCTTTGCAGTTCGTAGGACGCGACTTCGGCGGCAGAACTTGTAGCGGTGCTCATTTTCGTTCACTCATGGTTTACTGCAAACACATCTCGCGCCGAGCAATGCGTTTGGCGCAAGCGTGGCATGAGCAATACGGGGAGATTGTCTTGATTTTCGTAACTTGCGGCTAGGTAGGTGTACCTAGCGCTGATGGCGATCTGATGCCGTCAGTGGCGCGAACCTTCCGGCAAAAGCCGTTGCGACAATTTTCGTCGCTCCAACGTCAAATCGCGCGCGGCCTGTAACTTCTTGGAATGGAATTGCGGTGCAAGAGTCCTGTGCTGCATTGCTTTCGGTTCCGCCTCTATGCGGTTGGGAGGGGATTGTCCGTGCTCACACGCAGATATTTCTTTTACTTGGGCGCCGCTAGACTGGCGTTCGCCGCCGGCAGCCCGGCGCCCCGGGGAGCGCATGCCGCTACCCGCAGCCGTGAAGTCGTGCATAGCGATGAGGAATGGCGTCAGCTCCTGACGCCCGAACAATATAAGGTATTGCGCGAAGCCGGCACCGAGCGGCCGTTCACAAGCGCCCTGCTCGAAGAACATCGGACTGGTACGTATAGTTGCCGCGGCTGCAACCCGACAACGGTCGCGTTGTTCTCGTCGCGAACGAAGTTCGACAGCGCCACCGGCTGGCCGAGTTTTTGGGCGCCGCTCAACAATGCAGTCGAGGAGACCGAGGACCACTCGTTCGACATCGACCGCACGGCCATCTCGTGCCGCTCGTGCGGCGGGCATCTCGGCCATGTCTTCAACGACGGTCCAACGCCCACCGGGCTTCGCTACTGCATGAATGGCATCGCCTTGAACTTCGCCTTGGCCACACCCGGCTCAAGCTAGAGTTTGATCCAGGTTTCAAAGTCCCTCCAGAAACGTCAGTAACGCCTCGCGGTCGGATGCGGCCAAGCGGCGGAATGCTAGCGTTGCCGCCTCGCTCTCACCCGCATGCGCCAACACGGCATCTTGAATGCTGGTCGCCCGGCCATCGTGAAGAAAGCGGACGCGGGTCCCGAGACCCCAGAGCGGAGTCGTGCGCCAATCCGCGCCGGCGGCCATGCCCTGGGTCACGCCGTCGTCGAGGGCCGGCCCCATATCGTGCAGCAGAAGGTCTGAGTAGAGCGGGACGTTGGCTGCATCGGCATGAAGCGCCGGTATGTGACAAGCCGCGCAGCCCATAGTCGTGAACAGCTTTTGTCCTGCCGCATGCTCCGCGCCGGGTTGCCCGGACGGAACCGGCAACGCGGCGATGTAGGCTGAGACTGCTAAAATGGTCGTGCCATTGACGTCGATTTCCTGTTTCGCCCTGCCGCAATTGGGCCCGCGCCCAATTGGATCGGACGGCGCCCGCGGATTGGTCATCCCAAGCTCGTTGCGGAACGCCTCGCCGACCATCTGATCCAGCGTCGCGATGTCCGCCTTCCAGCCGTAACGACCGACCCGCTCGTGCCCTTGCCAGTCGCTCACGATGTTGGCGCGACCTTTGATGTCGCCGTGCGAAACGGCGCCGGCGCGGATCACCGCGTCGGGTATCGCCTCGATCAGCCCGAGGCCGTAGACTGCCGGCGTGTTACGGATCGAGATCAGATTGGCCGCCCCCGGCGGCCCGGCGACCAGATCACAGGGGACGCCAAGGCTGGCGATTGTGTGGGCGCGCGCCACTGGGGCGGCGTTGCGCGCGACGCCTTCGAAGGTGCGGCCATGAAGGTTTCCGATCCGGGATACGACCGCAAGTCCATCAATGCCCATGCCGCCGCTGGTCGGGCTCCGATGGCATTCGAAGCATGAACGGGCGTTAAACAGCGGACCCAGTCCGTCGGCAGGCGTGAACTCAGCGTTGAACAGCGCGTCGCCGCGCTCGATCAGCGCGCTCTCGGGATCCGGAAGCGAGGTCGGCGGGAGCGGCTTCAAGGCAGCCGTTTGACCCGGCCCGAAAGCCTGAATTTCGAGCAGCGCCCCTGGCGCATCCGGATATTGCGGCAGTGCGCCGGAGACCGTCAGCCAGATTTTCTGCGCGTCGGGCGACACCGCAATGCCGTTGAGCCGCCCGGGTCCCAAATCCCTTCCGGGCGCCGAGTCGCCATCGCCCGGCAACACCACGCGGCGGGCCGCCACGACCGTGCCATCCTCTTTCATCCGGACGATCGTTCCATCGCCGCGGTTGGCGACAAAGATGTCGGAATTGCCCGCCAAGGTGGTGTTGCTTGAAAAAGCCGGATTGACGACTTCCGGCACCGCGGGCGCAAGATCGATCGGAACATTGAGTTCAGGCGGCGTGAAGCTGTTGATCTTCGTCGCCCGGAACACATTCTCGTCGTTCGTGACCGCGAGAACGCTGATGGCGTTTTTGCCGGGCTCCGTCACGAACAAGAGACGGTCGGGCACCCAGCCGAAGATCATGCCCGCCCGCGTCACGGTTGCCCGATCGGCGTTTGCGTCGAATGGGGACGGAATCTGAATCGGATCAACGGCACCGATTGGCGTCAAGCCGTCGAGCCCAAGTTCGGTGTGCAATTGCGCCAATGCGCCATCCGCGGTCAGCACGGCAAAAACCGCGCGTTTGCTGCCGTCCGGCGAGGCGCCGAGCAGTGCCGTCGCAATGGCGCCTGATTTCAACGCCCCGGGAACGATCTGCCTCGACCGGTTGGTCCGATCGCCGACAAATACGCCTCCGGCCAGTTTGTTCGGCGCACCGGCGAGCGGCTCACCGCCGGGATCGGCAATCGACTCGGTGCCGCCGCTCCGAGCGCCGCTCGGAGCGTTGGCGATCCAGACGCGCCCGAAGGCATTGTTGATGGATATTCCGAGCGGATTGCTGACCGTGGGAAACGTCGCGCTGGCCGCACCTGGCGTATGGAGACTGTTGAGAAAAACCGCACTCTGCGCCGCGAAGAGCTGAACCCGCCCGCCTAGCACGCTTGCCTGACCGCCGGCGGCGGCAAAATCAGCCGGGACAATGATCGTGGCGCCGCCGGGATCGAGCGACAGCACGGAGCCTTCGGAGGTGTCCGCCTGGACGCGCGGCGCGCCAAAATTCGAATTGCTGCTGACCAATACGCGCCCTGCATCGAGAACGCGCCCGGGTGCCGTGAAGGCGACGAATTCGGTCTTGTCATGGATCGGGCCGCCGGGATGGAACAAGCCGACCGGTGCGACGGCGGCAGCCCCGCGAATTCCCACCGCCACCACCCGCGCGGTGATTGGCGACGGCGCTTCAGTTGCTTGCGCGCCTTCGACCACTCGATCAGGCGGCTGCAATGCCTGTGCGACGAGCGATGTCGGCCAGGACGCGAGAAAGCAGAGCAAAAGAACCGAAAGCCGACGCATGCGTTTGTGTCCCCCGAGACACCCAGCCGCGACGTCTGCGCAGTCCGCAAATCCCGTCATCAGCGAGCCACAGCACGCCTGGGCGTTTGCGCGGCCGGCGTGTTGGGTATTGCCGTTTCGGTGCCGGCGCCGTCGGCGAGGCGGAAATACGCCACCCGTTCGTCCATGGCCCTGGCCTGATGCTCGAGCGTTTTCGCGGTCGCTGCGTTCTCCTCGACCAGCGCCGAGTTCTGCTGCGTCACCTCGTCCATCTGCGCCAGCGCCTTGTTGACCTCATCGACGCCGCTGGCCTGTTCGAGGCTCGCGCCGGCGATGTCGGACACCAGGTCGGCGACTTCCTTGATCGCGGTGACGATCTCGCCCAGCGCCGCGCCGGTCTTGTTGACCAGATCGACGCCCTCCTGGACCTGGCCGCTCGAATTGGTGATCAGGTCCTTGATGTCCTTGGCGGCCTGCGACGACCGCTGCGCCAGCGTGCGCACTTCCGACGCCACCACCGCAAAGCCGCGGCCGGCATCGCCGGCGCGGGCCGCTTCGACCGCGGCATTGAGCGCCAACAGATTGGTCTGCCGGGCGATCTCGTCGATCACGCCAATGATGTCGGAGATCTTGCCCGACGACGCCTCGATCTGCGCCATGGCCTCGACCGCCTTGGCCACCACCTGGCCGCTACGGTCGGCGATGTCGCGGGCCTTGGCCGTCGACTGGTTGGCCTGTTGAGCGTTCTCGGAGTTCTTCTTCACGGTGGAGGCGATCTCTTCCATCGAGGCGGAAGTCTCCTCAAGGCTTGCGGCCTGTTCCTCGGTGCGCTGCGACAGATCGGTGGTGGAGCCGGAGATTTCCGCCGACGCGTTGGTGACTTCATTGGCGGCGCGCTTGATCTCGGCGATGGTGTCGCCGATGCGTTCGGCAGCCGTATTGGCGTTGTCCTTCAGTGCGGCGAAATCGCCCTGATATTCCGCGACGATGCGTTCGGAGAGATTGCCCTCGGCGAGCGCCGACAGCATCTGCACGAGATCGCCGAGCGCCTTGCCGACATTATCGCACAGCGAATTGATCAGAGTGCCGACATTGAGCACCAGCCCGGTCGCGCCATCGAGCGTGACGCGCCTTGAGAAATCGCCGGCGGCGGCGGCTTCGACGATGCCTCCGACCGTCGCCTGGAACTCGTCGCTCATCTTGGCGAGCGCCGACTGGCGCTCGGCATCGGCGCGCTTGTCCTGCTCGGCCTTCGCGGCGGCTTCAAGCGCTGCATTTTCCGCGGCCTT
>JBEKRD010000140.1:0-10091 GCA_049519075.1 Xanthobacteraceae bacterium | reverse complement strand
AGTCGCGGAAATGCGGTCCGCTCATGTGCCAGTGGAAATTCTTGGTCTTGAGATAGAGCGCGAAAGTGTCGGCCAAGAGCGCGTTGATCGCGCCGGCAATGTCCTTGGTGGCGTTGGCGCCGAGATCGGTCGGCGTTTGCAGGCGCGGCGTGCCGTTGCGGGCCGCGGCGGCTTTATTGGTGCTCATGGCATAACTCCCCGTTGGTCACGGTAAAACGCCATGAAATCAAAAAAGTTCCCTTGGAGGCAAGAGACAGGGCGATCGATTCAAGCGCCGTCGGACGCCGCTTTTTTAAGCACGGCCTCGGTAATGCGCGCCATCACCGGCTGCCATTGCCGTCCGGCGTCCTGCCGGAACAGCCGCATGGTCGGGTACCAGGGCGTGTCGTCGCGGCCGATCAGCCAGCGCCAGTCGGCAATCGCGGGAAGCGCGGTGAACACCGGCCGCGCCAGCGCGCCGGCCAGATGCGCGACCGAGGTATCGCAGGTGACGATCAGATCGAGCCCGTGCATCACCGCGGCGGTATCGAGAAAGAAATCCGCATCTGCGTCCGGGTCGGTGGCGAGCGTCACGATCCGGCCGCCGAATGGGACCTGGCCGATCTGCGCGGCCGCCGGACCTTTTTGCAGCGAGACCAGTTGCACGCCGGGCAGGGCGGAGAGCCCGGCGAAATCGGCGAGCGCGATGTCGCGGCGGGTAAAGGGGGCCTTGTCCGAGTGGCCGGACGCCCAGTTGATCCCGATCTTGAAATGGCCGTCGCCGAGGCGTGCGCGCCAGGCCTCGATCCGCGCCGGCTGCGCCGCGAGGTAGGGCACGTCCGCCGGCATGGTATCCGGCCGGATCCCCAATACGCCGGGAACGCTGAGCAAAGGCAGCCAGCGCAGCGGCCGCGGATCGAGCGCGAGCGCATCGGCGTCGGTCGCGATCGTTACGCCGTTGAGCGATGAAAGCAGCGGCGCCATGGCCTTGCGGGTCAGGATGGTCACGTCGAAGCCGCGCGCCGCCAGCAAGGGCGCGAAGCGGCAGAACTGGATGGTGTCGCCCAGGCCCTGTTCGTTCACCAGCACGAGGCGTTCGCCCTCGCGCAGCGCGCCGTCCCAGCGCGGATCGGGCAAGGGCGCGAATGTTGGCTCGCCGGCTTTCTCGCGGTGTTCGTAATCGGCAAAGCCGGTCTGCCAGTCGCCGCGCAGCAGCTTGAGCAGGCCGCGGCCGAGATAGCTCTCGTCGAGCCGCGGCTCGAGTGCGATCGCCTTGTCGTAGGCCGCCATCGCCTCGTCGAAGCGCGGCGGCACCGCTAGGCCGCCGGCGGCGTCGAGATGGCCGAGGTCCTTGAGCGCGTTGCCGCGATTGACGTGCGCTTCGGCGACCGAGCTCCTGCAGCAAGGCGCCGCGGTTGAGCCAGTCCGGCCCGGAGGCCGGATTGAGCGCGAGCGCGCGGTCGAAGCTCTTCAGCGCCTCGTCGGCAAAGCCGGCGTCGACCAGGATGTTGGCGCGGTTGCCGTGGGCGTCGGCGAAACTGGCGTCGAGCGCGATGGCGCGGTCGAAATTCTTGAGCGCCTCCAGCCGCTCGCCCTCGCGGTACAGCGCCTGGCCGAGCAGGTTGTGCACGCGCGCCTGCGGCGGCCCGAAGTCGATGGCGCGGCGGGCGAGATCGATGCCCTTCCGGTATTGCCCCTCCTGGCAGGCGACCACCGCGACGTAATAGAGCGCGTCGGGGTTCTGCGGGTCGGTGCGCAGCACCTCGACGTAGCGCGCCATGGCCTCCACCAGGTCACCCTGGCGGTGGTGGAACAGGCCCTGCTGGAGGAGTTGCGCGGCGGTGGCGGGTTCGGACATGGCGCGGTTGTAAGCAGGCTTTGGCGGGGATGCCAAGTCTGGCGGTCAGGGCAGGGGCTATCGGCGTGCCTTCTTCCCTCTCCCCCAAGGGGAGAGGGGAAGAAAGCGGCGCGCCCCCGTGGTATGCATTTTGCAGCCGGTTGGTGCAGGGCAGGGCTTATGAAGGACATTCTCGACAGGCTGGAGCAGCGGCGGGACGAGGCGCGGCTGGGCGGCGGCCAGAGCCGCATCGAGGCCCAGCACAAGCGCGGCAAGCTGACCGCGCGCGAGCGCATCGAACTGCTGCTCGACAAGGGCTCGTTCGAGGAGCTCGACATGTTCGTCGAGCATCGCTCCAACGACTTCGGCATGGAAAAGACCAAGATCCCCGGCGACGGCGTGGTCACCGGCTGGGGCACGGTGAACGGGCGCGCCGTCTATCTGTTCTCCAAGGACTTCACCGTGTTCGGCGGCTCGCTGTCGGAGACCCATGCGCAGAAGATCATAAAAATCCAGGACATGGCGATGCGCGCCCGCGCCCCCATCGTCGGCCTGTTCGACGCCGGCGGCGCCCGCATCCAGGAAGGCGTGGCGGCGCTCGGTGGCTATGGCGAGGTGTTCAAGAGGAACGTGCTTTCCTCGGGCGTCATTCCGCAGATCTCGGTGATCATGGGCCCCTGTGCCGGCGGCGACGTCTATTCGCCGGCGATGACCGATTTCATCTTCATGGTGCGCGACACGAGCTACATGTTCGTCACCGGCCCCGACGTGGTGAAGACGGTGACCAACGAGATCGTCACCGCCGAAGAGCTCGGCGGCGCCTCGGTGCATGCGGCGAAATCCTCGATCGCCGATGGCGCCTATGACAACGACGTCGAGACGCTGTTGCAGATGCGCCGCCTGATCGACTTCCTGCCGGCCAATGCCACATCGGGCGTGCCGGAATGGCCGTCGTTCGACGACGTCGAGCGCCGCGAGCCGTCGCTCGACACGCTGGTGCCCGACAATCCCAACAAGCCCTATGACATCAAGGAGCTGATCCTCAAAACCGTCGACGAGGGCGACTTCTTCGAACTGTCGGAGCAATTCGCCCGCAACATGGTGATCGGCTTCGGCCGCATCGGCGGCCGCACCGTGGGCATCGTCGCCAATCAGCCGATGGTGCTCGCCGGCGTGCTCGACAGTGACGCCAGCCGCAAGGCGGCGCGCTTCGTGCGCTTCTGCGACGCCTTCAACATTCCGATCGTCACCTTCGTCGACGTGCCCGGCTTTCTGCCCGGCACCGCGCAGGAATATGGCGGGCTGATCAAGCACGGCGCCAAATTGCTGTTCGCCTATTCGCAGGCCACGGTGCCGCTCGTCACCGTGATCACGCGCAAGGCCTTCGGCGGCGCTTATGACGTGATGGCGTCAAAGCATATCGGCGCCGATGTCAATTACGCCTGGCCGACCGCGCAGATCGCGGTGATGGGCGCCAAGGGCGCGGTCGAGATCATCTTTCGCGCCGACATCGGCGACGCCGACAAGATCGCCGCCCGCACCAAGGAATACGAAGAGCGCTTTTTGTCGCCCTTCATCGCCGCCGAGCGCGGCTATATCGACGACGTGATCATGCCGCACGCTACCCGCTCGCGGATTGCGCGGGCGCTGGCGATGTTGCGGGGGAAGACGGTGGAGATGCCCGGCAGGAAGCACGATAATTTGCCGGTGTAGTTTTCCCTCTGCTCTTGCGGGAGAGGTCGCATAGGCGGCTTCCGGCTGCCGTTCTTAAGTGACGCCGACGCAGAGCGTCGGCTATGGCGAAACGATGGCGGGTGAGGGGACGACGTGCCGACCGTTCTGCGCTGGGGTCCTTATCGCGCCTACTTTTATTCGAACGAGCGCGGGGAGCCTGCCCACGTCCATATTCGGACGGGCAGTCGCGAGGCAAAGGTCTGGCTTCATGATCTCACGGTTGCCATCAATGTGGGCTATCCTGCTCATGAACTCGGCGATATTATTCGTCATCTGAGACTCAATCGAAAAGCTTTGTTGGACGTTTGGAATGAGCACTTTGGAGATTGATGTCGGCGACCTGCACGCGCGGGCCGTGGAATTTAGCGCCACCGAGCTCGTCGTCACCTTGGCCGACGGACGCAGGATCGCAACGCCGCTCGATTGGTATCCGCGTCTCAAGCGCGCATCGGCGGCGCAACGCGCGAATTATGAAATCATGCCGATGGGCATTCATTGGCCCGACATCGACGAGGATTTGAGCGTCGCCGGGATGCTGAAGGGACAGCGGGCAAAAGGCGGCTGAACGGAATATTGCCAGCGCGGCCCCGATACGCGGAACTCAGCAGACCCGTTATGGCAGGGCTCGGGAGATCACCTGAAGGCGGGGGATTTGGCGATGAAATCAGCAAGCGTAGCCCGATGAGCGGAGCGACATCCGGGACCGGCATTCCCGCATATCGCTGCGCTCATGCGGGCTACAAACACTAATCGCTCACTCCGCCTTAACACCCGCCGCCCGCACCACCTTGCCCCACTTCTCCGTCTCATCCGCGACGAACCTCCCGAAATCGGCCGGCGTGCCGGGAAACTACGCTTACGGCGGTGTCGCTCCGTGCTTCTTTGGCTATACCGGCAAAGGTAGCATGGCGCGCCACCCTTAGTGCGAGCGCCGGCTATTACGGGGGTGAGATCGTGGAGCCGGGATGCAAGCGCGATAATCTGCCGATGTAGGACGGACGCCACCATGCCTGCCGCAGTATAAGAGAACGCCAGCGAACTCAGGCGAGGATACGTCGATCCATTAATTACAATCTGGCGTAGAAATCACCCTTCAGATACGATCTTCTATCTGGGGGGAACGATGCAATACAAGCTATTTCGGTACCAGTTGAGCACCACAGATGGGAGGCCGGTCCACGCGGACCGGCACTTTCAGTTATTCGAAGAGGCGAAGGGGCCGGACGAATATGGAAAATTTGCAGAATATCGAGGAAAAAGGGATTCGGTCCTTATGCACCTGCGAAATTATCATTACGATTTTGTTGGGTTGATAGGTCGGCACTCTACAGAGCGAGAAGTAACCGCATACGATGTGGATGACGACATAACAGTGCAGGTGGCTGTCGAGGATGACGACTATCCCCACGCCGCATTTGTGTGCCTGCCGCGAACCGGAATGATTACTTGTACGGACGGAGGGCAAATCAAAGCAAATGCAGCATTGTCGCGGTTACATCAAATACTGGCCCATCGAAAGCGCCTACTTTTCGTATTCGATGAGATAAAGGAAACCTTCGATCTTCGGAAGGCCGTCAAGAGATTTAGGCTAACAGAAGTCACTTTCGAAGTTCATCCCGTCAATCCTCACACTGAGGATCTTGGAAACCAATTGGATGAGAGCCGGAAGTTAGACCACATCAAGAAACTAAACGGTGCAGCTCACGGCGCCATTTCTGAGCCACTTACTCTTGACGGCGGATTCCTCACCGCCGTTCAGCAACTTCAGAAGAGTGGGCACGCCAAAGTCGGATTTAAAGGATACACGCACGATAAGCGTATTGAAGTAAGCGTACCAAAGCCAAGTCAGGCGAAGCCTCTTTCGGATCACGAAGAACAAGAAGTGAGCGGCGAAAACGTAGGCGTGCGCATCAATATTCCAGGGAAACAAGATTATCCGTTTCCAGAGAGTTTCGTGCACGAAATGCGACAACTAGCTAGGAGCTTTGCGGGAACGGAATTGGAGGACAAGGATGAATAAACCTCCCAATTTCTGGGAAGTATTCGCAGACGCCCTGCGGTTGTCCGCAGCAAAACGTGGCTGCCTGGCCTATTGTCCGTGGTGGCTAATCACTTGTTGTTCCGTGCCTGCCCTTCTCGTTTATTTGTCCGGTTCCATTGTGCGCCCGAGAATTGGCGACAGTGACGCGGTGACGATTTTTTCTGCAGTGGCGGTGGTCGGGGGGTTCTTTGGCTCCGTTTCAATCGCTACAATGGGCCATGTTCAGCGGATGGTTTCAGAGTATCCATTCTCGTCATATCTTAAAGCGGAGAAGGTCTTTGATCAGTTTTTATTTTGGCCCCAATTTACGCTACTCATACAGATCGGCTTGATCCTTTTTTCGATCTGCATTGCATTAGCGGTAAGGTTGGTCGAGCTAGAGGAATTGACAAAATATTTT
The DNA here is from genome assembly GCA_049519075.1 of Xanthobacteraceae bacterium. Taxonomy (GTDB): domain Bacteria; phylum Pseudomonadota; class Alphaproteobacteria; order Rhizobiales; family Xanthobacteraceae; genus BOG-931. The sequence goes on along the minus strand of JBEKRD010000140.1, from coordinate 4,100 downwards.
ATTGCAATCGATGTGGGGCTGTTGATCTACGTTTGTACGAAAACGTGGAACCTAATCGATTTGGTTCGGCGATTGGCTTGGCATTATGAAGATTATAACCGTTTGCTCGCAGAGGAGCGATCGCGCCCTACAAACTAAATCCCGCGATAATTGATCTTCGAGTTGCGTGCCACAGCGAGCACAGTTTTGTCGGGTGGTAGCGGAAATTGCTAACGATGCTTTTGGATCGAGAACTGTAGAGTGCCGCCAGAACAGTCTTTTGTTGGTGTCGTCGCTGTATCAATGGCAAAACGCATTTTGAAGAGATGCGTCCGATGAAAGTTCATATATCTTGAATTCCACTATCTCGTTAGCCGCTCTGTCTTCTTTGGTATCTTGACCTGCTTTTGGGGCAATAACGAACTCGCGAGTTAACCTGCCGCAGGCGTTCTTCCACTTGGTCAAAGCATCTTCAATTCGTTTCTTTTCAGCGCTGTCCGATGGCCACGGGAATTTTTCGTTCGCGCCAATGCAATCAATGAACGACCACCAAGTAAATGTGGCGGACTGGGAGAATCTGTTAAAGCATTTGTCATCGCCTGTGAATACGGGCGTTGTCGTTGCGACGAGTACCCCGGGTGGTGGTGTTTGATATAGGCTAGTGTAAAATCTCTGGTCGTATATTTCCCCAGCCAGGAATGCCGCCTGGTAAACTAAGATGGAACGAAGTTGCTCGCTGACTTCATCCCGGGCGGTAGATAATTGAGATTTGACCAAATCTAGTTCTTGCTGAGCGTTCTGTTTTGCGGAGTCCAGGTCCTTGATCTGGTTGTTCAGTTTATTTGCCTGCAGTCTTTGCTGATCTAAAGCCTCTCGAGCTCGATTCAGATCAGAGGTTGTGGTCTGTACTTGATCTTCTAAGCGGCTTTGCTCCTGCCGGTCACTCTGGATTACAGCGCCTAAGCGGTGGTTTTCCTCTTGGAGTTTCTGGTTCTCACCGCCTAAGTCGGCCTTCTTATGCTGAAGGTTATCGACGGTGCTAGCTAGGACGCTGTCGGCGATTGCACCCACCAATGGGTCACTGAAACCTTTTACCGCGACGTAAGCCACAATGATGGCTGTAACCGCCATAATGACGGTCGCTATTGCAGTGGTAATTTGCGCGACGGTGACTGTTAGACCTTCGGGCATCTGCTGCTCCGCGGGGCTGTCGGAGTATAGCCCCTAGATGGGTGGAGCGAAACAAATCCTATATCAAGCCAGTGAAGCCGATTCACAGTGGGTTTCCCGGCGATCTAGCTACTTTCTGTGCCCTTCTTGGCCGGAATTGCCATCTACGTCTTTGAATGACCGTGAGCAACAAGTCGTGGATGCCCGCAACAAGTGCGGGCATGACGTACCGGGGACTGCGCGTTCGCCGCCGCACCCCGGCGCTCACTCCGCCTTGACGCCCGCCTCCCGGACCACCTTGCCCCACTTCTCCGTCTCATCCGCGACGAACTTGCCGAAATCGGCCGGTGTGCCGGGGAAGGGTTGACCGCCGAGGTCGGCGAGGCGCGCCCTGAAACTGGCGTCGGCGAGGCCTGCGTTGATTTCGCGGTTGAGCTTGTCGACGATGTCGGCCGGCGTGCCCTTAGGCGCGCTGACGCCTTGCCAGCCGCTGGCTTCGTAGCCCGGCACGAATTGGCCGACGGTCGGCACACCGGGCAGCACGTCCTGCGGTGTCGCCGTGGTGACCGCGAGCGCCCGGATCTGGCCGGACTTGATGTAGGACAGCGACGACACGACAACGTCGAACATCACCTGGACCCGCCCCGCGATCAGATCGGTGATCGCCGGTCCCGCGCCGTGATAATGCACCGGCACCATGGCGATCCCGGTCAGCATCTTGAAATATTCGCCGTAAAGATGCTGCGCGCTGCCGGGGCCGACCGTCGCCATGTTGACCTTGCCCGGATTGGCCTTGGCGTAGGCGATGAATTCCGGAACGCTCTTCACCGGCAGGTCGAGATTGACTTCCATCACCACCGGCGTCTTCACCACGCCGGCGACCGGCACGGTGTCGCGGATGAAATCGTAGCTCAACTGGCCTTGATCGAGCGTGGCATTGATGGCGACCGCCGTCGACGCATAGCACAGCGTGTAGCCGTCGGGCGCCGAGCGGATGACATATTCGGAGGCGATATTGCCGCCGGCGCCCGAGCGATTGTCGACGATGAATTGCTGGCCGAGCCGCTGCGACAGCCACTGTGCGACCAGACGTCCGTTGATGTCGGACGCCGAGCCCGCCGAGAAGCCGACGACGAGATGCACCGGCCGGGACGGATAAGTGTCGGCGCGGGCGATGCGTGTCGCCAGCGGCAGCGCGGCGGCGCCGGCGGCGAAACGGAGAAAGCGGCGGCGCGGGATGGTCATGGTGCTTCCGTCGGTTGGTCCCGGAGGAGACTAACGCGGAATCCGGATCGCTGCTGCAGAAATACTCCGCTCATTCCCGCGCAAGCGGGGATCCAGGACTGCGTTCCCGCCTGCGCGGGGACGAGTCGGGGGTAAAGCTGCTCACAGCGTCATCGAACCGCCGCCGTCGACATACCAGGCGGTGCCGACCACATAGCTTGATCGCTCCGACGCCATGAAGGCGACGACGCCTGCGACCTCGTCCGGGCGGCCCATGCGGCCGACCGGGAGCTTTGAGACACGCTGCTGACGCACTTCGGCCTCGCTCTGGCCGGTGGTTTGCGCCCATTCGCGCATGGTGTCGTCCTGCCGCTTGGTATTGATGATGTAGGGCACCACCGCATTGACCAGAATATTGTCCTTGGCGAGTTCGGCGGCGAGCGCCTTGGTGAGGTTCAGCATGGCGGAGTTGTTGAGCGCGGCCGGCACCACGGGGTAATGCGGCTGCCGGCCGGCGAGCCCTGAGACATTGATGATGCGGCCCCATTTGCGTTGGCGCATATGCGGCACCGCGTGACGGATGCAGCGCGCCGCCGGGTTGAACTTCTGCTCGAGGAGGCCGGTCACATCCGCGTCGGCCATCTTGAGAAAATCCTGGGGGATCACGGTCGCTGCCGAATTCAACAAAATGTCGATGCGGCCAAAGCGGTCCATCACTCGCGCGGTCATGGCCGCGATCGCTTTGTCATCGGCAAGGTCGGTCGGCACGCCAAGGACACGGTCGGGATGAACTTTGCCGAGCTCGCTGACGGCTGCGGCATTGGCCTCGGGACTTTTGCTGACGAGGACGACCGATGCACCTTCGGCCAGCAATTCTATGGCGCAAGCCTTGCCGATGCCGCGGCTGCCACCGGTGACAATGGCCACTCTGTCTTTCAATCCGAGATCCAAGTCGTCCTCCTTGAAAAGAATTTCGCGCGCGAGCCTAGCCTAAATCCTCGTCATGGCCGGACTCGTTCCGGCCATCCACGTCTTGGGAGACGATGAGGCTCAGCCGTGGATGCCCGCAACAAGTGCGGGCATGACGAGATTAGGCCGCCTGCGCCCCCTTATCGGCGACTGCATTGTTGCCTATGATCGACGCAACGCGAAGAAGCATTCATGAGGGCGGAAGACATGCGAAAATCGTTTGCCTTGGCGATGACGGCAATCCTATTGGCACTGTTCGCCTTGTTCGCCCCCGCCCACGCCGACAATTTTCCCTCCCGTTCCATCACCTTGATCGTGCCATTCCCGCCCGGCGGCTCGACCGACGTTACCGGACGCATCCTGGCCGACAAGATGGGGACGCTGCTCGGCCAGCCGGTCATCGTCGAGGATGTCGGCGGCGCCGGCGGCTCCATCGCGGTCGGACGTTTGGCGCGCGCGGTGCCCGACGGCTACACCATCGACATCGGCCAATGGGACACTCATGTCGGCAGCATCATCTACAATCTCGATTACGATCTGCAGACCGACTTTGCGCCGATTGGGCTGGTCTCGGTCAATCCGCAGCTTTTGATCGCGCGCAAGACGTTTCCGGCCGATGACCTCAAGTCGCTCGTTGAATGGATGAAGGCGCATCCGGGCGACGCCAAATTCGTCAATCAGAACGCGTCCGGCCAGATCGGCGCTATCCTGTTGCAGAAACTCACCGGTACGCAGGCGCTGATCGTGCCCTATCGCGG
>JBEKRD010000139.1:0-8787 GCA_049519075.1 Xanthobacteraceae bacterium | reverse complement strand
CGCGCTGTTCTTCGGCTGGATCGCCGAACGCTACGGACGCATCACCGGCATGGTATGGTCGATCACCACTTTTGCGATCATGAGTCTGGTTTGTGCCTTCGCGTGGAGCTACGAATCGCTCCTTGTCTTCCGCTTGATCCAGGGCTTTGGGCTCGGCGGCGAAGTACCGATCGCCGCGGTCTATATCAGCGAATTGGCCAAGTCGGATACGCGCGGCCGCTTTGTCATGCTCTACGAATTGATCTTTCCGGTCGGTATCGTGGCCGCGAGCTTGCTCGGGCTGTGGATCGTTCCGACGCTAGGCTGGCAATATATGTTTGCCATCGGCGCCATTCCCGCGTTGTTGGTGCTGTTCTTAAGCCGCATCCTTCCGGAATCCCCCCGCTGGCTCGCGACCCGCGGCCGGCTTGCCGAAGCGGACGCGGCCATGACGCGGATCGAACACGAGACCGAGAAGGCGACCGGGCAGCCGTTGCCGGCACCCCGAGCCGCGATCAAGCTCGAAGCCAAGCGGGCGTCGCTCGCCGATCTGTTCGGCCCCATCTATCTGCGGCGGACGCTGGTTGTTTGGTTGATCTGGTTCACCTCGTATCTGGTGAACTACGGCCTGGCGATCTGGATGCCGACGGTCTATCGCACGGTGTTCAAGCTGCCGCTCGACGTCTCGCTGCGCTACGGTCTCATGACCACGGCGATCGGTTTCGTCGGCGCAGCGATCGCGGCTGTGATCATCGATCAGATCGGGCGAAAGACGCTGTTCGCCGCGGCCTTCGCTGGCGCGGCGGCGGCGCTGTTGGTGCTGGCGACGATTGCCAGCCCGACGCCGCTGCAGGTTCTCATCTCGATCTCGATCGCGAATTTCTTCGTCAACGCGATCAATCTCGGTGTCTATCTTTATACGCCTGAGCTTTATCCGACGCGGGTGCGTGCGTTGGCGGTGGGCGCGGCTACGGCCTGGCTCCGGCTCGCTTCAATGATCGGACCGACGACGGTCGGATTGCTCATCGCGTCCGGCCTGCAATCGGTTTTCCTGTCGTTCGGGCTGGTGGCGCTGGTCACGGCGATCATCACCGCGGCTTTCGCGGTCGAAACCAAAAAGCGCCTGCTCGAACAGGTCTCCCCCTGAAAGCGGGAGTCTGATTTTCCTGAATCATGCCCTCAGACGCAAATGCCCGGCACAATGCCGGGCATGACGCGTCAAAGTCCCATGCCGGGATCTTACTTGATCTTGGATTCGCGGAATTCGACGTGCTTTTTTGCCACCGGATCGTATTTCTTCTTGGTCAATTTGTCGGTCATGGTGCGCGAATTCTTGTAGGTCACGTAGTAGAATCCGGTATCGGCGCTCGATACCAGCTTGACCTTGATGGTGGTGTTTTTGGCCATAATCGGACCTCGGTCTTAAGGGGCGGCGTTTTGGGTTGGGCGCAACCTAGTCGCCAGCCCCCGAATGTCAAGGAAGGGCCTTAACCGTCACAGGATTTCCCGCACGAAACGCTTATGAAGCATGCGGTAGAGCGGCACCGGATGGTCGTGGCTCATGCCGGCCGCGATACGGTCCTGCAGTTCCTCAAGGACGACTGCGGTAATGCCCGGCATATCGAGCTTTTGGGCCTCGTTGAGCGGCAGCCAGGCGAGTTCCACCAGCTCCTTGTCGGGGCCTACAAAGCCGTCCTCGCGGCGCGCGATCGCGGTCACGTCGGCGGCGAAAAAGCGGCTGTCGAAGCGCAACGGCCGTTTCGGCGGGGTGATGGCGCGTGCGATGAAGTGGAGCGCGGTCAGATCGGGCAAAACGCCCGCTTTGGCAAAGGCAGCCCAAGCGGCTGGCGGAGCGGTCGCGATGCCTGCGGCAGGAGCGCCCAGCATCAGGCCGGTTTCCTCATAGGTCTCCCGGATGGCGGCGAGCGCGTAGCCTGCGGCCTTGGCGAGACTTGGCCGTTTGACCTGTCGCATCAGGCGATCCGCGTCGGTCTTATGCAGCGCCGCGGACACTGTCATCAGCCGGTCGGTCGGCTCGATGCGGCCGCCCGGAAAGACGAATTTGCCGGGCATGAAACGTAGTCCGTGATGGCGCCGCCCGAGCAGGATCTTTGGCACGGCTTCGGCCCGATCGATCAGGATCAGCGTCGCGGAATCGCGCGGCCGCAAATTCGGAAAACTCTGGTCGCGAATGGTGCGCGTCAAACGCTCCGCGCGATCCGCCGCTGTGCCGCCCGCTCGGACGCTGGAAATATCGTCGTTCATGACTGCCAGTTTTTGTTACCAAGCTAGGAGCGGCGCGGCTTGCGGGATCGTTTTTTGCGCGATTTCGGCTCTGGCGCAAATCTCGGCTGCGGTCGGGACGGCTGCGAGCTTTTCCGCGCTGCGCCATCATTGGCGCCGGATTGGCCGGCGAGCTTGAAACGCAAGGCGCCGGCAACCGGCGCGGCTTCGACCAATTCGACAGTCACCGGATCGCCGAGCCGGTGGGTCACCGAACGTCCGACAAAAGCGCGGCCGGCTTCGTTAAAGCGGAAATATTCGTCGCCGATCAGCCGCGCCGGAATGAAGCCGTCGGCGCCGGTCTCGTCGAGCTCGACGAACAGACCCGCCCGGGTGACACCCGAAATATGGCCGTCGAATTTGGCGCCGATGCGGTCCGCCAGAAAATGCGCAATCAGCCGATCCGCGGTCTCGCGCTCCGCCTTCATGGCGCGGCGCTCGGTGGCCGAAATGGTGGCGGCGATCTCGCCGAGCGTGGGAGCATCGGCGCCATCCGGCAGCCCGTCGGTCCCAAGTTTGCCGGCCCGGATCAAGGCGCGATGCACGACGAGGTCGGCATAGCGCCGGATCGGCGAAGTGAAGTGCGCGTAGCGGCGCAGATTGAGGCCGAAGTGACCGTAATTCTCCGCCGAATATTCGGCTTGCGCCTGGGTGCGCAGCACCACTTCGTTGACCAGCCGTTCGACGTCGCGGCCTTTGACCCGCGCCAGAATAGTGTTGAAGCCGTCCGGCCGCAGCACGCCGCCTTTCGGCAGCGAAATGTCGAGGGTGCCTAAAAACTCGCGCAGCGCATTGAGCTTTTCGGCCGACGGCTCATCGTGCACGCGGTAGATCAACGGCACATGCGCGCGCTCGCAGCTTTCGGCCGCGGCGACGTTGGCGAGGATCATGAATTCTTCGATCAGCCGGTGCGCCTCCAGCCGTTGCGGCATGATCACGCGATCGACGGTGCCGTCGGATTTGAGCACGATCTTGCGTTCCGGAATGTCGAGATCGAGCGGGCCGCGCTCGTCGCGGGCGCGCAGCATGGTGCGATAGGCGGCATAGAGCGGCTCGAGAATTGGTTTGGCGATCGGCTCGGTGACTTCGTCGGTGCGGCCGGTGACGCCGAGCTGCGCCTGCTCGTAATGCAGCCGCGCCGCGGAGCGGATCAACACGCGGTGAAATGTGTGCGAGCGCTTGCGGCCGTCGGCGCCGATCGTCATGCGCACCGCAAGCGCGGGGCGGACTTCGTTCGGCCGCAGCGAGCACAGATCGTTGGAGATGCGCTCCGGCAGCATCGGCACGACGCGATCGGGAAAATACACCGAATTGCCGCGCCGGATCGCTTCGCGGTCGAGGGCGGAGCCGGGCCGCACGTAATGCGCCACGTCGGCAATGGCGACGCTGACTAGATAACCGCCGCGGTTGTTCGGATCGGGGTCGGGCACCGCGTGCACGGCGTCGTCGTGATCCTTGGCGTCGGGTGGATCGATGGTGACGAACGGCACTTCGCGCCAGTCTTCGCGCCACGGCTCGCGGGCCGCGGCCGAGATCGGCCGCGCCGCTTCGGCTTCGTCGAGCAGGGCGCGCGAAAAGACGTGCGGAATATCGTGCGCATGGATCGCGATCAGGCTTACGGCGCGTTCGTTCTTGAGCGAACCGAGCCGCTCGACCACGGTGCCCGCGGACAGGCCGAGCCGGCCGTGGCTCGACACTTCCACCGCGACGAGGTCGCCGTCGACCGCTCCGGCCGTGGCGCCGGGAGCGATGTTGAGTTCGCGGCCGAGCTGCTTCTTGTCGATCGGAACGAGCCGCCCGCCGCCGTTGGGCAGGCTGCGGAAGATGCCGAGCGAACGGTGCTTGGCGCGATCGATGAGTTTGATGACGCGGCCGGCCGTCTCTTCGTCGCTCGTCTTCTCGATGCGGATCAGCGCACGATCGCCGACGCCGGGAACCTCGCCGGGCCGCGCGCGGCGCGGCGTGATGATGCGGATGACGGGAGGCGCGCCATGCGCCTGTTCGTCCCATTCGGTCGGCCGCGCCAAAAGTTCGCCGTCGCTGTCGCGGCCGGTGACGTCGGCGAGGACCACCGGCGGCAAAGTGCCGGCATGATGCACGCGCTTGTGCTGGCGATCGATGCGGCCTTCCTCGGCGAGCTCCCGCAGCATGCGGTTGAGCGCCGCACGATCCGCGTTCTTGGCGCCGAAAGCGCGCGCGATTTCGCGCGTGCCGATATTGCCGCTGTGCTCGCGGATGAAGGCAACCAGTTCCTCGCGCGAGGGGAGGCGTTTCATAGGCCACACACTGGCCCGGCTTGGGGCCGCGGTCTTGGCCGGCGGCCCGTGAGAGAGAGATTATTCGGCAGCTTGGGTTTTCTTACGTGGCGGTTTCCGGGTGCCAGGCGGCTTGGCGGCGCTTGGCGTTCGGCTTTTTGCAGAGGCTTTGACGTGCCGCGCCGTGCCCGGCGCCGGGCGCTTGGCTTTGCGCGGGCGCGCATGCGGCGCAGGCCCATTGCGCTCGGCCCTCGCATCGATCAAAGCCACCGCCTCGTCGAGAGTGACGGTCTCCGGCGTCTTGTCGGCCGGCAAAGTGGCATTGACGCCATCGTGGCTGACATAAGGACCATAGCGGCCCTTCTTTGCCACGATCGGACCGCCCTTGGCCGGGTGGTCGCCGAGCGCGCGGCCGGGATCGGCGCCGAAGCGGCCCTTGCGCGGGCCTTTGGCGATCTTCTCGGCGATCAGGGTCACCGCCCGATTGAGGCCGATGCTGAAGACCTCTTCGTCGGATTCCAGATTGGCGTAGGTCTTGCCGTGCTGCACATAGGGGCCGTAACGGCCAATGCCGGCGCGGATCATCTCGCCGTCTTCAGGATGCGGTCCGACGTCGCGCGGCAGCGACAGGAGCGCGATGGCGCGGGCGAGATCGATATCCTCGGGCGACACCCCCTTCGGCAGGCCGGCGCGCTTCGGCTTCTCGGCGTCCTTTACCGTTTCACCGAGTTGCAAATACGGGCCGAAGCGGCCGCTGCGCAAGGTGATGTCGAGGCCGGTTGCGGGATCTTCGCCGAGCTTCTTGGTGCCGATATCGGCGGAACCGTCCGCCGGCGCCGAAAGCGCGCGCGTATAGCGGCATTCGGGATAATTCGAGCAGCCGATGAAGGGGCCGAACTTGCTGAGCTTTAGCGACAGCCGGCCCTGGCTGCACGTCGGGCAGACGCGAGGGTCGGTGCCGTCTTCGCGCGGCGGATACAGATGTCGCGACAACAGCGCATCGAGCGCGTCGATGACCGCGGAGATTTTCAGATCCTTGGTCTGGTCGATGGCGCCGATGAAGTCGCGCCAGAAGTCGCGCAGCACGTCGCGCCACGCCACTTCCGAGTTGGAGATCAGATCGAGCTGATCTTCGAGGCCTGCGGTGAAATCGTATTCGACATATTTGGCAAAGAAGCTTTCAAGGAAGGCGACGACGATGCGGCCGCGGTCCTCCGGATAAAGCCGCCGCTTGTCGAGCCGCACATATTTGCGGTCCTTGAGCACTTGCAGGATCGATGCATAGGTCGAGGGCCGGCCGATGCCGAGCTCTTCCAGGCGCTTGACCAGCGACGCTTCGGAGTAACGCGGCGGCGGCTCGGTGAAATGCTGGTCGGCTGAGATCGCGCGCTTGGCGAGCTTCTCGCCGGCGCTCATCGGCGGCAGCCGGCGCGCTTCCTCGTCCTCGGGGTCTTCGTCGCGACCTTCCTGGTAGAGCGCCAGGAAGCCGTCAAACTTCACCACCGTACCGGTGGCGCGCAGATCGAGGAGGCGGGCGGCGACTTTGGCGGAAATATCGACGGTGGTGCGTTCGAGCTCGGCCGATTCCATCTGGCTGGCCACGGTGCGCAGCCAAATCAGCTCGTAGAGCTTGGCCTGATCCGCATCGAGAAAGCTTTTGGTCTCGCGCGGCCGGCGCGTGAGCTCGGTCGGCCGGATGGCCTCGTGGGCTTCCTGCGCGTTCTTGGCTTTGGTTTCGTAGCGACGGGGCGCGCCCGGCACGTAATTGCGGCCGTAATCCGCCTCGATGACCGAGCGCACCGCGGCGATCGCCTCGTCGGCGATCTGCACGCCGTCGGTGCGCATATAAGTAATGAGTCCGATGGTCTCGCCGCCGATATCGACGCCTTCGTAGAGCCGTTGCGCCACCCGCATCGTATGCGCGGGGGCAAAGCCGAGCTTGCGGCTCGCCTCCTGCTGCAAGGTCGAGGTCGTGAACGGCGGGTAGGGATTGCGTTTGACCGGCTTTGCCTCGACGGACTCCACCGTAAAGGCCGCGGTCTCAAGCGCCGCTTTGAACGCTTCGGCTTCGGCGCCCGAGCCGATGTCGAGGCGCTGCAGCTTCTTGCCATCGGCGCCGACAAGCCTCGCGTCGAAGGTTTCCTGCCGCGGCGTCGCCAGCGTGGCGACCAGCGACCAGTATTCCTGGCGGACGAATTTTTCGATTTCGAGTTCGCGGTCGGCGACAAGCCGCAGCGCCACCGACTGCACCCGGCCAGCCGAACGCGCCCCGGGGAGCTTGCGCCACAGCACCGGCGACAGCGTGAAGCCAACGAGGTAGTCGAGCGCGCGGCGCGCCAGATAGGCATCGACCAGCGCCTGATCGATGGCGCGCGGATGCTTCATCGCCTCGGTCACCGCCTGCTTGGTGATGGCGTTGAACACGACGCGCTCGACCGGCTGGTCGGTCAGCGCCTTTTTTTCCCTTAAGACCTGGAGCACGTGCCAGGAGATCGCCTCGCCCTCGCGGTCCGGGTCGGTCGCGAGAATGAGCTTGTCGGCGCCTTTGACGGCTCGGGCGATGTCGTTGAGCCGCTTCTGCGCCTTGGGATCGACCTCCCACAGCATGGCGAAATTGGCGTCGGGGTCGACCGAGCCGCTCTTGGCCGGCAGGTCGCGCACATGGCCGAACGAGGCCATGACTTCATAGCCCCGGCCCAGATATTTATTGATCGTTTTCGCCTTTGCAGGCGATTCCACCAGCACTAAATCCATGGTAACCCGATGATTGTACGGCCGTTTTGCCTGCTTGCGAGGTGCTTGCAGACGGCTTGGCCGCCGGGAACATGGGTAATGCAACCCCGCCTGTCAAATCGTTACCGCCGGGACACGGCGACACGACAACGACAAAATAGGTCGAGGGCCCATGAATCGGCGTTGCCCAAAGACACAACTAATGAGTGTTATTGTTTGAATATTAGCGCAAATGTATATAGTCGGGTCGGGACCCAGGCGACCTTGCCGGGGGAAGCGATCCGACCGAACGCCGCGAAGACAATTTTATGCCCGACTGGGACGACAGCGAGGGAGCGAACGGCAAGGAGACGCCGGATTCGGTCGCCACCTATATCGCCTCGGTGACCGACGAACTCGCCAAGCTGGCGCGCCGCAATGGCCTCGATACCCTCGGCTATATTTTGGAAATGGCGCGGCTTGAGGCCGATCAAATCGCTAAAGATTAGATCAGCGACACGTATCCGCCGCCATGGCGTTCCAGCCGTCCGGCGATTTCCAATTCCAACAGCACCATCCGCACGATTCTGGGCGAAGTCTGCGACAGCCGCACCAGATCGTCGATCAGGACCGGGGTCGGGCTCAACAGCCCGACGATCCGGCTGCGCTCGTCGGCTGCCGGTTCTACGCTTTGAACGGGTTCGACAGCTTCCGGCTCCGGCTCCGGCTCCGGCTCCCGGGCCGGCAGTTCGTGGCCCATGATCGGCTGTAGCACGGCTGTGATATCGGCGGTCTCAGTCACCGGCGTCGCGCCTTGTTTGATTAGACCGTTGGTACCTTCGGCGCGCGGATCGAGCGGGGAGCCGGGCACCGCAAAAACCTCGCGGCCTTGTTCGAGCGCCAGCCGCGCTGTGATCAGCGAGCCTGATCGTTTGGCGGCCTCGACAATGACGACGCCGAGCGAGAGCCCGGAAATGAGACGATTGCGGCGCGGGAAATCGCGCCCGCGCGGCTCCCAGCCGAGCGGCATTTCGCTTAAACCCACGCCCGAGGGAAGAATAGCGTCGAGCAATTCGACGTGCTCGGGCGGATAGACGCGATCCTGGCCGCCGGCGAGTACCGCGACCGTTCCAGTGGCAAGACTGGCGCGGTGCGCCGCGGCGTCGATGCCGCGCGCCAAACCGGAGACGATGGCAAAGCCCGCTTCGGTCAAGCCTTGCGTCAGCCGCTGCGTGATCTTGACCCCGGCCGCCGAGGCATTGCGCGAGCCGACCAGCGCCACCATCGGCATCGCGAGCACGCCGCGATGGCCGCGGATCGTGACCAGCGGCGGCGCGTCGTCGATCATTTGCAGCCGGGCCGGATAATCGGCCTCGCCGATCGCCACCAGAGCGGCGCCAAGCTTGCGCGCCCCTTCGATTTCGCGCTCGGCCTTGCCGCGCGAGCAGATTTTAGGCGAGGCATCGCCGCCGCCGCGCCGCGCCAGTCCCGGCAGCGCGTCGAGCGCTGCGCGCGCGCCGCCGAAATGATTGATCAGGGCGCGAAATGTCCGTGGCCC
>JBEKRD010000138.1:0-9516 GCA_049519075.1 Xanthobacteraceae bacterium | reverse complement strand
GACCGCCAGTGCCGCGAACAATATGAGCGGAACGGCGACATAGACCCACGGATAGCCATCGAGGAAATCAAACAGCAGAATTGCCGTGATCAGCAGCGCAGCCGTATAGGCGATGAAGCGCGGCTGCAATGGCAACGGCCAGGAGCGCATGGAAACCTCCGTCGGCAGCGAAAACCCTTTTTGCGGAAGGCTCTTTTTGCACGAAGCCTTTGGGCGCAAGCCGCGCGAAACGCCGCTGGCGTCTGGACGCGGTGTACAAAGATTACTTGTCAGTTTGATGAGGGCTAAATACCGCCCGCACCCCGTTTGCCCGGCGGCGTCATATTGCAACGCAACGAAAACATTTGAAACGGCTTTATTCGGCCTTGATGCCCCTCACGCCTGTTTCGGTTCGGCGTCGAGCCTTACGATCCAACCCTCAAGGCCGGGCTTGGCCGCCGGATAGCGCGTGAGCACCGCCGGATCGTGCCCGGGCACGACATGACGCGGCGCGCTCGCGAGCTTTTTCAGCGTGGCATAGCCCTCGACCACTTCCTCGATATTATGCGTCAGCGGAAAGACCCGGCCGCCGTCGATATGGGCGTAAAGATGCGACGCGTCGGCGGCGAGCACCACATAGCCGAGCCGGGTCTTGACCCGCACGCTTTGCAAGCCCTTCGAGTGGCCGCCGATGCGATGCACGGTGACGCCGGGCACGATCTCGTCCTCGCCGTCGTGAAACGCGACCCGGCCGGCGAACACCTTGCGCACCATGGCGACGACATCTTCGACCTCGAACGGTGCGCGCAGCGCCTGATGGCACATGCAGCGGCCGGTCGCGTAAGCCATTTCGCGATCCTGCAAGTGATAATGCGCCTGCGGAAACAAATCGTAATTGCCGCAATGGTCGTAATGCAGATGGCTGACGATGACGGTCGTTATTTTTTCCGGCGCGATCCCGAGCGCCAGGAGCCCGTCGCGCACCGGCTTGGTCATGTCGCGCTGGCGCTTTTTGCCCATGGCTTCGTCGAAGCCGGTATCGACGACAATGGTGCCGGACGGCCCGACGATCGCCCAGACGAAGAAATCGAGCGGCTGCAATATATCATGCGGATCGCCATCGATGAAATTGGTGGGCGAACGCCGCGCGTGGTGTCCGTATTTGATGGCGTAGATTTCGTGGGTGTCGTCGGTCATCTTTCCCCCGTTTTGAGAAACAGTACGCGAGGGGGCGCGTGGGTGAAAAGGGGCCGTGGGCGGATCGGAATTACGGCAGCCGACGGCGCTCGGGCTTGAGCCGGAAAAGTGAAATCCGGTTTTGCCCAGATTTCGGGTCAGCTATCGGGGGCTAGCTGACATAGCACGACCCGCCGCTGGCTCGACCGGGTCGTGAATGACCCCAAGTGCGGCATTGAGGATCGAAGCACGGCCCTTTCAAAGCGCATAGGCGAGCCGATACGATCGTCCTGTCCAGGGGACATATGCAGCGGGGGAGAGCGGCATGAGGCGGCGCGAGTTCATCATCCTTGTCGGCAGCGCATTGGCGGGCCAGACACTTCCTGTCCGTGCACAGCGGTCGAGTAATCGGCCGACTATTGGGTTCCTCGGCACAGTAACGCCGGAAGTTTGGGGGCCTTGGACTAACGCTTTCGTGCAGCGGCTGCGCGAACTCGGCTGGATTGACGGAGACACTATCAAAATCGAATATCGCTGGGCCGAGGGGCATCCGGAGCGCTACGCGGAGTTTGCGTCTGAGTTCGTTCGACTCAAGGTCGACCTCATTTTTACGACCGGAGCCGCAATCTCCGCAGCAAAGCAGGCCACATCGAGTATTCCCCTCGTCTTCGCGGTGATGGGCGATCCGGTTGGGGCTGGGATCGTCGCGAGCCTTGCGAGACCGGGCGGCAATGTCACCGGCATCTCCGTCATGGCTCCCGATCTTGGCGGCAAGCGTCTTGAACTATTGCATGAGGTCGTCCCGAACCTCCACCGATTGGGGGTAATTGCCAACATCGCCTACCCCCCTGCAGCGAGTGAGATGAAGCGAGTTCAAGCCGCGGCGGAAACATTTGGCATGAAAGTGGTCACGCTCGAGATTCAAGCAGGTCTGGACATTTCGCCTGCCGTGGCGGCGCTCAATGGTGTTGTGGATGCCCTTTATGCAGCTCCCGATCCGCTTGTGAACGGAAGCGCGGCTCAAATTAATAGTTCGGCGCTCGCCGCGCGCCTGCCGACAATGTATGCCATTCGCGAGAGCGTAGCCGCGGGCGGTCTGATGGCTTATGGTCCAAGTTATTCCGATCAGTTCCGGCACGGCGCCGAATATGTCGACGAGGTGTTACGCGGAGCAAAGCCGTCGGATCTTCCAGTCGAACAGCCGACTAAATTCGATCTGGTCATCAACCTCAAAACCGCCAAGACGCTCGGCCTTACCGTGCCGACGACACTGCGCGCCACCGCCGACGAGATGATCGAATAGCAACCCATATTGCTGCGGTTCACGAGGCAGCTATCGGCCAATCGCGTCGCGCAGTTTTCAGTGGTCGTCCGTCGCTTTCGAGGTAAAGCAGGCTCTCGTAACTCGGTTGCCCGACCAGAGTTACGAGCTCGCGCCTCAATCCTCCTCCCGATGCACGTCGTGCACGACGATGCCGGCGCCCTGGGCCGGCATTTTCAGCCACTTCTGGTGCTTGAGCGTGCGTTTGGTGTCCTCGTAGCCGCTTTGCCAATGTTCGCGCATCGAGGTACCGGAGAATTCGTGATCCTTGGCGTGCCCCTCATAGGCCTTCTGCTGATAGATGATGTGCAGAATGGCGATGTCGGGAAGCTTCGAAAGCTGCGCGACCAGCTCGCGTTCATGATCGGAACGGATTTCCTCCGGTATGCGGACCAGCGCCTGATAGAGTGCGACTTTCAGATTGTGCAGGCGGCGAAATACGTCGGTGTTATAGCGGGTGCGCGAGGAATACATGATGTCCTTGTGGCGACCCATCACATCTTCGATGTCGCGCGGCAAGACGCCGCGCGCGCTGAACAGGTCGACCTGAAACACCATCGTGTTCAGATTGTCTTCTTGATCGAGCAGATGCTGCAGCGGCGTATTGGAGACGATGCCGCCGTCCCAGTAGTGGTCGGTGCCGATCTTCACCATCGGCAGAGCCGGCGGCAGCGCGCCCGACGCCATGACATGTTCCGGCCCGATCTGTTCGACCGCATTGTCGAAATAGACAAAATTGCCGGTCAGCACATTCACCGCGCCGACCGAGAAGCGCGTCGAACGGTCGTTGATCAGCGAAAAATCCACCAGTTCGGTGAGCGTTTCTCGCAGCGGCGCCGTGTCGTAATAGCTGGTCGCGCTCTGCGCGCCGGTGAGGCTCATCCAAGGATTGGGGAAGCGGGGCGCGAAAAATCCCGGCTGGCCCTGCATCATTGTGAGCATGGAACTGGTCGCATTGCGCGCCTTGCGGAAAATGTCGCCGTCGGGCGTGAACGGCCAGATCTTGCGGTCGGTGATCTGCTCCCAGAACGCCCGCAACTGGCGCAGTCTTCGATTGGGCGGGTTGCCGGCGATGATCGCGGAATTAATCGCCCCGATCGACACCCCCGAGAGCCAGTCCGGCTCAAGCCCGACCTCGTGCATGGCCTGATAGACGCCGGCCTGGTAGGCGCCCAAAGCGCCGCCGCCTTGCAGCACCAGCGCGACGCGATCGCAACGCTCCGGGCGCCACGAGCGCGCCTCCGGCAGCGGCGTCGCTGTGGCGACGCGAAAGTCGGAAGAGATATCGTTCATCGGAAAACTCGCGATTTGCAAAACCTCGAGGGGGACGCGAGCCGCCGATGCTCGGCAATGTCTGCGACACCCTAATGACGAGGTGACGCCGCCGAATCCAACCGCCGCAATACGCCGCCGCGTCATCGAAATGTCAGCTTGGTTTCACAAGAGCCGCGCAACTTGGCCGCAACGTCGCTTGTTTGTTGCCGCCCCCGTTCAACACCGAGACTAAAGAGCCCCCGTGCGCAAAGAAGATTTGCTCAAGCTGCCCTCGATGCCGGCCGCCGGCCCGAGCTATCCGGCCGGTCCCTACCGCTTCGTCGACCGCGAATACATGGTCATCACCTACGAGACCGATCCGGAGGTGATCGCTGCGCAATTGCCCGAGCCGTTGAAGCCGATCGACGAGCCGCTCATTCATTACGAGTGGATCAAGATGCCCGACAGTTCGGGCTTTGGCGCCTACACCGAATCCGGGATGGTGATCCCGTGCCGATTCCGCGGCGCCGAGGTCAATTTCGTCGCGCAGATGTATCTCGACGACGACCCGCCAATCGCCGCGGGCCGCGAGATCTGGGGCTTTCCGAAAAAATACGCCCATCCGAAGCTGGAAATCGTCAAGGACACGCTGACCGGCACTTTGGAATATGGCGGTCAGCTCGTCGCCATGGGTACGATGGGTTACAAGCATGAGAGCATGGCCGGCAATGGCACGCTGACCACGGCCACGCTCGCCAAGACCCAGGTCAATCTGAAGCTCATTCCCGGCGTCGATGGCCACGCGGAAATCTGTCAGCTGGTCGCCTACCATCTGACCGACATCGTCGTGAAGGGCTCCTGGATCGGTCCCTGCCGTCTCCACCTCGTGCCGCATGTCAATGCGCCGGTGGCGGATTTCCCGGTCCGCAAGACCGTGGCGGCCCACCACTTCCTCGCCGATCTGACGTTGCCTTACGGCCATGTCCTCTATGATTACAACAAGGAGCCGTGAGCAAAGCCAGAATGCCGTCTTGTCCACTTGTCGGCGAGCACATGTGTGCTTGTCATCTAACTGTCACATCGCCTGCGCACAGTTGGCGACCTGCCTGGAGGGGAGATAATCCATGAGTGATATTGCATTGCCCGGCTCGATCGAACCGGCACGGCGCGGACCTAAGCTCGACCACGAGACCAATCCACTGGCGGTGATCCTGTTCATGGGCGTCGTCGCCGCCGGGCTGTTGTTCGTCGCCTACAGCATCTACAGCGACATCGACGCGGCCGGCGTGAAGATGCCCGCGATCGCGCCGTTCCTTCTGCTGTTCGTCGCGCTGTTGATCGCGCTCGGCTTCGAATTCGTCAACGGCTTCCACGACACCGCGAACGCGGTCGCCACCGTGATCTACACCCGCTCGATGCCGGCCAATATCGCGGTCGTCTGGTCGGGCACCTTCAACCTGCTCGGCGTGTTGTGGTCGTCGGGGGCGGTTGCCTTCGGCATCATCTCGTTGTTGCCGGTCGAATTGATCCTGCAAGTCGGATCGAGCGCCGGCTTTGCCATGGTGTTCGCGCTGTTGATCGCGGCGATCATCTGGAATCTCGGCACCTGGTCTTTCGGCCTGCCGGCGTCGAGCTCGCACACACTGATCGGATCGGTCATCGGTGTCGGCATCACCAATGCGCTGCTGCACGGCAGGAGCGGCACGTCGGGCGTCGATTGGACCCAGGCAACTTCGATCGCCAAGGCGCTGTTGTTCTCGCCGCTGTTCGGCTTCGGCCTCGCGGCCGCGCTGCTGCTGGTGGTGAAATACGCGATCCCAAGCCCCGCGCTGTTTGCCGAACCGAAGGGCGACCAGCCGCCGCCGACTTGGATCCGCGGCATTCTGGTCCTCACCTGCACGCTGGTGAGCTTCTTCCATGGCTCCAATGACGGTCAGAAGGGCATGGGCTTGATCATGCTGATCCTGATCGGCACGGTGCCGACCACCTACGCGCTCAACCGCGCCATGCCGGTAAGCCAGATCGCGCAGTTCGAGGCCAATTCGCAGGCCGCAAGCGCGGTGATCGAAAGCAAGGCCGCCGGCTACAATGTGCTGGGCAACCCGCGGCCGGCAGTGACGGCCTATGTCGCCCAACATGAGATCAATGGCGGCACTTTTCCGTCGCTGGCGATCCTGATCAGCGACATCAGCAAGCAAGTCAACCAATACGGCTCGATCGCCAAAATGCCGACCGACATGGTCGGCAATACCCGCAACGACATGTATCTGGTCTCCGAAGCGTTGCGCTTTCTGGCGAAGGACAAGGAAGCCGATCTGACCGCGCAAGAGGTCAGCACGCTCAACGCCTATAAAGGCTCGCTCGACAATGCCACCAAGTTCATCCCGGGCTGGGTCAAGATCGTGGTCGCGATCGCGCTGGGCTTAGGCACCATGGTCGGCTGGAAGCGCATTGTCGTCACGGTGGGCGAAAAGATCGGCAAGACCCATTTGACTTACGCGCAAGGCGCCGTCGCCGAGATCACCGCCGCAGCAACTATCGCCGCCGCCGACGGCTACGGCCTGCCGGTGTCGACCACGCATGTTCTGTCGTCGGGTATCGCCGGCACCATGGCGGCGAACGGTTCCGGCCTGCAATGGTCGACCATCCGCAACATCGCGCTCGCCTGGGTCCTGACCCTGCCAGCCGCGATGATCCTTTCGGGCACGCTCTACTTCATCTTCTCACACCTATTCTGAACGGACGAAGTCGAAGCCCTAAACGCAAAACCCCGGCGCCTTGCGGCGCCGGGGTTCTGTATTTCAGACACTACGCGACAAACCGATACTTTACGCACTACGCTACAAACGCATCGCGGTACTTACGCGATCAAAGCTGTCCGTATTTGCGCAGGACTGCCCGGCACTCGTTGCCGACGCGCCAGCTATGGGCGGCGAGGGTGGCCCCGCATTGCAGGAGATTGCTCCAGGTCATGCCGGCAGTGTGATCGCACAGCCTGGCGGCGGCCGGACGGCATGGCGCCAGCTCGGCGAGATCGATCGCATTGGCGGCGGTGACGGAAAGGCCCAGCAACAGGCATGCGGCTATAGCTATCTTCATCCTCAATCGTCCATCAAATCATTGGCGAACGGATTACTTACCGTTTTGTGACGGCAAAAGCCAGCATTTTGTGCGTCGCACAAGCACAAATATCTCATTGAGAACACAAGAGAATCAACAAGAAACCATACGAAACTTGCTGCGGCGCCCCGGTTCTGCCGCAATGCGCCATCCTCGGCGCGTAAATTTCCAACGCGCGAGAGCTCTGTTTAGGTCCCTGATAAGATTAATGCCCGGTGCTAGGCCGGGCATTGCAAGCTCGAACTGGCCGCTGGCAGAGGGTGCCGTCAGGCCGCGCCGGCGTAATTGCCGAACCGCTTGAGGTTTTCTTTCTGCTTGTCGTTGCGCGGCGGCAGCTTGAACAGACGCGCCGCAGTGCCGCCGACAATATTGTGCTTGGCCTTTTCCGACAGGAACGGCAGATCCCAGATCGTCGCCGGCAGATCGAAGTCCCAATGCGGATAGTCGGAGGAGTAAAGCAGCTGGGTCTCGGCATTGATCATGCGGAATGTACATTCCAACGCGCCGAGATCCTGAATCTCCATCGGCTGCGAGGAGTAATACATGTCGCGCATATAATCGGACGGCTTCTTCTTCAGGAGCGGCGCCTCCGACGGCCGCAGCATGTATTCGTGGTCGAGTTTCTGCATCAGGAAAGGCACCCAGGCGAGGCCGGATTCGATCCAGATCACCGGCAGTTTCGGGAAGCGCTCGCCCATGCCGTTGATCACCCAGTTCGACAGGTTGACGATGTTGTACCAGGAAAAACCCAGCGCATGCGCGACCAGGAAGCGGTTGCAGCTCTTGAAGATCGGTTCGCCCCAGTTGGGTCCGGAGTGGAACGACAGCACCAGGCCGCGCTCTTCGATGGCGCGATAAACCTTCATATAGCGGTTGTCGTTCACCGCCATGTTGTCGCGCACGGTGGTGATCATGAAGCCGCCGACGTGTTTGCGGTCGCCGAATTTCTCGACCTGACGCAGCGACTCGTCGGGATCGGAGAACGGTAGCGACAGCATCGTGTAGAAGCGCGCGTCGGATTCGGGCAGGATTTTTTCGGTGAGCCAGCGGTTGTAAGCCCAGCAAAGATTGACTTCCATTTCCTTCTGCGGATGCAGGCCGATCGACAGCATGCCGGTCGGGAACAGGCAGGAATAATCGACACCCATCGCGTCCATCCAGCGATGGCCGAGCTCGACGTCGCGGAACTTGCCGTCCGGGGTCTTTTCGGTCGACCGCATCGGGTAGCGCGTGACGCGGCCGCCCATGTCCTGATAGCCGATCGTCTGCGGCGTGAAGTTGACGCGCGTCTTAGCACGGCTCGACATGGCGAGCTGGCGGAAGACGTCGTTCTCCATGAACGGCAGGATCTCGTCGAAATGCTCGTTCTCGTAATGATGCGCGTCGACGTCGACGATCAACACGTCGTCGAGATTGCGCTGCGCCGCCTGCTTGCGCGCGTGAGACAGCAATCGGCTGGTATTGAGCTCCTCGACCGTTACGCGGCGGCCGCGATCAGCGATCAGATCCATGACTTTTCTCCAGGTTCGTAGTCCTGCAAAGCGTTGTTCAGCGTCCCGTCCAATTTTGCCACATGCCGAGCTCGAAGACGGCGAGATCGGCGGCCCGCAACAATGCGCTGGCGGTCACCATCACGTCGGTGGCGGAAATGGAATTTTTTCCGACCGGGGCGATATCCTCGCCGGCCTCGCGGCGCGCCGTATAGACCCGGCAGGCCGCGGCGAAGAGCGCCTGCAGCGCATCGGTCGCAACCAGATCGAGCTTGCCGTCGACGATGCTGCGTTCGAGCGTCGCGGCAAGGCGCATCGCCTCGGCCGAGGCACCATTCTCGACCACCACCTTGGGCTTCACCGCCGGCCGCGCAGCGGCCGGATGCGGCTTCGCCGCAGCTTTCGCGCCGCCTTTGGCCGCACGCTTAGGCGACGACATAGAGGTCTTCTCCCTTTTGCACCGTCTTGTATTTCTTCAACCGCAGCTTGCGGTCGCTGGCGCATTCGCCGGTCTTCATGTCGTATTCCATGCCGTGCCAGGGGCAGACGAAGTGCATTTCGTCAGGCGAGAACGACAGGCCCATCGAGGTCTTGTCCGGCCGCAGCCGCTCTTCGACCTTGGCGATGGTCAACCCTTCGCAGGCAGGTCCGCCCTGGTGCAGGCAGAAATTGCTATAGGCGAAGAACTCGCCCTGATGCCGGAACACACCGATCTCGTTGTCGCCGACAAAGACGATGCGGCGGTCGCCATCGTTGAATTCGGAGATTTTTGCGACGAATTTCTCGGCCATTTGCGCTAAGCCCTCACGTTTCACTCTTGCGTCTCACCCTTGCCTCGATTTTTGCAGTTCGCCCTCAAACGGGGCGATTGGGCAACCGGATTCGGGCTGCCTGCAGGGCACGCTCTTACCACAAGCTCAAGCGATGCGCGACGGCATAACTGGACGTCCAGCTATGCCGCGGGCGGACAATCCTTAAGTTACACCATCCGGTTTTCGATCTCGCCGATACCCTCGATCCACAGCTTCACCACGCTCGGCTTCAAACCTGGCTCCGCCGGCCGCGCAGCGGCCGGATGCGGCTTCGCCGCAGCTTTCGCGCCGCCTTTGGCCGCACGCTTAGGCGACGACATAGAGGTCTTCTCCCTTTTGCACCGTCTTGTATTTCTTCAACCGC
>JBEKRD010000137.1:0-15350 GCA_049519075.1 Xanthobacteraceae bacterium | reverse complement strand
ATATTGGCAAGGACGTCGCCCGCAAGTGCGATAAGCTTGCCGGTGTCGTCGAACGCGCCTTCGAGTTCGACATATTGGTCGCGGCTGTGGAACGCCGAGATCAGGTTCTCGCGGCGGTCCTCGCTCCAGGCGACGCTCGTGCGCAAATGCCGCGCCAGCCACACCAGCACGACATATTCGGCGGGCAGCGACATTTTCTGGCCGAAGCCGCCGCCGACGTCGGGGGCAATGACGCGCAGGTCCGCCTCGGCAAAGCCCAGCACATCGGCGATGGCGGTGCGGGTCAGATGCGGCATCTGCGTGGCGCAGGTCAGCGTGGTGCGGCCCGAAACCTGATCGAATGCCGCATGCGCTGCGCGCGCTTCGAGCGGCGTCGCATTCTGGCGGTGCGAGCGGGCGTGGACGCGTACGCGCCGGTGCGCCGTTGCCATCGCGGCATCGAAATCGGCGGTCTTGATCCGGCCTTCGACGACGACATTTGTCGCGCTCTGTATTGTATCGTGGACGCGGGGCGCATCCGGCGACAGCGCTTCGCGCGCATCGGCGACTGCCGGCAATTCAGCGATCTCGATCTCGACCCGGTCGGCGATGTCCTCGGCTTCGGCGCCGGTTGCTGCAACAACCGCGGCAACCGGCTCGCCGACAAATCGGACAACAGCCTTGGCTAGGACCGGCTGCTCGATCGGCTGATAGTCGAACTTGTGCAGCATCGGTCGGATCGGCCGCACGCCGTCGAGATCGGCGGCGCAAACCATCTTCGCTCCGTCCGGCGCGGCAATGCGCACAATGCGGCCGGAGGCGACCTGACTGCGAATAAAGCGCACATGCAGCGCGGCGGGCAGATCGGCGGTGAAGCGGCCGCGGCCGCTGACCAGCGCCGGGTCTTCCAGCCGCCGCATGGCGCGGCCGACCCATTTCATCCCAGAGCCGGCGGTTGCCGCTGTCATATCGGCCACTTCTTCAAAATCGCGGCGGCGCGCCCGCATAGGCTTGGGTAATGACGTCAACGAGGTCGGCTTTGGCCACGGGCTTCGGATGGCTGATTTTCACGGCGGCGACCACCTCGACGGCCTTGCCGATATCGTCTTGCCGCATGCCGAGATCTTTCAGGCCGGTCGGCAAGCCGAGCCGGACATTGAGATCGTAAAGCCCACGCGCCGCGTCGGGAACGCCGAGCGCGCGCTTGATGCGGTCCATGGCCGCGGGTGCAGCGTCGGCGTTAAAGCCGATAGCATAAGGCGTGGCGATGGCGTGGGTCTGGGCGTGGTCAAGATCAAACCATTGCCGCACGCGCTGCGCCACGGCGTGTTCGAGACCGACCGCGGCGCGGAAATTTGCCGCGAGCCATGCGCCATAGAGCGCGTCGGTGCGCGCGTGGAGGTCGCGGGGGTTGTGCACCAGCCGCGGCAGGCTTGCGCCGAGCAGGCGGACCGCTTCCTCGGCCATGGTCTCGACGACCGGATTGGTGTCGATGCCGTAGAGGCTCTCGACCGCATGCGCCATGGCGTTCATGCCGCTCGCCGCCGAGATGCGCGCCGGCAGGTCGAGCGTCAGTTCCGGATCGTAGATGGCGGTCGCCGGCAGCGCCTCGGGACCGTCGCCCGACACCCGATTGTCGGCGACGCCGATATACCAGCGCGCCGCCATTTCCGAGCCGGAATAGGTGGTGACGACGGCGATATAAGGCAGTCCGGTCGTCGCCGCGGCGGCTTTGGCAAGCCCGATCGGCGAGCCGCCGCCGACGACGATGAAGCCGTCGGCGTCATACCGCTTGAGATCGGCGAGGAGCCGTTCGAAGGCCTCGCGCGGCATGTTTTGTCCAGCCGCATCGCAAAAGCCGACGCAGCGGTCGGCGATCGCCGCAGTCACGCGGCGCGCGAATTCGCTGCGCGACTTCGAGCACAGCACAAGAAGCCGCGACATTTTGTGGAAATCGGCTTCCGCTGAGAGCGCCGCAATGGCGCCGACGCCGAACGCGATGCGCACCGGATCGGAGCGATAGGTGAAGCGGCCGGGATGATGAGGAGAGTTCACTCGGCCTTCATCCCGGCCTTTTTGACGACCGGTCCCCACTTGGCGATTTCCGACATGATGTATTGCGCGAATTCATCCGAGCTCATGAACAGCGGCGTCGCGCCCTGTTCATCGAGATATTTTTTGGTGTCCGCCGATTTCAGCACGTCCTCAATGGCCGCATGCACCTTGTCGACGATCGGGGCCGGCGTGCCCGCGGGCGCGAGGATCCCCCACCAATCGGCCGCCACATAGCCTGGGACTCCGGAATCGCCGATGGTCGGCAGGTCGGGAAGAATGGCGCTGCGCTTGGCGCCGCCAGTCGCCAGCCCGCGCAGCAGGCCGGACTGGATATTGGGAACCGTCTGCACGATCGAGGAGAACATCACCTGGTCTTCGCCGGCGATGACGGCAAGCATCGCCGGGCCGCCACCCTTATAGGGCACGTGCTGGATGTCGACATTCGCCATCAGCTTGAACAATTCGCCGCTCAGATTTTGAAAGCTGCCGATCCCGGCGGATGCGTAGTTGAGAAACCCCGGCTTCTGCTTGGCGAGATCGAGCAACTCCTGCACCGAATGCACCGGCAATTTGGGATTGACCGAAAGCACATTGGTGCCGGTGGCGAGAATGCCGACCGGAATGAAATCCTTCACCGGGTCGAACGTCTCTTTGTAGATCCAGGGATCGACGGCATGCGCCACCGAAATCACCAACAGCGTATAGCCGTCAGGCGTAGCTTTTGCCGCAAGGTCGGTGCCGACCACGCCGCCGGCGCCGGCGCGATTATCGACAAAGACTTGCTGGCCGAGCTTTTGACCGAGCTGGTTGGCGATGATGCGCCCGACCACGTCGTTGCTGCCGCCGGGCGGGAACGGGATGATCAGCCGGATCGATCGTGACGGATATTCTTCGGCGACAGCCGGTGCGGCGAACGCCGTAAGCGCGAGCACAAGTCCGAGGATTTTTGTGATCAATCTATGTGGCTGCCGCACCCTGTGCCCCCTCGGTTTTTCTTTGCCGCTTGTTCTACACCACTCATTCGAAGCCGTCATTCCGCCGCCGTCATTCGACAGCCATCTCCCGCACCTCCTTGGCCTTGGCCGTGCAAGCGGCAAGGAGGAAGCCCAGATCGGTACCGGTCGAGACATAGCGCGCGCCCATCGCGACGAATTCCGCCGCAAGCTGCGGCCGTGTCGCGAGCCCGCCGACACCGGCATATTTGCCATGGCGGCGGCAGGCGGCAATTGTCTTGGCATAGGCCTCGCGCAGGCGCGGATGTTCGAATTGGCCAGGGAGACCCCAGTCGGCCAAGAGGTCGTTGCTGCCGATCAGCACCATATCCACGCCATCGACGGCCAAGATCTCGTCGGCCTTGACGATCGCTTCCTCGCTCTCGAACTGCACCACCAACATGGTCGCGGCATTAAGCGCGGCGTCGGCTTCGGCCGCCGGGAACGTGCGGTAATGCAAATGGGGCAGTGGCCCCGCGGCCGAGCGTTCGCCGAGCGGCGGGAATTTTGCCGCAGCGACATAGTCGCGCGCTGCGGCTGCCGAGCGGATATGCGGCGCGATCACGCCGAGTGCGCCGGCATCGAGCACACGCGACACGGTGGCGACGTCCGGCACCCGCACCAGGGGTGTCACCTCCGCCGCCAGCGCTGCGATGCAAATCTGGCCGGTGGTTTCGAGCGAGAAGCTCGAATGCTCCATGTCGACATAAAGGCTGTCGAAGCCGGCGGTCTTGGCGAGCCGCGCGATCTCGACGCCGCGCACCAGCCGCACCGTCATCGAGGCGATCACCTCGCCGCGGGCGAGCTTCTCCTTGGCGTGATTACGCAGAATGTCATTGATTTTGCCCGGCATCTTATCAACTCGCTCTTAAACCAACGTCTTAACTGGCGCCTCATCCGACTTCTGAGGTGTGGCCTCGCCTGATTTCTCAACTGACAGGAATTGGCCGGGACGCTATGCTGAAGGCAGGGAGGAACGCCTGTGAATTACGCGACGGACTTCAAGTCAATCCGCAACGAGGTGTCGGCGCAAGAGTGGCAGACCAGGCTCGATCTCGCCGCCTGCTACCGGCTGGTCGATGCCTATGGCATGACCGACTTGATCTATAACCATATCACGGCGCGCATTCCGGGTACCGAGCATCTTCTGATCAACCTCTATGGCCTGCTCTACAAGGAGATCACCGCGTCGAGCCTGGTCAAGATTGACGTCGAAGGCAATGTGATCGCGAAGCCCGACACCGATTACGGCATCAATGTCTCCGGCTACGTCATCCACGGCGCCATCCATAAGGCGCGGCCGGACGTCGCTTGCGTGCTGCACACCCATACCCGCGCGGGCATGGCGGTGGCGGCGATGAAATGCGGGCTGTTGCCGCTGTCGCAGACCTCGATCCGCTTTGTCGGACACATCGGCTATCACGACTATGAAGGGCCTGCGATCGATACCGACGAACGCGAGCGGATCGTCGCCGACCTCGGGCCGCATGACGCGCTGGTGATGCGCAATCACGGCCTGCTCACCTGCGGCCCGACCATCCAGCAGGCGCTCAACACGATGTATCAGCTCGAATTGTCGTGCCGCTCGCAGGTCGACGCCATGGCGGCGCGCACCGAACTGACGATGCCGGGCGAAAATGTGCTGGCCCATACCGCGCATCTGTATCAGCCCGGCACGCGGCGGCCCTATGGCGTGTTGGAATGGCCGGCGATGCTGAGGCTGTTGGCGGCGGAAGAGAAAAGCTCGGGCTATCCGCCGTATTGGAACTAGAGCCTCCGGAGCTTAAGCGTGCGGCCAGTGCCGATCGCGGAACCAATTGCGGTAGTCCGTCATCTTCGCCCGCTGCGCCGCCGGAGCATGCAGCTTGCAGGTTGAGGCTTCCTCGCTCTCTTCCGCCGCACCCCAGCGCAATTCGACGCAATCGTTGGGATTGTAGGCCATTTCGAAATGGACCATGCGGTCGATCACGTCCTTGAGCGACAGTGTCCAGGCCGAGCCGTCGCTACGCGTATAAGAAAATTTCTGCGCCGCAAGCTCGGACGCCAGCACGCTTTGCAATTCGGCCTTCACGTCGGCCAAGCTCTTGCCCGGCGGGATGGCGAAGCGATCGGGTCGCCGCGCGACGCGATCCGGATAGGTGCGCACCACGTCGATCGCGATCAACAGTCGAAAATCGCGCGCCGGAGTGGAGAAATCTTCCCACGCGCCGTTGGTCTCGAAGATCGCCGGACCGCTCGGCATGTCGGCTGTGCCGCGCCCGCTGGTCTGCCACTTTCGCCCGTTTTCGATCGACGTGACGCGGGTCTTCACTTGCTCTTCGAGCGAGGTGATGGCGCCTTCCATCGCGCGCACCGGATCGAGCGGCTCGGGCGACATCACGTCATCCATGCGGTCGTAAAAGTCTTCGGTCGAAAGTTGCGACTGTTCGAGCGAAAAATCGCCGTAGTACGGGTTCTTGGCAATCTCGGCATTGCTCAGCCGGCGCAGGCTGCCATTGGCCTCGCGGACGATCGGGCGAAAGCGCTTGAAGCCAGGGCTGCCCAGCGTCGGTTCGTGCACGAACAGGAAATTGCCGCGCCAGAACCGCTTGCGCGTGACCGAGCCGTCGGGCTCCGCGTCAACGGCGAGGAAGACGCCGGCATTGCCGCCTGACTCCGGCACACGCTGCACCAGCATCAGAACATGCCCATAGGGATCGGCATAGACCACGCCCGGGCGCAACGCCGCCTGCGTCAGCGGCACGGTATAAAAATCGGTGTTGTCGTCGGTCGCGGCCACGCGCACTGAGCCGGAATGCACGACGTCGCCAACCGCGCGCAGATATTCCGCGAACGACCCGGCGACGCCGAATTGCTTGGGCTTCGGCTTCGGCGGCGCTGGCGGGGCCTCCGGAGGCGCGGTTTGCTCGGCCTGAGGCTGTGCCGGCGAAAACAACCGCATCAGCGGCGACGTCGGCGCGGGAGGAGGCTCAGGCTCAGGCGCGGGTGTTGCAGCAGCCGCAGTCTGTTCGGGCGGCGGCGCGGGACGCGTCACCTCGGGATGCTGGATGTCGAACCACTGGTAGCACTTTGGCGGCGCGCCGCCGGTGCCGCGCGAACAATTCGAATAACCGAACGGCAGCCCCAGTTTGAATGCGAAATAGGCGCGCAGGAAGTAGACAAAGTCAGCACAATCGGGGCGCAGGCTCACTGCCACATTGTCTTCGCCGATGCCCAAATAATTGAACAAGAAATTGCGCGAGCGGTCGCGCAGCACTTCGTGCCAGGCCTTCCAGGACGGCTCGGTGTCGAGCGGCGCATCGAACAGCTTCTCGATCCAAGCCGAATACAGGTTTTCCGTCGTCCGATTCCAGCTGTTGCGGACCTGCCAGACGCTGCCTTCGGCCTTGGTCGGCGCCGGCGGCTTTTGCGCGCTCACGACAATGTCGCGGGTAATCGCGCCGCACCCGGCCAACGCGCCGTTGCGCATCAAGCTTGCGTGCCAGGTTCCCGCGGCCGGCGCGGCAACCTCGACGAACCAGGAATAAGGCGGCCCCTCGTGCCGCTCGCGCGATCTGGCGGCCACCGTGCCGTCGGGCGCGATCAGCGAAAGCTCGCCGTCGAGCGGCTTTTCCGCCGCGACAAGAATGCGTAACGGCGCGCCTTGCCACGGTGCGATCGGCGAGGGCAGGACCGCCACTTCGGCGTCATCGCAACCGCCTGGCGCAGCTTCGGCGCGAGCGTCCAGCGCCGGGAACAGAAAGATCAAACACGCTGCCGCGATCGGCAGCGATGCGGTCACGGCGGCGGCAATTCGGCGAGCTATCAACGATTTTGCCTCTTCCTGGAGCGCCCCTCGAACCGCGTGCAGTTCCCCGAGTCACGGGCCGGATTGCAGGATATCGGATTGGCGGCGATCAGTCAGCGACCATGAAGGCGTTTTTGCGGCCCGCCCAACCTATCGCGGGCTGGTTTGTGGCGCCGCCGGCTTGGCCCGGTATGGCAGCTTGGCGAGAATGCTCTCCACCCGCTGGATCACCGCAGTTGCGGCTACCTCCTGCATGCAGGCGTGGGCGTGTGGGCATTGGCTCAACTCGCGCAGGTAACAAGGCGAGCAGGGCAAATCGGCCCGCAGCACCGCATTGTTGCGACGGTACGGCCCGGCCCAGATCGGGTCGGTCGGCCCGAAGACGCTGACCACGGCACGATCGAGCGCGACCGCGAGATGCATCGGGCCGGAATCATTGGTCACGCAGACCGCCGCGCGGCGGATGAGCGCCGCAAGCTCGGGAAGCGTCGTTTCACCGGCGAGATTGACGGCGCCGGGAGCCAGGCGTGCCACGTCCTCGCAAACCGTGCGCTCGCGGTCCGAGCCCATCAGGATCACGGCGCAGCCCTTGCCAAGAAAATGGCGCGCGACTTCGGCGAAGCCGTCGCTGCGCCACTGTTTGGTGTCCCAATTCGTCCCCGGCGCGATCGCGATGAGCCGTATTTTGCCGATGTCGTAATAATCGAGCAGTCCGTCGATGCGGGTCGCCGCTTCGGGGGGAATCGGAAAGGAAAAGTCGGCTGGGCTGTCGCCAAGCCCAAGCATGGGCACGATGCCAAGGTAGCGATCCACCGGATGCACCTCGAGCGTCGGCACCGCAACGTAATGGGTATAGGCAAGCCAGCTGCCTTCACGCGCGCCTTGCCAGGCGTGTTGCTTCGCCGCGTCGGGAATTTTTCGCGACAAAGATGTCCAGCGATCCGCGCGCGGCTTGTCGAAGCCGATCCGCACCGGCGCGCCGGACACAAAGGCGAATGCGGCGCTGCGGAATTGGCCTTGCAGATCGAGTACCAGATCGTATTCGGCCGAGCGCAGCACGGCGATAAGCCGCGCCGCGCTGACGTAAGGCGCAGTTCGCCAAGGCGTCGACCATTCGTCGCGCGCAAATTCGATCACATTGCTGATCGCTGGATTGCCCGCCAAGAGCTCGCCGATCGCCGGCGTAACCAGCCAATCCAGCCGTGCTGAAGGATAGCGCCGCCGCAATCTATTGAGCACCGGCAACGTCTGCACCACGTCGCCCACGGCCGACAATTTGATCAGCAGGATTTTTTTAAAATCGCGGCTTTGCAGATCGGCCGTTTGCACGGTTGAATCGGCTCCCCTCGGGCGAGATTATTCGCCACCGTCCATCGCCTGCACATTCAATGACGAGGACTTAATCTAGCACCATGCCGCGAAAATTGTAAGGCAAGGCGGCAAATCGAGCCGCTAAGCGACGCCCGCGGTGCGAGCCTTACGCCGGCAGTGGCCCCCGGCTGCGCGCGTCTTCGATTGCCTGCCACACCCGCTCCGGCGTCGCCGGCATTTCGACGTGGCGCACGCCTAAATCCCACAGCGCATCGACTACGGCATTGATGACGACGGCGAGCGCCGGCACCGTGCCGCCTTCGCCGGCCGGACGGATGCCGAGCGGATGGGTGGAGGAGGGCACTTCGCTGATTGCGGTGACGTAGTTGACCATGTCGGAGGCGCGCGGCATGGCGTAATCCATCAGCGAGCCCGCCAGCATCTGTCCGCTCTCGGGATCGTAATGCGCGTGTTCAAGGAGCGCTTGGCCTACGCCTTGGGCGATGCCGCCGTGGACCTGGCCATGGATGATCAGCGGATTGACAGCGCGGCCGACATCGTCGACCGCGACATAATTGATCAGCGCCACCTTCCCGGTGTCCGGATCGACCTCGACCTCGCAGACATGGGAGCCATAGGGGTAGCTGGCATCGAGCACCGTCTCGTCGCAGGCCGCGTGCAACGGCCCGCGCAAATCCTCCGGCAAGTCGGCGCGCTCGAGCGCGGCGCGCGCCACCTCGAACAGGCCGACGGCGTGATTGGTGCCTTTCACCGCGAAGCGGCCGTCCTTGAATTCGATGTCCGCGGCGGCGGTCTCCAACAGATGCTCGGCGATGCGCAGGCCCTTCTCGATGATGCCGTCGGAGGATTTTTTGATGACGATCGAGCCGAGCCGCATGCCACGGCCGGAATGCGCACCGCCGCCGACGGTGACGCGATCGGTGTCGCCGGCAACAAAACGCACGCCCTCGATCGGCACGCCGAGCCATTCAGTGATGAGCTGGGCAAAGCTCGTCTCGTGACCCTGGCCCTGCGGCGCGGCGGCGCTTGAAGCCCGGCCAGTCGCCTAATCGCAGCGCGATATCCATGACGCCGATATAGTCGCCGTTGTCGTATTCGACGCCGAACGGATTTTTGTACGGCAGCTCCTTTTCGGTCACGAGGTTTCGCCGCCGCAGCGCGACGCGATCGAAGCCGCAGTCGCGGGCGGCGAGATCGATCAGCCGCTCCATCACGAAAATCACTTCCGGCCGGCCGGCGCTGCGATAGGGTCGCGTCGGCGAGGTATTGCTCAAGGTGGCGCGCGCGCGAAAATGCGCCGCCGGCATCCGATAGATGCTCGACATCATCTGCACGCCCTTCTGCACCATGGCGAAATTGGTGGTGTGGGCGCCGAGATTGCCGAGATTGGAGCCGCGCATCGCCAGAAACCGGCCCTTGGCGTCGAGCGCAAGCTCGGCCTCGACTGCAAGGTCGCGCGCCTGGTAGTCGCTCAAAAACGACTCGCTGCGCTCGATGATCCATTTGACCGGGCGGCCGAGCTTGCGTGCCGCCCAGGCCACCAGCGCGAATTCCGGATAGATCATGCCGCGGGTGCCGAAATTGCCGCCGACGTCCCGCATCAAGACACGGACTTGTTCCGGCGTCACGGCGAGGATTGTCGCGAGATCGTTTTTCAAGCGAACCGCGCCGCCATTGCCGGCATAGACGGTAAAGCGCCCGGTGGCGCGATCGAAATCGGCGAGCGCCGCGCGGGGCTCCATCGGCACGCCGGTGACGCGCTGCACCCAGGTTTCAAAACGCGTCACATGCGCCGCGCTCGCGAAGGCCTTTTCGGTCGCCGCCGCATCGCCTAGCTCGGAATCGAAGCAGACATTGGTCGCGCTGTCGTGGACATGCGGCGCGTCCTGCCGCGCCGCGGCGACGGTCTCGACCACCGCGGGCAGCGCTTCGTAATCGACTTCGATCGCTTCGGCGCCGTCTTTCGCCGCATGTACCGTCTCGGCGACGACCATGGCGACGGCTTCGCCGACGAAGCGCGCTTTGTCGGTCGGCAGCGGCCAGTGCGGCGCTTCGAACGGCGGCGCGCCGCTGGAGTTGCGCAGCACGGCTTCCGCCGGATGCGGCGACCATGGCTTGTGCGGAATGGGTTTGAGCCCGTCGGCGGCGAAGTCGGCCCCGGTCAAGACCGCGAGCACGGCCGGTATGGCTTTGGCCTTGTCGGTGGCGATGGTGCGTAGCCGCGCATGGGCATGCGGGGAACGCAGCATGTAGGCATAGACCTGGCCCGGCAGATTCTCGTCCGCGGTGTAGCGGCCGGCGCCGCGCACCAGCCGAAAATCCTCGCGGCGGCGAACCGGCTGGCCGATGCCGGAACCGTTGGCGGTTTTGTCCATCGTTTTCTCCCGGCGGCAATTTAGGGGAGGCATTGGCCGCGCGCCAGCGCGGTGGCGCAGGCACGTCCGCCTTGTGCTGACAAGGCTGGGCCGGAGATGTACAGATCACAGAGATATAAGAAATGGGGAGGTTGCCGCGGATCATGTCGAGAGAGCTCGGCAAATCCATCCTGCGCAAGGAGGACCCGGCGCTGTTGTCGGGTCGCGGCCGCTATGCCGACGATATCGCGGTGCCGGTCGGCACCTTGCAGGCCCATGTCATCCGTTCGCCGCATGCCCATGCGGAGATCGTGAGCATCGACGCCGCGGCGGCGCTGGCGCAAGACGGCGTCTGGGCCGTCATCACCGGCGAAGATATCCGCAAACTCTCCGATCCGTTTCTGGCGGTGGTGAAGACGCGGATCCAGCAATGGGCCCTGGCGGTAGAGCGCGTGCGCTATGTCGGCGAACCGGTGGCGCTGGTGGTTGCCGAGAACCGCTATATCGCCGAGGACGCGGCCGAGCTGGTCACAATCGACTATGCGTCGCTCGAAGCCGTGCTCGACCCGCAAGCCGCTTGCGAAGCGACCGCGCCGCTCCTGCATCCGCAGGCCAAGACCAACCAAATCTCGGTGCGTGACTTTCGCTACGGCGATCCCGACGCGGCCTTTGCGCAGGCCCCCCGCCGCATCGCGCTGAGGGTTGGCTTCCCGCGGCTGTCCTTCACGCCGATCGAATGCTACGTCGTCGTCGCCCAGCACAATCCGGCCGAAGCTAGCTACGACGTGCTGGCGAATTTCCAGGGGCCGTTTTCCATGCATCCGGTGATGGCGCGGGCGCTGCGCGTTGCCGGGCCGAAACTGCGCCTGCGCATCCCGCCTGACTCCGGTGGCAGTTTCGGCATCAAGCTCTCGGTATTTCCCTATATCGTGCTGCTGGCGCTCGCCGCCCGCATCACCGGTCGCCCAGTCAAATGGGTCGAGGACCGCATCGAACATCTGGTGGCGGCAAGCTCGGGGCCGAACCGGGTCACAGCGATCGAGGCCGCGGTCGATGACGACGGCCGCATCCTTGGCCTGAAACTCGATCAGCTCGAAGATTACGGCGCATTTCTGCGCGCGCCGATGCCGGGTCCGCTCTACCGCATGCATGGCGCGGTGACCGGTGCCTACGACATCGAACACGTCGCGGTGAGAAACCGCGTCGTGCTGACCAACAAAATGCCGGCAAGCCTCATTCGCGGCTTCGGCGGGCCGCAGCTTTATCTGGCCATCGAGCGGCTGATGCAGCGCATCGCGGTGGAACTCAACCTCGATCCGCTCGACGTGATCCGGAAAAATCTCATTCCGGCGGCGAAATTCCCCTACCGCACCGCCGCCGGCGCGCTTTACGATTCCGGCGATTATGCCCGCGCCGTCGAGATTGCCCTCGGCGACGGCCGGCTCGACGATCTCAAACGGCGGCGCGACGCGGCGCGCGCGCAGGGACGCCATTACGGCATAGGCTTTGCCGTAGTGGTGGAGCCCGCGATGTCGAATATGGGATACCTCTCGACCCTGATGACGCCCGCGGCGCGCGAAAAGGCCGGGCCTAAGAACGGCGCGGTGTCGATCGCGACGGTGAATGTCGATCCGCTTGGCGCCGTCACCGTCACCGCCGATGTCACGGTGCAGGGTCAGAGCCATAAGACGGTGCTTGCACAAATTGTCGCCGACGAGCTTGGGCTTGCCACCGACGATATCGAAGTCGTTCTGGAAATGGACACCGCCAAAGATCAATGGTCGATCGCGGCTGGGACCTATTCGAGCCGCTTCGCCTCGGGCACCGCGGTCGCAGCCCAGATGGCCGGCGCGCAGATGCGCGACAAGATCAAGGCCATCGCAGCCAAGCAGCTCAATGTGTTGCCGGAGGACGTCGAATTGGCCGACCGCAAAGCGCGCAGCCGCTCCAACCCCGATAATGCGCTGCCGTTCGGCCGGGTCGCCGCGACCTCGAACTGGGCGCCGACTTTGTTGCCGGACGGCATGGCGCCGGCCTTAAGCGAGACCGGCATCTGGAATCCGCCCGAGCTCGAACCGCCGACGCAAGACGACCGCATCAACACCTCGCTGACTTACGGCTTCATCTTTGACATGTGCGGCATCGAGATCGATCCGGTGACCTATCAAGTGCGTGTTGACCGCTATGTGTCGATGCACGACGCCGGCCGCATCATGAATCCGATGATCGCCACGGGCCAGATTCGCGGTGCGTTTGCGCAAGGCGTGGCGGCGGCGCTCTTCGAGGAATTCGTCTACAACGAGGAAGGCGCGTTCTTGAGCGGCACCTTCGCCGATTATCTGGTGCCGACGGTAAGCGAAATTCCAAAGCTCGAAATTCTGCATTATGAATCGCCGTCGCCGTTCACGCCGCTCGGCGCCAAGGGGCTCGCCGAAGGCAATTGCATGAGTACGCCGGCCTGCATCGCCAATGCCATTGCCGATGCGCTCGGCGTCGAGGCGGTTACGCTTCCGGCAACGCCGCGGCGCATCCACGCCATGATGGCGGGCCAGAAGAAATGAAGCCGCGGCCTTTCGACTATGTGCGGCCCGCCAGCGTCGAAGAAGCCGTCGCGCTGCTCGCGGACTATGGCGACGACGCGCGAGTTTTGGCCGGCGGCCAGTCGCTCATTCCGATGCTCAATCTGCGGCTGATCGATGTCGGCATGCTGATCGATATTTCACAGGTCGCCGCGCTCGACGCTATCCGCGATCTCGGCGACCGGATCGAGATCGGTGCCGCCGTGACGCAGAACACACTTCTGGGGTGGCCGCAGCTCAAGCAAAAACTGCCGCTCCTGGCCGCGGCGCTGCCATTCGTCGGCCATTTCCAGACCCGTAACAGAGGCACGGTCTGCGGCTCGGTGGCGCATGCCGATCCAAGCTCGGAAATTGCGCTGGCGCTCGCCGTCTGCGGTGGCACGGTTGTCCTGCGTTCACAGCGCGGTGAGCGCGTGGTGGCGGCCGAGGCGTTCCAGCAGGACATGCTGACCACGGCGCGCGCGGCCGACGAATTGATCACCGCCGTGCAATTCCCGGTGATCGAAGGCAAGGGCATAGCCTTCAACGAGGTCGCGCGGCGGCATGGCGATTTTGCCATCATCGCGGTCGCGGCCATCGCCGACCAGCGCGGCGCCGTGCAACTCGGCGTCGGCGGCATGACCGGCCGGCCGATGGTGCGAAGCATTGACGGCGATGCCGCCCGCGGCGTCGCCGCATGGGCGGAGGAGCTTGCGGGCTACGAGGATTTGCACGCAACGGCTGAGCTACGGCGCGACCTGTTCCGCAATCTCGCCCCGCTGGTGATCGAGGAAGCCCAAAAATGCGCCGCGTGAACCGCAACGAGAAAGCGCGCATCGCGCTCACGCTTAACGGCCGCAAGCTTGCGGCCGAGGCCGAGCCGCGCATGCTGCTGAGCGACTTTCTGCGCCACGTGCTCGGTGCCACCGGCACCCATGTCGGCTGCGAACACGGCATCTGCGGCGCCTGCACCGTGCTGATCGACGGTGTCGCCGCGCGCGCGTGCCTGACGCTGGCGGTACAGGTCGAGGGCCGCGCGGTCACGACGGTCGAAGCGCTCGCGGCAGCGGACGGCGCGCTCAATCCGCTGCAAGAGGCTTTCCGCAACAATCACGCTTTGCAATGCGGCTTCTGCACGCCGGGCATATTGATGTCGTTCACCGACTACCTCGCCCGCAATCCAAAGCCCTCCGAGGCCGAAATCCGCGATGTCTTGAGCGGCCACCTATGCCGCTGCACCGGCTATGCCGGCATCGTCGCGGCGGTGGAGGAAGCCGCGGGCGGCGGATAGAGTGACGGCACCGACCAATGAGGGGATCAGCACCATGAGTGAGAACGCCGAGACTCTGGACCAGAGCGACCAGGCCATCCTCAGTTTCGAGGTCTCCGACGAGGCGCTGGAAGCCGCCGCCAGCACGCTGCGGGGAGGGGCGATGTCATTTCCCAATGCGCCCACGGTCAATGTTCTGGTCGTCTGCTGCGGCAATGACGTGACCTCCGCCCCCGCGTAGCGGGGAGGCCGCCATTGCCCCATTCCCCGCTTCCCGGGGCAGGATGAAGATGACGCTTGGCCCGGGCCTTGCTATGAATTGCTGGCACAATCCGGCCGGTCGGGGGCCGCCACAAGCGGGATTGGTGAGACAATGAAAGACATTCTGGAATTGCTGGAGGACCGCCGCGTCAGCGCGCGGCTGGGCGGCGGCGAGCGGCGCATCGAGGCGCAGCACAAGCGCGGCAAGCTCACCGCGCGGGAGCGCATCGAGCTCCTCATGGACCGCGGCTCGTTCGAGGAGCTCGACATGTTCGTCGAGCACCGCTCGGTCGATTTCGGCATGGAGAAAAGCCACATCGCCGGCGACGGCGTGGTCACCGGCTTCGGCACCGTCAACGGCCGCACGGTGTTTGTGTTTTCCAAGGATTTCACGGTGTTCGGCGGCTCGCTGTCGGAGACCCATGCGCAGAAGATCATAAAAATCCAGGACATGGCGATGCGCGCCCGCGCCCCGATCGTCGGCTTGTTCGACGCCGGCGGCGCCCGCATCCAGGAGGGCGTGGCGGCGCTTGGCGGCTATGGCGAGGTGTTCAAGCGCAACGTACTGTCGTCGGGCGTCATCCCGCAGATCTCGGTGATCATGGGCCCCTGCGCCGGCGGCGACGTCTATTCGCCGGCGATGACCGATTTTATCTTCATGGTGCGCGACACGAGCTATATGTTCGTCACCGGCCCCGACGTGGTGAAGACGGTGACCAACGAGATCGTCACCGCCGAAGAGCTCGGCGGCGCCTCGGTGCA
>JBEKRD010000136.1:0-9557 GCA_049519075.1 Xanthobacteraceae bacterium | reverse complement strand
CCGATCACGGAATAACCGAGCTGTTTGTATGTGAGGCTTTCCGCGAGCGTCGAGAATTGCGGGCCTTCGATGCAGATATAGGTGCCGTCGCGCACGACTCCGATGTCCTCCGCCATCGCCGCTTCGGCGAGATGGATGCGCAGCCGCGGCGACACCGGATGCGCCATCGAAACGTGGGCAACACAGCCCTTGCCGAAGAATGAGCTTTCACGCTTGAACGTGCGGTCGACGAACTGGTCGACCAGCACGAATGTTCCGGGCGGCAGATTCTCCTTAAACGAACCGCAGGCCGACAATGAGACGAGATCAGTCACGCCGGCACGCTTGAGCACGTCGATATTGGCCCGATAATTGATGTCCGAGGGCGATAGGCGATGCCCCGGGCTGTGCCGCGACAGGAATACCACCGGCAAGCCGGAAATCTCGCCGATGCGGAGCGGTCCGGACGGCTCGCCCCACGGGCTCTTCACGGTTTTCGACCGCACTTTCTCCAGGCCCGGAAGATCGTAAATCCCCGAGCCGCCGATAATGCCGAGCACCGCCTTTGTCATAACCGCGCCGCGTAGCCTCCGAAACCGCTGCACTTAGCCATTGCCCATTGCAGCAACCGATGTCAAACGGGTTTGGCGGTCGCGGCCGGAAATTCTTGCGCGCAATGTGAAGATCGAAGCATGCTATTCAATTCCTACGTTTTCATATTCGTGTTCCTGCCAACCGTCTTGACGCTTTATTTCGTGCTGCGACGTCTGCCCAATCCGGGTTGGGCGATCGGCTGCCTCGTGCTCGCGTCACTCGTCTATTACGCATGGTGGCGCCCCGAATTCGTGCTGCTTCTCTTGTTCTCGGTGAGCGTCAATTACGGCCTCGGCAGGCTGTTGAGCGACGGCGGATTGTCGCGCTTGGCCGCGCGCGCGGTCTTGACGATCGGGCTTGCCTTCAATCTTTGCGTGCTCGGCTTCTTCAAATATGCCGGCTTTTTGGTCGCCAACATTGACGCCACGTTCGGGGCGACATGGCCCATTCCCAGCATCCTGCTGCCGATCGGCATCTCGTTCATCACCTTCCAAAAGATCGCATTCCTGGTCGACGCCTATCAGGGTCGGGTCCGCGACTTTACCCTGCTCAATTACGCACTGTTCGTCACTTTCTTCCCTCAGCTCATCGCCGGACCGATCACCCATCATTCCGAAATCCTGCCGCAACTCGGTAAGGCGCCGAAGCGGGATTTCGCGGGCGATCTTGCGGTCGGCTTCAGCATCTTCGTTGTCGGTCTGTTCAAGAAGGTCATGATTGCCGACGGCATCGCGATCTATGCCGATGCAGGTTATGCGACGGTGAAAGCCGGCAATCCGCTCGACACCGCCTCGGCCTGGATTTCGGTCCTGTCCTACAGCCTCCAGCTCTATTATGACTTTTCGGCATATTCAGACATGGCGGTCGGTCTCGCACGCATGTTCGGCATCGTATTGCCAGTGAATTTTTATTCGCCCTACAAAGCAATTTCCATCATCGATTTCTGGCGCCGCTGGCATATGACGTTATCCCGATTCCTGAGGGACTACCTGTACATTCCGCTCGGCGGCAACCGCCATGGACCGGTCCGGCGCTATCTCAATCTCGCGATTACCATGCTGCTTGGCGGGCTGTGGCATGGCGCCAACTGGACATTCGTGCTCTGGGGCGGCCTTCATGGTCTGATGCTCGCGTTCAACCACGGCTGGAACGCACTGCCATATAGCCGTCATCCACTGATGAAGTCTGGCGCCGTGCGCGTATTCTCAACGGCGCTCACCTTCATCGCCGTGACCCTCGCCTGGGTACTGTTCCGCGCCGAATCCTTCGCACAGGCGCAGGTGATGTTCGGTCATCTATTCCCAAGTCCGTCCGATCCGCTAGGCTGGCATTCACTCAGCCGATTCTGGAGCGCACAGTTCCACGGTGGCGGTCTTGTTCGCCTAATCGACTGGTTCAAGCCGCGCGAATTGTGGCCGCAGGTGCTGCCGCCCGATTTCCTATCGTCGACTTTGCACCCGGTCGGCCTGGAACTGCTGATTATTGGGCTTGCGACGTTCCTGCTGCCGAACACATACCAGATTTTTCGCCGTTTCGATCCCGCCCTCGGCCTGCCGGAGGATTCCAAGAAGCCTAACGGCGCGCTGGGGAGGCTCGACTGGCACGTCGCGCTCCTTATCGCCGCCGCATTCGTGATATCGGTCCTCGGAATGTCGCACGTGAGCCCGTTTCTTTACTTCCAATTCTGATCGCACCCACCGCGCGGAATTATGAGACAACGCGCCTCGGCCCGGATTCACTGCGCCGTTTCATATTCATGTCTTGCCTCGCCAAACTTCGCGACGAAATCGCCATTCTCTGACGCCCACTGCCGAATGCCCTGTCTGCGGTTCTCGACATATTTCGCGACATTGGCCGGCGTGAGACGCATCATGAAATTATCAGGAACGCCGGATGGCGTCTTACCCATCATTTCAAGTTCAATGGCGCGACCCATTTCGAGAGAGAAATGGATCGGGTCGTTCCAATACGTCATGTGATGACCGGCCGGCTCATAGACCCACGCATTGGGTTGTGAAAAGCTGTAGACCGTCGCCGTCGCACTGATACGCCGAAGCCACTTTTTAATCGGCTCCCAAGCGCCGATCGACTCGAGGTAGTAATCGTCGTAAGCGTAAGTCGGAGTGAGAACAAATATCAGCTCGAGATTTTCTTGTCTGCATAAGGCGACGAATTGATTGATGACATCGAAAGCAGATTCTTGCAATTGCAGGCTTTCAATCGCCATGCCCGGCTTCCACCGGCCGTGCGGATAGGCGGCGAATGTTCCTAAAACGTCCATTCCCGGCGGATAATAGAAATAGCCGCCCGGCTTGATTTCCTGGCGCGGGACATTGGTGAAGAGATTGTAGTCGAGCGTGACGACGGACGCCCATAGAGCGTCGGTGCTCAGGAATAGGGATGCCGTGTTGCCGAGAAATTTTATCCAGGAATCGGGAGCGCGCGGCCGCTGAGGGGCCTGGAACTGATACACGAATAATTCGACCATGACGGTGTGGAGGCGGGGATCGAGCCGCAGATACTCGCGTAGATAGGACAGGTTCAAGTCCAGAGTACTAGCCGGCACGGAAGCGTTATACGCCGGCGCATAGACGGTTCCGTCAAAGACAGCCGGGTCCAACGATTGCTGAATTCGCGAGCTCCCGAGAAAAACCGTGCGGGGTTGATAGCGCCAAACCTCATACGGCTTGATCAGCCGGTCGATATCTAGCCGGCGGGGCTTGAACTTGTTGATGTAGCTCCATGCCATACCGATCGGGGAGACGCCGTAGGG
The DNA here is from genome assembly GCA_049519075.1 of Xanthobacteraceae bacterium. GTDB lineage: Bacteria > Pseudomonadota > Alphaproteobacteria > Rhizobiales > Xanthobacteraceae > BOG-931. The sequence goes on along the minus strand of JBEKRD010000136.1, from coordinate 6,211 downwards.
ATCGATGACCAGGCCGAAGCCGAGAATGGATGCAAACCACGCAAAGCAAAAGAACAACACTGCGGCGAGATAGCGGCGATGAATCACGTCAGACCTTCCGATAACGGAACAGGACAACTCAATCCCAAGCGACCCACTCCGCCCAATATTCCCGGCGCAACAGAAAAATCAATGGTTAAGCAGCACGAGCGAAATCGCCGGAACGTAGGTGATGATCATCAATGCGATGAAATTAAGCAAGAGGAACGGCAACACGCCGAGATAGATCCGGCTCAATGGCGCATCGAAGATCGCTTGCGAGGAAAACAGGTTCAAACCGAACGGCGGCGTATACATGCCGAGGCTCAGATTGACCGCGACAATGATGCCGAAGTGAATGGCATTGACGCCAGCGGCGCGCACGATCGGCAAAAGTAACGGAGTGAGGATCAGGATCGCCGCCGGCGGCTCCAGGAAGCTGCCCGCCAGCAGCAGGCCCAAATTCAGAATGAGCAGGAGCTCCCATTTCGCCATGTGCATGCCGTTGATGGTGTCGACGATCTGCTGCGGGATGCCGCTGGTCGTTAATAACCACGAATACACCCCGGCCGAGGTCACGATGAGCAGGATCTGCGAGATCAGATAGGCGGATGCCATCAGAATGCGCCAAAAGCCGGCGAGATCGACCTCCCGGTAAATGACCATGGTCACGAACAACGAATAGACCACGGCGACGCCGGCGGCCTCGGTCGGGGTGAACACGCCGCCATAGATGCCGCCGAAGATCACCGCCAGCGAGCCGATCGCCCAGCTCGCCTCCTTGCCGGTCTTCCATATCGTCGACCAGTGCGCGCGGTCGCCGAGCGGAACGCCTTTCAGCCTGGCGTAGCTCATGACATAGACGGCATCGATCACGCCGATCAGGATGCTGGGCAGAATGCCGGCGGTGAACAACTGAACGGCGGACTGCTCCGCCGACACCGCATACAGGATCATGGCGATCGAGGGCGGGATCACCACCGCGATCGCGCCCGACGAGGCGATGAGGCCAACGGCGAAACGCTCGTTGTATCCGCCCGTCTTGAGCGCAGGATAGATCATGCGGCCCATGGCGACAACGGTGCCGACCGCGGTATGCGACATCGCGCCGAACAATTCGGAGGCTGCGACCGTCGTCACCGCGAGCGAACCGCGCACGCCGCCGACCATGGCCATCACCATGGCAATGACGCGCCGTGCGATGCCGCCTTGGGCCATGATCTCGCCGGCAAGCACGAAGAACGGCACGGCGAGCAGCGGAAAATTGTCGAGGCTGCCGAACATGTAGGTTTGGATGGCCTCGGTCGGAACGTCGGCGACGGTCAGCAGTGCGACGATCGAGGTGACCAGCAGAATGAGAAAAATTGGAAAGCCGAGAACGAGAAGGACAATCGGCAGTCCGAAATAAATGAGGTACCCCATCGCGGTGCCCGTTCAGGACCGTGGGCCGTCGGCGCGGCCGGTGCGGACTCGACCGCCCGCGTCGCCTCGCCAGCGCGTGAGAAGCCGGACCGCAACCAGAAGCCCCATCAGGGAATAACCGATGGGCAGCATGGCCTGCGGAATGACGAGCGGGAAATACGCCGCCTGGCTGCGCTCGTCGAATGCCGCGAGCTGGGTGATGACCGGCCACGCGAACACCGTCACCGCAATCGCCGCCGCGATCATCACCAGTTCCGACAGTACATTGAGAAGCGCGCGCGGTTTCGGTGGCAACATCATCAGCACAACGTCCATCCGGATCTGCCGTCCGTCCCAGGCGACGGCGCAGCAGCCGGTGAACACGCAGCCGACCATGAGAAACAGCATGATCTCTTCCGCCCAGGGAATCGAGACGCTGAAAAAATAGCGGCCGATGATGTTAACGAAATTGAGCCCGACGCTTGAGATGAGGAGAATCCCCGCCGCGGCGCGGGTCAGCGCAAGAAGCCAGCGCACAGCCGTGGTAATGCGGTCGATCACTCAAGCTCCCTCTGACACGCGCTGCCCCAGAACGCGGACGCGGCGCCGGTTCGACCCGGCCATTGCGTTTCTTATTTGATGGACCACGCACCCGAAAGCCGCTATCGGGCCCCACCGCGACAATCCGTCAGTCACGTTAGATGATCGTCCACCTTGCGACAACGGGAATTAACCGGCGCACGGCGCGACAAGAGCGCCGATCGCCGGCCTACATGCCGGCCCGCATCCGCGCCGCGGTTTCGCCGACCAATTTGTAAGCGACGGCAAGTTGCGACTTCGATTTCGACACGTCGGCAGCAGCTATTTGGTGCGTTCCGCCGCGGCGGATACGATTTGATAGGCCGCGTTCAACAACGGCTTCTCCTTGGATACGTCGGCGCCGACGCTTTTGAGCAATTTGAGCAAGGCAGTCTGCTCGTCTGCGGGCAGGCTGATCAACTCGCCGCCCGTGTCGGTCCAGATCTTGCGCGAATTCTCGGTGATTTCGGTCGCCTGCGGATTGATCGCGACCGTCTCGCGGGCGGCGGTACGGTCGATGAGTTGCTGCAAGTCGGCGGGCAACGCGTCGTACCATTTCTTTGAAATTTCAACGATGGCGAAGATTGCCGGCTGGCCGGTCTCGGTCGCGTATTTCGCCGCGTCCTGATAATGGAACGCGGTGAACACCGCGGTCGAGGCGACGGCGCCGTCGATGGCGCCCTGCTGCAGCGCCGGCAACACGTCGCCGAGCGTCATCGCCACCGGCGTCGCGCCGAGCCGGTCGAATGCCGTGCTCTGGAACGGCGACGCGAAAATCCGTATCTTCTTGCCCTTGAAGTCCACGAGGTGCCGGATCGGCACTTTCGAGGCGATCGCGGACGGATTCACCATGAACAGCCCGACGCCGTGCATGCCCTTGTCGGCGCCCAGGCCGAGCATGAGCTTTAGGACCTCGGGGTCCGCCACCAGCCGCTGGCCGTGCGCCATCGAGCCCACGAGCCCGGGCGCCGCCATCACCTCGAAACGCTCGTCGATGCCGACCAGGAATTCCGGCGGAACGAGCTGACATTGGATGGCGCCGAATTGTACGCCTTCGGCCTGCCGCGGAATCGGACCCAATTGGCTCGCCGGATAGATTTCCGGCTTGATGCGCCCGCCGGACTCCTTCTCGAGCGCTGCGGCGAAGTTCTTGGCAAAGGCGTGGATCTGATCGTTGATGGTCGCGAGCGATATTTTCATCGTGTAGATTTTGTCTTGCGCCCGCGCGACGCCGAGCGTCATCGCCAACGCCAATGCGCCGGCGGCAAGCGTAATAGCTCCGCGCTTGATGCTGTTCATTGTTTCCCCCCTGGTGACACAGGGCGGCCGCTGTGAGACCGCGGCGACGCTTCCCCATGCCTAGGACGCAGACTACAGCAATCCGGATCGGACGGGAAACCCAACGCTGTGACGGACTGCCGCGCCTAAAGCCGCGGCGCGGCTCTTTATCGCCTTCCGCTATTGTTTTTGGGTACTGGCGTCGCCGCGAAAATTCGGCACCGCCTCGCGCAGCACCCCGTAGATCGGCGCACGTTCGCCGGAGGCGAGATCCCGTTGCAATTTGGCGATCCAGCCTTGCACCGCCGCAATCGGCGGGCAGACCGGCTTCGCGGCGACGACACCCTCGATGCCGATGTCCGAGCTTCCCTCCTCCTGCGCGAACAGGATCTCATTGAGCCGTTCGCCGGGGCGGATGCCGGTGAATACGATCTCAACATCGAGGCCCGGCTCGAGCCCGCTCAGACGGATCATGCGTTCGGCAAGGTCGACGATTTTGATCGGCTGGCCCATATTGAGAACATAGACCGAGGTGTCCGCGCGCGAGGGGCCAAGCGCATGGCTCGCCGCGGTGACGACAAGGTCACAGGCTTCGCGGATGGTCATGAAATAGCGCACCATGTCGGGATGCGTGACCGTGACCGGACCGCCGGCCTCGATCTGCGCCTTGAACTTCGGCACCACCGAACCGTTCGAGGCCAGCACATTACCGAACCGTACCGCGATCATCCGCAGCGGCGGCTTGCCGCCATTACTGTGAGCGGCACCGCGGCCGGCCGCATCCAAGGCTTGGCAGTACATTTCAGCGAGCCGCTTGGTTGCCCCGAGCACAGAAACCGGATCGATCGCCTTGTCGGTCGAAATCATGACCATGGCCTCGGCGCCGGCATTTACCGCGGCATCCGCGACGTTGACCGAGCCGAACACATTGGTCTTGATGCCTTCGTCCCAATCGCGCTCAAGCAGCGGCACATGTTTCAGCGCGGCCGCATGGAACACCAGATTGGGCTTGCATTCGGCGATCAGGCTGAAAATTCGCTCGCGATCGCGCACGTCGGCGATCCGCCCTTCGACCACCGTCGTGCTCGATTTAACGGCGAGACTTTCCAGCACGGCGTGCAGCGCCGGTTCCGAGTTCTCGATCACCAGGAGACGCGCAGCGCTGAAAGTGACGACCCGATCGCAAATTTCCGAACCGATCGAACCGCCGCCGCCGGTCACGACGACGGTCTTGCCCCGGATGAAATCTTCCAATCGCCGGTAGTCAATGCGCACGGTCGGCCGCAGCAAGAGATCCTCGACATTGACTGGCGCCAACCGCAGCGCTTCCTCGCCGGCGCCAAGCGACGGCATGCGGCTGGCGGCAAGACCGAGCCGACGCGCCAGCATCAGCATCGTCTCCGGGTGCAGCTCCGGCTCGAGCGCGCTCGGCGTCAGCACCAGGCGACCGACGCGCGTGCCTTGCGAACGCAACGTCACGACCGTCGATTCCAAATCGGTCAGGAAGCCGCGAACCGGCACGCCGCGGAGCTCCTGGTCCTGGTCGGACGATGACGGCGACAGAATCCCGACCGGACGCACGTTCTTGACCGCGCCGCTCTCGATCGCCCGCAACAGCACTTCGGCATCCGCCGCGCGCCCGACAATCAATGTCGGTACCGCGTCGGGACCTTTGACTTGGCTTTGGGTGCGGGAAAGCCTGAACAGCCGGTAGGCGATGCGAGGACCGCCAAGAAAAAACATCTGCAAGAACCAATACAGCGCGATCGTGACCTTGCCGAAAAAGAAGGTGCCAAACAATCCCGGGTAAAGCAGGATGTAATCGAGCACCAAAAGCGAAACCGCGAGCACCGTCACCGCACGGAAGATGTTGCGCAAATCGGGCAGCGAGGCGAAACGCCACTTCGACATGTAGAGGTGGAAGTACCAATAGATAATGCCGGCGTAGACGACATAGCAGGGCAGGATGATGACGAGCCAATGGGCCCGCTCTTCCAGGCCGCCATTGCCGCCGTTCTCAAAGCGGATATACAGCGTCGCGAGAATCGCCAGCGCGGTCACGGCAAGGTCGTGAACGACGATCAGAACGCGGCGCGGGTTGCGCAAAAATCCCATCATGGCGCCATTATAATCCAGGCCGCGAAAGAAGATGAATAATAAGATGACATGCGGCTATTCAACGTCATCGCCGGTGATAGTCGCGGTACCAGGCGGCAAAATTGCGCACGCCGTCCTCGATCGAGGTTGCGGGACGAAAGCCGACGTCGCGCATGAGGTCGTCAATATCGGCGCAGGTTTCCGGCACGTCGCCGGGCTGCATCGGCGCCAGCTCGGCGCGGGCCTTGTGGCCGAATTCGTGTTCCAGCAATTCGACGACGCGGGAAATCTCGACGGTGCGATTGTTGCCTATATTGTAGATGCGCCACGGCGCGGCGCTGGTCGCCGGATCGGGCTCGACATCCGGCTCAAGCTTCACCTTCGCCGGAACCAGATCGATGAGGCGCTCGACCGCTTGCACGACATCATCGACATAGGTGAAATCGCGCCGCATGCGCCCATAATTGAACAATTTGATCGGCCGATCTTCAACGATGGCCTTGGCGAAGATGAACATCGCCATGTCCGGGCGGCCCCACGGGCCGTAAACGGTGAAGAAGCGCAAACCGGTGGCGGGCAGACCATAAAGGTGACTATAGGCGTGGGCCATCAGCTCATTTGCCTTCTTGGTCGCGGCGTAGAGACTGATTGGATGATCGACATTGTCATGCACGGAAAACGGCAGCCGGGTGTTGGCGCCGTAAACCGAACTCGACGAGGCGAAGACGAGATGCGCGGTGCCGCGCTGGCGACAACCTTCCAGCACGTTGAGAAAGCCTACCAGATTGGCGTCAACATAGGCATGAGGATTTTGCTGCGAGTAGCGTACGCCGGCCTG
>JBEKRD010000135.1:0-9699 GCA_049519075.1 Xanthobacteraceae bacterium | reverse complement strand
AGCGGCGGCCGAACCCGCAGAGTCGCGGGCGATTGCCGCAGGAACCGTCGGGTTCCGTCCGGAGGGGTAGTTTGCACGGTAATTTGGCCAAGCGCGCGTTTCGGGTCGAGCTGATCAAGCCGTCGCATTACGACCATGACGGCTATGTCATCCAATGGCTGCGCTCGACCTTGCCGTCGAACTCGCTCGCCAGCGTCTACGGGCTGATGCGCGAGTGCGCCGACAACCGCGCGCTCGGCCCCGACGTTGATATCGAGGTCGAGGCCTGCGACGAGTGCAACACCATCGTCGATGTGGCGGCGGTGGCGAAGCGCATCCGCGCCGCCGGCGGCGGCATGGTCGGCTTGATCGGCGTGCAGTCGAACCAATATCCGCGCGCGCTCGATCTCGGCCGGGCATTCCGCGCCCGCGGGCTCACGGTGGTGATGGGCGGCTTTCATGTCAGCGGCTGCATTGCCATGCTGCCCGCTCTGCCGCCTGAGCTGCAGGAAGCGATGGATCTTGGCATTCATCTGTTCGCCGGCGAAGCCGAGGGCCGCATGGCCGATGTGCTGCGCGACGTTGTCGCCGGGCAGGCCAAGCCGATCTACAATTATCTCAACGACATGCCGGAAATGGCGGCCGCCGTCTATCCGATCCTGCCGCGTTCGGTGGTGACGCGGGTCGCGGGACATTATTCGAGCTTCGATGCCGGCCGCGGCTGTCCGTTTCAGTGCAGTTTCTGTACCATCATCAATGTGCAGGGCCGGAAATCGCGCTACCGCACGCCCGACGACGTCGAAGCCATCGTGCGGGCCAATGCGGCGCAGGGCATTACGCGGTTTTTCGTCACCGACGACAATTTCGCCCGCAACCGCAATTGGGAGCCGATCCTCGACCGGCTGATCGAGTTGCGCGAGCGTGAAAAATTCAACATCAAGCTTTTGCTGCAAGTCGACACGCTGTGCCATCGCATTCCGGGCTTCATCGAGAAATGCGCGCGCGCCGGCTGCACCGCGATCTTTCTCGGGCTCGAAAACATCAATCCCGAATCTTTGATGGGCGCCAAGAAGCGCCAGAACAAGATCTGGGAATATCGCGAAATGCTGCTGGCGTGGCGCGCCCAGAAAGTCATGACCTATGCCGGTTATATTCTCGGCTTTCCGACCGACACGCCGGACACGATCGCGCGCGATATCGAGATCATCAAGCGGGAATTGCCGGTCGACATTCTCGAATTCTTCTATCTGACGCCGCTGCCGGGCTCGGAAGATCACAAGAAGCTGCACATGGCGGGCGTCCCGATGGACCCCGACATGAACAAATACGATCTCGAGCACGCCTGCACCGGCCATCCCTTGATGTCGAAAGAGAGCTGGACGCGGGTCTATGCCGATGCGTGGACGCGCTATTATACCGACGCCCATGTCGAGACCATCATGCGCCGCGCCATTGCGTCGGGCATCAACCGCACCAAGGTGCTGGATTCGCTGACCATCTTTTCTGGCGCCGCGCGGATCGAAGGCGTGCATCCTCTGCAATTCGGATTTTTGCGCCGCAAATTGCGCAAGCAGCGCCGCTCCGGGATGCCGGTGTTCAATCCGCTCCTATTCTACCCGTGGCGCGCCGTCGATTTTCTAAAGGTGACCTCGCAATGGCTGCGGCTGGTGTGGCGCTATCGCCGCATCATGGCGCGCGTGGCGGCTGATCCCGCCGCCAAGAGCTATTTCGACGAGGCGCTAAGCCCGCACACCGGCGTCGGCGAAACCGATCATTTCGTCGAAGTCTATGCCGACAAAATCCCGCACACCCATGGCGCGCCGGCGCGCGCGCCCACGGCGGTGGCGGCGGAGTGAGGCTCGCTCGTTCAGCGGGCTGAGTTGCGGCCGATTTTGCTTTCAGTGCCGCCGATAAGCCGCGCGATATTGGCGCGGTGCATGATCCATAACAGCACCGTGAGGAGAAGAAACAGCATTGCGGTTCGCAAGTCGCCGTTCCACCACACCACCGCAGGCGTCGCCGCGCTCGCGATCAACGCCGCCAGCGAGGAATAGCGGGTCACGGCGGCGATCAGGAGCCAGATCGCGCAGAACGCCAACAATGCGATCCACAAACCAAAGCCGAGCAGGAGGCCGATATAGGTCGCGACGCCTTTGCCGCCCTTAAAGCGGAGCCAGACCGGAAACAGATGGCCGAGAAAGGCGCCGAGCGCGGCGGAGATTGCCGCATCGAGCCCGAACAGCAAGTTGGCGATCGCCACCGCGACCGCGCCTTTGAGCATATCGCCGGCAAGGGTCGCTGCGGCAAGCCCTTTGCGTCCGGTGCGCAGCACGTTGGTGGCGCCGATGTTGCCGGAGCCGACGGTACGAATGTCGGGCGCGCCGGCAAGCTTGGTCAGCAAAAAACCAAAGGGGATCGAGCCGCACAGATAGCCGAAGACCAAAGCGGCGGCGTATTCGGGCAGGAGCAACCAATCGATCGGCGGCAACATGGCGGCTCAATAATGCTCGTCGGTGACTTGCGAAAGACGGCCCGGTATCGGTCGAGCCACTGTCCTCTAACTCGCCCGGGCCTTGTTGCCGCCGGCCTCGCGCGGCGCAAAGCCCGCGGCCACCGCTTCGGCGTCGCTTCGATAAATGACCAGGTGTTTGAGCCTGTCGTGGCCCGCATGCGCGAGCGGCTCCAGTCCCGGCGAAAAGGTCTTGCGCGCGGTGTCGGCAACGACGAAATGGTCGGCGGCCGCCTCGTCGATGTCTTTTTCGCAATAGACACAGCGCAGTCGGCGCTGCCGCGGACCGTCGCTTTCGACGATATAGAATTTGTTGGCGGCGTATTGGCGCTCGGCGGGGTCGCCGGTGATGCAATTGGGATTGTCGCATTGCAGGCCGGTGCCGATCGGCTGGGCATAGACCGGGTGATCGGGCTTGGCGAAGCCGCCGCCAAACCGGTTGAGCGACTGGGTTTTTTGCAGCTGCAGCAGAAGCAGGATCAGCGCCATGCGGATCGGCACGCCGTAGGCGGCCTGTTGAAAATACACCGCGCGCCGGTCGGTATCGAACGACGCGTCGAGTTCGTTGACCCGCGGCAAGGGATGCATGACGCTCGCCTCGGAGAATTTCGCTTCGCCCAAAAATTTCGCGTCGACCTTCGGATAGGCCCGTTCCTTCTCCGACCAGCGCTCCTTTTGGAAGCGCGTGACATAGACCGCGTCGATTTTCTTTTCCACCAAGAGCCCGAAATCGATCTCGGGATCGGGAATGAGCGACAATTGGTGCGGCTGATCGGCGGTGACGTACAAGGCATCGATCGAACCGCCAATCGAACTGCCAATCGAACCGCCACGCGGCTGCCCGGGATCTTTCGACACCATGCGGCAATGGAACTCCTCGCGCAGCCGGCGATCGACATAATCCGGCAGTTCCATGCCGGGAGCGGGCAGGGGATCGATGGTCGCGCCGAACCGCGCCAGCGCATAGACAAAGGAGTGAATGGTGCGGCTGCCCTTGAGATCGCCGGAAATCGCGACCTTCATATTCTTCAGGTTTTTCTTCTTGGTTTTCAGCGTGAACAGGTCGCACAGCGTTTGCGTCGGGTGCTCGTGACTGCCGTCGCCGCCGTTGATGACGGGAATCTGGGAATATTCGGCCGCGAGTCGCGCCGCGCCATCGCGCGGATGGCGGATGACGACGACGTCGGCATAGTTCGAGATCACCCGGATAGTGTCGGCGAGGCTCTCGCCTTTGGCCGCGGAGCTGACCGTCGGGTCGGCGCTGGTGATGGTGGCGCCGCCCAAGCGCAGCATCGCGCTTTCGAACGACAGCCGCGTGCGCGTCGAGGGCTCGTAGAACAAGGTCGCCAGGATGGATCGGGAGGCGAGATCGGTGCTGCGGCCGATCCGGTAGGAGATGTTGTCGTCGGCCAGCTCTTTCAAAAACCCCTGCGCGACCTCGAAGATCGTTTCGATCTCCTTATTGGTGAGGTCGTTGATCGAGATGATATGGCGCGTGAGCGGCTGGGTCTTCGTCATTAAAGCGGTCCTATAGGCCCAATTCGGGCCCGGGGAAAGCCCGCGATCGCCGCGCGGCGCAGTGATGCACCGGAAACTCGTCCGGCCGCTAGCCCTGCTCTTTGGGCAGGCGGTGCGCCAGCCGGTCGAGCGCGCCTTGCAGGATGTAGCTGGCGGCGTGCGCGTCGATCACCGCCTTGCGCTGGGCGCGGCTCGCGTCGGCGGCGATGAGTGCGCGTTCGACCGCCGCGGTCGACAGCCGCTCGTCCCAAAGCGCGATCGGCAGCGCGGTGAGCTGCGCGAAGTTGCGGGCGAAGGCGCGCGTCGACTGGGCGCGTGCTCCTTCCGATCCGTCCATGTTGATCGGCAGCCCGAGCACGATGCCGGCGGCGCGCCGCTCGGCGCCGAGTTCAAGAATGCGCTGGGCGTCGAGGCGAAAGCGCACCCGGGTAATGGTTTCGACCGGAGCGGCGACCCGCCGATCGGGATCGCTGACGGCAACGCCGATGGTCTTGGTGCCGAGATCGAGTCCGATGAGCGCGCCCCGCTCTGGCAACAGCGCGGCGGCGTCCATGAGTGCAAAAACCGGCAAAGCCTTCTCCGTGAGCAGGGCGACCCGTTACCATGCTCGTCCGGCAAAGGCGACCTTTCCCGAAGGGTTGCGGCCCATTATGTTGCGCGCAATCTGATGTTCACACCGGCGGGTCCGTCATGCAAATGACTCCCACGGGCTGCAAAAGCTCACGGTGCGCTTAGAGGAAACGAAACATGGCTTTTTCGGTCATCAGCAACAGCTTCAAGGACGGCGACTATTTGCCGAGCCTTTTCATTCTGTCAGCCGATTTCGGCTTCGGCTGTGCGGGCGGCAACACGTCGCCGCATCTGAAGTGGTCCGGTGCGCCGGAAGGCACGAACAGCTTCGCCGTGACTTGTTACGACCCCGACGCGCCGACCGGCTCAGGTTTCTGGCACTGGCTGGTCGTTAACATCCCGGCCAATGTGAGCGAGCTTGCCGAGGGCGCGGGCGGGAAGGACGGCAAGCTGCCGGCCGGCGCATTGCAAACGCGCACCGATTTCGGCGCGCCCGGCTATGGCGGCCCCTGTCCGCCCGAGGGCGACCATCCGCATCGTTATCTGTTCACCGTTTTCGCCGTGAAGGCCGACAATCTCGCCGTCAAAGCCGATACCTCGGCGGCGGTCGTCGGCTTCAATTTGCATTTTAATACGTTGGCGAAGGCTTCGATCATGGGCCTGTTTAAAAGGTGACGGCGGCATACCCAACAACGCGTATGGACTGGAGTTCGTATGAAATTCACCGCGACAATCCTCGCTGTTGCGCTCCTCTGCGTCATGTCGCAACAGGCTGAGGCTGCCGAGCTCAAACTCGCCAGTGGTGGCGCCTTCAAACAGGTGCTGACCGCACTCGCCGCGCTGTACGAAAAAGAAAGCGGCAACGCGCTCGACATTAGCTACCAGACTGTCGGTCAGCACCTCGCTCTGATCCGCGACGGCAAGGAGGCGTTTGACGTCGCGGTTCTGACGCCCGACGCGATCGACGGCCTCGTCAAGGAGGGCAAGATCGTGCCCGGCACCCGAGCCGATCTGGCGAAAGTCGGCGTCGGCGTCGTGGTCAAGGCCGGCACGCCGCTACCTGACATTTCGACGGTGGACGCCTTCAAGCGGACGCTGCTCGCGGCGAAATCGGTCGCCTATATTGATCCTAAGGCTGGCGGCTCAAGCGGTATTTATGTCGAAGGGCTGCTGCAACGGCTCGGCATTGCCGATCAGGTCAATGCCAAGGCCGTGCTGGTGCATGGTGGGGCAGTCGCCGATCACATTGCCGATGGCGAGGCCGAAATCGGCGTCCACCAGATCAGCGAAATCTTACCGGTCCCGGGCGTTACGCTAGTCGGTCCGTTGCCGGCGGAAATTCAAAACTACACGGTCTATGCGGCAGGTGTCGGCACGGCAGCCAAGGATGAGGGAACGGCGCGGGCACTGGTCAAATTCCTGGCCGGACCGCATGCGCTTTCGATCATCAAAACCAAGGGCATGGAACCGGCCACCTGACCTTTAAAATAACAGCGCCCGGCCGAGGCCGGGCGCGTGTTGGTCGATAGACAGGCCGCAGCCGGATTTAGCCGCGTGCTTGTTCCCAGGCAATCCGCTGGATATCGCCGCGGGTGATGCCAATATCGGCCAGTTCACGGTCGCTGAGGTGCGAAAGCTCGTCCACAGCGACCCCGTAACGCTTCCAGGCATGGAGGAAGCGGACAATGGATAGCAACATCGTAGTATTCCTTTCCCAGGCGGAACTGCCGCCAGAATCAAACGTGAATATAGGCACTGATGGTGCGTCGCAAAATTATTTTGGTGCAGTGCAGCTACGAAAATTTCGCATAACTAGTGAAAGAATTTTGTAATATTTTTGATAAGTAGAGCATTGTTATGCTGTATGTGCCTTGAAATTCAGCAAAGGTATGCGAATGGCGCAATGGTAGGCGGTAAGCTGTTGCCTTGGAAATACCCTCGGAATAACCGTTCCAGAGGCCCCGATTGCTCCCTAGTCCGCCAAAGTCTTGCCGGCGCCGGACCCCGTCTTCGCCGTCCTGCGGGAGTGGACTCGCGATCTTTGTTGCGTTGTGTCGGGGAGTACCATGGGGACCATCGTCGATCAGCGCAGATATGCGCGAGAATGTCTCGCAATGGCTCGGCTGGCCCGAGACTCTAACGACAAAGGACCTTGGCTTACGCTCGCGCTGTCGTGGGCCAGGCTGGCTGAACAGGTCGCTCGCGTTCAACCGAATGTTCGGCCGGAGACCGCGCCGTCGGCGCGGTTGGCAGCGGAGCCGGATGGCGATCAAGCGGCCTGAAAGGCCGTTGCGCCGTCCCAGCCTGCTCAACGCCCCATTGCGGTTGCCGCTCGGCCCAGCCTTACTGCCCGTGGCTCGCCAGCACCTCTTGGCAGGCGCGGCTGATCTTGGGGCGGTTCGCTTGCAGGCAACCCAATATGCCGAGTACGTCGTTCGGATTAATCTGCAACTGGGTCTGGCAGTACTTGGAGACGTCCGGATGGCAGGCGTCCCGCTCCTGGTCGGTTCCTTGCGACATGGGCGAGGCGACCGGCGGCGGTTGCGGTGGCAATCTCTGAGCCTGCGCGCTCACCCCGGCGGCAAGTGCAAACGCGATCGTCAACGCCGATATGCGGAACATGCTACCCCTCTTCGGGCACCCGGCCCACGTTATGGTTCAAGATGTTATTCCACATTTTTTCGCCGCGCGGCAGTCCGCGCGAGGTACTCCCCAAAACATTAAATTTTTCGGGATAGATTGACGGCCCGGTTTGTCTCGGTCTGGCGTAGGCTTTTGCGCGGCCTTGCGCGGGTGCGGGCTGCAGCGATACATCTCGGCGCGCGGGCGGTTAGCTCAGTTGGTAGAGCGTCTGCTTTACACGCAGAATGTCGGCGGTTCGAGTCCGTCACCGCCCACCAACCTTCGCCAGTGCAGCGGCGCGAAGGTCGCCCTCCGAAGGCCGTCGAGGGCGTAGGCTGGTTTTTGACAATTGCAGCCGCTCAGCGGGCCGATCGCAATTTTGATAGGCCGACATAAAAACTTGCCCGCCGCCACGCGATTTTGCGGTGAGCGGCGGGCGGGTGAACGGCGCGGGACCCGCCAGTGCGGGTCCACCGACACGAGGCTATTAGACTGCTTCCTTCAGCTCTTTGGAGGCGCGGAAGGCGACTTTCTTGCTGGCTTTGATTTGAATGGGCTGGCCGGTGGCCGGATTGCGCCCCATGCGGGCGGCGCGCTTCCTCACTTGGAGAATGCCGAGGCCGCCAATGCGGATGCGTTCGCCCTTCTTGAGGTGCTTGACGATATTGCCGACGAATCCACCGAGGATGGCTTCCGCTTGCTTTTTCGAAAGCTCATTATCCTCTGCAAGGCTCGCGGCGAGATGTTTCAACGTCACAGTTGTAGCGGTTGTTTTGCTTGCCATTAGTCCCTCCTCGATGATGCGGTGGCGTGAAAAAAGCGCCGCTCACGGCGAAGCAGTTAAACGATTCGGCTCCCCCTGACCACGCTTGTTTTGCCGATTCCACCGATGTTTTCGGCATCGCGAGGCTATCTGGGGTGGCTCTGTGGCGGGGGTAAGGCCGGGTGAAAAATCCGATCGAGCCCTGATCCTTGACTCGGCATCGGGTGGGCCTTAAGTGCCGTGGCGCCCGCGGGGGCGTAGCTCAGTTGGTTAGAGCGTCGGCCTGTCACGCCGAAGGTCGCCGGTTCGAGCCCGGTCGCTCCCGCCAATGATTTCAGCATCTTAGATCCTATGCAGGGCATCTCTATCGGTCCGATCGAGGCGCCGAATCGGGTGTTTTTGGCGCCGATGTCGGGCGTCACCGATGCGCCGTTCCGGCGCCAAGTTGCGGGGCAGGGAGCGGGCCTCGTCATTTCGGAAATGACCGCTTGCGCTGCGCTCGCCGAGGGCAACCATCTGGCCCGACGGCGTGTCGAGAACCACGGGACGGGACTGCATGTTGTCCAGCTTGCGGGCTGCGAACCCAGCTGGATGGCCATAGGCGCGCGCATCGCCGAGGACGCGGGCGCGGCGATCATCGATATTAATATGGGTTGTCCGGCCAAGAACGTCACCAATGGCACGTCGGGCTCGGCGCTGATGCGCGATCTCGACCATGCGTTGACGCTGATCGAAGCAGTGGTGCAGGCCGTGCGCGTGCCGGTGACCTTAAAGATGCGGCTCGGATGGGATGACGATACGCGCAACGCGCCTGCACTTGCACGGCGGGCCGAATGCGCCGGCGTGCGCCTTGTTACGGTGCATGGCCGCACGCGCTGCCAGTTCTACAAAGGGCGCGCTGATTGGGAAGCGGTGCGCGACGTCAAGAAGGCAGTATCGATCCCCGTGGTCGTCAATGGCGACATCGAAAGTTTCGACGATGCTGACGCGGCGCTTGAAGCCTCTCATGCCGACGCGGTGATGGTCGGCCGCGGCGCCCAGGGCAGGCCATGGTTTCCCGGCCAATTGGCGCATTATCTGGCGACCGGCGAGCGTGAAGGCCCGCCGCCGCTCGGCGAACAGCTCGCGCTCGTCAGTGCCCTGTACGGCGAAATGCTCGCTTATTACGGCCTCAATGTTGGGCTCCGCCATGCGCGAAAGCATCTTGCCTGGGCGCTCGATGCCGCTGCAGCGACCGTGGCGGCGTCGGCGGATCTCATCAAAACGCATCGTAGCCGGGTGCTCACCGCTACCGATCCTGCGCTAGTGCTGCGCCGCCTTGCCGAAGCATTTGACGCGATCAGCCATTGCCGGCCCTAGCCCGAATTCACCCGCGGTAGATCGGCGCCGGCTGGGCGAAGAAGCTCCACAGAATGTGGTAGACCAGCGTGTAATTCTTCTGCTGAAAGCTCGCGTGCGAAATGCCTGGCATCACGGCGAAATGCTTGTCGGGGTTGGGCAGCCGGGCGAAAAAGGCGACGAGATCGTCGAAGCTCGCAATGCCGTCCCATTGCCCGCGCATGATCAGCGTCGGCACCGTGATTTTTTCCGGGTCGATCACCGGCAGATTGGCGCACATATCAACGTAGGTTCCGGTCGGCACCGAATCGTCGAGCGCGGTGACCGCGTCGGCAAAGGCGTCGATGACCTTGTTTTCCGCCGTGCCCGGGTGGTCGCGGTCGAAAATCGAATGGATGAA
>JBEKRD010000134.1:0-11030 GCA_049519075.1 Xanthobacteraceae bacterium | reverse complement strand
CGTCCAGAGCCCGCGCAAGCCTTGCAGACGATGCGGCCGCCGCGCTCGCGGACATGGCCGGTGCCGCTGCAGCGCGTGCAGGTCTGCAGAATGACCGGCGCCGGACGGCCATTATGCCGCGAAAAGCGTTTGCCGAATTCCATGTCGAATAGTCCTTGGTTTTCTATTTGTGAATGCAAGGGCGACATTATCGACGGCACGTTAAAGCCCCGCCGGGAGATTGCGTAAAATGCGACGCAAGCGGTCGCGCATGCCTGCCATTCGTCGCCCCGTTCGCTAAAATTTTAGCGATTTTGGCAAAGCGGCGTTAGCGCGCCGCGCGTCTTATCGAACGGCCATGAGCTCAATCCTATCGATCGCCGCGTCGGGAATGTGGGCCGCGACGCAACGCCTGCAGGTCTCGGCCGCGAACGTCGCCAATGCCAATTCCGACGGGCCTTTGCCGTCGGCCGGTGCGGCGACCCAGGCGCAATATCCCTCAGCTTATGCGGCACAGCAGGTCGATCAGACCGCCACGGCGGATGGCGGCACCTCGGCCGTCATCGTTGACGTTCAGCCGGCCACGGTCGCGACCTACGATCCGACCGCGCCCTATGCCGACCCGAGCGGCGACGTGGCGGCGCCCGACGTCGATTACGCCAATGAAGCGATGCAGCAGGCGGCGGTGAAATACTCCTTCGCGATGAACGCGAACGTGATGCGGGTCTATTCGCAAATGATGCAGTCGCTCCTCGATGTCGCGGCCTGAGGCCAAGGCGGCGGCGTCTCGCGGCGGGCGGGTCAACCGCCAAATCTATCAGCATTTTCCGTTCCTCATTCCAATTCGTCACGCCCTTCGTCATGGCCGCACATAGCCGTCGGAACGACGGCGTCGCTTCGCTCGCCTATGTTCCGGCCATCCACGACTTTTCCTAAAGGCCCGACAGCAAGACGTGGATGGCCGGGCTAAACACCAAGCCCGGCCATGACGTAGCAAAGGGCATCGTCACGGTAACGAAGATATTTTGCAACTGACCTTGACGTGGGTCTCTATTATAGTTACACAAGGCCCATCTCGCTTACCGGAAGGGCGCTTCTCGAGACGATCCTTGAAGTGGAGCGAGTGCGGTGCCTGCGGGCGAGGCTCGTAACCCCGTTCCCGGGCGGCTTTGGGTCCCCGACCGCACTACGACCGGTCTCCGAGGTGCTCGGTAGACTGTGACAGGCGAAAGCGGATAACGCCCGCCAGGCCTTAGTCTCAGGAAGCGCGGGTCTGGAGCTGAGCCGATACTGGATGCGTCCGGTACGGCGAGTGCCGCGGTGGAGCGCCGAGAGGCGAGCGGGCTTGCGCAAAGCCCGCGCCGTGCTGCGCTCAGCACGGCCATGGAGGTGCGCCTGTCGGCGCTCCGCCTCCCTTCCTTTGTTGGGGGAGGTCGTAGGGAATGGCTTGCTGCGGCAAAACTCGGATGCGGAGGCATCGCGAGAACGATGGCGCTCGTCCTCCCGTCACGATTGTCATAGTTGCCATGTTTATTTGATACTGCCGATCAACAGCGTCCGGGATCCCCCAAACCGTCGCGAGCGCAATCCATGTCCTCGATCACCATGTCTGCCATCGAAACCTACGGAACTTGGCTGGGCATCATCGCCTGCATCGTGCAATCGGGCCTGTTCGCCGGTCTCAATCTGGCGGTGTTCAGCTTGAGCTTGCTGCGGCTGCAGATCGAAGCCGACGGCGGCAATAAAGATGCGGTCAAGGTGCTCGGCCTGCGGCGCAACGCCAACCAGGTGCTGGCGACCATCATCTGGGGGAACGTCACCACCAATGTGCTGCTCACGCTGTTGTCGGATTCCGTGCTGGCAGGGGTCAGCGCGTTCTTCTTCTCCGCCGTCATGATCACCATGCTCGGCGAAATCCTGCCGCAAGCCTATTTTTCGCGCAACGCGCTGAAGATGACCGCGCGGTTTTTGCCGTTCCTCAATTTCTATCGCCTGGTGCTGTTTCCGCTGGCGCGCCCGACGGCGCTGCTGCTCGATTGGTGGCTCGGCTCCGAGGACATGGCCTATCTGCGTGAGCAGGATCTGCGGCAGCTGATCGCGCGGCATGGCGGCAGCGGCGGCACCATCGGGCGCCTGGAGGCGACCGGCGCGCAGAATTTCCTCGATCTCGACGACGTGCCGGTGTGCGACGAAGGCGAGGTGCTCAATCCGAAAAGCATTCTCAGCCTGCCGCTAGTGAACCAGCGCTGCGTGCTGCCGACATTCGAGCGCCGGCCCGACGATCCGTTTCTGCGCCAGGTCGACGCATCGGGCAAGAAATGGGTTGTGATCACCGACATCTCCTGCGGCGATCCGGTCTTCGTGCTCGACGCCCATCATTTTCTGCGCGACGCTTTGTTCAACGAGCTGGTCAGCGATCCGATGGCCTATTGGCATCGGCCGATCGTCGTGCGCGACACGTCGGCGCGACTGGGCGACGTCATCGGCCGCATGACAGTGGTGCCGGAGCGGCCCGACGACGACATCATCGAGCACGATATGATCCTGGTCTGGGGCGAGCAGAAACGCATCATCACCGGCGCCGACCTGCTCGGCCGGCTGTTGCGCGGCATCGCCACCGTCGAGCCGAGACGGACCGCAACCCTCGCAGCGCCGGCGGCGCGTTTGGGTGGCAAGACGTGATGGCGCCGATTTCGCCGCCGCCCGCGCGCGATCCCTTGCCGGCCCGGCTGCGCGCTCCCATTTCAGCGCCCGGGGCATTTGAAAGGTCGGTTTCATGCAAGTTGATCTTTCCGGATTGCGCGCACTCGTCACCGGCTCCACCAAGGGCATCGGCCGCGCCATTGCCGAAGCGCTGGCCGAGAACGGCGCCGAAACCATCATCAATGGGCGAAAGCCCGCCGATGTCGAGCGCGCGATCAAAGAGATAAACGCCAAATTGCCGGACGCGAGCCTTGCCGCGGCGCCGGGCGATGTCGGCTCAGCCGATGGCATCTCGGCCATCATCAAGGCCGCCGGCGAGGTCGACATTCTGATCAACAATGCCGGCATCTTCGAGATCAAGGACGCGTTCGAAATTCCCGATGAGGACTGGCAGCGGCTGTTCGCCACCAATGTCATGTCCGGCGTGCGGCTGACGCGGCATTACGGGCCGCGCATGCGGGCGAAGAAATTCGGCCGCGTCGTTTTCCTCTCGTCGGAATCCGGCGTGCAGATCCCGACCGATATGATCCATTACGGCTTCACCAAAGCAGCCGACCTCGCTTTGATGCGCGGCTTTGCCCAGGCGCTCGCGGCCTCCGGCGTCACCGTCAACGCGGTGCTGCCCGGGCCGACGCTGACCGAAGGGGTCGCGGCGATGTTCGCATCGATGGGCAAAGACGGCGACGATCCCAAGGTTCAGCGCGAGTTCATCGACGGCGCGCGGCCGAGTTCGATCATCAAGCGGCTGGCGACGGCGGGGGAAGTCGCCGCAGCCGTGTTGTTTCTCTGCTCGCGCGAAGCGAGCGCGATTACCGGCTCGCCGCTGCGCTCCGACGGCGGCGTGGTGATGTCGATCACATGAGTGGGCTTTTTACGGCCGCGGGTATCGGCCGCTCGTCGGTCGCAATTGTCGGTTATTGCTTCGGCGGTGGCGGCACGCCGCCGCCGGCGTGTGCCGAGCCCGACGCCGGACCGCGCGGGTCGTCGCGATTGGCCATGCATTTCTTCAAAAAGGCGCTGCGCGCGGCGCCCGCCAGCTTCTGGTCATCCGCGCCGAATGTGCACGTCGCCAATTTATCCTTGGCGTTGACCGCAAATGACGGCGCGGCAGGCAGCATGGCGACCAGCACGGCGGCTAGAAAGACGTATCGACGCATGGGAATCCCCTCACACTGACAAGGAGACATTCTAGCACCGAATGATCCGACCACGGAAAGACCAGCCCACAGCCCGGCTGTGGCTATCGCGAATGACGGCTCGAAATCGCGCAAATTGGCGGTATAAAGCGGCATGACCTCCACCGCCCGCGTCAGCTCAGTCCTTGCCCGAATCACGCCGGGAATCACCGGCACGTCCGGGATCGTCGTCGGCCCCGAACACACGGCGTCCTTTGTCGGCTCGGGCCGGATCGCCGTTCTGGCGACGCCGGTGATGATCAATGTCATCGAGGCGGCGGCGCTGGCGGCGATCGAGCATTTGCTGCCCGCCGGCCATCAGAGCCTCGGCATTCATCTCGACGTCAGCCACACCGCGGCGACCCCGGTCGGCCTGGGGGTCACCGCCACCGCCGAAGTCGTGCATGTCGAGGGCCGCACCGTGACTTTTCGCGTCGAGGCCCACGACGATTTCGAGCCGATCGGCGGCGGCACCCATCAGCGGGTGGTTGTCAGCGTCGAGCGCTTCGACGAGCGGGTGCAACGCAAGGTGCGCCGTGAAAGCTAGAGCACGATCCCGAAAAGTGGAAACCGGTTTTCGGAGAAGATCATGCTCAAACAAACTAGACTGGCGGCTAAAACTTCGCGCGCCGGAAAATGAGGTCGTCGACGATATGGTCGGCCCAATGCCAACCGAATTGGGCCATGGCGGCGATGACCGCGGCGGCGCGTTTTTCTTCGAAAGATTCGATCTGCGCATAGCCGTAATTCTGCGTGAACAGAGTTTTCGCCCCTTGCAAGACCTCGGGCTCGTAGCCTTCGACATCGATCTTGATGACCAGCGCTTGGCCGGCGAAGGACAGTGTCTCGTCCAAGGTCACGACGTCGATTTCGGTGTCGCTCGGTTGTCCTTGCGGACGCGCCTCGACGACGCTCGTCAAAGCGTCGAAGCCCGGCGCGCCGAGCAACAACGCCGCCTTGTGATGTGTCGCGCCGGCCGCGGTTTCGTGGATCTCGACGCCGCTCACGCCATTGCGCGCGATATGATCGCGCAAACGCCCGATCACCGCGCGGTTGGGTTCGAAAGCGATCAGGCGCTGCACCAAATGCTGCCGCCCGATGATGCAAGTGTAGAGGCCGAAATTGGCGCCGATATCGATGAAAGCCGCGGGTTTGAGTTCGCGGCAGGCTTGCAACATGGCCGGAATCTGCAGCCATTCGAAACGCTGCAGGATCAGTTCATTGCCGATCACGTCATGCGGCGCGACACGAAACGTCGCGCCGAAATAGCGAACCTCTTCGACTTCGCGCTCCGCTCGCCAAAGCCGGCGCAGCCGATGCCAGCGCTTGCGAATGGAAACGGCATATTTCCAGTGCAGCGGCGGCCGACGGCGACGCGCGATCACGTTACCCGCACCGCCGCGACGGATCGGACAGCATCAGCGCCGGCCGGCGAACCAGCCGACGCCGAACAGCACGACCGCGGCGACCGCGGCGGCCAGCGCATGTGTGGTGTGAATATGCGTCGAGCCCGCGGCATAGCCCGGCATGAATGTCGGCAACGAACCGGCCGGGACAAAGTAATAGGCGCCGGCGGCGATAGCGCAAATAATGGCCAGAAGATAAGCGAGCATTTTCATCGGACGTGTTTCCCCCAATCAAGCGGCGAAGCGATTTGCCGCCGCTGCGTTAGCATGAGACTGCAAGCCTGGCGAGGTCGATCAGGCCGGCGGTGCGGCGTGCGCAGCTTCCCCGCTGGCAAGCGCTGCGAGAATCCGCTCGACCAGCGCACGCGCCGACTGCGCGCTCAATTCGACCGCGACACGGTCGCGACCGCCCTCGCCCTCATTGGTGAAATCGATCGCCAGCACATGGTCGAGCGTCGAATGATAGGGATGGTCGAAATAGACGTTGGCGGTGTCGATCCGCATCCAGCCTTTGCGGCCTTTTGCACTGCCGACCAGCGGCGCTTTTTCGACGATATAGGAGCACATGCGAATCTCCTGGGCGGTGTTTCTAAGCGTGGCGTCTTATTCGGCGGCGACGCTGGCGGCCGACGCCGCCAGACGGCGATGAAGGAAATCCAACACCTTGCGCCAACCGTCCATCGCCTGCTCCGGCCGATAGGCGTCGCGGGTGCTATTGAAGAACGCGTGCCCGGCGCCATCGTAACGGTGAAACTCGTAGGTCTTGCCGAGCCGCTTGAGTACGGCCTCGGTACGATTGACCTGCTCAGCCGTGGGATTTGCGTCATCATTGCCGAAAATGCCAAGCAGCGGACAGCCGAGTTTCTCGGTCAGATCGATCGGCGCAATGGGGCGCTTTTCGTTCAGATCCTTCGGGTTATCGACGACGACATTGCCGCCCCAACAGTCGACCACGGCGTCGAACCCGGACAAGGTGCAGGCGGCAAGGTAAGCGTGGCGTCCGCCGGAGCAGAAGCCGATGACGCCGATTCTGCCGCTGGCATTGGGCTCGCCGCGCAGATAGGCCATGGCGCCGGCCACGTCGCCCACGACCTGGGCGTCGGCGACGCCGCCGGCGGCGCGGACCCGCGCGCCGATATCATCGGGGCTGCCCGGACCTTCACGGAAGTAAAGGTGCGGCGAAATCGCTGCAAAACCGTGATGGGCGAACTTGCGCACCACTTCCATGATCCATTCGTCCCAGCCGGGCAAATGGTGGATCACGACGATGCCGGGAAACCGTCCAGCCCGCAGCGGACGAGCGTAATACGCCTCGCCCTGATCACCCTTGTGGCCGCGAAACGTCACCGTTTCCGCCTGCAGGCCCTGATAATAGCTCATCGGTGCATTCCCTGTTCTAAGGCCGTGCCATTACTTCGGGCAGCGATAGAGCAGCGCCTTATACGTCATGTCGCGATCGATGAACTCGACGGTATTGTCGGGTTTCGGCGTAAAGGTGATGTCGCCCATCAGCGGTCCGCCGGCGAATTTGCATTCGACATGGGCGAAGAAGCTGTCGCCGGTCCGTTTGGTATCCAGGATGGTGCACACGCCGACATTGGAAACGATCTCTTGGGACGAGATCGTCACCTTGGCGATGGCGGGATCGCTGCCGTCGCCTTTGCAGGCGACGTTTTGAGTATAGCTGCCGATAAGCGGAAACTCGTCCGTTGCGGCGGCTGCCGCCGACGTCAAGATCGCGACAACCGCAAGGGTGGCGCATCCGACAACCGGACGAATGAATCTCGACACGCGTGTCTCAGCCGCTGTTTCACGGCGCCGGTCGGCGCCAGAGTCGCTGCCCCAGGGGTAAACTTTAGCGAAAATCATGCCAACGGCCAATATCGTCGCGACAATTTAGTGCGATTTTGCCGACAAAATTTTAGCGCTGGCGGAAGCCGGTGCTGATGACCCGCGCGCGGGCCGCCGACCATTGTTTCGGTTGCTCGGCGCCACGGTAGGCGGCGCGGTCGCAATCGACGTAGCCATTGTCGCTGAATTGGCCGTTTTGATTGTCGAACAGCAGTTGACGGCAGAGGCTGCCTCTATCGGGAAAATAGAGGATCGAACCGGTATAGATTTCGGTGTCGCGCGCCACCGCAGCGGCAGCCGCGTCCTGCTTCGCCGCCGCATAATCCTTGATGAGAACCACGCCGGAGCCGAGGCAGGCTGCGAACCCGAGCACCGCCCACGCCTGGCGCGCGCCTTTACCGGCGCGCCGAGGTTTTTTCGCGGGGCGAGCAAAACGGTTCATACGGCGAAAGCTCCGGTGACGGGTATCACGATACACCACCGCAAGATGCCCCGCGCGACCGAAAACCTGAGATGGCTAAGGGATCGCTAATGCACCGCGAAGACTTCGACGGTCCGCTGCCGCAAATGAAACGGCGGCGCCCGTGAGGACGCCGCCGGCCATGATCGAAATGCCCTTAGTGCGCCGTGAGGCCCGAGGAATCTTCCTCCACCACCGGCTCTGGAACATCGACGGGCTTCGCCGCCGCCTCGTCCCATACGATCGCCTCGGGCATGCGAACCAGCGCATGCTTCAGCACCTCGTCCATCCGCGAGGCCGGAATGATATCGAGCCCGCTCTTGATGCTGTCGTTGATCTCGACAAGATCCTTGGCGTTCTCTTCGGGAATGACCACGGTCTTGATGCCGCCGCGATGCGCGGCGAGGAGCTTCTCCTTGAGCCCGCCGATCGGCAGGACACGGCCGCGCAAGGTGATCTCGCCGGTCATGGCGACATCGCGACGCACCGGAATGCCGGTCATCACCGAGACGATTGCGGTGACCATGGCGACACCCGCGGACGGACCGTCCTTCGGCGTCGCGCCCTCCGGCACATGGACGTGGATGTCGCGCTTGTCGAACGCCGGCGGCTCGATGCCGAAGGAAACCGCGCGCATGCGGACGTAAGACGCCGCAGCCGAGATCGATTCCTTCATCACATCGCGCAGATTGCCGGTTACAGTCATCTTGCCCTTGCCGGGCATCATGGCCGATTCAATGGTGAGCAGTTCGCCGCCCACATCGGTCCAAGCAAGACCGGTGACCACGCCGACCTGATCCTCGTCTTCGACTTCGCCATACCGATATTTGGGCACGCCGAGATAATCAGGCAGCACCTTGTCGGTGACTTCGATCGACTGCTTCTTCGTGATCGTGAGTTCCTTCACCGCCTTGCGGATCAGGGTCGAGAGCTCACGCTCGAGATTGCGGACGCCGGCTTCGCGCGTATAGCGACGAATCATTGTCAGCAAGGCCTCGTCGTCGATCGACCACTCCTTCGGCTCGAGGCCATGTTTGACGATCGCGTGCGGGATGAGATGCTTGCGCGCGATCTCGACCTTCTCGTCTTCGGTGTAGCCGGCGATCCGAATGATCTCCATGCGGTCCATCAGCGGCGGCGGAATATTGAGTGTATTCGCCGTGGTGATGAACATCACGTTCGACAGATCGTAGTCGACCTCAAGATAGTGGTCGTTGAAAGCGTGGTTCTGCTCCGGATCGAGCACTTCGAGCAGCGCCGACGACGGATCGCCGCGGAAATCGGCTCCCATCTTGTCGACCTCGTCGAGCAGGAACAACGGGTTCGATGTCTTGGCCTTGCGCATCGACTGGATGACCTTGCCCGGCATCGAGCCGATATAGGTCCGCCGATGGCCGCGAATCTCGGCCTCGTCGCGCACGCCGCCGAGCGACACGCGCACGAATTCGCGCCCAGTCGCCTTGGCGATCGACTTGCCAAGTGAGGTTTTGCCGACGCCCGGAGGACCGACCAGGCACAGAATCGGGCCGGTCAGCTTGTTGGCGCGCTGCTGCACCGCAAGGTATTCAACGATGCGTTCTTTGACCTTTTCAAGACCGAAATGGTCAGCATCGAGAATCTGCTCGGCGAGCGTGAGATCCTTCTTGATCTTGGACTTCTTGTTCCACGGGATCGAGAGCAGCCAGTCGAGATAATTGCGCACGACCGTGGCTTCCGCCGACATCGGCGACATCTGACGCAACTTCTTGATCTCGTGTTGCGCCTTTTCCCGAGCCTCTTTGGAGAGCTTGGTCCGCTTGATCTTCTCTTCGAGCTCGGCGACCTCGTCCTTGCCGTCTTCGTCGCCCAGTTCCTTCTGGATCGCCTTCATCTGCTCGTTGAGATAGTATTCGCGCTGCGTCTTCTCCATCTGCCGCTTGACGCGCGTGCGGATGCGCTTCTCGACCTGGAGAACCGAAATCTCGCTCTCCATCAGCCCGAGCACCTTCTCCAGCCGCTCGGTGACGCTGGGCGTCTCCAGGATCGTCTGCTTGTCGGGAATCTTGACGGCGAGATGCGAAGCCACCGTGTCGGCAAGCTTTGCGTAATCCTCGATCTGCTGGACCACGCCGACAACTTCGGGCGACACCTTCTTATTGAGCTTCACATAGCCTTCGAATTCATTGACGACCGAGCGCGCCAGCGCCTCGGCCTCGACTTGATCGCCGGAGGAATCGGCAATCACCTCAGCCTCGGCTTCGAAATATTCTTCGCGATCGGTGTATTGCTTCACCTGGGCGCGCGCAGCGCCTTCGACCAGCACCTTCACGGTGCCGTCCGGCAGCTTGAGCAATTGCAGCACGCTGGCGAGCGTACCGATGGTATAAATAGCGTCGGTCGCCGGATCGTCATCGGAGGCGTTCTTCTGCGTGGCGAGCAGGATGAACGTGTCCGAGCGCATCACTTCCTCGAGCGCCTTGATGGATTTTTCGCGACCGACGAACAGCGGAACGATCATGTGCGGGAAAACAACGATGTCCCGCAGTGGCAGCACCGGATAAGCCCGGCTCTCACCGGTCACTAGGAGCGGCTTGGGTTTGGCGGCGCTTGTCATGGCCCACTTCCTTCTTGTTGTGCACTTCCGCCGTGACCCGCAGGATGCGCTGCCACAATGGACTGCCGTTGGCCGGGAAGGGGATTGCGAACGATATCCTGTCCGCGCCCATAGGGCGGGTACGAGACCCTGCCCGGTTTAGCCCGACTCCCTCGTACGCTCTTTCGTCCGTCCACTATACGTGGCGTCGCGCCGTCACCGTGTCAAGAAACGCCAGTAATTCGAACAAAATCGCGCGTCGCGAAGACAACACCGTCAGCGACGCGGCGAATCGGCAGCGCCATATCCCGGCACCTCTGTCAGGCGCTCGCTCCGCCGGCATCGCCGGCGCGGTCGGACCGGTCGGCATAGATGTAGAGCGGCCTGGCGCTGCCCTCGACGACCTCGCGCGAGATCACGACCTCCTCGACGCCTTCAAGGCTCGGCAGGTCGAACATGGTGTCGAGCAGAATGCTCTCCATGATCGAACGCAGGCCGCGCGCGCCGGTCTTGCGATCGATCGCCTTGCGCGCGATCGCGGAAAGCGCCTCGTCGGCGAGCGTAAGGTCCACCGTCTCCATTTCGAACATCCGCTGGTATTGCTTGACCAGGGCGTTCTTCGGCTCGGTTAGGATACGCTTGAGCGAGGGCTCGTCGAGATCCTCCAAGGTCGCCACCACCGGAAGCCGACCAACGAATTCCGGGATGAGGCCGTATTTAAGCAAATCCTCCGGCTCGACCTCGCGGAAAATTTCGCCCTGCTTGCGATCCTCCGGCGCCGCCACCCGGGCGCCGAAACCGATCGAGGTCGAGCGGCCGCGCGCGGAGATGATCTTTTCGAGCCCGGCGAAGGCGCCGCCGCACACGAACAGGATGTTGGTCGT
>JBEKRD010000133.1:0-10015 GCA_049519075.1 Xanthobacteraceae bacterium | reverse complement strand
CCGTTCGGGTGACGGCGGTCGCAGCCCTCCGGGGCTGTCCGCCGCGGATCAGATAGCCGAGCTCCGGCCACTCCCGACGGGCGTGTCATGTCCCTGGCGTCGTCCAGGCGTGGCAGCGAAGGTTACCCTTGCGCTGGCTTTCGCCAACAGGCATTGAAACCCCCGCCTAGGAGTGTAGCTCAACTGGCTAGAGCACCGGTCTCCAAAACCGGGGGTTGGGGGTTCGAGTCCCTCCACTCCTGCCAGGCCGGCCCCTCTTATTCGCCGTCACCCGCCGCGGCTTGGCTAACCGGTTGGTCGCCCAGGCGGACTTTCCTCGCTTGACGCTGTGACCGCCCGGCAGTAGTAAGCTTGCATCGTCAGCGGCCCGGCAACGGACATCCGCGACGAACATAATCCCCAAAAGGAACCGCTTGGTCGGTCTCGTCCTACGCTTGGGCGGGGCTTTATGCTTGAGCGGAAGTGGTTATCGGGTTCAGCGCATGGCGAAAGTCAGTCCGTTTAAGTTCCTGCAAGAAGTGCGGGCCGAGGGACAGAAGGTCACTTGGCCGACGCGCAAGGAGACCACCGTGACCACCATCATGGTGTTCATCATGGTGTTCGTCGCCTCGATCTTTTTTCTGCTGGCGGATCAGGCCATGCGCATCTCGGTGAGCTTCCTGCTCGGCATCAGCTCTTGAGCCAAGAACTATCGAGCCAACGACTATTGAGCCAACCCATTTGCGACACAACATTCATGATGCGGAATTGCTGACATGACGAGCCGGTGGTACGCGGTCCACGCCTATTCGAATTTTGAGAACAAGGTGGCGGATTCGATCCGTGAACAGGCCAAGCAGCGCGGGCTGTCGCCGCTGTTCCAGGAAATCCTGGTGCCGAAGGAAAAGGTCGTCGAAGTGCGGCGCGGCCGCAAAGTCGACGCCGAACGGAAATTCTTCCCCGGCTATGTGCTGGTGAAGATGGAGATGACCGACGAAGCCTATCATCTGATCAAGAACACGCCGAAGGTAACCGGCTTTCTCGGCTCCGACAACAAGCCGATGCCACTGTCCGACGCCGAGGCCGAGCGTATCATCCATCAGGTGCAGGAAGGCATCGAACGGCCGAAGCCGTCGGTGTCGTTCGAGGTCGGCGAGCAGGTGCGGGTGTCGGACGGGCCGTTCGCCTCGTTCAACGGCACGGTGGAAGAAGTCGACGAGGGCCGCTCGCGGCTCAAGGTCGCGGTGTCGATCTTCGGCCGCGCGACGCCGGTCGAACTGGAATTCGGACAGGTGGAGAAGTTGTAGTAGGTCCCTCAGCTCCTACATGGGGCGAGGGAGAAGCGAGTGAAGCCGTGGGAGGTGAGGCGGTCGCCAGCCGTCGAGATCCGCACCACTAACAGGAGCAGAGTATGGCGAAGAAAATTACCGGATATGTGAAACTGCAGGTACCGGCGGGGGCGGCCAATCCGTCGCCGCCGATCGGTCCAGCCTTGGGCCAGCGCGGCCTCAACATCATGGAGTTCTGCAAGGCGTTCAATGCGCAGACCCAGAAGTTGGAAAAGGGCGCGCCGATCCCCGTTACCATCACGGTCTATGCCGACCGCTCGTTTACCTTCGAGCTGCGCACGCCGCCGGTATCGCACTTCCTCAAGAAGGCGGCGAAGGTGGAGAGCGGGTCGAAGACCCCGGGCCGCGATTTCGTCGGCTCGGTCACCAAGGCGCAAGTTCGCGAGATCGCCGAGCAGAAGATCAAGGACTTGAACTGCGACACCATCGAGTCGGCCATGCGCATGATCGAAGGGTCGGCACGCTCGATGGGGCTGGAGGTGAAAGCATGAGCACGCTTGGCAAACGCACGATCAAGATCCGCGAAGGCGTCGATCGCGAGAAGCTCTATCCGCTTTCCGAAGCCGTGAAGATGGTCAAGGAACGCGCCAAGGCCAAATTCGACGAGACCGTCGAAGTGGCGATGAATCTCGGCATCGATCCGCGTCACGCCGATCAGGCGGTGCGCGGCGTCGTCAACCTGCCGAACGGCTCCGGCCGCTCGGTGCGCGTCGCCGTGTTCGCGCGCGGCGCCAAGGCCGACGAGGCGAAGGCCGCGGGCGCCGACGTCGTCGGCGCCGAGGACCTGGTGGAGAAGGTGCAGGGCGGCACGATCGACTTCGACCGTGTGGTCGCAACGCCTGATCTGATGCCGCTGGTCGGCCGTCTGGGCAAAGTGCTCGGTCCGCGCGGACTGATGCCGAACCCGAAGGTCGGCACCGTGACCATGGACATCACCAATGCGGTGAAGGGCGCCAAGGGCGGTTCGGTCGAGTTCCGCGCCGAAAAGGCCGGCGTGGTACAGGCCGGCGTCGGCAAGGCTTCGTTCAGCGAGGAAAAGCTGATCGAAAATATTCGGGCTTTCGCGGACGCCGTGCAGAAATCGCGGCCGCCGGGCGCCAAGGGCCACTTCATCAACCGGGTGGCCATTTCTTCGACCATGGGCCCGGGCGTAAAGGTCGAGCCGGGTACTCTGTTCGCCGCCGAGCAGACGCACTAATCGCTCCGAACCACTATTGGCCGCGTGCCGCCGCGCTGGCGGCACGCGGCTTTTGACGCTTTGGTTTTGGCCTTGTCGGCGATCCGGGCGTTTTGCGTCCCGCGACAGGCGCTTGCAGATCGGCCTTGGGGCGCGTGACTGCCTTAAGCGCGGTCGACGCCGGCGCAGACCGCGATGTTCGGCAACATCGCCCCGGATTTTTCCCACGGATAGCCCGACCGCAATTCAGCTAAGAGTTGCAGAATGTGATTTTATCATCTTTGGTTGACTCCGTTTTCGCTACACGCTATAGTAGAAACACCTAACGATACTATCTCGGCGGTTGAGCCGACTTCGCCAAGACAATCGACCACACAGCAAGGGCTGCGGCGACGCCGCAACCCCGAATGCGAGGCCTGCTGCGCGCAGCAGCCGACGCGAAGGCACGTCTTCATCCGACAACAACCGACACCCAGGAGGTCGGCCATCATCGCCGGGAATTCCAACGGACGCACGATCTACGTCGCCATCGTCGCTGACGTGACGCGGCTTCTGGCGAGCGGCGCCGATGCCGATGCCGAGGCGGACGGCGAGACTGCGAAGCTTGTCGGTCCGCACTCCGGGCTCGTTTTGGCAACCACAGCGGCGCAGACCGTGCGCGGCGCCTCGAACCAGGTCGCACTCGACGCCGATGCGGGCGACACCATCCGTTTCTGCGCCAAATCGGGATCGAACAATTTCGAAGGCGCAGTCCTCATCGAGGACATCAGCCCGATCAACGATCGCGACAGCTTGCAAGGTTTCGCGCTTTTGAACGCGGAGCGCAGCACGGTCACGCCACACGGTGACGACAGCGTATTCCCCGCGCGTTTCGCCGCGCGGGATTTCTGGTTCTGGCAGTGCGTCGTGGCGACGGACGGCGAGCCGCACTGCAGCGTTCTCCTCGCGGTTTATGACCGCGATGAGCAAGGCCGGCCGCGCTTGGCCGGTCACTACCGGTGGGATTTGCAGCTCACCGTGACATCGACCTCACCACCACCAGCCGTCCAAACCAAGGAGAGACGTCATGAGTAAGACGATCAACATTCTGATTGCGATCGACAGTGATAACGTTGTGAAGAGCTATCCCAATCCCAGTAAAGATCGGAATAGCCCCACCGGAATCGCCCACAACATGGGCTACATGGTCTGCACTGGAACATCCGTCAATTCCGGACAAGGAACTGGCGACCTCGATTTCAATGCATTGGTCGGCGACACGGTGCGCGCCTTCGCCACCTCGGGCTCCGACAATTTCGAGGACGCGGTGCTGCTCTACGCCATGCCGAAGTTCAGCGGCACCGAGGTGTTCAGCGCGTTCGCCTACCAGAATTTCACCAAATCGACGGTCAATCCACAATCCACCACGGCGCCGCTGCCGGCGAAGATTGTCGATGAGGAATTCTGGTTCTATCAGGCGAGCGTCGTTCGATCGGGCACCGAAGGCTACGAGGTGCGGTTCGGGCTCTATACCCGCGATCCGAATACGGGAAAGCCCGTGCTGAAGGGCTACTACTACTGGGATCCGACGATCCGGGTCGCAGGCTGATAAATGCATAGCCCGGATCGGCGCGAGCGGCGTCCGGGCTATGCTCTCCTAGAGCATGATCCGGAAAAGTGGATGCCGGTTTTCCGAAAAGATCATGCTCCAACGGAAAATCTTGACCCTGATCCGATTCGATCTAATCGGATCAGGGTCTAGGCGTGGTTCCGCGCCTAGCCTGTGCCGACCTGATGGCTTGAGATACGGGCTTCATATACAGGCTTGGCAAAGCCGCCAAAAGCCGCTAGATGAATCCCGAGGGCGTGCCGGCCCGTTTTGTCGGCGCGCCTTTGTGCGCTTCTCGAAAACCCAACTCCGGTGAGACATTAACTCCTAGAGCCTATCCCGTTCGGATTTTCTAGGGGAATGAGGAGCTTGGTGGATTCGCGGGGCGCGCTCCTGTCCAAGACTGCGGGCGCCTGTAGTGGCTTAGGCCATTGCGGGCTTAATCGCGAAAGCCTGCATAGACGGGTGAAGAACGAGGGCCACGCTTCTTCCAGGAAGCGGGTGCCCTTCGGTTCTGACCTCGATGGCCCGGAACAGCGCGAGCTGCGCCGGGGGGCAGGGTGTAAATGTCGTCCTGCCTGGTCCGCCCTCTTGTACGAGGCGATTAGCGGGACGGCCGGCATCAACCCGGCGGCTCCCGCGATGGACCGCCAACCGGAGAGAGCTTTTGGATCGCGCGGCAAAAAGCGAGATGGTGACTGTCCTTGGCGAGGTCTTCAAGACCACCAAGGTCGTTGTCGTCGCTCATTATTCCGGCCTCACGGTCGCCCAAATGCAGACTCTGCGTCGGCAGATGAAGCAAGCGGGCGCCAGCGTGAAGGTTGCGAAAAACCGCCTTGCCAGGATCGCGCTTGAAGGCAGCGACGTCGCTTCAATCGCGCCGCTGCTCAAGGGGCCGGCCCTGCTCGCCTATTCGGTCGATCCGGTCGCGGCCCCCAAGGTCGCGGTCGATTTCGCCAAGGTGCACGAGCGTTTCGTGATTCTGGGCGGGGCGATGGGCAAGACCGCCCTCGACCCGAATGGAATCAAGGCGCTGGCCGCTTTGCCCTCGCTCGACGAGCTGCGGGCCAAGATCCTTGGCGTGATCCAGGCGCCGGCAACCAAGATCGCGCAGGTGGTCAATGCGCCCGCGGCCCAATTGGCCCGCGTGGTGCAGGCCTATGCCGCCAAAAGCGGTGAAGGCGGCGGCGAATCCGCGGCTGCTTAAGTCATCAATCAGGTTAGAACCGAAGGACAAGTCATGGCTGATCTGCAAAAATACGTCGAAGACCTCTCCAGCCTCACCATTCTCGAGGCCGCCGAGCTCGTCAAACTGCTTGAAGAGAAGTGGGGCGTTTCGGCTGCCGCCGCGGTCGCGGTCGCGGCCGGTCCCGCAGCGGCGGCGGCTCCCGCCGCCGAGGAAAAGACCGAGTTCAGCGTCATTCTTGCCGCCGTCGGTGACAAGAAGATCGAGGTCATCAAGGAAGTGCGCGCCATCACCGGTCTCGGCCTCAAGGAGGCCAAGGACCTGGTCGAGGGTGCGCCCAAGCCCGTCAAGGAAGGCGTCAACAAGGACGAGGCCGCCAAGATCAAGGCGACCTTGGAAAAGGTCGGCGCCAAGGTTGAGCTTAAGTAAGAAGTACTTATCTATGCGAAATCCCCGGTGCGCGGAGCGAAAGCCGGGGGTTCCGCAAGATTAAGAGCGCCCTGGGGCGATTCGACGTTTATGCCGAATCGCCTGAAAACTGGGCGCGAGAATGGAGTGGCGAAGATTAAGGCGTATGACGCCTGTCCCGACGGTCGCGATGGATTGCGGCCATCTGGAGAGTCGTCTTGATCGCCTCGGTTCCTTGAGCTGCCAGGCCCGTGTGCTGTGACGGGGCATGGCCGTATCGGCTCGGGGGTGTTGGTTTGAGCGGACGGTAGCAACAGCCGGCGGTTCGGACCCGATGGTTCGATTAAGCGAGAGGACATTATGGCGCAGACGTTTATCGGTCGGAAGCGCGTACGCAAGTCATTCGGAAAAATCGAGGAAGTCGCGGAGATGCCGAACCTCATTGAGGTTCAGAAGGCATCCTACGACCAGTTCCTCCTGGTGGTGGAACCGCAGGGCGGCCGGCCCAATGAGGGCCTGCAGGCCGTGTTCAAGTCGGTATTCCCGATTTCCGACTTCTCCAACACCTCGATGCTGGAATTCGTGAAATACGAATTCGAACCGCCGAAATACGACGTCGACGAATGCCGCCAGCGCGGCATGACCTACGCCGCCCCGCTTAAGGTGACGCTGCGCCTCATCGTGTTCGATATCGACGAAGAGACCGGTGCGCGTTCGGTCAAGGACATCAAGGAACAGGATGTCTACATGGGCGACATTCCGCTCATGACCAATAACGGCACCTTTATCGTCAACGGCACCGAGCGCGTCATCGTCTCGCAGATGCATCGCTCGCCCGGCGTGTTCTTCGATCACGACAAGGGCAAGACCCATTCCTCGGGCAAGCTGTTGTTCGCCGCCCGCGTTATTCCCTATCGCGGCTCATGGCTCGACATCGAGTTCGACGCCAAGGACATCGTCTATGCGCGCGTCGATCGGCGGCGCAAGATTCCGGTGACCTCGCTGCTCTACGCGCTCGGCATGTCGGGTGAGGAAATCCTCAACACCTTCTACAAGCAGATCCCCTATAAGCGCGCCAAGGACGGCTGGCGCGTGCCGTTCGATGCCAACCGGCTGCGCGGCTACAAGGCGATCAACGATCTGGTCGACGCCGATAGCGGCAAGGTCGTGCTCGAGGCCGGCAAGAAACTCACCGTGCGCCAGGCGCGCCAGCTCGCCGAAAAGGGGCTGAAGGCCCTGCGGCTGTCCGACCAGGAATTGATCGGCCACTACATCGCCGAGGACCTCGTCAACGCCAAGACCGGCGAGATTTACGCCGAGGCCGGCGAGGAGATCACCGGCACCGAGAAAAAAGACGGCGAGTGGGAGATCAATGTCGGCAAGACGCCACTGAAGGGGCTGGTCGAACTCGGCTACAAGGAGCTGCCGCTCCTCAACATCGATCATGTCAATGTCGGCGCCTATATCCGCAACACGCTGACCATCGATAAGAACATGACGCGCGAAGACGCGCTGTTCGACATTTACCGCGTCATGCGTCCCGGCGAGCCGCCGACCGTCGATACCGCGCAGAACATGTTCCATTCGCTGTTCTTCGATTCGGAGCGTTACGACCTGTCCGCGGTTGGCCGCGTCAAGATGAACATGCGACTCGATCTCACCGCCGAGGACACCGTGCGCATCCTGCGCAAGGAAGACATCGTTTCGGTGATCCGCACGCTGGTCGATCTGCGCGACGGCAAAGGCGAGATCGACGACATCGATCATCTCGGCAATCGCCGGGTGCGCTCGGTCGGCGAACTGATGGAAAATCAGTACCGCATCGGCTTGTTGCGGATGGAACGCGCGATCAAGGAGCGCATGTCGTCGGTCGATATCGACACGGTGATGCCGCAGGACCTGATCAACGCCAAGCCGGCGGCCGCCGCGGTGCGCGAGTTCTTCGGTTCCTCGCAGCTCTCGCAGTTCATGGACCAGACCAATCCGCTGTCGGAGATCACCCATAAGCGGCGTCTCTCTGCGCTCGGTCCGGGCGGTCTGACCCGCGAGCGCGCCGGCTTCGAAGTGCGCGACGTGCATCCGACGCATTACGGCCGTATCTGCCCCATCGAGACGCCGGAAGGGCCGAATATCGGCCTGATCAATTCGCTCGCGACCTATGCGCGGGTGAACAAATACGGCTTCGTCGAAACACCGTATCGCAAGGTGAAAGACGGCCGCGTCACCGACGAGGTGATCTATCTCTCGGCGATGGAGGAAGGCCGCTACACCGTGGCGCAGGCCAACTCCGTCATCGACGCCAAAGGCCGCTTCACCGACGACCTCGTCGTGGTGCGGCATTCCGGCGACGTCCAGCTCATTCCGCCCGACAAGGTGGACTTCATGGACGTGTCGCCGAAGCAGCTGGTTTCGGTGGCGGCGGCGCTGATTCCGTTCCTCGAGAACGACGACGCCAATCGCGCGCTGATGGGCTCCAACATGCAGCGCCAGGCGGTCCCGCTGGTTCGGGCGGAAGCGCCGTTCGTCGGCACCGGCATGGAAGGCGTGGTCGCGCGCGATTCAGGCGCTGCCATCGCCGCGCGCCGCACCGGCTCGGTCGATCAGGTGGACGCCACCCGTATCGTCATTCGCGCCACCGACGAGCCGGATCCGACCAAGCCCGGCGTCGACATCTATCGCTTGATGAAGTTCCAGCGTTCCAACCAGAACACCTGCATCAACCAGCGTCCGCTGGTGAAGGTCGGCGATCAGGTCAAGAAGGGCGACATCATCGCCGACGGTCCGTCGACCGATCTCGGCGAGCTTGCGCTGGGGCGGAACGCGCTGGTCGCGTTCATGCCGTGGAACGGCTACAACTTCGAGGACTCGATCCTTTTGTCCGAGCGTATCGTCAAGGACGACGTCTTCACCTCGATCCATATCGAGGAATTCGAAGTGATGGCGCGGGACACCAAGCTCGGTCCTGAGGAAATCACCCGCGATATTCCCAACGTCTCGGAAGAGACGCTGAAGAATCTCGACGAGGCTGGCATCGTCTATATCGGCGCGGAAGTGCGCGCCGGCGACATTCTGGTCGGCAAGATCACGCCGAAGGGCGAAAGCCCGATGACGCCGGAGGAAAAGCTCCTGCGCGCCATCTTCGGCGAAAAGGCCTCCGACGTGCGCGACACTTCGCTCCGGGTTCCGCCCGGCGTGCAGGGCACCGTCGTCGAAGTGCGGGTCTTCAACCGCCATGGCGTCGAGAAGGACGAACGGGCGCTGGCCATCGAGCGTGAAGAGATCGAACGTCTCGCCAAGGACCGCGACGACGAGCAGGCGATCCTCGACCGCAACGTCTATGGGCGTCTGGCCGAACTCCTCGAAGGCCGTCAGGGCATTGCCGGGCCGAAGGGGTTCAAGAAAGACACCAAGATCACTCGCGCGGTCCTGGAAGAGTACCCGCGCTCGCAATGGTGGATGTTCGCTTCGCCCAACGACAAGATCATGGCCGAGATCGAGGCGATCCGGAAGCAGTACGACGAATCGAAGAAGCGCCTCGAACAGCGCTTCCTCGACAAGGTCGAGAAGCTGCAGCGCGGCGACGAATTGCCGCCCGGCGTGATGAAGATGGTCAAGGTCTTCGTCGCCGTGAAGCGCAAGATCCAGCCCGGCGACAAGATGGCCGGCCGCCACGGCAACAAGGGTGTGGTGTCGAGGATCGTGCCGTCGGAGGACATGCCGTTCCTCGCCGACGGCACCTCGGTCGACGTCGTGCTCAATCCGCTCGGCGTGCCGAGCCGCATGAACGTCGGTCAGATTCTGGAGACCCATCTGGGCTGGGCCTGCGCCGGCCTCGGCATCAAGATCGGCAATGCGGTCGATACCTATCAGGGCAAGCGCGACCCGAAGCCGCTGAAGGAACTGCTGCGCAAAATCTACGGCGAGGACGAGACCATCAAGTCGCTCGACGACAAGGGCCTGCTGGAGCTCGGCAGCAATCTGCGCCACGGCGTGCCGATTGCGACGCCGGTGTTTGACGGCGCGAAAGAGGCCGACATCGAGCATATGCTCGATCTCGCTGGCCTCGATCACTCCGGCCAGGTGACGCTCTACGACGGGCGGACCGGCGACACCTTCGATCGCAAGGTCACGGTCGGCTACATCTATATGCTCAAGCTGCATCA
Source organism: Xanthobacteraceae bacterium (assembly GCA_049519075.1). Taxonomy (GTDB): domain Bacteria; phylum Pseudomonadota; class Alphaproteobacteria; order Rhizobiales; family Xanthobacteraceae; genus BOG-931. The sequence continues at coordinate 165 of JBEKRD010000133.1, read as the reverse complement.
CCTGGTCGACGACAAGATCCACGCCCGTTCGATCGGCCCCTACAGCCTCGTCACCCAGCAACCGCTCGGCGGCAAGGCGCAGTTCGGCGGCCAGCGTTTCGGCGAAATGGAAGTGTGGGCGCTCGAAGCCTACGGCGCCGCTTACACGCTGCAGGAGATGCTGAC
>JBEKRD010000132.1:0-10552 GCA_049519075.1 Xanthobacteraceae bacterium | reverse complement strand
ATTTCGCGCCTTGTCGCATGTGACGGTGGAGATTGAAACGCGGTGAGATGAGAGTAGCAATCCGAACGGTGCCGTCATGCCACCCGGCGCGGCGGCATCGCGTCAGTCTCTCCGGTACGGATCTGCGCCGCCTGCTCCAAGTCGCAAACGAATATCTTGCCGTCGCCGATGTGGCCGGTCCGCGCCGCGCGGAAAATGGCGTCAATGACTTTGTCCACTTCATCGCTCGCGACGGCGATTTCGAGCTTGAGCATGGGCACGAATGTCGCTGCATATTCGGCGCCGCGAAAAAACTGCGCGTGCCCCTTGTCGCGGCCGCAGCCCTTGGCCTCGGTGACGGTCAGACCATCGACGTCGACGCGGGTGAGTGCTTGCACGATCTCGTCGAGCTTGAACGGCTTCACGATGGCGATCACGTATTTCACGGCTGGGCGCATGACTAGTCCGCTCGATTTCCAAGATGCAACTATGTGCGCCCGAACCGCATATAAATGCGAGACGGATTGGTATCCCGTTTTCATAAAGGCGATATAGGGGCGCGGCTCAAAACTCGGCGTGCAGCCGGCCGGCAATGATATGAACCGGTCCGCGGTCGGCGTTATAAGCGGGGTTATCGACGAACTGATAATCGAAGCTGAGAGTCGACCAAGCGGTGAGGCTGTAGGAGTAATACGTCTCGAGAATCTTCTCCGGCTGGTAATTGAGCGCGCCGTCGCCGATCAAGATGCCGATCCCACCGGCGGCGAAATAGGCGCGCGCCTCCGCTGACAGCCCGTCAAGGACGCCAGCGACCCCGACCGTGTCGCTCGGCCGCCCCCACGACGTTCCCTTCAGCGCCACGCCCGCGGAGACACTCTCGTCGACATCGGTCCAGCCGATGATTTCGTCCTGACCCGGGCTCCAACTGGCGCGCGCGAACAAGCCGAGATCGGCGGTGATCGCCTGTTCGAGATTGGCGTTGAGGCCGTAATTGGTGCGCACCGTGCGGGTCATCGTGATGTCGGGATAGGTCGGGATGGTGATTGGCTCCGCCAGCGCGGCGGCATAGGTGCCCATATCGGCACGGTTGGCCCAGGCCATCAGCCGCAATTTACCGGGCTCCGCGAACACCGAATAACGCAGTTCGAGTTCGCCGATATATTCGCCATCGGGAAAATGCGTGTCGAAGTCGTCGGTGTTGGACACGTCCGGGACCAGGAAGTAGCCGGCCCGAAAAGCCCAGAACTTCTGGTTCAGTTCGGCCATGGCGCCCCAGGTATAGCTCACCTGGTCCATGGTCCAGTCATAGGCACCGCAGCAATAGAGCTGCCAGTTGAAGAATTGTGTTCTGCCGTCGTGGGCATAGGCGTTGTTGTCGAAGAAATCGGTGACCGCGAGCTTGCCGGCAATCAATGTGAGCCGCGAGATGTCCTCTTTTCCGGCAATTTGATTAGGGCCGTCCTCGATGGTCTCCTGTTCGCCGCCGAAGCCGACGGTTTGTTGCACATAAACGCGCGCCAGATCGAAACGCGGCATCGGAAAGGCCGCCTTTTGCGCCTCCGTGTTGGGGAAGGCCGCGACGCCGACGGTCTCACTCAGCCCAAAGCCCTGGGTGATTTCCGGATTGATGTAGATGTCGGTGCCGTCCCACGGACGATAGCCGACGAATCCCGTCGCACTCACGGTATTCTTGGCTTGGCTGGCGCCGGAGAGACTATTCGCCCCTTCGTAGGGCGAATGAAACGCCGGATAGCCCTGCTCGACATAGGTGAATTGGCCGTGAACATTCCAGCTGCCTGGTGCGAGCAGCCACGGATCGCTGCTCGCCGACGTCGATGTGTCGCCACCCGGTGTAGCGAGCTTGTAGTCGAGCCCCACCCGCAGGGTTTGGATGTCAAAGGCCGATTGATAGCCGGTGCCCGAGGGAAACACGCCGGCGATGCTGCCGAAGCTGTCATAGAGATATTCGACACGCGCCGACCAGTTCCGCGCGATAGCGACCTCGGTACCCAACCCAAGCGCCCAGCCGGTGCGGGTGAGCAGGATCTTATCTTCGGCGCTGGCGAGACCGGGCGTCTCACCGAAGGTCGCCTGCGCCCAGGCGAAGCCGGCAGTGCCGTAGATCAGCCAATGATCGAAGGCGTAGCCGAAGCGGCCGCGCAGCGTGGCGATATAGTCGACTTGATCGGTGACGGTGGTGCCCAGCGGTGTTGCTCCGCTAAACATTACGCCGTTCGTGTAAGCTTCAAAATTTGGGAACGTAATGTCGGCTTCGGCGCCGAGCAGGAGCCGCGACGGGAGAACGTAATTGTAGCCGCCCTGCACGCCGCCAAACAGGCTGCTGAACGAATCGCCGACGCCCGTCGGATTGGGATCCGACAGCGTGCTGGTGCCTCGACCCACACTAAAGGCGGCGTGACCGCCGACATAGAAGCCGGTCCAGTCGTAAGGCACGGGCGCGACGGGCGCCTTGAATTGCACCGGGGCCTTGAATGGCACTTGGGCCTTGAATGGCAATGGCGCCGTCCGCTGCTCAGTGGTCACGTTCGCGGCTTCGGCGGAGACGTCAACGGCGCCGGCAAAGGCCAGACTCAGACCGGCCAGAATTGCTGCGTCAGCGATTCGCCCCCGCAGCCGCAAAATTCTGACATTCGGTAAAATCAGCAGCAGAAAACGCATTGCGGACTCCTTCCGTGTGACATCTCGATCTGTCACCACAGCGGAAGTCCGCCCCGAACGCGCACCCCGTGCGCCGGAAGGATGACTCGTTCAGGCAGGTCTCCTGGCCCGCAGGTCTTAGCCGTTCTCTGCCTTCCCGGGCTTTGCTGCGCAAAGCCCAGTGGCATCTTAGAGAACAGCTCACCGCTTACAGTTGCGGGGGCAGCTCCGGACTTGGTTTGAGACTTGGCTCGCCGTCGCAACGGCGAAACACACCGGATTCCCTCTTGGCCGGCCAACGCGACCGGCCCGCCTGAACGGCCGGGATTGAAAGAGGCTGTGTCATCTGAGTCAAGCCGCCAAGTTTCGCTCCGTTGACGCGCGACAACCCGATCCAACGGCCCCTCCTTCATCCCAGCAACGCGCTTTCTTGTTTTACTTCGTTATAAAGTAAAACAGTAACAGTTCAGTCACTTCGACTAACAAGAAAAAGAATTACCTGCAACATCCGGGATCAACTCTGGAATAATTCAAAGAAATACGCGCTGCCGCGGTCAGTCATCTTTATCTTCCACAGCAGAGACGAACGGCCATGGCGGGCGATGAAGTGCAACAGCGACTACAGTATATAGCCTTGGCTACATTTTGCAATACAGCCGACGGGCGCATAGTTCCGTGTGAGCGACGATTGTAATGTTATTACGTTCCGAATATTGAGCGGCGCGCCGGCACGCCACAATCGTCATGCGAAGGGCGGCGTCAACTTCGTGTTTTAGAATTAGAGCACATTAACATCATCGAACAGCGCCGCCTATGGAGCGGGTTCGACCTGGAACAGGCCTTCGGTCGCCATCACCGCGTCATAGCGCCCGTGCGGATCCAATTCCTTGTTCATCGGGCCAAGCTTCGCCAATGCCGACATTGGAATTGCGTATTTGAAGCCGGCCCCGCCCTGACGCGGCCGGATAACAATCACCGCCGCCATTCCCGGCGGTGCCTTCTCGCTCGCGATAGTCAAAGTGCGCTGCCCCACGGAGGCATAGGTCGCGATAGCAATGCCGTCAGCAAAGCAGGCGCAGGGCGACGCGTCGCTGTCGTAATACAGGATCGTCAAATCGCGCGGCTTGGCACCGAGACGATTGACGGCATCGAGACCGATCTTGATGCCGAGCGGGATGAAGGCCCCGAAAGCGCCATGCACGCGGGTGCCCAGCGCGATCCATTCCTCCGGCGTCTCCGCACTGGCGGTGGCACATCGTACGGCAAGAACGATGGCAAGTAAGCTGCCTCTGAGCCCGATCACGTGACGCTCCACGAGCATGCAATCGTATAAGCGACATCATACGACACTCCGCGATGAAGGAAAGTGCCGGCGGACTTCGCGCTGCAGGCCGGCGCGGCGCATTATGCTGATCGATCGCATTTGATCTAATTTTTCGACGAAGACGACGCGCATTCGCGGTAGTCTTTAGGCGATCTTGCTTCAAAGGCTGACCGCCGATTTAGCGTCACCGCAAAAGCTTTGTGGAACAAATGACCTCAACGGACGGGGGGTCATTCCATGAAGGGGTTTTTGCGTAAGCGAGCTTGGCGCGATTTGATGCCGCGCGCACTGGCGTTGATTTGGGCGACGGCGATTTTTTCTTGTTTCTGCGCGGTCCCGGGACACGCCAACGACTACCCGCGCTTTATCCACGTCGCCAACGAAATAAAGATGCCCATCGGCTGGACGCAGTTCTGCGCGACCTATGCTTCGGAATGCGCCACCAAGCCGGTTGAGCCGCGCGACGTCGTGCTTGACGACAAATCCTGGAACGTCCTTGTCCGCATCAACAAATCGGCCAACGAATCGATCAGGCCCATGACCGACATGGACCACTACGGCATGATCCAATGGTGGCGCTATCCCGACGACGGCGCCGGCGCCTGCCACAGCTACGCGCTCCTTAAACGGCGCATGCTGATGCAAGCCGGTTGGCCGCGCTCGGCACTACTGATGACCATCGTCCACGAAGCCAACGGCGACGGCCATGCCGTGCTCACCGTCAAGACCGACAAGGGCGAATTCATTCTCGACAATCTCAACGAAAAGATTCTGCCCTGGTCGGCGACGCCCTATCAATATTACAAGCGGCAGTCGCAAGCCGACCCCAATGTCTGGGTGATGCTCGACGATCCGCGTGTTGCGCCGGGAGCCATGACATCCAGCATGCGCTGAGCCACCCGCAATCCGGCATCGCAACCGGCACCGATGGCCGTCACTGCAAACCGGCAAACACGTCCGGAACCGACGAAGTCTGCCATGGTGCCAATGTCGCCGATTTCGCCGCGGCGGGGGCTTTAAGCGGCATATTGCTGTTGGTGCCGCTGTCGCCTTTCCCGGGCACCGGAAATGCATAACCGATAATCAGCTTGGTAATGAAGCGATCCGATCCCGCCGTGAAGCCGTAGCCGGCGCCGAGTTCGATATCGAACACGCCGGCCTTGAAGTCGGTGACGGCAAACAATTCCTGTAGCTGCTGATTGAGGGGAAGAAAATCGCCAATCTTGCCGTAATCGGCATAATATTCGGCGCCGACGAAGACGTCGTGTCCCAGATTGCGCGCGAGCCGCACCGCCGGGACGAAATCCGCTTCGCCGAAAGCGCCGAAGCTGGCGTCGACGATCGGATTGACGATGAATTCCCAGTCGGAATTACGCACCCCGATAATCGGCCGGATTTCGAGCCCATATTGAGTCTGGGAAAACGGCGGCGTCTCGTAGCTCCACTCGAAATTGATGCCATAGAAAAAATTGCGCTCGGCGGCATTGGGGGAAACGAACAGATTGCGGATCTTGCCGGCGTTCGAAAGAACCTGGCCGCCGCCAGAGACCGCAAACGGCGCGTAGAAGCCGAGCTCCCACCAGGGGGTAATGCCGTAGGCCAGTTCCGGCGTACCGTTGAGGCTATGGTTGGGGACGAGGCCACCGGGGAAATCCGGCTGCGTGCGTCCCACCCAGGTGTAATTGAGATGCTGCTCGATCGTCCATTGGCCGACCTCCGCAATATCCGCGTTGTAGACCTGGATTTCGTCGACGGCCCACGCCGACACCGATGCGCAAAGCGAAATCAGCACGACGAGCCAAACCGTCGCTCGAATACGCATCGCAGCGCCCCACTGCTGTTCGGGCCAGCCGGATGCATCCGAGGCCCGCGAACGGAATCCACTGACCGCAAATAGCGGACTTATTCAAGGTGGATAAATCGCAGAGCAGCCTTGAAGCGCGGCGGTATGACGGATGGCCGCGCGACTGCTCTACCAGGCAACCGGCAATCGATAGTTCAGGCCAACCCGCACCAGATTGTCCTGTATCCGGCCGGTGACGGTGACGAACGGCGGGCCGACCTGCGCCACATTGATATTGCCTGTATCGAGATAAAGGTATTCCATCCGGGCGCTGAGATCATTGGTGATGGCGGCCTCGACGCCGGCGCCAGCCGTCCACGCGCCATGTGTGTAGGTGGTGTTGGCGGAGCCTACGCTTCCCACATTGACGGTGGATATAAGCTGGGTCGCGGCGCCGCCCGCCGTTGCATAGAGCAAGACCCGGTTGAACGCATATCCGACCCGGCCGCGGAATGTTCCGACCCATGGGATTTGATCCGTGCCCGAGGTCGTTCCATTCGTGGTCGTTACGGTCGGCGACGACTTCGTCGCCATGGTACCGTCGAAGTCCGCCTCGAAGCCCAAGACGACGGAACCAACCTCATAATTGTAGCCCAGCTGCGCCCCGCCGATGCCGCCCGGGATGTTGACGCTACCCAAACCGTCCAATCCGCCGCCGGCGACCGCATTCTCGACCTTGGCGGAGGCATAGCCGGCATTGAGACCGATATAGAGACCGGTCCAAGTGTACGGCACCGGCATGGGCGGCGCCGATGCGAGAGGCGGCGTCAGGTCGGCGCCCCACGCGAGCTCGGTGACGGCCAGAAGGCCTGCGACCGCGGCGACAAATTTTACGTTCGACGACATAATGCGCCTCATATTTTTTTCGAAATGCCAATGAAGTAACCGCGGCGCGGCCCGTATTGCGGCGCGAACACGCCAATGCCGGTGCCACTTCTGAGCTGATAGATCGTGTCGGCGACATTGACGACGTCGAAGCGCACCGTCAGCGGCTTATCGTCGGGCATGGCGAATTGATGCGAGATGCCGACGTTGAACTGGGCATAGGACGCTTCGGTGCCGATATTGGCGTCACCGGTGCGCAAGCCGGAGCCATAGATCATGTCGGTTGAGATTTTCGTGCCGCACCACGACTCCCACCACTGTTCGCCCGGGGTCGAAGCCCGGCCACAAAATTGGTAAGTCGCGCCGGCCGAGCCGGTCACGATCTGAGTGTGATCGGTGTAGATCCAGTGGCTGTCGAGATATTGCAATTGGGTCAAGCCGCCGAGATCGGTAAGCGGCGTGACGTTGTTGAACAAATATTGGTTCGAGACCACGTCGGTGGCTCTTTCCTCGCCGACGGCGAGATTGCCGTAAGCCTGAAAACCGCCGTTCTTGTATTTGGCGCTCAACTCGACGCCCTCGACATAGCCCTTGGCATAGTTGAAGGCGCTGAGCACCAGCGCCTGGCCGAAGTTGCCGTTGTCGATCAGATCCGTTGCGATTTTGTAATAGGCGTCGACGCCGAGATCGAGCGTCGGGCAATCCTTTGCCACCGCAGTATCGCATTGCAGCGGTATTTTCTGGTCGACGCCGGCGTCGAAATAATGCGACCGTTCCGGCAGCACCGGATTGGTTCCTCCGCTCGGCGGCGCTCCGGTCGTGCCGTTAAACAGCGCGATATTGGCCGGTGCCGCCTCGACCAGGACCGGCGGCGTGAAGTAGCGCGCATAGGCGGCGTGGAAGGTCGTGTCGTCCCACGGCTTATAGGTGAAGCTCAGCCGCGGGCTCAATTGGTTGGCGTTGGTATATTCCCACATCTGGTCGAAACGCGCGCCGTAATTCATCGTCAGCTTGTCGGTGAGCTTCCATTCGTCCTGCGCATAGACGCCGGCGAGCCAGCCGAGTTTGTCGACGTCGTCGGTGATCGCCTGGGGCGCCCCGCCGTCGGTGCCGTCGCAGGCCGTGCACGGCTGGACCCATGACGTATTGTCGACCCAGGTCTGTTCGGCCGACACCGTGAAGCCCGTGCGCAGAGTATGCCCAGGCATAATTGCGTATGAGGCGTCGCCCTGGATGCCGTTGGTGTAAGCCTGCCGACTGATGTCGGAGGCAATGCCGTTGAGCAACAAGTCGCCGGCCGGATCGGGAATAAAGTGCAGATTGTCGTAACGGGTGAAATAGGAAATCTGGCCGTCGAAGCCGTTGACCGAACGCTGCAGTGCCAGCACGCCGAATTGAGTGTCCTCGGTCTGATTTTCGTTGAGCTTCGATGAATCGAAAGTGCTCATGCCGAGCACGGGCGTGGTTATCGCACCGGACAGCGGCGCGCCAGGCACATTGGGGATCTGGAAAGCGTTGGTCGCGGTGCCGGCGATCACGCTCAGGCGCGTATAGGGGTCGACGAAGGTCGACATATAGGCGAAGCCTTTTTCTTGCTGCGAGAAATCGTGGATCGCGTTGAGCGTCGGCTGCGTATTTTCGATGCCTAGAGAGTTCTGCAGATAGCTGCCGGTGAAAAAATATTGCACGCCGCCGAAGCAATTCTGGGACGCAGTCGACGGTTTCGCCGTCGTGGGCGTGCCGGTAGTGGCCGGGCAGTTCGCACCGAATGTGCCGCCATATTCGAAGCTAGGCTGGATGGTGCTGCGGCTGCCGCCGTAATAACTGATGCTGCCGGAATTATTGAAGATGTCGTTGCGGGTCGTGATGTCGATCAAGCCGACCGTGCGTTGCCCGAACTCCGCCGGCAACGCGCCGGTGACCAGCGCGACGGTGCCGATGAGTTCGGTATTCAGCACGCTGCCGAATCCGGTGACGCCATCGGGCAGCATCACGCCGTTGATGCGGAATTGCACATTGGCGTGGTCGTTGCGGACGTGAAAGAGCCCGCTTGCCGCGGAATCCTGCGACACGCCGGGCGCTTGCAGCAGCACTTTCTCGACCGTCGCATTGCCGCCTTGGGGCAGCGCCTCGATGGTGTCGTGGCTGATGGTGTCGGAAGTAGTGCCGGTGGTGGTGAAGAGATTGCTGCGCGCCTGGTCGAAGCCGGTATTTTTAGCGTTGAGCTGATCGGCCGCCGAGACCGGCGCCGCCGGCGGCGTCGTGCTTCGCGCGATTGCGCGGGTCGGCGGCTTTCTGATCTGTCCCTCTACGGTGAGCTGAGGAAGCTGGACTCCGCGCGACGGCAATTGCGCGCGAGGCGCGGCGGGCGACACCGCTTGCGGAGCCTGCCCTTGAGGAGCCTGCTGTTGCGGCGCCAGCTGTTGCGGCGATTGAACGGGTACAGGCTGATCTTGAGCGACCGCCGGCGCGCCGATCATTACCAGCGTCAACAGCGCCGCGCCGCCCAGGACATTCGCGCGATGAGCGCGATATAGATGAACTGACATGGTACTCCGCCAAAAAAAGCTGCAGGGAATGCTTCAGTGCAAGCTGGCGGTCGCTGTCACGGCATATCGGTAAGCAAGAAGATGCCGCGTTCGATCTTGCGAGACATTGCCAAGCGCAGCAAGGAGAAATCGCGCCGGCTCAAATCGCCGATCGGCACCGACCGCGGATCAGGCAGCCGGCGGAGCGCGCGATTGGAATGCGACGCGCCGCGGCGCGGCAATGCCTTGGGTGGCGCCAAACCGAAGCGCGATGCGTACAAAACCGAGCGGCACCGGCAAGAGCGTCGGCAGCGAAATTAACGACGTCGAGGCGAGAGAGATCGAGGCGCAGATGGCGCAATAATCGTCGTCGCCGGGATGTTGGGCCGGGATTTGCCGCGAGGCTTGCAGCATCGCAGGTTTGTGCTGAGTGGCGACTGCGCTGTGCGCTGCGGGCGAGCGAATGCCATCGAGATGCACATGCCCGAACGACAGCACGATTTGCAGCGCAAGCGCCGCAATCGCGAGGAAACCGCCATACCGTTTATGGCAACGGACCCATCCCATCGCTCTATGCTAACGTTATAATATTACATTAAGCAAGAGGGGCCCCCCGGCAAATGCCTGGCGCGCCCGGCAAGCATTAACGCCGCCCCCCGAACTTCATCGAATAGCGACGCGTGGCGTGCTACAGGGCCGACGCAGCGAGTGATTACCATGTCGAGCAGCATTCGGAACGGTCCTGACCCGCGGGCGCATGCGCTCGTTTCGTCCTATATGCGCGCCGGTTACGCGCAGGTCGCGCCGCCGGTGCTGCAGCCGGCCGAGCCGTTCCTCGATCTGTCCGGCGAGGACATCCGCCGGCGCATGTTTCTCACCGCCGATCCGCACGGGCGCGAATTGTGCCTGCGGCCCGATCTGACCATCCCGGTCTCGCTCGCCTATCTGCAATCGCCGGCGGCCGGCAAGGCGGCGGGTTTCTGCTATCTCGGCGCGGTGTTCCGCCACCGCGACGGCGCCACGTCCGAGTTCGTGCAGGCCGGTATCGAATCGTTCGGCCGCGCGGACAAGGCCGCGGCCGACGCCGAAATGCTGGCGCTCGGGCTCGAGGCGACCACGCATTACGGGGTCAACGCGCCGGAAATCCGCATGGGCGACGTCGGCATCTTTACCGCTTTCGTCGCCGCGCTCGACTTGGCGCCGGCCTGGAAGCGGCGGCTGGTCAAGGACTTCAATCGCAAATGGTCGCTGGCGCACGACCTCGACCGGCTCGCGCTCGCTTCCGCCAACGGCCAGCAGGAATTGCGCGGCGTCCTTTCCGCGCTCGCCGGCTCCGACCCCAAGGCCGCGCATCATCTGGTGACCGACCTCCTCTCGATCGCCGGCATCGAGGCG
>JBEKRD010000131.1:0-10706 GCA_049519075.1 Xanthobacteraceae bacterium | reverse complement strand
TGAGGGCGCGTTCGTGGCCGGCTTGAAACCAGCGATCATCCGCGGCGGCCTGGAATCGCTTTATTTCAGTGGCGCGCATCTCATGCTCCGGCCGTTTGTCGGCGGTGTCGGCGCGATCCTGACGCTACACCACGTCCGTCCGCCGCGGCCGGACCGCTTCCAACCAAACCGCCTGCTTGAGGTGACGCCGCGCTTCCTAACCCGCGTGGTCAAGGCTCTGCGCCGCTCGGGGCTCGATCTGGTCAGTCTCGACGAGATGCATCGCCGCATGACCGAGGGCGATTATTCCCGCCGCTTCGTCTGTCTGACGTTCGACGACGGCTACCGCGACACGCTGCAATGGGCCTATCCGATCCTCAAGGAGGCGGGGGTTCCGTTCGCGGTCTATGTGCCGACGAGCTTCCCCGACCGGCTCGGCGAGTTATGGTGGCTGGTGCTGGAAGCAGTAATCGCGCGCAACGGTCGCATCGGTCTGGCGATCGACGGCCGCGACCGCAAGTTCGATTGTCGCACGGTCGCCGAGAAGCGCGCGCTGTTCGAGGAACTCTATCGGTGGCTACGGGCCCTGCCGACGGAAGCGGAATTGCGCGGTGTCGTGCGCCACCTTGCCGCTTATTACCACGTCGATATTGCCGCGTTCTGCGACGAATTGTGCATGAGCTGGCCGGAACTTGCCGAGCTCGCCGCCGATCCGCTTGTCACCATCGGCGCCCACACCGTCAATCATTTGGCGCTGGCCAAGCTGGCGAAAGACACAGCGCGCTCGGAAATGGATCTGAGCGGTTCGGTCATTGAGGCTGCGCTTGCGGTGCGGCCGCGGCATTTGTCGTATCCGTATGGCGACCGGACGTCGGCGGGCTCACGCGAATTTAAGATCGCGGCCGAACTCGGCTTCAAGACTGCGGTGACGACCCGGCCGGGGGTATTGTTTCGCGCGCACCGTCAGGCCATGACCGCGCTGCCACGGATTTCGCTCAATGGCGACTATCAGCGCCTGCGCTACGTGCGCGTCTTGCTGTCGGGATCAGCAACGGCAATGTGGAACGGCTTCCGTCGCCTCGACGCGGCGTGATCACTGCTTTCGCCGGCTCATCCACGAGACGAGCGGCATTGCCGGTACAATCCAACCGAGGCCGGCAATCACGTAAAAGGCAACCGACAGGACGGCGTTGTCGCGAATGGTCGGCGCTTGGGCAAACGCCATGGCCAGCAGCGCCCACACAATCACGAGCGCGAACAGCGCGAGAGCGCCGATGAATTTACGTACCCGGACGGTCATGGCGGTGGCGACTTGGCGTCGGTTGCGAGGGTAGCGGCAGCACTATATGGTCCGCGCGCGCAAAACAACCGCCGCCCCAAGCGACCGATGATGACCACCGAACTTGCGGACCGGCAGACGCGTGCGATCCGGCTGTGGCTCTACGCCGTCGCCGCACTGGTGCTCGCCATGGTCCTGGTCGGCGGCGCGACCCGGCTCACCGAATCTGGGCTCTCAATCACCGAATGGCGACCGATCATGGGCACGCTGCCGCCGCTGAATGAAAACCAGTGGCAAAGCGAGTTCGAAAAATATCAGGCCATCCCGCAGTATCGGGAAATCAATCGCGGCATGAGCCTCGATGCGTTCAAGACAATTTATTGGTGGGAGTGGACGCACCGGCTGATCGGCCGCAGCATCGGCGTGGTGTTCCTGTTGCCGTACTTGTGGTTTTTATGGCGAGGCTGGATCGCGCCCGGGCTGCGCGCGCGGCTCTGGGTCATTTTCGGACTTGGCGCGCTGCAAGGCGCGGTCGGCTGGTGGATGGTCGCCTCGGGCCTCGCTGATCGTGTCGAAGTCTCGCAATATCGGCTGGCGACCCATCTCGCGCTGGCCTGCCTCATTTACGTAGCCTTGCTGTGGACCGCGCGGCGCATGGACCGCGAACCGTCGTCGTCGGCGCCGCCTCGAATACGCGGCGCCGCGATCGCGCTGCTCGTTCTTGTGCTGATACAAATCTACCTCGGCGCCTTGGTCGCGGGCCTGCGCGCCGGCTACCTCTACAATTCTTGGCCGCTGATCGATGGCGCTTTGGTGCCCGACACCGCGCGGTTATTCTTTGACGTGCCGCTGTGGCGGAATTTTTTCGAGAACGCGCTCACCGTGCAATTCGATCACCGCATGCTGGCCTACGCGATCTGGGTCGTCGCGCTGATCCACACCTTCGATGTGGCGGGGGTGATCAAGAGGGGACCACTGGTCGTCAGCGCCGTTTTGCTCGCGGTCGCGGTGACACTGCAGGCGGCCCTTGGCATCGTGACGCTCTTGCTGGTGGCGCCGGTCTCGCTTGCACTATTGCATCAGGCCACGGCGATGCTGGTGCTGACGGCGGCGACGGTACATGCCGCGCGTCTCGCTGAGCGCGCTCCCCGCGCGATCTCGTCGCCCGCGCGAGCCTGAATGACGGCTTAGTCCGCCAGCGCCTGCTCGAGGTCGCCGATGATGTCTTCCTTGTCCTCGATGCCGATCGAGAGCCGCACCACGTCAGGTCCGGCACCGGCTTGCACTTTCTGGGCGTCGCTCAGCTGCCGATGCGTGGTCGAGGCCGGGTGAATAATCAGCGAACGGGTGTCGCCGATATTGGCAAGGTGCGAGAACAGCTTCACATTGGAGACCAGTTTTACGCCGGCCTCGTAGCCGCCTTTGAGCCCGAAGGTGAACACCGCGCCGGCGCCTTTCGGGCAATATTGCTTGGCGAGGTTGTGATAGCGGTCGCCCGGCAGTCCCGGATAACTGACCCAAGCGACTTGTGGATGCGCCGCGATCCATTGCGCGACCGCGAGCGCGTTGTCGCAATGCTTTTGCATGCGCAATGGCAGCGTCTCGATCCCGGTGAGGATGAGAAAGGCGTTGAACGGCGACAAAGCCGGGCCGATATCGCGCAGCGCCAGCACCCGGCAGGCGATGGCGAAGGCAAAATTACCGAACGTCTCGTGCAGCACGATGCCGTGATATTCCGGCCGCGGCTCGCACAGCATCGGATAGCGCCGCTCCCGCGACCAGTTGAAGGTGCCGCCGTCGACGATCATGCCGCCGATCGAATTGCCGTGGCCGCCCAAAAATTTTGTCAGCGAATGCACGACGATGTCGGCGCCATGCTCGAAGGGCTTGCACAGATAGGGTGTGGCAAGCGTGTTGTCGACGATATAGGGCACGCCGGCGCGTCGCGCGATTTGCGCGACCGCCGCCATGTCGGTGACAACGCCGCCGGGATTGGCGATCGACTCAGTGAAGATCGCCTTGGTCTTTGGGCTGATCGCGCGCTCGAACGAGGCAATGTCGTCGGGGTCGGCCCACACCACGTTCCAGCCGAAATTTTTGAAGGCGTGATTGAACTGATTGATCGAGCCGCCGTACAGCTTTTTCGACGCGACGAACTCGTCGCCGGGCTGCATCAGGCAATGAAAGACCAGAAGCTGCGCCGCATGGCCCGACGCCGCGGCGAGACCCGCCGTGCCGCCTTCAAGAGCTGCGACGCGTTCCTCGAGCACCGCATTGGTCGGGTTGCCGATGCGCGTATAAATATTGCCGAAGCTCTGCAGGCCGAACAGCGAGGCGGCGTGATCCACGCTTTCAAACACGTAGGACGTCGTCTGATAGATCGGTGTCGCGCGCGCGCCGGTCGTCGGATCGGGTTGGGCGCCGGCATGAACGGCAAGCGTGGAAAAGCCCGGGATGCGTTCGCTCATATGCCGATCCTCGTTGGGGAAGTGGGGGCGCTTCCGGTTTATAGAACCGGCAAAACCCGTCAAGGCGCGAGAATGCCATTGCGTTAACAAGCAGGGGTGGCCGAAGGCGCGTAGCGTCCGACGCCGCGGCGGTGGAAGCTTGTGCTCTCGATCAAGCCGGCGAGCGGTCGAACCGACGCTATTTAAAGCGCTTGAGCGCCGCGCGGCAGTCGGCCGAGACGCGGTTGTGATTGCTCTTGAGGCAGGCCGCGACGCGTTCGCGATCCGGGATGAATTGTCCGCACAAAGTGAGGGCGTCCCTCATGCAGGCGAAGTTGCCCGGCTCCGAATCGGCCCTGACGGTGACGGGCGCGAATGCAAGCCAGAACAGCGCAAGGCCGAGTGCGGCGCGAATTTCCATAGCCCATCCTAATCGCCGGCGCGTCGAAGGCCTAGTGCCTATGGATTAGACGCAAAAGACGGGGAGAAGTTCATTTATGTTCGGGAAATTTAGTGCCCACTTTCCTCGCGCTGCACGCGGTCGGCGGCTTCCGTGGCACCGCCGGGCGCGCTCGATCGGTTGAGCGAAATGCGCTGCATCCCGCCGATGGTCGCTTTCTTGGAACTGAGTGTGCGTGTATTGACGCCCATCCAGGCGATCTCCGATGACAGCCGGCCATATTCGATCTTCGGGCAGCGGTTCATCACCACTCTCAAGCCATTGGCCTCGGCGAGCGCCGCCGCCTCGTCGTTCCGCACGCCAAGCTGCATCCAGATCACTTGCGGCCGCGGCGACAGCGCCAGTGCTTCCCGGACGATCGCCGGCGCATATTGCGAGGCGCGAAAAATATCGACCATGTCGATGGGTTCAGGGATCTCGGCAAGCCGCGCGTAAATCTTCTGCCCGAGCATGATTTGTCCGGCCTGTCCCGGATTGACCGGGATCATCTTGTAGCCGCGTTCGAGCAGATATTTGAAGGCGAAGTAGCTCGGCCGGTTTTCCTTTTGCGAGGCACCGACCATGGCGATTGTCTTCACGGTATTGAGAATGCCGCGGATATAGCTGTCCGGATAGGAGTCATGATTCATCGCGAACGCTCGAACCCTGACGGATGCCTCGTCGGGCTTCTCACCGGTCTTGCCATTTCGGCTCGCGCTTTTCGATAAAGGCCGAGATGCCCTCTTCGGCATCGCGCGCCAGCATGTTCTCGACCATGACTTCGGCGGTGTATTTGTAGGCATCGGCGAGCGGCATTTCGGCCTGGCGGTAGAATGCTTGCTTGCCGATCTTGACCGTCAAAGTCGATTTGGCGGCGATTTTCTCCGCAAGCTTGATTGCCTCGGCCTGCTCATGGCTGGGCGCGACGACGCGGTTGACGAGACCAATGCGGAGGGCCTCCTCGGCGGCAATAAGTTCGCCTGTTAGCAGCATCTCCATCGCGGCTTTGCGCGACACGTTGCGCGATAACGCGACCATGGGCGTCGAGCAAAATAGCCCGATATTGACACCGGGCGTCGCGAACCTCGCGGAGTTGGACGCGACGGCGAGATCGCAGCTGGCCACCAACTGGCAGCCCGCCGCCGTCGCGGTGGCGTGCACTGCGGCAATCACGGGCTGCGGCAGCGTGACGATCTGCTGCATCACGGTGCTGCACAGTGTCATGATGTGCTTGAAATAAGCGCGCCCACGGTCATCGTCGGACCGGTGCGCATTGAGTTCCTTGAGATCATGCCCGGCGCAAAACGCTGGACCGTTGGCCGCCACTACGACCGCGCGCACGGAGCCATCATGCGCTATCGAGGTGAACGCCTCGCTGAGCGCGTCCAACATGGCTTCGGACAGGCTGTTGCGCGCCTGCGGCCGGTTCAGCGTGAGGACGGCGATGCCGGCCATATCTTCCCGCTGCAAAATCAAGGCGGTCGAATGGGCGGCGGCAGTGGCGGTTTGAGCGTTCATCGGCTTACCCGGCTTTTTGCGATTTTGCGATCGCAGCGGCCTCATTGTATCGGAGTATCCGGGCCAAGGGGAGTTGCGCATGACCGGGGACAAACACATGGCGGCGCCGAAACTGACGCGCAAGCAGCTGGTGGAACTGCTGGAAGCCGAATTCCCGGAAGCCTCCCATGCGGTGGGTGATTACGAGATCGAAGAGGTCTGGCACGGCGGCGCTCGGGTACGGCGCCGGCACCATGAACGCTCGCTGCGGCCCGGCGGCACGGTGTCGGGGCCGGTCATCATGGCGCTTGCCGATTTCACGATGTATGTCGCGGTCCTGTCCGCGATCGGCTGGGTGCCGCTCGCAGTCACCACCAATCTGTCTATCAATTTCCTCAAAAAGCCAGCGGCGCGGGATCTTGTGGCCGAGGCCCGCTTGATCAAATTGGGCAAACGGCTCGCGGTCGGCGAGGTCGGCATTCGCTCCGAAGGCGAGGATGACCTCGTCGCCCACGTCACCTCGACCTACTCGATCCCCGTCCAAGCGGACGAACGGTATAAAAATACCTCCATACCAAGGGCTTGAAAATCATCCATAATAGCCCCCATATCGATTGACCTGTCAGCTTTCGGCGGCTAAACACCCGCACGCGGCGCCGGCCAGTCGGACGCCCCTCCCAACGGATGCCAATATGAAAACGTTTTCGGCAAAACCCGCCGAGGTCGAGAAGAAATGGGTGATGATCGACGCCGAAGGGCTCGTCGTCGGCCGGCTCGCCACAATTGTCGCCATGCGGCTGCGCGGCAAGCACAAACCGACCTTCACCCCGCATGTCGATGACGGCGACAACGTTATCGTCATCAATGCCGCCAAAGCGGTGCTGACCGGCCGCAAGGTCGAACAGAAGATCTATTACAAGCATACGGGTTTCATCGGCGGCATCAAGGAACGCACGGCAAAGTCGATCCTGGCCGGCCGCTATCCCGAGCGGATCGTCGAGAAGGCGATCGAGCGCATGCTGCCGCGCGGGCCGCTCGGCCGCCGCCAGCTCGGCAATCTGCGGGTCTATCCGCACGCCGAGCATCCGCATGCGGCGCAGCAGCCGGTACAGCTCGATATCGCCGCCATGAATCGCAAGAATAAGAGGACCGCGTAATGGCCGAGACCATGCAAACACTCGAAGATCTGTCTTCGCTCAAGCCAGCGGCGGCGGCGCAGCCGCCCAAATACGTGCAGAAGCTCGATAAGCAGGGCCGTGCCTATGCCACCGGCAAGCGTAAGGACGCCGTGGCGCGGGTGTGGATCAAAATGGGCGCAGGCAAGATCATCATCAATACGCGGCCGGTGGAAACCTATTTTGCCCGTCCGGTGCTGCGTATGCTGATTCAGCAGCCGCTGGTCGCGGCGAACCGCCAGGGCCAATTCGACGTGGTTTGCACGGTTTCGGGCGGCGGGCTGTCGGGCCAAGCCGGCGCGGTGCGCCATGGCATTTCCAAGGCCTTGATGCGGCACGAGCCGGAATTGCGCCCGGCGCTCAAGCGCGGTGGCTTTCTCACCCGCGACTCGCGCGTGGTCGAGCGCAAGAAATACGGCCGCGCCAAAGCGCGCCGCAGCTTCCAGTTCTCGAAGCGGTAATTGTCACCCCGGGCCGCGGGTAAAGCCCGCTGGCCCGGCTTGACGGCTTTCAGAAAAACGCCAGCGTCCTGATCTCGATGCTTTCGCGCGGTCTCGCATTGGCCGGTGCGGTTGGATCGTCGAAGGCGGTATGCGCGGTCCAGCGGGCCCGACCGTCCTTCTCCGAATCGAACACCTTGAACACATAAGCCTCCTCGCGTCGCATGCGCGGGAACCAGAACCATTTGTGTGCCGGATTGTATTTGATCGCGTAGGTTTGGCCGATCCGGCCTGGAGCGCGCCGTTCCGAGACGATCATGTCGTTCGGCGACAGCGTTTGCGCGTCCGCCATCGCAAGAGGGTAGGTCTCGACCGGGTGACGGATCGGCCGCCACACCTGGATGATGGCGAAGCGCCGCTTGAGCAATTCCTCGGCCTCGTCGGGCAGAATATCCCGCACGCGTTGCGGCGCCGACCATTCGGTGTAGTCGTTGTGCACGCGGCGCACGACTTCACGGATTTTCTTAACTTCGCGCAGTTCGTCGTCGGCGGTGCGCAACGTGTGATCGAACACGACCACGCGCTTGGCGCCGCTTTCGGCTTTGATCAGCGCCTCCATTTCCGGATAGTAGAGGCGGCTGATTTGGCCCTCGTCGTAGAAGTCGACCACCTTGGTGTCATGCTGCACGAAACGGAAGCCGTTACGATCCAGCACGAAATCCTTGGCTTGCGGGCGGCCGTTGTGGATGGTGACGCGGCGCGGATCGGGCGTGCCGCCTGAGCGCGTGTCGCTGCCGCCGGGACCGGCAACGATGGTGAAGACCTTGCTGCCGTCATCGAGGATGTAATTGAGCGTCGCCTCGATTGTGGAAGCGTCGTTAGCGTTGGGTGGGACGTCGAGTTCTGCGGCCTGAACCATGGGAAACTCCTGTCGATCAACACAATCTAGGTGCGCCGGCTGGTCAAGTGAAGCGGGCGGTGACGCGGCAAAATCTACACCTGCGCGGACCGTCGCGGGCGGGAAAACCATGCTGGCAGGCGTCCTATGGGTAAAATTGCATTCTTTTCGCTTACTGCGCCGTAATCGTTTTAGCGCGGGGCCAGATCAGGAGAAAATGTCAAACTAGCAGATTTGATACTTCCAATTTTCGGCGTTCACTCCGGCAATTTTTCCAAGTCTATTCGCGAAAACGCGCGGGATATCTCACACCTTCGAAAAAGAAATTTCTGATAGGTAATGAGCGTTAAGGCTGCTGAGAGAAGGAGCGTTACGCACATGTTTGCTCGCATGGCGGAAGCACCGGCCTCGCTCGACATCGCGACGCTGTTTGTCATCGCGACTTGCGTTACCGCGTTGCTCGGCTTGTTCCTGCTGTTCGCCTGGATGCAAGAGCGTCTGGCGGCGCTGGCCTGGTGGGGCCTGGCCTATCTTATCGGCGGCTTCTCCGGCGCGCTTTGGCAGTTCGGCAATGTGGCGTCGCCGTTGCTGTCGGGCATCGCCGATGTTTTTCTGTTTATTGCGGTGGGCATGATCTGGAGCGCCGCGCGGCTGTTCCACGGCCGGCAGATCCGGTGGGGTGCCATGTGCTTCGGCGCGGTCGTGTGGGTTGCCGCCTGCATGTCGCCGGAAATCCCGCAAACGCCCGCGGCCCATATCGTTCTCAGTTCCATCATTGTCGCGACCTACACCTTCCTGATCGCCGCCGAACTGTGGCGCGAGCGGCGCAAATCGGTCATGCGACGCTGGCCGGCCCTGTTCGTGCCGATGCTGCACGGCGCCATCTTTCTCTTCCCGGTGGCGCTGGCGAGTCTCGGGGTCCACACGATCGCCAGCGGGTGGATCGCTGTATTCGCGATCGAGGTCGTACTGTATGTCGTCGGCGCCGCGTTCATCGTCTTGATCATGGCGAAGGACCGCACCGTGCATCGCTACAAGACGGCGGCCGAAACCGATCCGTTGACCGGGCTCCTCAATCGCCGCGGCTTTTTCGACGCCAGTGGAGTGCTGATGGCCGGCAACGTGGCCCGTCATGCGCCGGTCAGCGTGCTCGCTTTCGATCTCGATCATTTCAAATCGGTCAACGACCGGTTCGGACACAAGACCGGCGATGCGGTGCTCACTCTATTTGCGAAGGTGGCACGCAAGACCTTGCGCGGCGATGATGTGGTCGGCCGGATCGGCGGCGAGGAGTTTCTCGCGGTATTGTCCGGCACGCTTGCCGAGGCCTGTATCGCCGCCGAGCGCGTGCGGGCGGCATTCGAAGCGGCCGCCGTCGCGCCTGACAGCCCGCAAATCCCTGCGACAGTGAGTATTGGCGTGGCGTGCGGCTTGCCGACCGTCCCGATCGACGTGCTTATCGCCCGCGCCGACGCCGTGCTCTATCGCGCCAAGGAGAACGGCCGCAACCGGGTCGAGCCAGACGAGGAACTGATCTCCGGTGCCACCCAACGTCCGCCGGAGACGCGGTCAGCCGTGCGGTCGGCGCCAAAAATCGGTCCGGTTCCGACGCTATCGGTGCCCATCATGTTGCGCTGACGGGCGTTGTGGCGCTTCGCGGCGCGCTCGGGACAGCGCATTGGAAACAAAGAAAAGGGCGCCGTCGGCGCCCTTTAGTTTGCACTGCTTGCGCAATGCAGGGAGGATGCTCACGCTTACGCTTACACTTACACCGACACTTAAGCCGAATAGTACATTTCAAATTCGACCGGATGCGGGGTGTGCTCGAAGCGGATCACTTCGCCCATCTTCAGTTCGATATAGGCGTCGATGAAATCGTCGTCGAACACGCCACCGGTTTTGAGGAAGCCGCGGTCCTTGTCGAGTTCCTCGAGCGCCTGGCGCAGCGAGCCGCATACCGTCGGAATCTTTTTCAGCTCCTTTGGCGGCAGGTCGTAGAGGTCCTTGTCGATGGCCTCGCCCGGATTCAGCTTATTTTTGATGCCGTCGAGACCGGCCATCAGCATCGCCGAGAAGGCGAGATAGGGATTGGCCAGCGGATCGGGGAAACGGACCTCGACGCGCTTGGCCTTCGGGTTGGTCGTGTAGGGAATGCGGCACGACGCCGAGCGGTTGCGGGCCGAATAGGCCAGCAACACCGGCGCCTCGAAGCCCGGCACCAGCCGCTTATACGAGTTCGTCGTCGGATTGGTGAAGGCGTTGATCGCCTTGGCGTGCTTGATGATGCCGGCGATGTATTGCAGGCAGGTTTCGGACAGATCGGCATATTTGTTGCCGGCGAAAACCGGCTTGCCGCCCTTCCAGATCGACTGGTGACAATGCATGCCCGAGCCGTTGTCGCCGTAGATCGGCTTTGGCATGAAGGTCGCGGTCTTGCCGTAGACCTGGGCGACCTGCTGGATGCAGTATTTGTAGATCTGCATATAGTCGGCCATCAGGGTCATCGGCGAGAATTTCAGGCCGAGCTCGTGCTGGGCGGAGGCGACTTCGTG
>JBEKRD010000130.1:0-10886 GCA_049519075.1 Xanthobacteraceae bacterium | reverse complement strand
GATCTCACCAAAGTGTTCCAAGGCATCTTGTTGTTTTATGTGCTCGCCTGCGATTCGATGATCGCGTATCGCGTCCGTTTAATTCGTACCGTGCGCAAGCCGGTGCCCGCCAATGTTTGACGCACTCGGCCAGATCTTAGGCTTGATTTTCTCCGTCAATTTTATTTTGACGGTGATCACGGCATCGACGCCGCTTCTCTTGGCGGCGTCCGGCGAACTTGTTGCCGAGCGTTCCGGCGTGCTCAATCTCGGCGTCGAGGGCATGATGATCATGGGCGCTGCCTGCGGCTTCGCCGGCGCCTATCTGTCGGACTCTACCATCGTCGGCGCGCTCTGCGGGATAGCGGCCGGCATGGCGATGGCGGCGATCTTCGCCTTTCTCACATTGGGGCTCGCCGTCAATCAGGTTGCGACCGGCCTTGCGCTCACTATCCTCGGCACCGGTCTTTCCGGACTGATCGGGGCGGGATTTGTCGGCATGAGGATCACGCCGGCCCCGCAACTCTATTTGCCGGTCCTGACGGGACTGCCGGTCGTCGGCCGAATCCTGTTCGGCCAGGATGCCTTCGTCTATTTCTCGTTCGCGCTGATCATTGGAATTTGGCTGTTCCTGTATCGTACCCGGAGCGGACTCGTGCTGCGCGCCGTCGGCGACAATCATGTGTCGGCGCATGCGCTCGGCTATTCCGTGCTCAAGATCAGAATGCTTGCCGTGCTGTTCGGCGGCGCCTGCGCAGGTCTCGCCGGCGCCTTTCTGCCGCTCGCCTATACGCCGTTCTTTATTCCAGGCATGACCGCCGGGCGCGGTTGGATCGCGCTGGCGCTGGTGGTGTTTGCGTCTTGGCGCCCGGGCCGACTGGTCGCCGGCGCCTATCTGTTCGGGGCGGTGACGTTCCTGCAACTCTCGGTGCAGGGCCTTGGGCTCGGCATTCCGCCCCAGGTCATGTCGTCGCTGCCCTATCTTGCCACGGTCGTCGTACTGGTATTGATTTCACGGACGCGCGGTACCGCCGGGTCTGCCGCTCCTGCTTCTCTCGGTGTGGTCTTTGTACCAGACCGGTGAACCTCCCCACCTGCGCGTGCGACGGGGGATCGCATGTGGGAACAAAGATACCCGTCCCTGCTAAAACCGGAGTGAGCACATGAAAAATCGAATAGTCCTCGTCGCGGCTGCCGCAATCTTCGCGGTTGCTGCTGCAACGCTGGCGGCGCCTGCCGCCGAGAAGCTCAAGGTCGGCTTCATCTATCTCGGCCCAGTCGGCGATTTCGGCTGGACTTATCAGCACGAGGTGGGACGGCAAAATCTGGTCAAGGCCCTGGGCGACAAGATCGACACCACCTATCTCGAGAACGTCAGCGAGGGCCCCGACGCCGAACGCTCGATCGAACAGTTGGCCCGCACCGGCCACAAACTGATCTTCACCACGTCGTTCGGCTACATGGACCCGACGATCAAAGTGGCCGGCAAGTATCCCAAGGTCGACTTCGAGCACGCCACCGGCTTCAAGCGCGCCGCCAACGTCAGCACTTATTCCGGCCGCTTCTACGAAGGCCGCTATATCCAAGGCATGATCGCCGCCAAGATGTCGAAGACCGGCGTGCTCGGCTACATCGTCTCGTTCCCGATACCGGAAGTGATCTCCGGCATCAACGCTACGATGCTCGGTGCGCAAACCGTCAACCCGAACATCAAGGTCAAGATCATCTGGGTGAGCACCTGGTTCGATCCCGGCAAAGAGGCTGACGCCGCCAAGGCGCTCGCCGACCAAGGCGCCGACGTGCTGATGCAGCACACCGACTCGCCCGCCGCGATGCAGATCGCCGCGCAACGCGGCATCTACGCCTTCGGCCAGGATTCCGACATGATCAAGTTCGGACCGAAGAGCCAGCTCACCGCAATCGTCGACAATTGGGCGCCGTATTACATCCAGCGCACCAAGGCCGTGCTCGACGACACCTGGAAGTCGGAAGACACCTGGGGCGGCCTGAAGTCGACCACGGTCGTCATGGCGCCCTACACCAACATGCCCGACGACGTGAAGAAAATGGCCTCCGACACCGAAGCAGCGATCAAAGCCGGCACTTTGCATCCGTTCAAATGTCCGGTCGTCGATCAGGACGGCAAGACCGTTGAGTGCAAGGGAGGCGACCACCTCGACGACGGTCAGATCCTGAGCATGAACTTCTACGTCAAGGGCGTGGACGACAAGATTCCGGGCAAGTGATCGTTCTCTAGACGATCGCTCCGCGACTTAAGTTCAACGGGCCGGGAAAGCGCCGACATCCGGTGCTTCCGGCCCGTTGGGTTTTTTAGCAGGGTTTTTCAGGCTGCGAACTTCGCCCTGAGGTCCGGCCTGGCGCTGGCGCTTACGCTTACTTCAGCATCTCTTCCATGGCGTCGGTCAGTCGCTTGTCGCGGTTTACTCTGCAATAGTCGACGACATTGCGCATCTTGTATCTGACGCGCGCCAGATTGATGCCGTGCCCCTTCGCCAAGCCGTTGTACCAGCCGCTATACCAAGCCAGGAGCAATTGGCTTTCCTCCGGGGTCGCTTCATTGAGATGGCCGCAGGTGAGTTGCCGGATGTCGATATTGCCGTTGGCGTCGGCATATCTTGCCAGCAACGATGGTGGCGGCTGCGTGCGGACTGCTGCATTAGCTGCGGCACCCGTCCCGCTGGGCGCCGCTCCGGGCGCGGCAGTCGGCGCCAAATTCGGCGTCTCGTCCGACGGTAGGGCCACCTTCGCGTTCGGGCACGCTTTGGTGATCATGTCCGCGACGTCATAACCGAGAATGCGGTAGCCCGGTTGGAGAGTGACGTCTTGATTAACTCTGACGTTCGGACCTTCGATATAAGTGGTCTTGAGCACGGTCCACGAGCCGTCGGGATTTTTCGCGAAATTCTCGCATGGGATGCCACCGGATTGGGTTCGCGCGCCGGTCGTCAAGCCAAGACTCTGCACGGCGAATGCCGCGGCCAATGCCAGCGCAACGCGACGTCGCATGTCGATCTCCTCTTACCGTCCGGCGGCAACTTAACAGGAAGTCAGCGCGGGGACTGCAGCTTGCGGGCCGCCGCGGAATGCCGCGCCATGAGGGCGCGAAGGTCGAACTGGGGGATTTCGCCGTCACGCACGATCCAGCGTCCGCCTACCATGACCCGATCGGCGCGGTGCGCGCCGCACAGCACCAGCGCCGCGAGTGGATCGCCGCTGCCGGAAAACCGCAACTCGTCGAGCTTGAAAAGGGCGAGATCGGCCATTTTGCCGACCGCGATCTCGCCGATATCGGTTCGGCCGACGCAGGCCGCCGAGCCCTTGGTGGCCCAGCGCAGCGCGTCGTGGTGGCTGACGGCGTTGACGCCATAGCGGCTGCGCTGCAACAGGAATGCTGCGCGCACCTCTTGCATCAGGTTCGAGCCGTCATTGGACGCCGAGCCGTCGACGCCGATGCCAACGCGCACGCCGGCCTGTTCCATCGCGCAGACCGGACAGGTTCCCGAGGCGAGCGTCTGATTGCTGCACGGACAGTGTGAAATCGACGTTCCGGCGCGCGCCAGCCGTGCCATCTCCTTGTCGTTGAAATGGATGCCGTGGGCCAGCCAGACCCGGTCGTTGAGCCAGCCGCAATCCTCCAGATAGTCGAGCGGGCGGCAGTTATAGAGCTGCTGGCAAAACCGGTTCTCGTCCTCGGTTTCGGCGAGGTGGGTGTGCAGCCGCACGTTCAGCCGGCCGGCCATCGCCGCGGTTGATTTCATCAGCGAGGTCGTCACCGAAAACGGCGAGCAGGGCGCCAACGCGATCTGAATCATGGCGCCGTCGCCGGTCTCGTGGTAGCGCTTAACGACGCGCTCGCTGTCGGCGAGGATAGTGTCTTCGTCCTGCACCACGCTGTCCGGCGGCAAGCCGCCGTCGCGCTGCGAAAGGTTCATCGAACCGCGGGTCAACAGCACGCGCAGGCCAAGCCGCTGCGCCGCCGCCACTTCGATGTCGATGGAATCGTCGAGTCCGGCCGGGAAGACGTAGTGGTGATCCGTGGTCGTCGTGCAGCCCGACAACAATAATTCGGCCATCGCCAAGGTCATGCCGAGATCGAGCGCCTCCGGCGTCAGCCCGGCCCAGATCGGATAGAGCGCCTGCAACCACGGAAACAGTTCGCGATCAAGCGCCGCGGGAACGGCGCGCGTGAGTGTCTGATAGAAATGATGATGCGTGTTGATTAGCCCGGGCAGAACGACATGTTCGCCGGCGTCGAAGATTTCGAGGTCAGGCGTCGTCGGAGCGCCGCCGGCGGGCACCAATTCCTTGATGCGGCCGGCGTCCAGCACGATGCCGCGCTCGGCGCCCGTCGCCAGAATGCCAAGGGGATCTTTGATCCAGGTCGGTCTTTCGCCGGGCATAGCTTCACCGCGCCTCGTTCAACTGCCGCGATAGGTGGAATAACTCCACGGCGTCACAATGATCGGCACGTGATAGTGCGCCTCGGGCTCGGCAACCGCGAAGCGGATCGGAATAATGCCGAGGAAGGGTGGCTCGGTGGTCGGCGTTCCCTGCCGTGCGAAATAATAGCCGATGTCAAACCGCAATTCGTACTGCCCGATCGGGATCGGCTCGTCAGCGATCAACGGCCGGTCGGTGCGGCCGTCCGCATTGGTGATCGTGCGCGCGACCACGCGCGGGGCTCGCGACGCCGCGATTTCCAGCAATTCGATGGCAACGCCCTCCGCCGGGCGTCCACCATGCGTATCGAGCACATGGGTCGAGAGCACGCCGTGCACCCGCAGCCGATCCGGCGCCTTAACGCGCTGCGCCAGCCGCAAGGCGACGATCCGAAAAATCTCAGCGAGCGCCGCGTCGCGCTCGGTCGCGGCATCATTCTTCAAACGCCGTTCAAACTGGCGCAGGATCGAATCCTTGCCGTGCCGGCGTACGCAAACGATGAACGGGATGTCGAACTTCGCATGATAGGCATCGTTGAGCCGGTGGAAGGCCGCGAATTCGTCATCCGAAAGGCGGTCGAGGCCAGCGCTCGATTGCTCGATCTTGGAATCGTCGGTGATCGCGCCCTCACGCGCGGCTTTGCCGGCGAGATCGGGGTGTCCTTTGATGAGCGTCATCTGACGGTCGTCGCCCGCGCTGCGCACGGCTGCGATCATGGCCTCGTAAAGCGCGCTCAAACTTGCGAACGGCCGCGCGCCGGAGGCGATTTCCGCGACCCACGGCGCATGCTCGAAAACCTCGCCAAGCGCGGCGACAAAGCCGCCGCGATCCATCCGATTGAGTTCGTCGAGCGTGATTTGCGTCATGATGACCAAAGCTCTCTTTAGACAATGACGGGAGCGTCGGCCGCGAGCGCGAGATGCTCGCGGTGCCAGTGTCGCGCAATGTCGAGGCGGGAGGCGATCCAGACGCGATCAAACTTGGCGATGTGGTCGAGGAAGCGGGCAAGGCCAGCGGCTCGGCCCGGACGGCCGGTCAGTCGGCAGTGCAGGCCGACCGACATCATTTTCGGCGCCTGGGCACCTTCATCGTAGAGATAGTCGAAGGTATCGCGCAGATAGGTGAAAAACGACTCGCCGTCAGGAAAGCCTTGCGCATTGATGAAGCGCATATCGTTGGCGTCGAGCGAGTAAGGGATGATGAGGTGCGGACCTTTTGCGCCTCGCACCCAATAGGGCAGGTCGTCGGCGTAGGAATCTGAGGAATACAGAAAGCCGCCGTCGTCGAGCACGAGCTTTAGCGTGTGTTCGGTGGTGCGGCCGGTATACCAGCCCAGCGGCCGCTCGCCGGTGGCTGCGGTGTGGATGCGGATCGCGTCGCGCATATGGTCGCTCTCTTCGTCATAAGAGAAATCCTTGTAGTCGATCCACTTCAAAGCATGGCTGGCGATGTCCCAGCCGGCTTCGCGCATGCCAACGACGACCTGCGGATTGCGGGCGAGCGCATTGGCGACGCCGAATACGGTCAGAGGCAGCTTTCGCGCCGTGAACAGCCGCCACAGCCGCCAGAATCCGGCCCGCGAGCCGTATTCGAACATCGATTCCACATTCATGTGGCGTTTGCCGACCCATGGCCGGGTGCCCAGGACCTCGGTGAGGAAGGCCTCGGACGTGGCATCGTCATGGAGGATGGAACGCTCGGCGCCTTCTTCGAAGTTGAGCACGAATTGCACGGCGACGCGTGCTTTGCCGGGCCAGCGCGGGTCGGGCGGATCGCGGCCGTAACCGGCGAGGTCGCGCGGATATTTGGAGAATGGCAAAGACGACATCAGGGATACCCCCAAGCGAGCTTAACGGGGGTCTTGATCAGCCCGCGAGAAATGGAATGAGTCCCCGATCCATGCTATGTCAATGCCGAAATGCAACGGCTCTGTAACCCTGCCTGGCCGGCCCGCCGCGATGCTTCCCACTGTCACTTCCCCAAATCTGCGTCCGGCCCGCTCACCATGGCAGATGCACCGCAACGTGTTCAAGTCATCGTGCCTTTGACCGCATTATTTGGCCAAGGCGCATGCTGAAAGACCAGGCTCGCATGGCAACCGGCATGGCCACGCCTTCCGGAACTTTCGGCGTTAAAATTCTCGATTTGGCGCGAAAGCTCGCACAATTGTCGGAACTGCCCGATGGGTTGTCGTGCACTTACTTCTCGCCGGCGCACAAGGCTGTCGCGGCGCAGTTGCGCGACTGGATGCGCGCGGCCGGGCTGGACGCCGAGATCGACGCCGTCGGCAACGTCGTCGGCCGTTACGCAAGCAGTGTCGCCGGCGCAAAGTCTCTGGTCGTCGGTTCGCACTATGACACGGTGGTCGACGCCGGTCAGTTCGATGGGCGACTTGGTATCCTCACCGCGCTGGTTGTCGCCGAACATTTGCATCGCTCCTCTCGGCGATTGCCGTTTCATCTCGATGTGGTCGGCTTTGCCGAAGAGGAGGGCGTGCGGTTCGGCGCGCCTTATATCGGCAGCGCCGCCCTGGCCGGGCGTTTCGATGAGACCATTTTGCAGCGCTCCGATGCCGACGGGGTGAGCTTCGCCGCGCTGATGCGCGAGGCGGGTGTCGATCCGGTGGCGATCCAGGCGCTGGCGCGCCCGCCGCGCACGCTGCGCGGTTACCTGGAAGTTCATATCGAGCAGGGGCCGGTGCTGTTGCAGCACGACTTGCCGCTCGGCCTCGTCACCTCGATCGCAGGATCGGCGCGATTTCGCATCGCAATTGCCGGCACCGCCGGTCACGCCGGCACGGTGCCGATGGCGCTGCGGCATGATGCGGCCACGGCTGCGGCCGAAATCGTTCTCGCCGTCGAGCGGCGCTGCACCGGCATCGCGACGCTGGTCGGTACCGTGGGCCAGTTCGACGTCCCGCATGGCGCCATCAATGTCATTCCTGGCGCGTGCGAATTTTCGCTCGATATTCGCGCCGGCGATGACGCCACCCGCGACGCGGCAATCGCCGATATTTTCGCAACACTTGCGGACATCACCGAACGCCGCGGCGTCACCGCTCGCATCAGCGAAATCGGCCGGCATGCCGCCGTTCCCTGCGCGCCGGCGATGCAGACCGCGTTGGCGCAAGCCGTTACGCGGGCCGGCATCGCGCCATTTCATCTGGCGAGCGGCGCCGGGCACGATGCCGCGATGTTTGCCGGCGTGACCGATATCGGCATGCTGTTCGTGCGCTGCGGCAATGGCGGCATCAGTCACAGCCCGCTCGAGACCGTGACCGCGGAAGACGCCGACCTCGCGGCGCGGGTATTGCTCGACGTTCTAGTCAATCTCGACTAATGAAATTTGAAGGAGACGATCATGGAACGCATCCGTATCAAGGCAGGCCGCTTCGAATTTGTCGCGCGCTTTGAATCCGAGCGGGCGCCGAGAACTTGCGCGAAATTCCGTTCGATGCTGCCCTACAAGGAGCGGATCATTCACGTGCGCTGGAGCGGCGAGGGCTGCTGGATCCCGCTCGGCGATCTCGATCTTGGCCTGCCGCACGAGAACCACACCAGCTATCCGGCGCCGGGAGAGTTTATCCTCTATCCCGGAGGCTTGAGCGAGACCGAGATCCTTTTGGCCTATGGCGGCGTGCATTTCGCAAGCAAAGTCGGCCAACTCGCGGGCAATCATTTCCTGACGGTTGTCGAAGGCAACGATCAGCTGCGCCCGCTCGGCGAATACGTGCTGTGGCACGGCGCCCAGGAGATCATATTCGAAGCGCTGTGAGCGTCGCGCCGCCGCCGGCGGCAACCGCGGCATGATCTTTGCGTCGCGTGAACCGTTCAGAGCATGAACCGTTCAGAGCATGAACCGTTCAGACTTGGGGGGCAAAATGGCGACCGTCGCTGCAGAGGCCGCACCTGGTGTTAGCGGACGCGGTTCAATCTATTCCTCGCTCTTCGTTCAAGTCGTGGCCGCGCTTGCTCTCGGCATCATTCTCGGAATGGCGGCTCCCGATTTTGCGATTTCGCTGAAAATTCTCAGCGACGCCTTCCTCAAGCTTATTCAGATGATCGTCGCGCCGATCGTGTTCTGCGTCGTCGTGCACGGCATCGCCGGCGCCGGCGATCTCAGAAAAGTCGGTCGCGTCGGCCTCAAGGCGCTGGTCTATTTCGAGGTTATGACGACGGTCGCGCTCGGCGTCGGGCTCGTCCTTGCTTTCCTGTTCGCGCCGGGGCACGGCATGAACATCGATCCTTCGACGCTGGACGCCAAGGCGCTCAGCAACTACGCCGACCACGCCAGAAACCTGCAGGGCGCGGGGGTCGGCACCTTCATCCTCAATATCATTCCGACGACATCGATCGACGCGCTGGCGCGTAACGACGTGCTCCAGGTGCTGTTTTTCGCCGTGCTGTTCGGCATCGCGCTGGCGCTGGTCGGCGAGCCGGCCCAGCAGGTCACCTCGCTGGTCGAAGCGGTGTCCAAGGTCCTGTTTCGGGTCATGGGCCTGATCGTGCGCGTCGCGCCGCTCGGCGTTCTTGGCGCCGTCGCCTACACGGTCGGCCGCTACGGCGTCGGCTCGCTCAAGCAGCTTGTGTCGCTGGTTTTCATTTTTTACGCTTGCGTGATCCTGTTCGTGCTGGTCGTGCTCGGCGGCGTGTTGCGCGCCGTGACCGGCTTGAACATCTTAAAGTTCCTGAATTACTTTCGCGAGGAATTGACCATCGTCTTGGCGACGGCATCGTCGGACGCGGTGTTGCCGCAGATCATGCGCAAGCTCGAACGAATGGGCGTCAAACAGTCCGTGGTCGGCCTGGTCATACCGACCGGCTATTCGTTCAATCTCGACGCGTTCTCGATCTATCTCACGCTCGCGGTGGTTTTCATCGCGCAAGCGACCAACACCCCGCTTTCGCTCGGCGATCTGCTGCTGGTGCTGGCGGTCTCGCTGGTGACCTCCAAAGGCGCCCACGGCATTCCGGGCTCCGCCATCGTCATTCTCATGGCGACACTCAACGCCGTTCCGACCGTGCCGGTGATCGGGCTTGTTCTGGTGCTGTCGGTCGATTGGTTCATCGGCATTGCGCGCGCGCTCGGCAACCTCGTCGGCAATTGCGTCGCCACCGTCGTCATCGGCGCCTGGGAACACGAGGTCGATATGACGACCGCGAAGCGCGTGCTCGACGGCGAGGTCCCGGTCGACGTGACGGCCGGCTAGGCCCGGCGGTCACTTCGGCGTCTCCATCTTGATGCCCGTCAGCGCCGCCAACTCGCCCTGCCGCTTGGTCTCCCGGCGCAAAGTGTCGGCGAGGCGCTCCGGCGTGTTGTCGGCCGGCACCGTCATGCCGAGCGCTGCCATGCGGTTGCGAAACTCCGGTGACTGAACGACGTCGTTGAGCGCTTTGTTGAGGAAGGCGATGATCGGGGCGGGCGTCTTGGCGGGTGCCGCGAGGCCGACGAAGCCGCTGTAATCGAAATTCGGAAAGCCCAGTTCCTGCATGGTCGGCACGTCGGACCAGGTCGCGATCCGCTCGGGACGCGCGATCGCGAGCGCGCGCACTTTGCCGCCGTCGGCAAGCGGCTTGGCCTGAGCGTAAAACGCAAACGCGCCCTGAACGCCGCTTGGCGACACGTTGCGCGCCGCCTCGCCCGAGCCCGCATAGGGCACGCCGGCGATCGCGGTCTTGGCGAGCGCATTGAGCTGCGCCAGCGCCATCGCGGGCGACGTAGCCGGCCCCGACGTGCCGAAGCTGATCTTGGCCGGATTGGCCCGCGCATCGGCGAGCAGTTCGGTGAGCGACTTGTAGGGCAGCGTCGCGTCGACGATCAGCACCAGCGGCGGTCCGTCGACGATCGTGCCGATCATCTCAAAATCGTCGATCGCCTTATAGGGCACCGGAATGAACCACAGGTTCTGCGCATCGGCGATCGAATTGGCGAACAGCGTGTAGCCGTCCGGCGCCGCGCGCGCCGCATAGGCCCCGCCCAGCGTGCCGGAACCGCCCGGCTTGTTCTCGACGATGATGGTCTGGCCGATGCGATCCTGCAGCATCCCGGCAAGGACGCGCGCCGGAACGTCGGTCAAGCCGCCGGCCGCGAACGGCACGATCATGGTGATCGGGTGATTGGGATAGTTTTGCGCGGAGGCTTGCGCCGAAAGCAGCGCGCCGGCGACGAGCGCGCCGAACGCAATGAGATGAAGCCGTAATCTTCCGTTCACGTGTCACTCCCGGGCGCGCACCTTTTCAGCGCCGCGCCGCAATGCCAAAGTCCGCGCTCTTCCCGGTCCGCGTCATCATAGCAAGGAAGGCCCAATGACCAAGAGCGCGACCTGCGCCGTAGAGCCGCTCTTTCCCGTCGAGCTCGGCTCCGGCAAGATAAAATTCGCGCAGGGCATCAAGGCCGGACGCTGGGTTTTCGCCACCGGCCTGATGGCGCAGGATTTTGTCAACGGC
>JBEKRD010000129.1:0-10957 GCA_049519075.1 Xanthobacteraceae bacterium | reverse complement strand
CGCGTCCCAACGGAACAGCACGAGGCCCGGTATCTGTCGGGCGTCGGGATAGCGCGTGATGTCGTGGTAGCCTTTGACGCCTTCGGCGCGGCCGAGCACTGCGGAATGCGGACGCCAGCCGTCCCAAAGGAACTCGATGACTGCGATGACGATCGACAGGCCTATGCCCGGGATCGCGCCAAAAACGGCAACCCCGACGAAACAGAAAATGGAAAGCCAGAATTCCCAGCGCTGGATGCGCAAGATGCGAACCAGTTCGGTGACCTCGATCAAGCCGATGGCCGAGGCGATGACGACTGCCGCCAAAGCGGGATTCGGCA
Source organism: Xanthobacteraceae bacterium (assembly GCA_049519075.1). Taxonomy (GTDB): domain Bacteria; phylum Pseudomonadota; class Alphaproteobacteria; order Rhizobiales; family Xanthobacteraceae; genus BOG-931. The sequence continues at coordinate 10,637 of JBEKRD010000129.1, read as the reverse complement.
GATGCGCCAGCAGATTCGGCGCCACCAGCAGAAGCAGCGCAACGGCAAGCGCGCCTACTACCCCCGTCAATTGCGTCTTGGCGCCGGCGGCCTCGGCGACGGGCGTGCGTGACGAACTGCTGCTGATCGGAAAGCCCTGAAAAAAACCGGCGGCAAGATTGGCGGCGCCGAGCCCGACCATCTCCTGATTGGGATCGACGGCGCTGCCAGTGCGCGCCGCGTAGCTGCGTGACAGAACGCTGGTATCGGCGAACGACACCAGCGCCACGGCACCGCCGCCAATAAGGACAGGCACAATATCGTCATAGTCGATCCAGGGGATGGTGAATGCGGGCAGCCCCTGCGGCAGCGATCCGAGAACCGAGACATCGGCGCGGGCCGCCAGATCAAACGCCGCAACAATGACGGTGGCGCCGACCACGGCGATCAGTATGCCGGGCACGCGCTTCCAGCGCTTGAGTAGCAGGATCACCGCGAGAGTGCCGGCGCCGATCGCAAAAGCCGTCCAGTTTGTTTTGCCGTCAGCAACCGCACTGGCGATGGCCCATAATTTCCGCAACGGCCCGCCGGCGTCGATCGAGAAGCCGAAGAGCTTCGGCAATTGGCTGATCAGCACCGTCAGGGCTATGCCGTTCATGTAGCCGTAGCGGATCGGCTTGGAGAGAAGCTCGGTAATAAAGCCAAGCCGCGCGGCGCCAGCCAGAACACACAAGGCGCCCGAAACGATCGCCATCATGCTTGCCAGGGCGATGGCATGGCCAGAATCTCCGCCGGAGAGCGGAAATACCACGCCGAGAATGACAGCCGCCAATGACGAATCCGGGCCTAAGACGAGGATTCGGCTCGGACCGAACATCGCATAGGCGATGAGCGGCACAATCGTCGCGTAGAGGCCGCAAATGCCGGGTAGCCCCGAAGCGACCGCATAAGCGATGCCGACCGGCACCAGCATCGTTACCAAGACTACGCCGGCGGCGATGTCATGAACCAGCCAGCGCGCTTGATAGGCGCGCAACGTAACGAGCCCTGGCAACCAGCGGAACCAACCGTTCTGCCCGGGCGTCTCTAAGGTCGTCGCGCCCCTCATCCCGGCGATCAGTGCGCAACTCGAACCGCGACTGGGAGCTGTGCCTCCGACCGGAGCCACGTATCATAGGGCTGAAATTTCACGCCGAGCTTTTGATAGTTGACCCGCAGATAACCGTCGCGGCCGGCAAAGACCGCTTGCGGCATCACCTGCTGCGCCTCCTGCGCCATCACGCCGACATAGGCCTTGCGGCTCCCGTTATAGCTAAAGCGATAGAAGCCGAGGCCGTTGTCGAGATGTCCGAGCAGAACGATATCGTGCTTCAGCCTAATATCTGATCGTCGTCCGCCGCCGCGGCCACCGCCGCCACCTCCGCGATGACCACCGCCCCCACCGCCTCCTCGATGGCCCATGCTTGCGCGTCCGCCGCCGCCACCTCCGCGATGGCCTCCTCCGCCGCCCAGACCGCCACCTCCGCGGAGGCCCCCTCCGCCCCCAAGACCGCCTCCTCCACGATGCGAGATTGCGGCACCACCTCCACGATGCCCGACTGCCGGCCGATGGCCGGCGCCGCCCGCGCCCCCCGACGGCCGAGTGTGAGCGCTCGGATGTCTGCCGCCGGCGCCCGTACTCGGACGAGTGCTCGGGCGGTTACGCTCGCCAAGTCCCGCTCCGCCGCCCGCGCCGGTACTCGGACGGGTGCTCGGACGGTTACGCTCGCCAAGTCCCGCTCCGCCGCCGGGTCGAACGACCTGTTGGCCGTTGCCGCCGCGGAAATTCAGGCCTTCGTGGCGTCCGCCGCGATGGCCGCTGCCCGCTCTGTGCTCGACATGCGCACCGCGGTTCCAGTTATTGCCGGCATTGCCGCCGCCGGGCCGGTTTACTGTAATGCTGCTGTTGTTGCTCCAATTGACGCTGCCGCCCCAATAGCCGCCTGATGCCCAACGCCCCAGCGCGTATCCGGCGCCGAACGCAATGCCCGTGGCGATAACCCCAGCGGCGATATAGCCCGGCGCCGGCCAATAATACGGCGGATACGCGGGATACGGCCAGGTGCCGTACACGACCGATGGATTATAATACGGCACATAGACCGTATTGGGTTCGGTCGGTTCGATGACAATGACCTGCTTGCCCTGCACTTGCTTCGTGCTGACGGTCTGCTCCTTGGTCGATGTCAGCTTGTTGTTTGCCTCGGCCTTCGCACGCAGCCGCTGAATCGCATCCATCACATCAGCCTGCTGGGCGATGATTGCGTCGCCTAATTCCTCCGTCCAATCGAGCTTCGTACTCATCATGTCGATCACCGATGGTGTTGCCACCAACGACTTGACGCTGTCGTCCCACGGTTGTTGGTCGACGGCAGACTTCAACGCGTCACCTTGAAGGGTTTTATTCTTCCTCAACCAGCGTTCAGCTTGCACGATTTCGAGCGGATAGGTGGACGCCATCAAAACCTCGGAAAGAAGCGAATCCGGGTAAAGCGCAATCGGCGCCACAAGCTGCTCAAGCTTCACGGCCTTCAGTAAATGTGACGTTGCCGGCGCGGGTGGTGCGGTGGCTGGCGCGGGTGGTGCGGTGGCTGGAGCGGGCGGCGCGGAGGTCTGCGACATTGCCGACATCGGCGCAAGAACGATGGCAACAATGGCCAATATTCTCGTGATCCACGGTATCATGATACGTCTCCTACCCTGATCGGCCCGGCCGGCGTCATGACATTACACTGTCACGCGCTGCGACGTTCAATTCGCAAGCTTAAAAGCCAAGGCATTGAGCAGGTAGTCTTAACACAATCCGAGCCATGAACAATCTGATCAAGGTCAAACTCGATTGTCGCGGTTTCGGGGCCGCCATATTGACCTGGGTCAAGGTCGCTCCGACCGCGATCAGCTAGCGATTATAAGCTTAGCTGTCGCCTGTCAGCAAAGGGACCCACGATGCCGCTCGCAAGGGAAAGCGAAATCGGTACCCTCGGGGCCGTAGCGCCCGTCGGTCTTCCCCTCAACTCCAAATACGAGCGCTTGATCGCCCGGGCAAAGGAGGCAGCTGCGGCGAATACGATTGTCGTGCATCCGTGCGACGAAACCTCGCTTCGCGGCGCAACGGAAGCGGCGGAACTAGGACTTATCAATCCAATTCTCGTCGGCCCCGCAGCCAAGATCAATACGGTCGCGCGTGAGTACAAACTCGACATAGCTAAATACGAAATTGTAAACGTCGCCCACAGCGATGCGGCTGCCGCAAGAGCGGTCGAACTCATCCACGAAGGGCGCGGCGAGCTTTTGATGAAGGGCAGTTTGCATACCGACGAGCTGATGCGGGCTGTCACCGCTTCGAAAACTGGTTTACGCACGGCGCGGCGCGTCAGTCACGTCTTCATCATGGATGTGCCGACACACAGCGAAACCCTGTTCGTCACCGACGCGGCGATCAACATCTTTCCGGACCTCGACGCCAAGGTCGACATCGTTCAAAACGCCATCGATCTGTTCACACAATTGGGACTCGGTACGCCGCGCGTGGCCATTCTTTCCGCGGTCGAGACCGTCACCGCGAAAATCCCGTCAACGATCGACGCCGCGGCACTTTGCAAGATGGCGGACCGCGGACAGATTACCGGCGGTGTGCTCGACGGCCCGCTCGCCTTCGACAACGCAATCGATCCGGAAGCCGCCAGGATCAAAGGGATTAAGTCCCCGGTCGCCGGCAGAGCGCAAATTCTCGTTGTGCCCGATCTGGAAGCGGGCAACATGCTCGCCAAAAATCTCATTTATTTGTCGAAAGCAGATTCAGCGGGACTGGTGCTTGGCGCGAGGGTGCCGATTGTGCTCACTTCGCGCGCGGACTCCGTACGCAGCCGCATGGCGTCCTGCGCAGCCGCCGTGCTCTATGCGGTGGCGCGCCGAAGCGCCGTCACTGTGCCGGCGGCGTGACTTGCCATGGACGCGATCCTCGTCGTTAACGCCGGCTCGTCGAGCGTCAAGTTTCAAATCTATGGGCTCGGGTCCTCCGATGGGCCGCAACGGTTGGTCAAAGGGCGGATCGACGGGGTTGGCACTCTGCCGCGGCTGCGCGCGGAAACGCAGGACGGTTCCCAGCTGGTCGACAAATCATATGGGCCACGCGAAATTGCTGACGTTCCAGCCGCGATTGCCGCCGCTGGAGACTGGTTGCGGTCGACACAGAAGTTTGAGCTCGTCGCCGTCGGTCATCGCGTGGTTCACGGTGGCCCGCAGTACGACCGACCGGTTATTGTCGATCAAGACGTTTTGGCACAGCTCGAACAATACAGCTCCCTTGCCCCGCTCCATCAGCCAAACAATCTTGCACCAATTCGCTCGCTCCTCGCGCTTCGGCCGGAACTCGTTCAGGTGGCGTGCTTCGACACGGCGTTTCATCGTACCCACAACATCGTCGCCGATCACTATGCGATCCCCGAAGAGTTCTATCGCGAAGGCGTCCGACGATACGGATTTCATGGCTTGTCTTATGAATATGTCGCCGGCCGTCTTCGCGACGTTGCCCCCAAGGACGCGAGCGGCCGTGTGATCGTCGCTCATCTCGGCAGCGGCGCTTCCATGTGTGCGCTCGCCGACGGAAAAAGCGTCGAAAGTACGATGGGCTTTACGGCTCTCGACGGCTTGCCCATGGGTACGCGATCGGGCCAGATCGATCCTGGGGTGCTGCTTTATCTCATTGCCGAAAAGAAAATGATGCCCTCGGCGGTCGAGCATCTGCTCTATCACGACAGCGGTCTGAAGGGCATATCCGGGATCAGCAATGACCTGCGGGAACTGGAATCGAGCGCCGCTCCGGGCGCATTGCTCGCACTCGACTATTTCGTTTATCGGATCGGCCTAAACGCGGGAATGCTGGCAGCCGCACTCGGTGGTCTCGATGCATTCGTCTTCACCGCCGGGATCGGCGAAAACTCGGTAGCCATTAGGGCGCGCGTGGCGGAGAAGCTGGCGTGGCTTGGCGCTAATTTCGATCCGTCCGCGAACGCGGCTGGAAATTCCCTTATATCGCAGCCGAGCAGCCCGGTCAGACTTTACATTGTGCCGACGGACGAAGAACTGATGATTGCCCGGCACACAAAGTCACTTCTCTCGCGGCCGTCCCCGATAGCAGTGCGCGCGATCGCCTGAGGCTTGCCGCGCAATCCATGAAATCATAGTAGCGCCCGTCGCCTCCATGGCCCCGCCCGGGGAGCTCAGGATTGAAAGACCGCTCAGCGCTTAATGGCTGCCACGCGAGCTTCACCTTGCACTAACGAGGAGTTCCACAAGCCACATAAACCTAAGTATGGCGTCTTCGCACGATTGTTGGATGGTGCGGCTGGATTCGCTTGGCTAGCGTCAGAATTGATCCGCGGAATGGGTCATTCGCAAGCCCAACCAATTCGCAAGCCCAAGTTGAGCGGCAAATTTGAGGAAACAGCCCGGAGAATGACGGCCCGTCGCCGATGGAACCATAGCGGGTGCGAAGCCATGGAGCGTGACGATGAAAGAGCCTGAAGTCCGCGCGCGCGCCTTTGCCATGCCGTTGACGAGTCCGGCCTTCCCGCCGGGACCCTATCGTTTCGTCAACCGCGAATTCCTGATTATCACCTACCGCACCGACCCGGCGAAACTCCGCGCGGTGGTGCCGGAGCCGCTGTTGCCCGACGGCGACACTGTTAAATACGAATTCATCCGCATGCCGGATTCGACCGGGTTTGGCGACTACACCGAGACCGGGCAGGTGATCCCGGTCACGTTTCGCGGCCGCAAGGGCGGCTATTCGCACTGCATGTTCCTCAACGACGATCCGCCGATCGCCGGCGGCCGTGAGCTGTGGGGTTTTCCCAAGAAGCTCGCCGATCCCACGCTTCAAGTCGAAATCGATGCGCTGGTTGGCACGCTCGACTATGGCCCGGTGCGCGTCGCCACCGGGTCGATGGGCTATAAGCACAAGCAGGCCGATATAGCGGCGGTGTCGGCGGCGCTTGCCGCGCCGAACTTTCTGTTGAAGATCATTCCGCATGTCGACGGCACGCCGCGCATCTGCGAACTGGTCGAGTATTACCTGGAAGACATCACGGTCAAAGGCGCCTGGACCGGGCCGTCGGCGCTTGAGCTTCACTCCCACGCGCTGGCGCCGGTGGCCGAATTGCCGGTCCTTGAGATTGTCTCGGGCCTGCACATCCTCGCCGACCTGACGCTCGGTCTGGGCAAGGTGGTCCATGATTATCTGGCCTGAAAGCAGCAATAGGCTTGGGTTGCAGCAGTAGACTTGGGTTCCAGCGATAGCCTTGAATTTGGAGGTTACGTTGAACGAGAGAATTTCGGCGCGACTGCCGGACAAAGCTCGCCCGCTGAGCAAGACGCGGCACCAGCCGGACCGCTCGGCGTTCGGCCGCATTGTTCTGCTCCTGCAAGGCGGCGGGGCGCTTGGGGCTTATCAGGCCGGGGTCTATGAGGCGCTGGCGGAGGCGAACCTGCACCCGGATTGGGTCGCCGGCATTTCGATCGGCGCGATCAACGCCGCGATCATCGCCGGCAATCCGCCAAACCGGCGCGTCGAAAAGCTCAGAGAGTTCTGGGAGCGGATCACCAAGTCGTTGTTCGACTTTGGTGCGGGCGAACTCGACTCACTCTTGGGGCGCGGCGATGCCGCACGCGGTCCTCTTAATCAAATGAGCGCGTTTGGCGCGCTCATGAATGGCGCGTCCGGGTTCTTCCGGCCACGTTTCCCGAACCCATGGTTTAATTTTCCCGGCACGGTCGAGGCGACAAGTTACTACGATACGGCACCGCTGAAGGCGACGCTTGAATCGGTTATCGATTTCGACCTGGTGAACGCCGAGCACGGCAAGACCCGGCTCAGTCTCGGCGCCGTCAATGCGCGGAGCGGCAACTTGGTCTATTTCGATTCGCCGAGCCAGGTCATCAAGCCGGAGCACGTGATGGCGAGTGGCGCGTTGCCACCCGGCTTTCCCGCGGTCGAGATCGATGGCGAGCGCTATTGGGACGGCGGGCTGGTGTCGAACACGCCGCTGCAGTGGATCGCGATGACGCAGCAGCGGCCGCCGGATTCGCTGGTTTTCCAGGTCGATCTGTGGAGCGCGCGGGGCGAGTTCCCGCGCACCCTTGCCGAAGTGGCGACCCGGCAAAAGGAAATCCAGTATTCCAGCCGAACCCGCGCCTTTACCGATTATCTCAAGCGCGTGACGAAGCTGCGCAACATGGTCGCCGAACTCCTTGAGGAACTGCCGGAAGACATGCGGCAGAGAGAAGAAGTGGAATTCTTAAGCGCGGCCGCGGACCGGCATGCCGCCAACATCGTGCAACTGATCTATCGGGCAAAGGGTTACGAAGGCGATTCCAAGGATTACGAATTCTCGCGCCGCTCGATGGAAGAGCACTGGCGTTCCGGCTATAGCGACGCCGTGCACGCGCTCGGCCATCCGGAAATTTTCCAGCGTTCAATGAGCCGCTACGAAACGCTGCTCACCTTCGACTTCAGCGGTGATCGGAACGATTGAGGCGGACGCCAGCGATGGGCGATGCGCCTCCATCGCGTGCGATGCAGGTCAATCCGTACAAAGTGCGTTGCGCCGGATGGGTCTGTTCAATCACCGCGCCGCCGCCGGCAGGACGGCAGGAATCGTGAATTGAAAAACCGCACCTATTGGCGCATTTGAAGTCGCCCACAATCGTCCGCCGTGAGCCTCGACGATTGAGCGGCAGATCGACAGTCCCATACCAAGGCCGTTCGATTTGGTCGTATAGAAGGCCTCGAAGGCTCGCTCCAGAGCGGCTTCGGGCAGGCCGGGGCCGGAGTCGCGCACGGCAACGAGAATGGAATCGGCCTCGCTTTGGCTGCTGATCAGCAATTCTCGCCTATTCTCCCTGATCTGGCTCATCGCCTCCACGGCGTTCACGATCAAATTCAGCATGACTTGTTGAAGCTGAACCCGATCGCCTTGAACGAGCGGCAACGTTTCGGCCAGAGTGGTCCGCAGCGCAACGCTGTTTTTGGAGATTTCACTACGAGCGAGCTCAATGACTTCCGAAATTGCGTCATTGATTTTCAGCTCGTCCTTGCGCTCGGGCGCCTTTTTCACCATTGCACGAATCCGGCCGATAATTTCGGCGGCGCGCTTGGCGTCATTGAGAGTGTTGCCGATCGCCAGTCCGGCACGTTCCAGATCCGGCGGCTGACCGGCGAGCCAGCGCTGGGCGGTTTCGGCGCTCATGATGGCGGCTGCGATCGGCTGATTGACCTCGTGGGCAAGAGAGGCCGCAAATTGCCCCAATGTCTCGACCCGATTGGCGTGCGCCAGGGCCAGTTGCGCCTCGCCGAGCGCCCGCTCGGCGAGCTCGGCACGGACCTCGGCCGTGACATCGGCAGCCGTGCCGCGGTAGCCCAAGAACCTGCCATCGGCATCGTATAAGGGCTTGCCGCTCGCCGACATGTAGAGCGCCGATCCGTCCGGGCGGGCTATGCGGTACTTGAAGCCGCGAAACGGCTGGTGCGCATCGAGGATCGCAAGATGCGCGCGCCACTTCTCCGGCTCGTCGTCGCGATCCGCGGCGAGCTCCCAACGGTAGGAGCCAATGAACCTCTCGGAAATTCCCCAGTCCGGCGGCTTTCCGGAAATGCGCGAGAAGCGGTGATCGGGGCCGCTCTCCCAAAACCAATCCGATACGATCTCGGAATAATCGCGAAACCGCTGCTCGCTCGCGCGCAACTCGTCCTGCGCCCGGCGGCGCTCCGTATTATCTGTGATCGTCCCCACGATGCCGGGCTTGCCGTCATACGCGATGCGGCGGCCATAGACTTCAACGGGGAAGGCCGAACCGTCTTTGCGCAATCCCCGGCACTCGTATCGGACCTCTTCGATATCGCCTTCAATCCGACGCCGTATGTTTTCCAACACGAGGGGGCGGTCGTCGGGATAGACCAGATCCGAAGGGCGCAGCCGGTCGACCACTTCCTCGACGTCATAGCCGAACATCCGCGCCATCGCCGGGTTGATGTAGCGAACGAGGTTGTCCTGCATAAGATAAATGCCGCCGGGCAAGGATTCGGCCAATAGGCGGTATCGGTCATTCATCTCGTCAAGGCCTCTGCCGCGCGCTTGCGCTTGGCTATGTCGACGCTCAACTGACCAGGGGTTGACCTTTGCGCTCCTTGATCAAGCACGTGGTGGCAATAATATCTAATGCCCAGATCGCGACAAGGGACGATAGCGCGGTGGCGAGAGAGTATCGGGCCGCCAAAAGCCCGACCACCAAGGGCCCGAAGCCGCCGACGCCTCGCCCGATATTAAAGAGCACATTCTGCGCGGTGGCGCGGCCTTGGGTCGGATAGCTTTCCGCGATGAGAGCGCCATAGCCCCCGATCATTCCACTCAAGAATATGCCGGTGATCGCCCCTACCAGCAAAAGCGTGGTCGGGTCCCTGACCTGCGGATAGACGAACGCCATCGCCATGGCGCCGGCCTGAAATGCGATGAAAAGCGGTTTGCGGCCGATGCGGTCCGCTAGCTGACCGAACAAATACATGCCGAAAGCGCCACCCGCGATGGTCGACGATATCCAAAGCGCCGATTGCGTCAGCGAAAAATGCAATTGCGACGATAGGTATGCCGGCAGCCAGATCATCATCCCGTAGTAGCCAAAATTCTGCGCGGACGTCATGAACGCGATGCCGGCCGTTGCGCGGATCGCGTCGCGGTCGGCGAACAGAACGCTAAACGGATTGATTTTCTCCATCTTGGACGCCGCGACGAACACCGCCGGCTCGCCCAAGTAATGACGCACGCCGAAGGCGACAAACGACGGCAGAATTCCGACGAGAAACATTCCCCGCCAGCCAATATGCGGGATGAGGGCAGGCGAAACCAGCGCCGCAATCAACACCCCCGCTTGCCAGCCGAGCCCAACATAGGACGTTGCTCGGGCGCGCTTGTGGGCGGGCCACGCTTCGGCCGCAAGCGTCATGCCGATGCCGAACTCGCCGCCAAGCCCAATCCCGGCCATCGTCCGGTAGGCGAGCAGATCCCAATAGCCTTGAGAAAACGCGCACAGGCCGGTGAATCCGGCGAACAACAGAATCGTCCAGCTCAAGACGCGAACACGTCCGTAACGATCGCTCAACGGGCCGGCGAGAAACCCTCCCGCGACGGCGCCGATCAGCGTCCAGGTTATCAGCGAGCCGGCTTCCGGCGGGCTGAGTTGAAGCGTGGCAGACAGAGGCACCAGGATGAAGCTTAAAATCAAAAGGTCGAATCCATCCACGGCATAGCCGAGACAGGCCGCGACCAGCGCCTTGCGGGCGTAAGCGTCGACCGTCGGCGGCGTCAAAGCCGGATGGACGGTTGGTGATCCAGTGACTGCTGGATTGCTCGTCATTTTTCCCTCGTAGGGGGGCAAATTAGCATGTCCGCTATCACCCTAAAAGCGGGGGATCGGCAGCTCGTTCGCGTACGCTAAGGGGCAGATTGTGTTGCAAAACTCTGGTTGAGACAGCCGCTGAACCGTGATTCCGTCGAATAGGACGATGATTCGCGGGAGCGGTCGATGATGGGGCGGGCAGAACGAGGACAAGCTCAATTCTTCTA
>JBEKRD010000128.1:0-10989 GCA_049519075.1 Xanthobacteraceae bacterium | reverse complement strand
GCAATCACGCCGGTTGCGGCGAACCGGTCGAGCACGCGGTTTCGCGCCGCGCGCGCCGCCTCGGGAAAGCGGTCGGGCCGCCGCAGCTCCGGCGATTGCGGCAGAGCTACGAGCAGCGCCGCCTCGGCGAGCGTCAAATGCCGCGGCTCCTTGCCGAAATAGACGAGCGAGGCGGCGCGAATACCCTCGATATTGCCGCCAAAGGGTGCGAGTTCGAGATAGAGCGAAAGCACCTCGTCCTTGGTCGAGGCGCGCTCGATCTCGATCGCGCGCACGATCTGGCGAAACTTTGCCGCAAACGTGCGCGCGCTGCGCGGTTCCAACAGCCGCGCCACCTGCATGGTCAGCGTCGAGCCGCCGGAGCGGATACGGCCGCTCTCGATCAATTGCAAAGCGGCGCGGGCAAGCGCCAGCGCGTCGACGCCGTGATGGACGCGAAAACGCTTATCTTCATAGGTGAAGAGAACGTCGAAGAAACGCGGATCGACATCGGCGGTCGTTGCCGGCAACCGCCAGCGGCCGTCGCTGGTCGCGTAAGCGCGCAACAGCCGGCCATTGCGGTCGAGCACTTCGCGGGAGAATTCGAGATCCTTGCCGACCGGCGCCGGCCCCAGCGAAACGATCCACCAGACCGACGCCGCCACCAGCGCAACGCAGCCAAGCGCCATGGCAAGAACCACGTGGCGCATTTTTCTTTGCCGACTCATTTCCCCGCCAAGACTTCGACGTTGTCGGTACCGGAGCGGCCGAAGCGATCCGGCCGGTACATATCCTCGACGCTCGCTTGCGGCCGCACATATTTGCCGGGCGCGACCGCGCGCACGATGTAGGCGACGCTAAATACCGCGAGATCGTCCTTCTTGCGTTCGAAGGCGGCGCTGAAGCGGTCGTCGCGGAATTCGGTATCGACCGGATCGGCGGCATCGGTGAACCACGGCAGCGTGCCGGTATCGCCGGACGACACCAAATGCGGGTTGTCGATTTCGAACCCAGCCGGCAGATAATCGGCGACGATGACGCGGCCGAATTGCGGCTGCGCTTCGGTCATCTTCAACACCACGACCAGGCGCGTGTTTTGCTTCACCTTTGCCGTGTCGATCGGGTCGCCATCGAGCGTGTAAGTCTGGCGCTCGATCTTAAAGCCGTGTTCCGCCGCCGGCTCCGGCGTAACCGGCGCGCCTGAAACCGTCACCACGGCCCTCACCTCGTCGTCGCCGGTATTGGTCACGCGCAACGGCGTCTTCAAATCGCCGACGCTGATAGTGCGGTAGAGCCGCTGTTTGACTGCCTCGCCATTGACGTCGAGCGACACATTGCCCCCGTTTTTCGCCATGGCGCTCGCCGCGAGCAACAGCCAGGCATCCTCCTGGGTCGAGGTCGGCTGCAGCGACGCCCGGGCGGCTTCGACCCGCTGCATGGCGGCCTGCACGGTCGCCGGGCTGGCGCCGCCTTCGGAGGCGAGCGTGACCAGCGCCGCCGCGTCGCGCAAAGTCGAGCCGTAATCTTCGCGGCTGGCAAGATCGGGCTGCGGTTTTGGCGCGATGGCGGCAAGCGCAGCGGTATAGACGCGCTCGGCACGCGTGCGGTCACCGACCATGGCAAGGGCTGCGGCGAGTTGCGCCTTGGCGATCGGGGTCGTGAGCGCATCGAGCTTGGCGTCGGCCAGATAGCGCAGATCGCCGATCGGGGCCGAGCCGTTGCGCGCCAGCACATAGAGCGCATAAGCGAGGTCGGTGCCGTTGTTCTTGCCGGGATCAGTGAGGTCGGCGACCGCATTGCGCAAGCGATCGAGCGCAAGCTTGAATGCGGCGTCGGGCACGGCGAATTTGCGCTCGCGTGCGCGGGTGAGGAAATCGGTGACGTAGGAGTCAAGCCAGACATCGTCGCCGCCGGCGCTCCACAACCCGAATGAACCGTTGCCGGCTTGGCGCGCCAACAAGGCCTCGATAGCAGTGCGGATGTGCTGATCGGTATCGGCGTCGGCCGCGGCGTCACGCGCTTGATGCGCCGCGCCGGAAAGCTCGCTGAGATACAGAAGCGGCAAAGCGCGGCTCGTGATCTGTTCCGAGCAGCGGTACGGATAGCGGTCAAGCGCGGCGAGAAGGCTTGCCGCATCGAGCGCGGTCGAGGCCCCAACCGAGATCGATACCGCGCCAGTGCCGGCAACGAGATCGGCGAACATATCCCTCGACAGCGTCAGACTTTCGCCCTTGGCGATCGGCTTTACGGTACGGCGCGCCAGGATTTGCGCCGGCGGGCGCACGGCGAGCACGAATGTTCGCTCCAGCGCGAAACCCGCGGGCCCCGTGACGGTCACCTTGACCGCGCCGCTGCCCACGGCATCCGCCGTGATCGGAACGTTGATGCCGCCGCGCGCCTTGTCGCGCAGAGTGAGTGTCTGCGTCGCGCCGGCTCCCGCGATCACCGCAGCCGCACTCGACAGCGCAACGGTGTAATCGCCGGGCTTGCCCTCGACATTGTCGAGATCGAGATGAACGGAGGAGCGGTCGCCCGGCAACAGGAACCGCGGCAGCGTGGCCGAGAGCACCACCGGGTCGCGCACAATGACGTCGGCGGTGGCGTGGCCGACCTTATTCTTGCTCCAGGCCACCGCCATGACGCGCACCGTGCCTTCGAAATCGGGCACGTCGAACGAGACCTCGGCACTGCCATCCGGGCCGACGCTGACAACACCGGAATAAAGCGCGACCGGCGGCCCCGAAGGCGGGCTGCCCTGCAATTGCGCGCCTTCGTCGCCGCCGCTGCGGATTTGGCCACGGGCACCCTGCATGCCGTCGATCAGGTCACCATAGAGATCGCGGATTTCGGCCGATAGCGCCCGTTGGCCGAGATAATAATCTTCGGGTGACGGCGGCTTGTAATTGGTCAGGTTGAGAATGCCGACATCGACGGCGGCGACCACGATCCGCGCGTCTTCTCCTGCTGCAAGTCCTTCGATCTTGATCGGAACACGCAGGCTCGAATTCGGCCGCAGCAATGACGGCGCATTCAGGGCCACGTTAAGCGTTTTCGCCGCGCGATCGATTGAGAACCATTGCACGCCGATGGCGCGGCCTGGCATCCGTTGCGCCGGCGCATCGAGCGGCCGGCGCAGCGTGGCGACGACATAGGCGCCGGCACCCCAGTCCTGAGCGACCGGCAACTTCAATTGCGTAACGCCGTCCTTGACGTCCGCGGTCTGGCTCGCGAGCAGCTTGTCGCCGATGACATTGAGCGTGACACTGCCGGCGTTCCGCGCGGTGACGGCAACGGTCATGGTGTCGCCGGGCCGGTATTCGGGCTTGTCGAGCGCGATTTCGAGCATATCGGGCGTGTCGGCATTGGCGTCTACGTACCAACCGGCGTCGAAGTCGGCCGACGTCTCCGGACCATTCGGATCAGCCGTCGAGACATCGAGCCGGTAGCGGCCGAAATTCACGGGCAGCGAAATCCGTCCCGCTTTGTCGAGCGCGGTATCGATCGTGCCGTCGGCGACGCGCGTCGTTGTCTTGACTGGCTCGAAATTCCAGGCGCCGTCGCGCTTGTAATATTGATAATGCGTGTCGATCCGCAGCAGCTGATAGTGCAACCCGCTTTGCGCCAGCGCCTTGCCGTTGGGTGCCACGACGACGACATCGAAATTCGCGCTGGCGCCGTCGGCAAGCGATTGACCGGAAAACAAGGGCTTGACTCCGATCATGGCGCCGGAGGGCGTCACCGGCAGCGTGATCTTATGCTCCACGGCGCGGCCGCCCGGCTCGGTCATGCGCACCGTGATTTGCGCCTCGAGCGGATGCGTGCTCGACGGCGGCTTATCGAGCGCGACGGAAAACTTCGCGTTGCCCCCGTCGTCGGTCGCAGGCAGATCGTCGAGCGACTGCCGCGACGGATCGACCTCCTCGTCGGCGAGGCCGAACTGATAACCCGAAAATCCGGCCCGCTCCTTCGCCGGCGCGATCGTCATGTCGCCGTCGAGATCGAGATTTGCAGCCGGTGCGCCATAGAGAAAGCGGCCGGCGACGTCGACCTCGGCGGGAGCGTTTTGGGCGATATGATCGGCCGGCGAAGTCAGGTCGAAGGCAATGCGGTCGGGCACGTAATCCTCGACCAGAAACGTGGTTTCGCCAACCGGGGGACGCTTCGGATCGGTGAAAGCGCGCACATGCCAGGTGCCGGTCGGCGCCGCGGCATTGATCGGCAGTGTCAGGGCATGGCCGCCGAGCCCCTGGTCCTGGACCAGGGTCCGCTTGAACTCGACCCCGTCGGGTCGTTCGACCACGAATGTCAGCGCCACATCGAGCGCGGCTGAGCCTTGCGCGTCGCGCAACAGCGCCGTGAGATAGGCCGTCTCGCCGGAGCGATAGACCCCGCGTTCGGCATAGACGAAGGCGTCGAGCCCGTTCGGCGACGGTCGCCCTCCGACGCCGCGATCGGTCAGATCGAAAGCCGGCGCGCGCAGATTGAGGAAGGCAAAATCGCCCTGCGGATCGGCCGCGGCCAACAGCGCCGGCGCCGAACCGCCCTCCCCGTTCGCCAACCCCGCTTCAAACAGCGCCTGGCCCGATGCATCGGTGCGGCGTGTTGCCAACACCTCATTGCCGCGCGAGATCAGGCGCAGCTCGATGCCATTTTTGGCATCCGTCGAGGCGAGCGAATTGACGAAGACGTGGATGCCGTCATTGGCGGAAAACGCGGTCAGCCCAAGATCGGAAACGATGAACCACTGCGTCGCCAGCGCATCGTAATTGTCATCGATATTTTTCAGCTCCTGCGGCTGCGCCACCATGACGTAGACGCCGGCTTTAAGATCGCCGACCGCCTGCTCGACCGGGAATGCGGTGGTGATTTCGGCGTTGAGCGGCTTGGCATTGAGCGCCGGCGCATCGACTGCGAGATCGCCCTTCCATACCGCGACGCCGCGCGAGTTTTTAAGGCGCTCGATATCGGAGCGATCGAGGCTCTGCTGAAAATCGCCGCGCGAATAACCGGCGCCGGCGATGGTGTCGATGAGATTGCGGTCGCTGATGCGGTAGATCTCGACCGCGACCGAGCGCGTATTGACGCTGATGACCGGAATGCCCTGTTGGCCGGTGCGGGGCAGTACATAGGCCGAAGTCGAGAACCGTACAAACGGCTTGCGGTCGCGCACATAGATCGCAAACGCGGCCGACTTCGACAGCGTCTCATGCACTACCGACGGCAGGCCGGCGCGCAGCGTCACATTATACTGCTCGCCGTGTTGCAAGCCTTCGACGCAAAGCTGCTTCTCGGCGACCGACAGTGCCGGCTTGTCGGTGCCGGCGAGCGCGACAAACGGCGAAAAATCCATGCGCGCCGGAATGTCTTCGGAAAACTGAAAGCAGGCCCGCGGGGACGCGGTATCGGCGTCGACGGTGTAATCGAGCACGCGAAAGCCATATTGATCGCGCAGGCGCTCGTATTGGCCGCGCACGTCGGCGGCCTCGCGTGCCACAAGCGACAGCCGCAATGCATCGAGCGCCGGCCGCCATTGCTGGCGCTGGCTCAACAGCGTGCCCAGCAAGGCGAGGCTACCGGCCTCGCCGTTCTTATCGGTGGCGCGCTGATAGGCGATGTAGGCTGAAGTCGAAGCGCGATCGAGCAGCATCGCGCGCTCTTTGTCGTCGGCGGGGCGGATTTGCTGAATGGTCCGCGCCAGGCGAAGCCACGTCGCGGCATCACCCGGTACGGCGGCCACGATCTGGCCCAACGTCGCCATGCCGGAGCGGAAATCGTTTTTCGCGAAAGCTAAATCGGCGTCGCGCCGTAATTGATCGACCGTCTTGGTCGCCGTTCCGGCGTCCGACTTGATCTGGGCCTCAAGTTCGACCGCACTATTGGCGAGATCGTCATTGGTAAAAGGCTTGTCCGCGGCGCTTGCGGACAACGTCGCGAGGCTAAGACAAACAGCTGCGGCCGCGGCGAAAAACCCGGCGCGGAAAACGGAAAACATCGGTACAGCCCTCCCAGTGGGCTTAATTCTGGCCCGGTATGGAACTTGAGGCAAAGATCGTGTCGAGGTCGTGGCCGAGCCGGCGCGGCCAGACCAATCGCCTTCCGTGCATGGCGCGACCGCGCACCCACCACGGGCTTGGTCGTCCGCAACGCGCTCCGCGTTCATCGGCCGGTGCACAGGCGTAATTTACCGGGCATTCTGGCATCGGATTCTATATAGACTGACCGCTACGCGGCCCCGTAGCTCAGGGGATAGAGCAACAGCCTTCTAAGCTGAAGGTCGGAGGTTCGAATCCTCCCGGGGTCGCCAATTTCTGCAGCCTGGCGGGAGGAAACTATGGCTGGCGCAAAGCCTGTCGGCGGCAGGACGATCGCCATCGCGTTGATGCCGATCCTCGCCTTCGTGATGGCCCTGTCGGGCTCCGCCGCCAAGGCGGCGGATTATCCGAACCGTCCCATTACATTGATCATCCCGTCGCCGCCCGGCGGCGGCACCGATACCCAGGCCCGGATTCTCGTTCCAAGATTGAGCCAATTGCTCGGCCAGACGATCGTGACGGAAAACCGCGACGGCGCCAGCGGTAACATCGGAGCGGAGGTTGTCGCCAAGGCGGCGCCCGACGGCTACACGCTGTTGGCCATGATCTCCTCCCATGTCATGAACCCGTTCCTGCTCAAACGCGTGCCGTACGATCTCGATCGTGACTTCGCAATGATCTCGCGCACCGTGACCGTGCCCGGAGTTCTGGTCGGCAACCCGTCCTTGCGGGCCAAAACTCTTAAAGAGCTGCTCGCCTACATGAAAGCCAATCCGGGAAGAGTCGCGTTCGGCTCGGCCGGGGTCGGCAGTCTGTCGCATCTTGTCGTCGAACTCTTCGCGCAGGATGCCGGCGTGAACTTGCTGCATGTGCCCTATCGTGGCACCCAACCGGCGCTCAACGACGTCTTGGCCGGCCAGGTCGCCATCATGATTCCCGATTTGACGATCGCGCTGGGCCAGATCCGTAACGGAGGTTTGCGCGCTTACGGCGTGACCAGCGTCGTCCGTTCGCCGGCAGCTCCAGATCTGCCCACGATCGCAGAGGCCGGGCTGCCGGGTTTCCAAGCGGTGCAATGGTTCGGTCTGGCGGCGCCCGCGGGCACGCCTGCCGACATCGTCGCCAAGTTACATGCCGCCGTCTCGGCGGCGCTCGACGATCCGGACGTCAAAGCGCGTTACGCCGCGCTGGCAATGACCCCGGCTCCGAGCGCTTCGCCACAGGACTATGCCAAATTCGTGCACGACGAAGGCGTGCGCTGGGGAAAAGTCGTGGCCGACGCCAACATCGTCGCGCAATAGCACCGTCAAGACCGGCCCACGGTCGGAATAGATCATACGCAGGAGCAGGTATGACACTCGTTCTCAAAGGCGTAATGCAAAGTCCGGTGACGCCGCTGAAGCGGGATTTCAGCCCGGACTACGAGACGTTCGAGAAGCTCGTGGATTTCCATGTCCGCACCGGCGCCACGGCGATCTCCTGGCCGCACCACAAGGCCGAATCGCATAATCTCACGATTGCCGAGCGTAAAGCGCTTGCCGAGGTGGCGATCAAAACCGTCGCCAAGCGCGTGCCTATTTCGATTCACGTGAGCGCACTCGCGCTCGAAGACACCTTCGATCTGGCGCGTCACGCCCAAGCCTCGGACGCCGACGCGATCATCGCCATCACGCCGTATTTCTGGAAATACCCGCCCGAGGCGATCTACGGCCATTTTGTTCGGCTCGGCACCAGCATCGATCTGCCGCTGATCGCCTATAACTCGCCGAGCTATCTGGCCGGCGTCGAATTCACCGGCGAGATGACCGCGCGCCTGATCCAGCGTCTGCCGAATTTCGTCGCCATGAAGGAAGCCAGCTTCAACAGCGAGAAGTTCTTTGAAATCCTCCGCGCGGCGGTGCCGCTGCGGCCGGACTTTGCGATGATCGCCGGCGTGGAATATCTGTTGCCCTCGGTCGCGCTCGGCGGTGCCGGCTCGTACTCCTCCGCCGGCGCCATCTGCCCCAATCTTTGCGTCGAGCTCTATCGGTCCTGCGCCGACGAGAACTGGGAGCGCGCACGCGAACTGCAATACAAGCTGTCGCAGCTCTGGCTCATCTTCCGCGATCAATATCCGTCGTCGTTGAAGGGCGGCTGCGTCATCATGGGGCGCCCGGTCGGGCCGACGCGACCGCCGCTGCCGACAGCATCCCCCGAGCGCATCAAATTCATCGAGAAACGGCTCGACGAACTCGGCATCCTGCAGACCGAGCCACATGGCTGGTGATATGGCTGGTAATCGAGAGGCAGATCCTGTGACAGCATTCAAGTTTGGCCTCGTACACGCGCCGCTGACGCCGTTCTCCGAAAGCGGCGTCGATTACGAGCGTTACGGCAGACTTTTGGATTTTCATATGCGCCATGGCGCCGAAGGCCTGGCGCTGCCGATGCATGCCGGTGAATCGGTCAGTCTGACCGCTGAAGAACGCCAGGCGCTGGTCGAGTTTGCGATCAGCCATGTCGGCGGCCGGGTGCCGGTGATCGTCAATGTCAGCGAGGCCGGCACCGCCATCGCGGCGTCATTGGCGGCGCATGCCAAGCGAGCCGGCGCATCGGCGCTGATTGCCTCGGTGCCGTATTATTGGACGCCGCCGCAAGCCATGCTGGTCGAGCATTTCGCGGCGATCGGAGAGGCCGGAGTATTGCCGTTTTTCGTCTTCAATTCACCGAGCGAGATGAGCGAAGTCGAGATCGGCAGCCCGGCGGTGGTAAATTTGCTCGACCGCTTGCCGAATTTCGCCGGTCTGATCGATTCCAGCCTTGACTGGCAATACATGATCGAAGTGGTAACGGTGGCGCGCGCCGCGCGTCCCGATTTCCAGTTCGTTTCCGGCACCGAATATATGATTTCAGCCGGCGCCATCGGCGCCACCGGCCTGCTGTCGCCGCTGGCCAGCATCTCACCCCGCCTGGTGCGCGAGCTTTACAACATCTGCCGGCGGGAATCGTACAAGGAGGCCTACGGCCTTCAGGAGGATGCGGCGATTCTGTTTCGCGCCTTGCGCGATGTCGGCGTACCGGGCCTCAAGGCCGCCGCCCGCTCGTTCGGGCGCGATTGCGGCAATCCCCGTCCGCCACTGCCGGCGCTGGATGCCGCGACCGCGAAAACCTTAGTCGAACAACTCGCCTTGGTTCACAGCATGAAAGTCGAACCACGCGGCTGGACGTAACGTCAATATTTCACGGCGAATCCGCAGCAACGCTGGACACATGGCCCAGGACGGAACCAAAGCAGTGGCGCTCGTGACCGGCGCGTCCTATGGCGTCGGCTCTGCGACAGCGTTCGCACTGGCGCGCGCCGGCTTTAATCTGGCGGTGACGGCGACCCGGCAGGAGAATCTAACCACGACCGAGGTTGAGGCGGCCGCGCTCGGCGCTCAGGTCCTGCCGCTCGAACTGGACTTGCGCGCGGCGCCGAGCATTGAAGCCACGGTCACTGCCGTGCTCGATCGGTATGGGCGCCTCGACGTGCTCGTCAACAATGCCGCCGTTAATCTTAGGCGCAAGGCCGTCGACGTCAGCCGCGACGAATGGAACGGGCTGATCGAAACCAATCTCACCGGCACGTTTTTTTTGACGCAACAGGTCGGACGCCATCTGATCGCGCAACGTTCGCCGGGACGCATCGTCACCATTGCGTCGGCGCACGCCTTCGTCGGCGCGGCGGAGCGCTCCACTTACGGCATCAGCAAAGCGGCACTGGTACAGATGACGCGCATGCTGGCGATCGAGTGGGCCGAATACGGTATCAGGGTCAACGCCGTGGCTCCCGGCCGCCTCGATACCCCCTCGCCGTCGCGGGCCGGCACCGCAACGGACAAGGCCTATATGGATGCCATGCTGAAGCGAATTCCGCTGCATCGTCTCGCCACGGCTGAACAGGTCGCAGGCACGGTGGCGTTTCTGGCCAGTCCTGCGGCGGACACTATTACCGGTCAGACGATCATCATCGACGGTGGCATAACGGCGGCCTGAGTTTGCAGAACGCCGAAGCAGCGCCTGCCCTCGTCCTGTTTGCGTGTCTAGACCTGCATTGACTTCAAGGGCTTGCCGTTCTGCCGGTGCCACCCGTAGCGCAGCGTGGGTTATGCCGGGCTCTCTGTCCCTCCCCCGCTTTCGCTACCGGGCGAGGCTTCGGCCCAGGCCAGCCGCCTCGACAAGTGGGAAGGAACAAAAGGCCGCACTAGCAGACTCCAAGCTATGAGAGTATGTTTTCCGCCGCGCCAGCCAAAACAAAGAATAATGATGGCGCCGATTGGGAGGACACAGGATGACCAACTCACCGCTATTCGCGCGTGCGTCGACGCGCCGTCAACTTCTCAAATCAGCAGCGCTTGGCTCCGCCGCCGCCATCGCCGCCCCCTATGTCAAGGGAGCGTATGCCGCGGGTTCGCTGTCTCTCGGCTGTTGGGACCACTGGGTTCCCGGCGCCAACGCCGCGCTGACCAAGCTCTGTAATGAATGGGGCGCGAAGAACAACGTTGAGGTCAAGATCGACTACATCACCTCGCAAGGCGAGAAGGACAAGCTGACCGCGGCCGCTGAAGCCCAAGCCGGCACCGGCCACGACATCATGTCCCACCGTGATTGGAACGTCCGCATCCACCAGAACAATCTCGAGCCGCTCGACGATGTTGTCGGCGGCCTGATCAAGCAATACGGCCCCATCAGCCCGGTCGCCGAATATCTGGCCAAGATCAAGGGTACCTGGCGCGGCGTGCCGACCACGGTCGGCAGCCAGGTGAAACCATGCTGCTCGCGTTTCGACCTCTATCAGCAGCATGCCGGCATCGATCTGCGCGAAATGTTCCCTGCCGACGAATCGAAATGGGACAACGCCAAGATCGCAAACTGGAACTGGGACGCCTATCTCGCGTCTGCTGAAAAACTTTACAAGGCCGGCTTCCCGGTCGGCCTGCCGATGGGCCAGTCGAGCGAC
>JBEKRD010000127.1:0-13654 GCA_049519075.1 Xanthobacteraceae bacterium | reverse complement strand
TGCGCAACATCGGCGCGGAGAGATCGACGCCGATCAGGCGGTTCGACCGTGCATAATCGGGCAAAGACAGGCCGGTACCCACGCCGACCTCCAGGATGCGGCCGCCGATGCGCTCGGCCGCCGCAATCGATGCCTTGCGGCCGCGTTCGAACACCGCGCCGAATACGAGATCGTAGATCGGCGCCCAGCGCGCATAGGCCCTGGCAATGCCGGCTTTGTCGAGTTCATTGCCCATTGCTTCGGGTCAACGCGCGGCGGCCAGTTTGGCCTGGTGTAGGCTGTCGATTCGGGCTGCACCCGCCGCGCCCTTCACCGCCATGCCGGCCACGGTGCCGGCGATGACGCCGCCGCCGAGCACGCGGGCCTGACCCTCGGCCGCATCGTAGAAAACGCAGGCTTGGCCGGGCGACACCCCGTCCTCGCCGGCGATAAGTTCGACCTCGAGCGCGTCACCCGGACCGGAACGGAGCCAACCGGGCTGCGGCTGCCGCGTCGAACGAACTTTGACGTAGACTTCGGGATGCTGCAGCAGCGCCGTGTCGATTGTGCCGTCGCCGAGCCAATTAACTTCGCGCAGCCGGATCCGGCTGGTGCGCAGCGCCTCGCGCGGACCGACCACAACCGAGCGCGCTGCGGCGTCGAGCCGTACGACGTAGAGCGGCGCGCCGGCGGCAATGCCGAGACCGCGGCGTTGACCGACGGTGAAATGGATGATGCCGTCGTGGCGACCGAGCACTCGACCGTCGAGGTCGACGATGTTGCCCGGCCCGGCGGCTCCCGGGCGCAGCCGCTCGATAATCGCCGCGTAATGTCCGGTCGGCACGAAGCAGATGTCCTGGCTGTCCTGCTTGTCGGCAACCGAAAGCCCGAAACGGCGCGCCAATTCTCGCGTCTCCGCCTTGGTGCGGTCGCCGAGCGGAAAGCGCAACAGATCGAGCTGCGCGGGCGTGGTGGCGAACAGGAAATAGCTCTGGTCGCGCTCGACTTCACGCGCGCGATAGAGCGCCCGGCCGCCGTCCGGCAATGCGCGTGAGGCGACATAATGGCCGGTCGCCAACACGGCGGCACCAAGCTCCCGCGCAGTTGCGAGGAGGTCACGGAATTTTATCGACTGATTGCATTCGACACACGGCACCGGCGTTTCGCCGGCCACATAGCTCTCGGCGAAGCGGTCGATCACCGCGGTCTTGAAGCGATCCTCGTAGTCGAGCACGTAATGCGGAATCCCGATGCGCTCAGCTACGGCGCGTGCGTCATGAATGTCGCGCCCGGCGCAGCACGCACCCTTGCGGTGGATCGCGGCGCCATGGTCGTAAAGCTGCAGCGTGATGCCGACGACATCGTAGCCAGCGTCGGCAAGCAATGCTGCGGTCACCGAGGAATCGACGCCGCCCGACATGGCGACGACGACGCGCATCGCCGACGGCCGCCCCTCGATATCGAGCAAATTCGAAGCCATTGCGCTGACGATCCTGTGCCGGACACCCTCCACCGGCCGACCCGGCGGGTGGCCGATGCCCTCATACTATAAAGGTCGCTTCCCCGCTCCGCCATGGTTGCCGCAGGGTCCGCCGCAAAGCGGCCGAATCCGCAATGCCGAGATACGGCGCCAAGTCGGCAAAAATTGCCGGTTGGGCACACTGATTGCCGATCTCCAATCCCGGCACCCGACGTCAACGCATTGACATTGCAGGCGTTGTCGCGCGCGCACCGATGGCCCGCTCGTTGCAAGCAGACAGCAGCTACAGGTCGCTTTGGGAGTATCTCCAGTGCCGAGTGTACCGAGTATAGCGTCGGATGGGCCTAGCGCGGCTTCACTCGCCCCGTCGTCACGCATGCAATCGTCCCCGAGCAGCCAAGATTCAAGCTCGCAACCGTTCGCCGCCATGCTCGATGCCAGCGCGTCGGCGCCGATCAATACGACCACCCCGCCTGCCCAACCGGCTGCCCAGTCGTCCGCCTCCCAGTCGCCAGCCAACGCAGCTTCAGCCGCGCCACAGGCGCCGGCGACCGGCGGCGCCGCGAACACCAGCAGTTCCAATACCAGCTCGGCCGCCGCCGCGCCGAGCAGCGCGAATGGCACGGGAACGCGAACAACCGGCGCAAGCTCGAGCTCGAATGCAAAAAGCGGCACGACTTCCACTTCGAGTACCGAAGCCCTCGCCGCCTTGGCAACCAGCTCCGCGCCCGCGTCAATCGCAGCGACGAAGAGCAGCCCGGACGCAGACACGGCGAGCCAGAACGGCGCGGTCGGGCAGCCGGAGGCCTCCGGCAGCGACAGTTCGCAACTCGCAGTGGCAACCAGCGCCGCCGCCGCGTCAGCGGCAAATGAGCAAGACACCACCGCCGCAACGGCAACCGCGGCGACGAAAAAGACCGCTTCCGGTCACGCCGGCGACGCGCAAGTCGAAGCCGATGGAACGCCCGCGGGCGGTACTGCCGCTGCCAATCCATCCGCCGCGGTGGCCGCCGTCATCGTCACCGGCACCGCAATCGAGAGCACGCCGGCGCCGGCCAATATCCCAGCATCGACCGCGGCGATCGGGGGGCAATCCAAGATCCACGGGCAGACAAGTCCGTCGCGTCTCAGGCCGCCGCTGCCTCGGGGTCCGCGTCCGGCGCAAGGGCGCTGCAGGCGCAGCCCTCCGCGGATAACGCTGCTGCGCTGTCGCAGCCGGACGGCGGCGCCCCGATCAACGCTCAAGCCAGCGTTCCCACCATAGCCGATCTCGCTGCGGCACGCGCCGAAGCGACTGGAGCGCTCGCGCCAGCCGATAGCGCCAACGCACAATCAGCGACCGGAGCGGTGAAGACGGCCACCGCCGACCTGTCGGCGCTCGGCCTGGCGCCCACCAGTGCCGCGGCAACGGCCCAGACCGCGGCGGCAACGCCCGGCGCGTCGCTCACTGCTGCCATTCCGATTGCCGGCCTGCCCGTCACCATCGCCGCCCACGCGCAGGGCGGTTCGAGCCAATTCGATATCAGGCTCGATCCGCCCGAACTCGGCCGCATCGATGTGCGCCTGGGCTTCGATAGCAACGGCCAACTGACATCGCATGTCACCGTCGACCGTCCGGAGACGCTCACGCTCCTGCAAAGCCAGCAGCCGCATCTCGAGCAGGCGCTGCAACAGGCCGGATTGAAGACGGCCGATAACGGATTGCAATTCTCGCTGCGCGATCAATCCTTCGCCGGACAGAACAACAACGGCGGCGGCACCCAACAAAATGCGCCGCAACTCGTCATCCCCGACCCCGATCTGGCCGTCGTCGACACCAGGCAGATTTACTCCCGCCTCGCGCTTGGCGGTGGGGTCGACATTAGCGTGTGAACAGCAATTATTTGAGGGCGAACCATGACCACCACTCCGACGACGGGTACCACAACCCCCACGACCAGTTCGACTCCGTCTGCCGCGGCGGCCGCCGGCGTCGCCGGATCGCAGCAGCTTGCTGGCAATTATAACACCTTCCTGACGCTGCTCACCACGCAGCTACAGAACCAGGATCCGCTCAGTCCGCTCGACAGCAATCAATTCACCCAGCAGTTGGTCGAGTTCTCCTCGGTCGAGCAGCAGGTCAACATGAATGCGAACCTGCAAACCTTGATCTCCTTGCAGCAGACGTCGGAAGCGACCTCGGCGATGCAATTCCTCGGCAGTGACGTCACACTCAACGGATCGACCGCGACGCTCGCCGCCAACTCCCCCGCCACCTGGTCCTTGAACTCGCCCTCGCCGGCGACGGGCACTGTCACGATCACCAGCTCGACCGGTCAGACCGCCTATAACGGGACGGTGTCGCTGAATGCCGGCGCCAATACCTATAGCTGGAACGGCCAAGGCTCGAACGGCATCACCTGGCCCGCCGGCCAATACACCATGGCGATCACCGCGAACGGCGCCAACGGTCAGGCGGTCACCGTCTCGACCCAGATCCAAGGCACCGTGAGCGGCGTGAATGTCAGCCAGAACCCGCCGCAGATCACGGTGGGCGGCCAGAGCTATCCGCTTAGCGCCATCCAATCGATCAATAGCAGCAGTTCCAGCACTCTTAGCAATCTCAACACCAGTCTCAGCAATCTCAACACCAGTCTCAGCCAGCTCAACCAGCTGCTGTAGGGGTTATCGAGGCACCGCCCCCGCCCCGCCGCTGACCGTTTCATAGGCCCATGAGCCCTTTCTACCGCTCCGACATTGCGAAATCGCGGGCCTGCGCGGTCGATCACACCGATTGTGGCCAATTGCGCGCGTTGCTTAGGCAAATTTTAAGTGGCCATGCGTAAGGTCGGCGGCTGTGGAGTAGTCGAGTTAGTGAGAGTTGCTATGACCGAACCCCATCGCCCGAGGGTTAAATATGTGATCGGGCCGGACGGTTCTCCCCTGACCATTGCCGATCTACCGGCACCGGGGACGAAACGTTGGGTCATTCGCCGCAAGGCGGAAGTTGTCGCGGCTGTCCGCGGCGGATTATTGTCCTTGGAAGAGGCGTGTAGTCGCTACACGCTGACCGTCGAGGAATTCCTCGCCTGGCAATACTCGATCGACCAGCACGGCCTTGCCGGGCTGCGTACGACCCGTATCCAGCAATATCGCTCGTAACGCGCGCTTAATCTGTCTTGCCGAATTGCTAACGCCGACCGCGTCAGGCCGGCGTTGCCGTCGCATTTCGGTCGGCCGGCGCGATTTATTAACCGGGCGCTAACCATCCACCGGGCAAATCTTGCCGAGTGAGACGCAATCGCGTCGCGCTCACGGCGGCAGGCTTGGGGGAAGGCTCGGTGCAAGGCTTGATCGAGTTCGCCAAAACGCTCGGCGGTCCGCGCATCGCGGCGATGGGCGCCGTGACTGTCGCGCTGATCGGCATCTTCGCCTTTCTCATTCTGCACATAACGGCGCCGCAGATGACGCCGCTTTTCACCGATCTGGCGTTGCCGGATTCCGCCTCGATCGCCAAGGAGCTGGATCGCGAGGGCGTCACCTACGAATTACGCAATGACGGCAATATCATCATGGTGCCAGCCGATAAGGTCGCGCGGCTGCGCATGACGCTTGCCGAAAACGGTCTGCCCAAGGGGGGCGGCGTCGGCTACGAGATTTTCGACAAATCGGATGCGCTGGGCACGACCAGCTTCGTGCAGAACGTCAATAATCTGCGGGCGCTTGAGGGCGAACTGGCGCGCACCATCGAGGCGCTCGACCGTGTCCAGGCAGCGCGTGTGCATCTGGTGATGCCGGAACGGCCGCTGTTCTCGCGCGATAAGGTCGAGCCATCCGCGTCGATCGTGCTCAAGCTGCGCGGCACGATTGAACCGGCGCAAGTGCGCGCCATCCGCCATCTCGTCGCCACCGCGGTCAATGGGTTGCGGCCGCAGCGCATTTCGATCGTCGACGAGCGGGGCCAGCTCTTGGCCGACGGCGCAGCCGACGATGCCAACGGCGGCGACATCGGCAGCGACGAGCGGCAAGCGACGTTCGAAAAGCACATGCGCGACCAGGTCGAATCGATCGTCTCCTCGGTGGTCGGGCCCGGTCATTCGCGCGTGCAGGTCAGCGCCGATTTCGACTTCAACCGCGTCACGCAGACATCAGACAAATTCGATCCCGACGGCCGGGTCGTGCGCTCGAGCCAAACCCGCGAGGAAACCTCGGCGTCGGGCGAGGGCAACAGCAACCAGGTCACGGTCGGCAACGAATTGCCCGGCGCCAACCAGCGTCAGCCGGCCGCAGCCGAGGCCGCGCCGCGCGACCAAAGCCGCAAGTCGGAGGAAATCGTCAACTACGAAATCTCGAAAACCACCAAGACCGAAGTGATCGAAGGCGGTCGCGTCAACCGGGTTTCGGTCGCCGTCCTGGTCGACGGCAACTACGTCAAGAACGACAAGGGCGATGTCAGCTATCAGCCGCGCAGCAAGGAAGACCTCGACCAGATCGCGGCGCTGGTGCGCTCGGCGATCGGCTTCGACCAAAAGCGCGGCGACCACGTCGAGGTCGTCAATTTGCGCTTTGCCGAAACGGCCGCCATGCCGATCAATGAGCCGACCGGCTGGCTGTCCGCGTTGCATTTCACCAAGGACGACATCATGCGCGCCATCGAAATGGTGGTGATGGGGGTGCTTGGGCTCGTGGTGCTGTTGTTGGTGGTGCGGCCTTTGGTGCGCCGCATCATTACCCCGGACGACCGCAAGCATGCCGCGTTGCCGCCGGCCGCCGGCGAAGCCTTGCTGGGCGCGGCGTCCACCGCCGCGATTGCCGGCGAGAGCGTCGATCCGATGAAAGCAGCGGAGCCAAGCAAGACGGCACAGATGATCGACATTGCCCAGATCCAAGGTCAGGTCCACGCCCAATCGGTGCAGAAGGTCGGCGAGATCGCCGACAACAATCCGCAGGAAACCGTCTCCATTATCCGCGGCTGGCTGCACGAGAACGCGGCCTGATCGAGCAACACCATGGCCGCACAAAACAACAAGCCCATCAGCGAGGCCGCCCAAAAGGAGATCACGAGCGCATTGGCGAGTCTCGCCGCCCATGCATCGACCACGCCCCAGAAGCGCCAACTCAACGGCCCCGAACGCGCCGCAGTCCTCATGCTCTCGCTCGGCGAGCAGCACGGCGCCAAGATCTGGAACATGCTCGACGACGACGAGCTGCGTAAGATTTCGGTCGTGATGTCGACCATCGGCACGATCGAGGCCGGCCTGGTCGAGAACCTGTTTCTTGAATTCGTCTCGCGCATGTCCGCGTCGGGAGCGATCCTGGGCAATTACGATGCGACCGAACGTTTGCTGCAGCAGTACCTGCCGCCGGAACGGGTCGGCAACATCATGGAGGAGATTCGCGGTCCGGCCGGGCGCAACATGTGGGAGAAGCTCTCCAACGTGCAGGAGGAGGTGCTCGCGAACTACCTTAAGAACGAATATCCGCAGACGGTCGCGGTGGTGCTGTCCAAGATCGGGCCGGAACATGCCGCGCGGGTGCTTGCCATCCTGCCGGGCGACATGGCGCTCGACGTGGTAAACCGCATGCTGCGCATGGAAGCGGTGCAGAAGGAGGTTCTCGAGCGTGTCGAGCAGACGTTGCGGACCGAATTCATGTCGAACCTGTCGCAGACGCGCCGGCGCGACGCGCACGAGGTCATGGCCGAGATCTTCAACAATTTCGATCGCCAGACCGAAACGCGATTCCTGACCGCACTCGAAGAGGACAACCGCGAAAGCGCCGAGCGCATCAAGACTCTGATGTTCACCTTCGACGACCTGACCAAGCTCGATCCGGCGTCGACCCAGACGCTGATGCGCCACGTCGAGAAGGACAAGCTCGGCGTCGCGCTCAAGGGCGCCACCGAGCCGGTTCGTCAGTTCTTCCTTTCCAACATGTCGGCGCGCGCCGCCAAGATGCTGATGGACGACATGGCGGCCATGGGTCCGGTGCGGCTGCGCGAGGTCGACGAAGCGCAAGGTCTGCTCGTCAACCTCGCCAAGGACCTCGCCGCCAAGGGCGAGATCGTGATCTCCAAGACCCGTGGCGAAGAAGAGCTGATCTATTGAGACCTATGGCATGAGCGCACCGACAAAGTTCCTGTTCGACACCGACTTCGGCGGCAACGCCGAACGCAAGCCGGCCGAACCGACCGTCACGCTCGCCGAACACGCGGTGAAGCTCGCCGAGGCGGAAACCGCGGCGCACCGGCGTGGTTATGCGGACGCACAAAACGACGCCGCAGTCGAATCCGATCGCCGCGTCGCCGGTGCGCTAGAAGGCATCGCCACCGGGCTCGCCGGCGCCATCGAAGCCCTGCACGCCATCGAGACGCGGCTTGAATGCGAGGCGGTCGAGGTCGCCGTAGCGGTCGCGCGCAAGCTTGCGCCAGCCTTGGTCGAGCGCGAGCCATTCGCTGAAATAGCGGCGCTGGCGAGCGACTGCTTTGGCCAGTTGCTCTCCGCGCCGCATATCGCGGTACGGGTCAACGACGCGCTCTATGCCGCCGCGAAGGAGAAACTCGACGATATCGCGCGCGCCAAAAGCTTCGAGGGCCGTCTGGTGGTGCTTGCCGAGCCCGATATCCCGGTCGGCGATTGCCGCATCGAATGGGCCGACGGCGGCATCAACCGCGACCGTGTCGCGACCGACGCGGTAATCGGCGAGGTCGTTGCGCGCTATATCAGCGCGCGCCGCAGCCACACGGCGGCGGTGCCGGCGCATGAAATCCTGAGGAGGTACGAAAATGAGTGAGGATGGCAAAGTCCCGTTGCCGAATCTTGAGGGCGGCGAGGCGACGTTCGATACGCCGCTCGCGCCGGAGCCGGAGGGACCGACCACACGCATCGCCTCCGAGCTCGAAGCCGTGTTCGATGTCCCGGTGCAGGTATCGGCGGTGCTTGGCCGAGCGCGCATGGATATTGGGGACCTTTTGAAGCTCGGTCCCGGCACCGTGCTTGAACTCGACCGCAAGGTCGGCGAGGCGATCGACATCTACGTCAACAACCGCCTGGTGGCGCGCGGCGAAGTCGTCTTGGTCGAGGAAAAGCTCGGCGTGACCATGACGGAGATCATCAAGGCCGAACGGTCGTGATGCGAAGGGATGAGCGAACAGCTCGACCTAATGAAGAAGGAATAACACGATGCGTCTTTTGATCGTCGGCACGCTCAACGGCCAGCTTACCACCGCCACCAAGATCGCGATGGACAAGGGGGCCTTGGTCACTCATGCCGCGGATATCACCCAGGCGCTCGCGGTGTTGCGCTCGGGCCGCGGCGCCGACCTCCTGATGGTCGATGTGGCGATCAATATTCGCGAGCTGGTGGCGAGTCTCGAGGCCGAGCATATCCACGCGCCGATCGTCGCCTGCGGCACCGCGACCGATGCGCGCGCCGCGGTCTTAGCGATCCAGGCCGGCGCCAAAGAATATATCCCGCTGCCGCCGGACGCCGAACTGATCGCCGCCGTGCTCGCCGCGGTCGCCGACGACCGGCGCGAGCTGATCTACCGCGACGACGCCATGGCGCGGGTGGTCAAGCTGGCGCAGCAGGTCGCCGGGAGCGATGCCTCGGTGCTGATTACCGGCGAATCCGGCACCGGCAAGGAGGTGCTGGCGCGCCACGTGCACACCCATTCGAATCGCGCCAGGAAGCCGTTGATCTGCGTGAACTGCGCGGCGATTCCGGAAACGCTGCTCGAATCGGAACTGTTCGGCCACGAGAAGGGCTCGTTCACCGGCGCGATCGGGCGGCGCATCGGAAAATTCGAAGAGGCCAATGGCGGCACGCTCTTGCTCGATGAAATCTCCGAGATCGACGTGCGGCTGCAGGCGAAGCTTCTGCGCGCCGTGCAGGAGCGCGTTATCGACCGCGTCGGCGGCACCCGGCCGGTGCCGATCGATATCCGCATCATCGCCACCTCGAACCGTAACCTGGCGGAAGCCGTGCGCGACGGCTCGTTCCGCGAGGATCTGTTGTTCCGGCTCAATGTCGTGAACTTGAAAATCCCGCCGCTGCGCGAACGGCCGGCCGACGTGATCGAACTGGCCGAATATTTCATCAGGAAATACGCCATGGCGAACGGCGTGCCGGCGCGCCCGCTGTCGGCCGACGCGCGGCGCACGCTGACCGTGAACTACTGGCCCGGCAATGTGCGCGAGCTGGAGAATACCATGCACCGCGCCGTGCTGATGGCGACCGGCCCCGAGATCGGATCGGAAGCGATCCTCACTCCCGACGGCACAAGGATCGACCAGCAGCGGAGCGCGCCCGCGGTGGCGCATGCGGCGTTTGCCGCCGAGCAGGTGTCGCGCGGGCTGGTCGGCCGCACCGTCGCCCAAGTGGAACGCGATCTCATCCTGGAAACACTCAAGCATTGTCTCGGCAACCGCACCCACGCCGCCAATGTGCTCGGCATCTCGATCCGCACGCTGCGCAACAAGCTCAACGAATATTCGGCCGACGGCGTCGCGGTGCCGCCGCCGGGCGGCGGCGAACCGCGGGTCGCCGCGGCATAACGAACGCCGCTTCACTCCGCCGCGCGGCGTGCGGCGACGATCTCGTCGGCGGTGCGGCCGGTGAGCTCCGCCATGTGATCGAACTTGAAGGTAAAGGTGCCGGAGCCCGCGGTCGCCGAGCGGATTTCGACGATGAGATCGCCGATCTCGACCTCCGGCATTTTGGCGCGCACCACGTCCCAGCCGTCCCAGCCTTCGCGCGTATCGAAGCCGATGATCTGGCCGCGCCGACCCGACATCAGGGCGTTGATCTTCGCGGTGGCGTCGGTCGGGCACACGATCTCGACCAGATGGATCGGCTCGAGCAGCACCGGCTGGCACTGCGGCAGGCCCTCGGCGATGCCGATGCGGGCCGCGGTGCGGAACGCCATGTCGGAAGAATCGACATCGTGATACGAGCCGTCGACCAGGGCCACGGTGAGGTCGACCACCGGAAAGCCGAGCGGGCCGTGCTTGAGCGCGTCGATGATGCCTTCCTCCACCGAACCGATGTAATTGCGCGGCACCACGCCGCCGGTGATCTTGTCTTCGAAGATGAAACCTGTGCTGCGCGGTAACGGTTTGATATCGAGCACGACGTCGCCGTATTGGCCGTGACCGCCGGACTGCTTCTTGTGGCGGCCGCGCTGCACCACGCCCTTGCGGATGGTTTCGCGGTAGCCGATGGTCGGCTGCCGCCGTTCGATGGCGATGCCGTAGCGATCGCTCAGGCGTTCGGTGGCCACCCGCAGGTGCATTTCGCCCTGGCCCCACAGCACCACCTCGTGGGTCTCCGGGTTGTGCACGATGGTGATCGAGGGGTCTTCCTCGGCAAGCCGGTGCAGCGCCTGGCCGAGCTTCACGTCGTCCTTGCGCTCCTTGGCCGAAATCGCAATCGCCAGCACCGGCGGATAAGGCTCGACTTTGGCGAGCGCCGGATGGGCCTGCTTGCCCGCCGTCAGCGTATCGCCGGTCTTGGCTTTTTCCAGCTTGGCAAAGCCCACGGTGTCGCCGAGCACGGCCGGACCGCGCTTTTCGCTCGATTGGCCAAGGAGCTTGAAGACCCCGGCGACCCGGCCAGCGTCGTCGTCGCCGGCAACGAAGGTGGTGCCGTCGCCGGCTTGTCCTTCGAGCATGCGCACGATCGACATTTTGCCGCCATGCGTGGTGTTCTGGGTTTTCAGCACATAGGCGACCGCGTCATAGCCCGGCTTCACGCCGAGCCGCTTCGCGGTGTCGGCAATGCCCGGCGATTCATGGCGCAGCGCCTTTAAGATCCGCAACACGCCGTTGGCGCGCGCCGCGGTGCCGAGCAAAATCGGACAGACCAGGCCCTCGCGCAATTCGCGCCGCAGATCGTCGAATACTTTGTCGCGCGGCGGCTGGATGTCCTCGAGCAATTGCTCCATCAACTCGTCGTCGTGATCGGCGAGCGTTTCCAGCATCGAGAAGCGCGCGGTCTTTTCCAAATCGGCGGCGACGCCTTCGAGCGGAACGACTTCGGACGCCGCATGCTCCTTGTAGACAAAGGCGCGTTCCAGCGCGAGATCGACGAAGCCGGAAATGATGTCGCCCGAGAAGGTCGGAATTTGCCGCAAGATCAGCTTGGTGCGCGACGCCGGCTGCAGCAATTTCAGCACGTCGTGAACGCCGGAATCGCCCTTGTCGATCTTGTTGACGAACAGGATGCGCGGGATTTTCTTGTCTTCCAGCTCGCGCAGGATCAGCTGCAGCTGCGGAATTTTCTTTTCGTCCATTTCGCAGACGACCACCGCCGCGTCGATCGCCGGCAGCACCGCGCGCATGTCGTGAACGAATTCGACCGAGCCGGGACAATCGAGAAAGCAATAGCTATCGCCCATGAAATCCGCGGTGGCGACGGTGAGCTCGACGCTCATGTGGTGGTGGCGCGCCTCCTTACTGGCGTCGCCGACCGTGTTGCCTTGTTCGACGCTGCCTTGGCGGCTGATCGCGCCGGTGCGGGCGAGGATCGCTTCCAGCAATGTGGTCTTGCCGCTTTGGAAGGGACCGACCAGCGCGACGCAGCGCGGACCTGCGGCGCGCGCGCCGTTGCCGCCGTTTGTTGCCGAATTTGGCGCCATCACCACCTCCCGAAAGCGGACCCGGCGTTGCCGCCACCCTGCCCTCCCTCCGCATGCGGGAGAGGATAGCGTCGCGGACAACTATCGTTTCAGGCGGCGCGGGGGCCGGTCAAGAGGCGTGACATCGCAGCTGCGCTCCGGCCGAGGGTGTCCTTAAAGGAA
This sequence comes from Xanthobacteraceae bacterium, assembly GCA_049519075.1. Taxonomy (GTDB): domain Bacteria; phylum Pseudomonadota; class Alphaproteobacteria; order Rhizobiales; family Xanthobacteraceae; genus BOG-931. The sequence goes on along the minus strand of JBEKRD010000127.1, from coordinate 1,418 downwards.
TACCTTCAGGGGAGCGGATGCCGGCACGAGGAGCGAGCACCAAGCGCCGGCACCAAACTTTATTGCGACAAATGCAGTTCCAGCGAGCCGATGCCGGCCGCGACATCAAGTCCGATCTGACCCTGCACCGACAGCGGCTGCAACGCCACCGAACGGCCCGAGCCGCCGATCAACACATTGGCGCCGACGCCGGCGCCCGCGGTCGCTTCGGCCTGGGCGCCGCTATAGGTGCCGGTCAGCATGCCGGAATAGCGGTTGGTCCCGGCGAACACCGCCCAGACGATGGCGCTGCCGGTGGTGAAGCCGACATCGAGACCGATCTTGGTCATGGTCCCGGTATAGGCTTCCGGCGGCCCGTTATCCGGCTGGAACGTGCAATTGATGTTGCGCTGCGAGCCGACGACCATGCCGATGCCGGCGGAGAGCGAACAGCTTAGCTGACCCACCTGCACGCGATCGCTTTGCGCCTGCGCCGGCAGCGTGGTCGCCAATGCCGCAGCCCCGAGAAGCGCGGCCGAAAACGCCTTACGAAACATATGGTTACTCCCTGCACCCGGCCCGCTCTGGGGGCCCCATTGATGGCTCATTCTAGGCGACTTTGCGGCCCGCGTCTGCACCCGTTTCGCGAGGGTTAAAGACGGTAGTTTCAGAACAACGGCAGCCGCTGCATGCCCTTGCTCGAGCCGGGCCACAGCAGTTTCGTCAGCGGCTCGGCCGCCTTGCGCACGCGGCTGCGATCGTCAACCGGCAGTTTGTCCAGGCGCCGCCAATAGCACATGTAATCCTGGCACTGCCGGGCGCGGCGGCAGCGGCGGTCGGCGCACCGGCGCCAATATCCGAACTGACCGTTGATGGCGATGCCGACCAGGCGATGCTTGATCGCATAGGGTGTGCGCCGCCACTCTGTGAACGTCATGCGGCCGGGGTATTTTTTGGTCATGAGTGGGTTCCTTTCTATGCGCGGGCCTCAGTTCATCGATCTAAGGCCACGACGCTCGCGACTCCCTCTCCCCGCGCGCGGGGAGAGGGTTGGGGTGAGGGGGCCTCTCCGCTGGCCTGAAAATCCAAGCTCATGTCTCCGACACCGTGGGTTCATCCGCATCGCTCAGAATCGCGGAGAGGCCCCCTCACCCTCGTCGCTTCGCTCCTCGACCTCTCCCCGCGCGGCGGGGAGAGGTGAAAAAGCAATCTCGTTCTCGCGATGCCCATGCATCCGAGTTTTGCCGCAGCAAGCCATTCCCTAAGACCTCCCCAAACAAAAGAAGGGAGGCGGAGCGCCGACAGGCGCACCTACCGTGGCCGCATCGACGGATGCGGCGCGCGCCTTGCGCAGGCGCGCTCGCCTCTCGGCGCTCCACCGCGGCACTCGCCGGACCGGACGCATCCAGTATCGGCTCAGCTCCAGACCCGCGCTTCCT
>JBEKRD010000126.1:0-11583 GCA_049519075.1 Xanthobacteraceae bacterium | reverse complement strand
AACCAAGCGGTGTTGTACTGGCAGCCCAAATCGCGATGTAGCTGGTGGGCCGAGAAGCCTTTCTTGCTGGACGCCGCCAAATGGAACGCAGCGGCCCACTGAGTAAGCTTGGCGTGGCTGCGCTCCATGACCGTCCCGGTCATAACCGTGAAGTCCTTGCGACAGGCTGGGGCGGCGCAGCGGTATCGGCCAAGCTTCTTGGTCGCGTAATGCTTCTCACTGCCGCATTTCGGGCAGATCGGGCCATTCGGCCAGCGGGCGGCTTCAAACCACTGCCGGGCGGCTTCTTCGTCGTGAAAATGAGGTTCTGCGAACTGGTTCTTGGCCATGGCTATCTCTCCAATGGCCTATTTACTAGCACTTGTGGCTTGTGGTGTCAACTACGGAATCTCGTGGCATGGAGGAATGGAAATGCGAACGCTCATCCCGGCTCTCGGTTTCGTTCTGACGGCTTTCTTGGCCGCGCCGCCGGCGCGTGCGGAAATGATCGCTCCCGCCGACGCCAAGGCTCATGTCGGGCAGACGGTCACCGTGGAAGCCGCCGTCAGCGACGTCCACACCGGGCGTTCCGGCGTGACCTTCATTGACATCGGCGGCCGCTATCCGGACAACGCGTTCACCGCAGTGATCTTCGCCGGCGACTTGGCCAAATTTCCCAACGCCGGCGCGCTCGACGGCAAGACCGTGGCGATCAGCGGCCCGGTGCAGCTCTATCAAGGCCGGCCCGAGATCATCTTGAAATCGCCGGATCAGTTCCACGCCAAATAGTGCGTGGCGATAGCCGGCGCGATATCCTGACGCGGATCGCGCCGGAGATTCGCGTTGGCACGGAAGATGGATGGGCTCATCAAGCTCGGTGTCGCCGCGGCGATCGTGTTCGCCCTCGGCGGCGGCGGTTACTATTACGCGGTCTATCTGCCGGGGCGCGACGCCCGAATCGAGAGCGAGCGCCTGTTGGCACAAGCACGCGCCGCTGCAGCGGTGCGCGCGGAACAGGCGCGACGGCTGGCCGAGCAGCAGGCGTTGCAACAACGCAGGGCCATGGCGCAAGCCGCGGCCGAGACCCGCTATGCGGCCTGTGTCAAGGACGCCGGCGCCGTGCACGATGCGGCGTGGGCGGCCGAGTGCAAGCGTTTCGCCGACCAGACACAAAAAGATCACGCCGATTGTCTGGCCAACGGCAGGCTGTCGAAGGCCTATTGCGATTCTTCCTATGGCACACGCGATGGGTCGCCGAATTGCCCACTGCCGGCGGAAATCTCGACGCACCTCGATGCCGATCTCGCCCGCGCGCGCAGCCGCTGCCTGCAGGAGAGCAAAGCCGCGCTGCAATAACGGCGCGAACCGCGCGATTTGCGAAACCGCACGCTCACGCCCGCTCGACGCGCGCGGCGTAGCAGCCGGGCGCGGCGAAGTGCACATGCAGGTAGCTGGCGCGAGGCTCGGCGAACTGGCGCGCGATCGCGGCTTCAAGCTGAGTGCCCTCGGTGAGCTCGTAGCCGGTCATCATCGCCTCGGCATCGAACGCACGGAGCGCCAGCGTGCGCTTGCGCAATTGCTCCGGCACCTGGTCGATGGCGTCGAACATTCGTTCGCCTTCGCGCACGAAAATCGCAAACCGCATCCGATACGGTGACGCCACCGCATGATGCTCGTAATTGACCAGGATCAACGCATCGCCGGGCGTTGCATCGGTGAGGCTGACACGACAGGGGCGCGGCCCGTCGGCTACCCGCCGCACCGCGCCGCGTTGCGCCAATGCCTCGTCTGAGAGCGCAAACAGCGGCGTAAATTGTTCGGCCGGCAGGCCTTGAATACGAAAGTGCATGATGACGTCCTCCTCGTTTCTGGAGGACATATCGGGCGGATCGATGCTGCGAACCACCCGATTTCTGATCAACGCGTTGGCTACAACCAGCGACGCCTGCCCCAACCGCCGCCAAAGCCGGAGCCGCCGCGCACCAGGCGCAGCACCAGCAGAAGCAGCACGGCGCCAATGGTGGCGTTGATGATGGCGGAGACAATGCCGACGCCGAGATGGATGCCGAGCAGCGGCAGCAACCAGTCGCCGATGAAGGCGCCGATAACGCCGACGATGAGATCGCCGATCAGCCCAAATCCGGCCCCGCGCACGATCTGGCCGGCCAAAAAGCCGGCGGCGAGCCCGACCAACAGGATAACCAGAAGACTTTCATTTGAAAGATACATGGCGGCGCCTCCAAAACTTCTAACCTATAGGACCAGGACAACTTCACGCGCATTCCATTGGTTCCATGAATCGAGCGGGCAGACGCCCGATTTTGCGCTCGGTTTGGCGTCCCGCTTTTACCCGGCAATTCGCCAATGTGTTCAATTTTGACCAGTCGGACCCGCCGTCACATGGGAATATCGTTGATGATTATTGTAGGGCGGGGTCAACAGAGGGCCGCAGTGGCCCACAAAAGAGCTGCATGCCAGTCAATTTCATCAAACAGCGTGCTGGCGCTCAATTCAAAAAGCTGCCGGGCGTCGAGGCCGACAAACCCGTGATGTCGGAACACGAAGCCGCCGCGGACGCGCGCGACGCCAAGACCGCGCGCCTGAAGGAACTTCGCCTGGCGCGCGACGCCGCCGCACTGGCCGCGCCGCCAACACCCGCCGCGCCGAAAAAGAAGAAGAAAACCAGCAAAAAGAAAAAGCGCACCGAGCGATCGCCGGCACTGTCGCTGTCGGACTGGCTGAAGAATCGCCACGCCGGCGGACACACGACTTGAACGTGGCGCATAACGGCCCGGGCATCGCATCCTCTCGTCTCTGAGGTCGTGGCAAGCTTTTGCTTGCTTCCTCAACCACCCTCCTTGTCGTGCAGCGATTTGAGCATGGCGCTGCCTTGATTGGCCGGTCCGAGCGCGCCCGTCGTCGAGGCAAGTTCGACGACCTTGTGCAGCTCCTTGTAGCTGGCGCCGGCCCGTCGCGCGGCGAGCGCATGCATCGCCGCCGCCGCGTTGTGTTCGACCAGCAGCATGCCGAACAAAATCAGGTGCGTGGTCTTCAGATCGAACACGTCGGAATAAAACGTGTGGGCGCGCAGTTGTTCGGCAAGGCGCAGGAATTCCGGATTGATTTCGCCGGAAAATTCGAACCGCGCCGCCGGCAGCGGCGGCAACGAGCCGAACAGTTCGACATAGCTGTCGCGGAAGGCCTTGAGGTCGGGAGGCAACTCATCTTTGGGCGGCACGCGAGAACCTCATTGTGGCAGGGCGGTTGGGCAAAATCGCTTGCAGCGTCGGCGCGCGAGCGCGTCACGGCACCTTAACATTGGCGGCGCGCACGATGCGCTGCCATTTTTCCGCGTCGGTCTTGATGAAGCCTGAGAATTGCGCCGCCGAGCCGGTCATCGGCTCGAAGAACTGAGGCGCGAGCACCTTGGCGCGAAAGCCGGGATCGGCAAGGATCGCCTGGGCCTCTCCATTGAGCTTATCGACGATCGCGGGCGGCGTGCCGGCCGGCGCCCAGAGCCCGAACCACGACAAGGCTTCAAAGCCCGGCAAGCCGCTTTCGGCCATGGTCGGCACGCCGGGCAAAGCCGGCAACCGCTGCAGACTGCCGATCGCCACCATATTGACCTGTCCAGCCTTCGCCGGCTCGACCGCGCTGCCTGCCGAAATGAACATCATCTGGATCTGGCCCGCGATCACGTCGGTGAGCGCCGGCGTCGCGCCTTTGTAGTGCACCGCCGTCAGATGCACGCCGGCCTCGGCCTGAAACATCTCCATATTGAGATGGCCGGTCGAACCCAGCCCATAGGTACCGTAATTGAGCGCGCCCGGTTGTTGCTTCGCCAGCGCGATGATCTCGGCGACGCTGTGCGCGGGCACCGACGGATTAGTGATCAGCGCCTGATGGATCGAGATCAATCCGCTCACCGGGACGAAGTCCGCGGCCGGATCGTAGGGCAGCTTGGCGTACAAATAAGGATTGATGACGAAGGTCGCTTCGGGGCTCAGCAACAGCGTGTAGCCGTCATTGGCCGCATGCGCGACGATTTCGGCGGCGATCTGATTGCCGGCGCCCGGCTTGTCTTCGATCACCACCGGCTGGCCGAGATTTTCGGTGAGCTTCTGCCCAAGCGCGCGCGCGATCAAATCGGTGACGCCGCCAGGCGCCGCGGGGACGACGAATGTGATGGCGCGGGCGGGGAAGTTTTGCGCCCGCGCACCGGTCAGAAATAGCGTCAACAAAACCGTTGCCGCGCCAAGTATCCGCAATGTTCGCAGCAAGGCCCGCATGCTGTCCTCCCCCACGCCGCCGTTCCCGCGCTTCTTCCCGGCGCAAGACGGCAACCCGATACCATCATAATTCCGGCGGCTTGCACAACGCGCAACGTTGACGCGGCGGCAAGCCACAGCGGACATCCGCTACAACCGCCGGTACCCGGGCTGGAACGGAGCCCAATCCGGGTCGCCGTAGTGCGTCGATGCGGTTGCTGATTTCGCTCCGCTCCATCCGCCTACGGAGAGGCTTCCACGCTCGCCATTGCCAGACTTGATACGGCAATCCATGCGATCGTGGGGCTGAACCCAGACATCGCGCCGCCCATCCGCGCTAAACTTGCAAACATCAAATAAACGGATGATTTATCGTGTATTAAAGAACTCTCCAAAACGGCACGCTGCGGCATTGTGTTTGGATTGATCCGGCCACTAGTATCGCGACTGGAGACATCCTTTGTCACAGCACGCAACGCAAGAGCACAGAAGGTTCCATCGGGTTGCCCCGTCAGGGCTCGTTTCAAAAACCGGAACCCTTTTTGCCGATCTGAAAAGTCCCCCGATCGTCTGCAACATCGTCGATCTCAGCGCCGGCGGCGCCTGCCTCGACGTGCACGGCAGCAACGTCATTCCGAAGAAGTTCATCCTCAATCACGGCGGCGTCAAAAAAAGCTGCCTGGTGGTGTGGCAGAAGGGCCGCCGCGTCGGGGTGGCGTTCTGATCCGTCAAGCGCCTTGAACTCGTCACTTCCGTGGTCGGCGACGCCCAGGGGTTCGCGGCAGGAGTTAAAGAGTCAGCATCAACTTCCTTTCGGTGCGTCCCACAACGCTGCAAGCCGTTCGTCACGTACAAGAAACGCGTCGCAGATGGCAAAGACGGTCGCGGCAAGCGGGCCGCTGATGACGTCGCTGCGCTTGAGGCGACGGCCGAGACAAGGGCTCATGGCATACGCGGCCGCGGTCGCATCGACCACCATCATCTCAGGTCCGGTCTCGAAAATGCGATATTCAAGACTCACAGCATGAAAATCAGGAAGTCCGCCGCTCTCCTGCTTCGGGCCGGCGAAAATCACGTCGATATGCGCACCCTTTTCGAACACATGACCGACGGTCCAGTGCACGAAATAGCACCCCCGCCCGCGCGGCTCTTCGCGCCACAGGCCCCAAATCTTTCGGCTGACTCTGTCGCAACATTCGCAACGCCCGGCATCTTTCGAGCCGAGGGGTTCGATTTCGAGAAGGGCGTTCATCGTGCTCAGGGCCTCAGTAGACCTCATGAACTCCCCCCGGTCGCCTCACAACCTGTTTGCCAGTTTAGGCAACTTCAGGTAGAATACAAGGAGTGTGAGGTAGGGTCGTCGGAGGCAAAAGGCGATGGTCACGCGTTCGTCCGTGGCCGGTATTGCGACCGGGATCTGGCTCTTGCTGCCGGCCGCGGCATTGTCGCAGGGCGGGTCTTCGTTTGAGCAGCTCCTCAACCAATATCGCTGTCCGATCGTCGATCGCTTGGAACGCATTTATGCGAAGGGCAACCCCGAAAAATTTCAAGACGGATACCTGATCGTCGACATCCCAGCACGCAGCGAGAATTACGTCCAATGCATTTTCTACAAGACGGACAAAATAATATGCGAGGCCGCGTCCGGCTTTTACCTCAATGCTCCCAATGAGCCGCGCACGATGTATTTATCCGCGGACGCGATCGCGGCGTTGGGACGCCTCGGCTTTTCCACCGGCGATTCGGAGGGAAATTTCCGCATCGATCTCGATGTCCCAAGCCCGCCGAAACACAATGCGATTGCCGAACTCATGCTCAGGGCGCTGCATGACGCCTATGGCGCGCGGGCGGAGACCAAGCTCGACTTCCATGCGCCTTACGCGCCGCACGCATCGCCTAAATGCGTGCCGGTGAGCTGATAAGGGTGGCGTTCTGATCGCAATCCGCTGAATTGTTCCAGCGTCCCAAATTGTTCCAACCTCAAAAACGAAAATTTACCCGAACCGGCTGGCGGCGGCGACGTTGCCTTAAGCGCGGGTCACATGGAGATCAGCCATGACGAAATGCATTTTGCTTTTGGCGTTGTTGGCGAGCGCGTCCATCGCCAGCACTTTTGCGAGCACCACCGCGAGCCAAGCACAAAGTCAACGCAATTACGGGCCGAACCCTCCGGGCGGCTACGACACTTACGGCGAACCCTATAGTGGGTCGGCCGCATCGCGGCGGCAGTCCGGCGGCTACTGACCGCTTTCGCCCGAATACGCTAGCTCCCTCATCGAAGCTAGCTCCGTCATTGAAATGGTGGATCACGCCCGAGGCTTGTGGCGCTTAGGCCTTGGCGGGCCGCGCGCCGCGCGGCCGCCTTCGGTGCGCGCTCAGCCCGTAGTATGGCCGTGGTGGGTGTGGCGATAAGAATGCCGCCGCCAATGCCGATGGCGATAGACGGGCACCGGTTCCGGTCCCGGATAGGCTGCGTAAGTGGGGCCGCCGATGCCCAACACGCCTTCGACGCCGCCGATGACGCCGCCGACCGCGCCGCCGACCACTGCGCCCACCGGACCGGCCGTCTGATTACCGACATCGGCGCCATGCACGATGCCGTCGGGGATGCCCTGGGCCTGCGCTGCGAGCGGACAAGCCAGCGCTAAGGCTATGCCGGCTGCGAACACATTATGAAACTTCACGCTGTTACCTCTTTGTTTTACTGAACACGCCCGCCACGTGACGGGGGAACAAGGCCATTGCGCGGCAATCGCGTGGCGACCTGGTGCCGGCGGCGGCGATTGCGGGCGCAGTGAAGCAAAATGATCACACTGCGCCAAACCGGCACATGCGGCGCAGTCGCGGATGACCGACCGGCGAAGCGCTTCGCGCGCGACGGCGAAACGGTTATGCAAGGATATGGCGATATTTTCTTCATGATTGCCGGATAGTCGAACCGAGCGATCTCAATTTCGCCCCATAGCGGCCGTTTCTATCGGTGCTGCGGCGATCCGATTTTCTGGGGATGCGGATTTTCTGGGGATATCAGTGGCAGACGAGGGTTCCTTCTTTTCGCGCTTTACGGTGAAGTTCGCCGAGATCACAGCCGCAGGCGTCGCCACGGCGGTCAGCGGCTATCTCATCGCGCATGTCGGCGGATTTTTATTTTCGGCAGCGCCGTCGCCCGCGGTGGTGGGCACGAGCGCGCCGGCCGCCGTGCAGGTGAGCGTCTCCCCGCCCGCTTCGCCCGCGCCCCTTGCAGTGGAAGCCGGCGAGCGGCGACCGCCCGAACATGACGTCCATACCGCGCCCGTAGCGCCCGAGCCGCCGCGCAAGGCCGAGGCCGACGCCAATGCGGGCAAGCCGCGCGATGTTTCGCGCGATGCGCCGCACGACGCACAGCGCGATACGCAGCGCGATTCCGCCAACACCACGCCCGCGCACGACATGGAATCGATCGAGGCCAAGGTTCGCGCCGCGCTGGCGAAGTCCGACGCCAATCGGCCGGCGCCGCACGAGGCCCATCCCGCCGACACCCATCAAGCCGAGACGCCCGCCGCCACGCAGATGCGGGCGGCCACGCCGCCGCCCCAGTCCGCCGCCGCCGTGACAGGCACCATCATGCCGGTGCCGCGCATCGCCGACATTGCGCCGCCGCCGCTCCAGCAGTCGGCACCGCAGGCTCCGCTCCAGCCGGCGCCGCCGCTCGCCACCGTCGAGGTGCCATCGCGGCCCGTCGCCGGCGACACGGCGCCGCCGCAAGAGCGAGCCCAGCAGAGCGGCCAAGATAACCCGCAGGGCAAGCAGGCGAGCAACCATACGGGCGATCAGAACGCCGTCGCCGAGTTCTTCGGCGCCTTTAAGAAAATCCCCGGCATGCTGCGCAACGACAAGCCGGAGCCCGACGACGAGGCGCCGCGCCCGCCGCTGCCGGTCGGCGAATAAGTCCATCCCAGCGCGTAGGATCTGTGGCGCCAACGGGTCCGGCCAAAGGCCGGCCCGATGACAGGCTCAGCAATACCCATCACAGAGCGGCGAGGCTCGCTGATGGGTTTCGCCAGGGCTCATTCCATCCTACCATGGTACCGTGTTTCCCGCGCGGCCATTGGTCGATCGAGGATGGAAACGATGCGTCTCATCTGTTGCGCCATGGCTTTGCTGATAGCGCTCACCGCCGATGCGTCGGCCGCGGCCCGCGCCCAGATCACGCCCGCCCAGGTCATACCCGCCGAGGTCACCCGCGCCCAGGTCACCCGCGCCCAAGTAACCCGCGCCTATGTGATGAACGGCCTCTTTGTGGGCACTGGCCTTGCGACCATCGCCGCAAGGCTGCGCGAGCGTGGCTACATCGTGGCTTACGGCAGTTACACGCAGGATCGCCAGTTTGCGGCCGACGCCTGCGCCAATCCGGGCGACCGTATCATTGTGATCGGCCATTCCTTCGGCGCCGAGCGAGCGGCTAAGGTGGCGACGCAAGCGGCGGCCTGCGGCGCCCGCGACGTGACCATGATCGGCATCGACCCGGCCGCCCCGGCCGAAGTCTCGGGCGTGGCGCATGCCGTCAATTTTGTCGGCGAGTACCGCGGCACGATCGCGGGAGCAGACAATATTCCGATGCCCGGCTACACTCACATGGGCATCATGGAAAGCCCCGAAGTCCAGGCGCGCATTTTGGAACAGGCGCAGTGACGGAGAATCATTGGTGTGCCCGCGGAGAACGGGGGCATTCCGCGCGTCAGGGTGGTAGAGTGCCGAATCGACCATGCGCTGCGGCGCTTTTGATTTGAGGGAGAAATTACCATGCGAGTTTTGTCGGGATTAAGAGCAGGCCTCCTCGCCATCGCGGCACTGGTCGGCGCTATGTCGGTCGCCAACGCCGAAAGCGGCACCATCAGCATCCGCATCTTCAAGGCAGGCTTCGTGTTTGGCGGCTCGGCCGGCTCGGGCGTGCTGCACTTCGAGGGCCGCAGCTATCCGCTGTCGATCGGAGGCTTGAGCTACGGCTTCACCTTCGGCGCCTCGGAGACGCGCTTCCATGGCGTCGTCAGCAATATCCGCCGCCCGTCCGACGTCAACGGCGTCTACGGCCAGGGCGGCGCCGGCGCAGCCATCATCAAGGGCGCGCAGGGCATCGTACTCGTCAACCAAAGCGGCGCCGTGCTGTCGCTCGCCGGCGAGCAGACCGGCCTGATCGTCAGCGCGGATTTGAGCGGACTGGTGTTGTCGCTGAAGTAGGCAGCGAAGCCCGTAGCAACCATTAAGCGCTGAGTGATCTTTCCGTCCAGGGCGTAGCGCGCTGCACGACGGTGTTGGCGTAGATCAGCAGCTTTCTTGCGCATGCGATCAGGGCTTCATTGTGAGCTTTTCCGCGTGCGATGAGACGGGTGTAGAGCGCGATCAGAGCTTTGTTCCAACGGAAGGCGGCTGGCAGGGCAGCGGCGAACAGCGAACGGCGCAGACGCCTGCGGCCACCGGCGATGTGTCGCTCACCCTTGTGCTTTCCGCTGTCATCGTCGAAGGGCGCGAGACCGGCCAGAGCCGCGGCCTCCTCGCGGCTGACCTGGCCGAGCTCGGGCATGCGGATGATGAGTGCCAGTGCCGTGCGTTCGCCCAGCCCGGGAACGCTGAGCACGAGATCGAAGCGACGGCCGAGGTCATCATGGGCGCGCAACGCCGCGACGATCCGCAGTAGCTCGGCCGATCGTCGTGCCTTCAATCGCGCGATATCGGCCACGACCATGCGCCGCAGTCTGGCGTCACCGATATGCTCGAGCCGGGTCTTGAGGCGGGCGATGTCCTCCTCGATCTGCTCGACGAACGTCAGATAGTGAGCCAACTTTGCCAGGCGTTCGTCCGGTTCGATACGGGGCCGATCGATCGTCGCGGCACAGGCGGCGATGAGAACCGCATCGAGCCTGTCGTTCTTGGCACGACGCAGATGTAGGCGAGCATAGGCTTTGACCTGGATCGGCTGCAGAACCAGGACGCTAAAGCCCTTCGCCCGCAAACAACCGACCACGCCGCATTCGTAGCCCCCGCTTGCCTCAATGCCGATACGCATCACCCCGGCACTGGTGAGCTCGGCAGCTAGGCCCCCCCAACCCACTGGCGTGTTGTCCACTTGCCAGTGTCCGCCACCGCCGTGAATCGCCACGTCGAGCTTGGCTTTCGATGTATCTATTCCGGCCGTTCTGCTAATCTGCGTCATCTTCGTCGACCCTGCCTTGTTGAGCGAACCATCTTGTTCCGGCAACCATCCGGGTCCGATGAAGGCGCTGACGCGATCACGCTACGCGAGAGCCAGAAACGGCTCAGGGCGGGTCCGATCCGATCGCCAGCCGCTCTGCCGCGGATGGCCGTCCGCGGCAGAGCATTCCTTTCGGAACATGCTGAGGATAATCGATCTCGCTATAACAAGGGCGGGTTAGCCGAAGGCGTAACCCGCCGCAAGCTTTGCCGACCCAATGGCAGATTACGGTGTGTAATCCGCCCTCACCCAGCGGGGCGCCTCCGCAAGCGAAGCTCGACGGGTGACAATCTCTCCAAAAAACGCGGTGCCCTTGCTATTGTTACGGCGAAGCGAACGCCAACCAAGGCAGCACGTTATGAACGAGAGTTTGGATGCTCGGATTCTTGCCGATGCGAACGGGCGCTGGCGAAAGGTTGCCAGGATTATCTCGATCGTTTCAGATCCCGCTGCTGATGGAAAGGATTTTGCCGTGATCGAGGCCCGCATCCGCGCTCTCGTTAACGACGGCAAACTTGAAGCGAAAGGCGATCTGTCGCACTGGCGACACAGTGAAGTTCGGCGCACACAATCGGGCTCCGCGGCCAGTAAGGCGGGTTAGTTGTACGATCAGGACGTTGCAGACAAAAAAAACCCGCGGTTTCCCGCGGGGCTTTTGATCTGAATATCGTGATGAGGATGTTCCGTCCTTGGCAGACCTGGCGGCGACCTACTCTTCCAAGCCTTGAGACTTAGTACCATCGGCGCAGAGGACTTTGACGGCCGAGTTCGGGATGGGATCGGGTAGAGGCTCCTCGCTATGACCACCAGGTCGGCGAAGGACGGAACGTTTGAAGCAAGCCGGTTGATTTCTACCGCCATGCTCGAACCTGTCGAGCGATGAGCACTGAAAATGAGAACGATCAAGCCAATCGAGCGATTAGTACCGGTAAGCTGAACGCGTTGCCGCGCTTACACACCCGGCCTATCAACGTGGTGGTCTACCACGGCTCTCAAGGGAGAACTCGTTTCGAGGTGGGTTTCCCGCTTAGATGCCTTCAGCGGTTATCCCGTCCGTACATAGCTACGCTGCACTGCGGCTGGCGCCACAACAGCTCCACCAGAGGT
>JBEKRD010000125.1:0-11278 GCA_049519075.1 Xanthobacteraceae bacterium | reverse complement strand
ATGAACGCCTTCTGGGCGTCCGAAAACTTCGAGGCCTTCATTGCTCTCCGCTCCTCCCCAGCCAAGGAATCACCACGGAAAACTCTAGCCAGAAACGATCCAGTTTTCAGGGCTCAGAGCACGCGCTGTTCCAGCCGCGGATGCGGTCGCCGTAAACTTCAAAGCCGGTCGGCGTGACCACCACGGTGTCTTCGAGCTTGATGAAGCCGCGCTGCGGATGCTTCAGCGTGGTTTCGACCGAGATCACCATGCCGGTTTCGAGCGGCCGTTCGGCATCATAGGCGTCATAGGGAACCGGGCCGGAATTGGTCAGGCGCGGCGCCTCGTGGCTGACCAGGCCCATGCCGTGGGCGAGAAACTCGATGTGATTGCGCAATTTCGATTTCTGCAGCGGCACTCCGGCGGCGACGTAGATGTCCTTACCCAGCGCGCCAGGCCGGATCGGCTTCATTGAGGCCTGCTCGATGGCCTCCACTTCGGCTAACAGATCGACGAGCTCAGCGTCAGGCTCGCCGACGACGCCCATGCGGCAAACGTCGCCGATATAGCCGTGGTAATTGCCGCCGGAATCGAGCGAGAGAATTTCGCCCTTTTCCCAGCGCTGGTCCGACGGCGCGCGGTTGAGGCTCGAACCGGCGGTAATCAGGCAATAATCGAAAGTGAGCCCGCGCGAGGTTTCCTCGCGGCGCAATGCTTCGACCAACTCATTCTTGGTGGCGCCGGCGCCGTGATTTTTGATCACCGCCTGCATCGAGTCGATTACCGCGTCCGAGGCGATGCGGAGCATTCTCAGTTCGTCCGGAGTTTTGATCGCGCGCAGGCGTTCGAGCACGAACAGCGCGTCGGTGATTTCGCTATTGGGAAACGCCTTTTGCAAAACGGCCATGGCGTCGGCCGGCAGGAATGCCAATTCGACGCCGATGCGTTTTGCCCTGGGTTGAAGCTTCCGCACATAATCGACGGCCTTTTGCATCGCGTCGACGGAGCCCGAACTTTTGACGTTGAGTTCGGAGACCCAGAACGGCGTCACCTCGTTCTCGAAATTCTCCATGCGGTGGCCGAAGAAGCCGGCCTTGGCCGCCTCACCCTTGGCGTATACGAATACCGGCAGGTAGCGCGACAGCCCCATCGCGTCCATCGACTCGAAAAAGAAACAACGATGCCCGCCAAGGAGGTATTGAACATTGTGCTTCGATGTCGCCACCAGAACATCGATGCCGGCCTCGTCCATCAGCCGGTCGAGCCGCGCGGTGTCGAACGGGACGATGTTTTGTCGTTTGGTGACATCGAGCATGACCGATTTCCTCCTGGCACAGGCCGATTAGCGTTCAGCCTAGCAAATCCGACAACGCCGATGAACTGGTTTGGTGGATCCACGCCGAAATGGCGCGCGCGGCTCGGCCGGCCCGAAACTGCGCCTATCGATGTCGTATTTACGCAAAAGTTACGCCAAGACCCTGGAAAAACACGCCGCCGAAACGCAATATGAATGGCTTTTCATCTGCCAGAAAGATATTCGACCGGTTATGAAGTAGAAGCATAATGCGAATACATCAAACAGCGACGAATAAACGTCTGTGAGGGGCTGCCCGTGGAAACGACCCGTAGCAATACGGATTGGAGGAGCCGTCGTGTCCTGCTGAGCGTCGGATGCTGCGCGGTTCTGGCCGCCGGCGGTTCGCTCTATTGGTATTTGGCGCAGGGCCCCAATCCGGCGCACGCGGCGCGAGCCGCACGCGCGGCCGTACCGGTCAGCATTGCCACGGCCTCGCGCCAGGACGTCCCGATCTATCTGACTGGCCTTGGCACGGTGCAGGCCCTCTACACCGTCGGCATTCACGCCCAGGTCGACGGCAAGCTGCAGGACGTGTTCTTCAAGGAAGGTCAGCGCGTCAAAAAGGGCGACGTGCTGGCCAAGATCGATCCGCGCCTCTACCAGGCCGCGCTCGATCAGGCGAAGGCCCGCAAGGCCCAAGACGAAGCAGCCCTCATCTCCGCCGAGAAGGATCTCGTCCGCTTTCAGACGCTGGTGTTGAAGAAATTCGAGACCGAGCAGAACGTCGATCAGCAGCAGGCCAAGGTCGATCAGACCAAGGCCGCCATCGACGCCGACACGGCGGCCATCGAGACCGCCCAGACCAACCTCGATTACACCGACATTGTGGCGACCACCGACGGCCGGATGGGCGTGCGCATGGTCGACCCCGGCAATATCGTGCATGCCAACGACCAGGGCGCGATCGCGATCCTGATGCAGACGCAACCGACCGCGGTGCTGTTCACCCTCCCGGCACAGACGCTTGACGACGTCCGCGATGCGATCGCGCAAGGCACGGTCGAGGTTGCCGCCTATGATCGCAACAATGTCCGCCTGTTGAGCACCGGCAAGCTCGCCACGATCGACAATCTGATCGATACGGCCACCGCGACCTACCGCCTCAAGGCCATGTTCGGCAACGAGGATGAGAAGCTGTGGCCAGGCGAGTTCGTCAATGCCCGGCTGCTGTTGCAAATGCGCAAAGAGGTTGTGGTGATTCCGTCCATCGCGGTTCAGCGCGGACCGAACGGACTGTTCACCTGGGTGGTGAAGCCCGACAATACGGTCGAGCCGCGTCCGATCAAGGTCTCCCTGACAACCGGCGACCGCACCATCATCACGTCGGGCATTGATGGCGGCGAGCGCGTCGTCACCGACGGCCAATACAAGCTGCAGACCAACAGCCCCGTCTCCATCACCGCGCCGCGTTCCGCCACGGTGCAGGGGAATGCGACGTGAACCTGTCGGAACCTTTCATTCGCCGACCGATCGCGACCACGCTGTTGATGGCGGCTTTGGCGTTCGTCGGCATTGTCGCGTTTCCATCGCTGCCGGTGGCGCCGCTGCCGCAAGTCGATTTCCCGACTATTCAGATCACCACGACGTGGACCGGCGCCAGCGCCGACACCATGGCAACTTCGGTTGCGGCCCCGCTCGAACTGCAGTTTGGCCAGATCGCCGGCGTCGCGCAAATGACGTCGCAGAGCTCGCTTGGCGCCTCGACCATCGTCATTCAGTTCGACCTCGACCGCAGCATCGATTCCGCCGCCCAGGACGTGCAGGCGGCGATCACGGTTGCCACCAGAACTTTGCCGCAGGGGTTGACGGCGCCGCCGAGCTACAAAAAGGTTAATCCCGCCGACACGCCGATTCTTCTGCTATCGGTGCATTCCGACACCATCCCGCTGATCACCGTCGACGATTACGCCAATATCTATCTGGCGCAGCAGATTTCGCAGGTGCTGGGCGTTGCCCAGGTGCTGGTCTACGGCGACCGCACGCCATCGATCCGCGTTCAAGTCGACCCGGCCAAGCTCGCCAATAGCGGCATCACGCTTGAAGACATCCGCGGTACGCTGGTCGGCGCCACGACCAACGCCGCCAAGGGCAGCATCAACACCGACAAGATCAGCTTCACCATTGCGGCCAACGACCAGATCATCGACGCCGACAAGTTCAATGACGTCGTGCTGGCCTATCGCAACGGCGCCCCGATCAGGGTGCGCGACGTCGGCCAGGCGGTCTCTGAACCGGTCGACCGCACCGTCGCCGCCTACCAGAACAACAAGGACGGCGTCATCCTTGCGGTGTTCAAGCAGCCCGGCGCCAACGTGATCGATACTGTCGACCGGATCCAGGCCGAACTGCCGCAACTGACGATGCGCATCCCCCCGGCGATCAAGACCGAGACCATTCTCGACCGTACCAGGACGATCCGCGCCTCGGTGGCCGACGTCGAATTCACCTTGGTGCTCACCATCTGCCTCGTTGTGCTGGTGATCCTTCTGTTCCTGCGCAATTTCTGGGCGACGCTCATTCCGAGCGTCACCGTACCGCTGGCGCTCGCCGGTTCGTTCGCGGCGATGTATGCGATGCATTTCAGCCTCGACAATCTGTCGCTGATGGCGCTCACCATTTCCGTGGGCTTCGTGGTCGACGACGCCATCGTGGTGGTGGAGAACATCTATCGTCACGTCGAGGACGGGGTCCCCCCGTTCGAGGCCGCGCTCAAAGGCTCGCGCGAGATCGGCTTTACGGTGCTGTCGATCTCGGTGTCGCTGGTCGCAGTCTTCATACCGCTTCTGCTCATGGGCGGGATCATCGGCCGGCTGTTCCGCGAATTCGCGCTCACGGTCACGGCGTCGATCGCGGTTTCTGCGGTGGTGTCGCTAACGCTGGCGCCGATGATGTGCTCACGCTTTATGCGCCACGAGTCGGCTAGCCACGGCCGGGTCTATCGGGCGATCGAAACGGGCTTCGAGGCCATGATCTCGTTCTATCGGCGCACGCTCGACGTGGTGCTGCGCCACCAGGCGATCACGCTTGGCGTGTTCTTCGCCACCATGGCGCTCACCGTCATCATGGCGATCCAAATCCCGAAGGGCTTCTTCCCGATTCAGGATACCGGATTGATTCAAGGCTTCGCCGAGGCGGCGCAAGAGACCTCGCCTGAAGAGATGATGCGCCTGATGCACACTTTGGGCGATGTCATTTTGCAGGATCCGGATGTCGCCAGCTTCGGCGCGCAGACCGGCAGCACCGGCAGCGCCCAATCGGCCAATACCGGCCGCTACTTCATCACGCTCAAGCCGAATGACGAGCGCAAGCTCAACGCCTCGCAGATCATCGACCGGCTGCGGCCGCAACTCGCCAAAGTGCAGGGCGCGAATTTGTTCCTGCAGCCGGCGCAGGACATCAATGTTGGCGCGCGCGTCGCCCGCGGCAGCTTTCAGTACACGCTGCAGGATTCCGATATCGGCGAATTGAACGAATGGTCGCAAAAACTGCTGGACAAGCTGCGCACCTTGCCGCAACTGGCCGACGTTACCAGCGATCTTCTGGCCAACGCGCCGCGGCTTCAGGTCACCATCAACCGTGACCAGGCGTCGCGCTTTGGCATTTCGGCGCAGACCATCGACGACACGCTCAACGACGCCTTCGGCCAGCGCCAGATCACGCAGTATTTTACCCAGCTTAAAACCTATTTCGTGGTGCTGGAAATCCTGCCCGAAATGCAGAAGGATCTGGCAACGCTCGATCGGCTCTACGTCAAGTCGCCGCTGACCGGAGGCGCGGTGCCGCTATCCGCCTTGGTCGACGTCGACTCCAGCGGGGTCGGTTCGCTTTTGATTTCGCATCAAAGCCAGTTCCCCGCCGTGACCCTCACCTTCAACCTGATGCCCGGCGTCGCGCTTGGTCAAGCCGTCGACGCCGTCAACGATGCGTCGAGCGAGATCGGCATGCCGTCGTCCATCATCCCGACCTTCCAGGGCAATGCGCAGGCATTCCAGACGTCGCTGCGCAGCGAGCCGGCGCTGATCGCTGCCGCCCTGATCGTCGTCTACATCATTCTCGGCGTGCTCTATGAGAGCTTTATTCATCCGCTGACCATTTTGTCGACACTGCCGTCGGCCGGCATCGGGGCGCTGCTGGCGCTGAGCCTCGGCGGCATGGACCTGTCGGTGATCGGCATCATTGGCATCATTCTGTTGATCGGCATCGTCAAGAAAAACGGCATCATGCTGGTCGATTTCGCCATCACCGCCGAGCGCGACCACCACCTGGCGCCGCACGCCGCGATCCGCGAAGCCTGCCTGCTGCGCTTCCGGCCGATCTTGATGACCACCGCTGCGGCGATGCTGGCCGGCATTCCGCTCGCCATCGGCAATGGCGCCGGCTCCGAAATGCGCCAGCCGCTCGGCTACGCCATGGTCGGCGGCTTGGCGCTGAGCCAGGTGCTCACGCTCTATACGACGCCCGTGGTCTATCTCTATCTCGACCGGCTGCAGACCTGGCTGTTCGGCGGCGAAGGCGGTCCCATCGAGGAAGCCGAAGCCGAACCGG
Organism: Xanthobacteraceae bacterium; assembly: GCA_049519075.1. Classification (GTDB taxonomy): domain Bacteria; phylum Pseudomonadota; class Alphaproteobacteria; order Rhizobiales; family Xanthobacteraceae; genus BOG-931. Next base: position 5,397 of record JBEKRD010000125.1, on the reverse strand, counting down.
TGCATGCGGTCGCGGCTGAGTAAATACTGGGGTGTGTACGTATAAATCGCCGTCGGACAGCGGTCGGCCAATGTCCGCTTTGCCCCCGAAAACTGTCGCGAAAGCCGTACGCCGGCGTGCCGGCTCAGGGCCAATAGGAGGCATCGGCAACGTTATGCAAGCTGGCAGGGAAGCACTTTTCTTGCAGCGCCTCGCCAATATGAAATCTTCAGCTTGATTTGCGAAGCGATCTGAAGCCTGCGCGAACCTCTTCTGAAAAGAGTCGCGGCTGTTCCCAGGCCGCAAAGTGCCCGCCCTTGGGGAGCTTGTTGAAGTGAATGAGCTTGGGGTACGCCCGTTCCGCCCAGCTTCGTGGAGCGGGATAGAGTTCGTCCGGAAAAACGCTCACGGCCGTCGGGACAACGACGCCCCTGACGCCGAAGAACGAATAACCCTTGTTTTCCCAATAGAGACGAGCCCCCGAGAGCGCGGTATTCGTCAACCAAGTGAGCGTGATGTTGTCGAGGACGTCGTCTCGTGTGAGGCCTTCGCTGCCTCCGGCAAAGACACGCGCGATCAGCTCGTAGCTGCGCGCGTCGTGATCAAGGAAATAAGCCGCCAGGCCGACAGGGGAATCAGCGATTCCGTAAAGCGTCTGAGGGCGCAGCCCCATCTGGTAACCGTAGGCGATCCCCTTTTGATAGACGTGCTGTACACTCTCATAAGTGACCTTTTCGTCGGCGGACAGGCCCGATGGCGCCGGCGCCCCGGAAGCAGCCGCTTTGTCAATGTCGGCCGGAAGGATGCCAGGCATGTTGGTATGAATGCCGAGCAGTTCCGGAGGCGCCTGCACGCCCATTTGTTCGGTGATGACCGCGCCCCAATCGCCGCCTTGCGCCACGAATTTCGTGTAGCCGAGGCGCTTCATCAGCGCGACCCACGCCCGCGCGATGTGGGCAGGGTCCCAGCCTGTAGTGGTCGGTTTGCCCGAAAACCCGTAGCCTGGCATCGACGGAATCACTACGTCGAAGGCATCTGCCGCGCTGGCGCCATGTGCCGTCGGATTGGTCAGCGGATCGATGATCTTCAACTGTTCGGTGATCGAGCCGGGCCATCCGTGCGTAACGATGAGCGGCAAGGCATTTTCGTGTTTTGACCGGACGTGAATGAAATGAATGTCCAGTCCATCGATCTCCGTGATGAATTGCGGCAAAGCGTTCAGTTTCGCCTCGCACTTACGCCAATCGTAATCCGTCCCCCAATAGCGCGCGAGGTTCTGCATAGTCGCGAGCTGTACTCCTTGGGATGCATCGGTAACCGTTTCTCGTTCGGGCCACTTAGTCGCGTTTATGCGCCTTCGCAATTCAACGAGGTCTGCTTCCGGCACGTTGTTGCGGAAGGGACGGACTGTGCTGCCGTCTGATGCTACGGTCGAACGTGCGGCCGACGAAGATTCTGCGGACATAGTCGTTCTCCTTAAAAAGCGAGATTACACATCGCTCCCCCTTCAGCCGAAAGCGGCCGGCAAATTCTGCCACTGCAACAGCGCGCCGACCAATGCGCCGCAAATGAAGCAACGCCCATTTTACTCGAACAACCAGCTCACCCTGAACGTTGCCTAACATCATGCTGCCGCTGGCAAGACTGACACGGCGATCCCTTGACGAGATCAGGCCTCTCAAGGGTGTTCGTCTCCTCACACATTCGATTCCCCTCGACGTTGACGCGCTCTGCGAACGACGAACTATTCCTTCCCCGTTTCTGTGCCAATGTCAGTGCGCGTTTTCCTTCGCCGCAAAGAACTGACACCAGCCTTTCGGACTGATCGGGCTCTCGACGAACTGGCACGCGTTCGGAGGCCGGAAATTCAAGCAGATTTCGCAGCGCTGCTGTCCCGTCGGTTGATCTTGGTACTTGGCATCCGCCTGGCTCACCTTCTGCTGTGCCGCCGCCCTCCTCGATGCCCTAATGGTGGCCGCGGCGCCGACGGCCAGCGCCGCGCCCCCGAGCATCGCCCGTCGCGAAATCGTCTCAGCATCACGCATGTTGATCCCTTCCTTTTTACCCGCTTTCGTCCTTGGCTATGATCCGCCGTCACCGCAGCATCGGCCTACTGTGCGACGGTCACTTCCTCGGATTTCGGCACATGCCATAAAATGATATGGTAGTGGGGTTCTTGGACGCCTGGATGCCCGCCGTTGTAGTTGAGGCTGATGTGATCGACGTTGCCGCCTGGCGATGCCAGGTCAGTAAAACTCCTTTGCGCATCCATGTCTTTCAACGGCACCATGTAGATGGTTCCGACCAAGTGTCCTTTGTGGTCATAGGCGAGGAACGGACCTACCGGCAGTGTTTTTGGGTCGACATAGAGTGTGCCGAGACCGGGAGCGAAGTCAGGAAACTTGAAGAGCGTACTCATCTTCTCATACGGCGCCGCCGGCGGCTCGTCGAGAACGCTGGCCGCCGAAGCCGGCAGTGCCACGAGCATCGCGGCGACAAAGATCGCAGAAGCTCTCATTCGCATGATCCTCTCCTCTCATTCATGTTGCATGACATTGCCGCTCACTCACGCATCGCAACTTTCAGGTGGGATGCGTATGCGTGTTATCGTCGTCGGCCTGCCCGAGCGCAGGGAGGTGCCGGCCGAAGTTCAATTCGAAGTCGCTTGGAATCCCGTAACCGATACCACGGAGCTTGGGACGACGGCTCTGCGCGCTGGGCCATGTCAGCATTGGGAAGATCATGTCGTTGCTCGACTGAAGCTCGGAGGCTGTCGGCGTCCCGAACCGATTGATCTGCATCTTGGCCGCGGCTAGCACTTCGCGGTCGAATGAAGCAAGACGCCGGACCAGCGTATCGACGAACGAGTCGAGCTCGTCATCGCCTAGCGTGCGGTTCACCCAGCCATAGCGCTCGGCGACATCAGCATCGAAATCGTCGGCGCTGAGGACAATCTCGAGTGCGCGAGAGCGGCCGACCAAACGGGGAAGCCATTCCAGCGCTCCGCCGCCCGGGATCAATCCGACTCCGACCTCCGGATTGCCAAATACGGCCTTCTGCCGGCTGGCGAAGCGCATGTCGCAGGCCAGCACGAACTCGTTACCGATGCCGCGCGTGCGGCCACGAATCTTGTCGATGCTCACGACCGGCGCGGACGTGAGGCGCAGCACAAAGTCGCGCCAAAGGCCTAGCACCTCGGGGCTTTTAACTGCCTTGGATACATCGAGATGGGCGACGAAAAAATCGGGGTTCGCCGACTGGAACACCACGACCTTGACGGATGGGTCGGCCCCGATGTCGGTCATTAGCGCTCCCAGTTCGACGATCGTTGCCGGAACAAACATATTGATCGGCGGGTTGCTGAAAGTGATCGTCCACCGGCCCGGATAGGTGCGGTCGGTGTTGAACTGTGGAGGTTCAGGCATGCCGCATCTCTTCCTCTATTGTGAAGAACCTAACCGCAGCGATCTGAAGCCCGCGCGAATCTCTTCTGAAAAGAGCTTCGGCTGTTCCCAGGCCGCATAGTGCCCGCCTTTGTCGACTGTGTTGTAATAAACGAGTTTGTGATACGCGCGCTCCGTCCAGCTTCGCGGCGCTTCATAGTTCTCGCCAGGAAAGACGCTCACGGCAGCCGGGATGGAGACGTCGACGGCGTTGTAAAGGGAGACCTTACTTTCCCAATAGAGACGAGCCGAAGAAATCGCCGTGTTCGTCAACCAATAGAGCGTGATATTGTCGACGACGTCCTCTCGCGTAAGGTCGCCTGCCGGGTGCCCATCGATCGTGCGTCCGAGCACGGCGGAGGTGATCGCCGCCGCCGGCTGGGCGTAACCGTCACCGTGGTCGAGAAGCCAAGCTGCCAGACCGACCGGTGAATCAGCGAGTCCGCACAGCGTTTGCGGGCGCGTTCCCATGATCTGTGCATAGGCGCGCCGCTTCGCAAACAAAACTTGGAGCTGCCCGTAGGCGCGCCTTTCGTCCGCCGAAAGACCGGATGGCGCCGGATCGCCGCATTGCAGCGCCTTGGCGATGTCGGGTGGGATCGTCCCAGGGAAGTTCACGTGGATGCCCAACAATCCCGGAGGCGCCTGTTCACCCATCACATTCGTGATCGCTCCACCCCAATCGCCGCCTTGCGACACAAATTGCGAGTAGCCAAGGCGCTGCATCAGTGCGACCCAGGCGCGTGCGATATGCGCGGGGCCCCATCCGGCCGTGGTCGGCTTGCCTGAAAACCCGTAGCCGGGCAGCGACGGGATCACCAGATGGAAAGCGTCCGATGCGCACGCCCCATGCGCCGTGGGATTGGTGAGTGGATCGATGATCTTCAGCTGTTCGATGACCGAGCCGGGCCAGCCATGCGTGACGATGAGCGGCAACGCATTTTCATGTTTCGAACGAACATGAATGAAGTGAATGTCGAGCCCGTCGATCTCGGTGATGAATTGCGGCAGGGCGTTGAGTTTCGCCTCGCAAGTGCGCCAATCGTAATCCGTCCCCCAATAGCGCGCGAGCTCCTGAATCATCGAGAGCGGCACGCCTTGAGATTCGTCGGTGACTGTTTCCTGCTCAGGCCAGCGGACCGCTTTCACGCGACGGCGGAGATCAGCGAGTTGCTCTTCCGGAACGCTGATGCGGAACGGACGGATGGCGGGGGTATCGGCCGCGGCGTGCGCCTCTGGGGCGAAGAGACCGGAGACCCCGATTGCGGCGGAACTGACCAGAAAGTTGCGACGGTCGGGCGATGACGATATTTCGGACATGATTTATTCTCCCTGAGGAAAATGTGATCGTGGCCGGTCCCGTTAAGCGAAGGGATGAGTGTCGGGATCGTGCAGGGATTTTCCGCGCGCGGCCACCCACCCTTCGGAGCAATTGATCATATCAACGTATGAGTAGCGCACTCGGCGGACGCCGACGGTTGACCGCCGTGACGCCCGATCAGGCGTCGAACGAGATCGGCAAGTCGCCCAGGCGTTTCAGACCTCGCCGCGCAGCGAGCCCGCGCCGGTCGCGGCGGCGCCAATCGTCGTCTAAATCGTTATCGGCGTGCTCTGTGAAAGCTTCATTCGTCCGGTGACGCTCTATACGACGCCCGTGGTCTATCTTTATCTCAACCGGCTGCAGACCTGGCTGTTCGGCGGTGAAGGTGGTCCCATCGAGGAAGCCGAAGCCGAACCGGTGCATGCGGTCGCGGCGGAATAAATACCGGGGTGTGTACTTGTAAATCGCCGCGGTGCGGCGGTCGGTCATAAACGGCCGCGCCGCCGTCGTACCGGGGTGTCGGCTTTGCCCTCGATTGTGTTGCAAAACTCTGGTTGAGACAGCCGCTGAACCGTGATTCCGTCGAATAGGACGATGATTCGCGGGAGCGGTCGATGATGGGGCGGGCAGAACGAGGACAAGCTCAATTCTTCT
>JBEKRD010000124.1:0-12590 GCA_049519075.1 Xanthobacteraceae bacterium | reverse complement strand
GCCGGCGGTCAGGCGCGTGCCCAGCTTCATTGCTGGGCTAATGCAGATCGTGATAGCTGGCCACAAGAGCTTCGGCGGGAAAGTAATATTGATTTGACCTCGCCTAGCCCTCGTTTCATACAGCACCTGCGAACTGGAGAAGTGCTGCTGTCATTCCTCTATGGAACCGAAGCCGGAAAATCGAAGATTGAGGCCACCGCGCGTTCATTGGGGTTCGAAAGAGTTTCTGTCGTGTATGATGAGGAGCTACCATCTAAAGCCGCCAGAATGTCACCCGAATTGAAGGGATTTCTCGAAGATGTGGGTATGCACGCGCTGCAACATTGCAGTGTCGAGAAGCCACCTCTGGAATCATTCCGCGTTGATGCCCTTGGATACGGGGGAGCGGCCTCCCTAATGGTCACTCCGTTTAATGTTCCGTCGCACACAATTACCGCTATCTGGTGTCCCGGAAAATACACGTCATTGCCGTGGGTTCCTCTGTTGCTCCGAAGGGGCTATCGTAAACACCTCATTATCGGCTGATCAAAGCGCCAGCACGAAACGGTGGGGACGATGAGCGGAGCCGATACCACCGCGGCCGGCAGAGGTTCCCGCGCTGGAGTTGCAGCGTTGATCGAGCGTTTGTCGATTTCACTGTGGCACGTCAACATCTGGATCATCGGTGTTTGCGACCGTCTGCTGGCGCCTTCGACGCTCTCGTTATCGCGTTCGTCTTGCGGGAGTTGGCGCCCCGCAAGGACGCCAAACGGTCCGGAGGTCGTGTTAACTGATCTGTTCGAGATTCAACGCGCTCGGGCGCTAGAAGATGCGACGGCTTGAAGGAACTACGAGCGGCGCGGTTTTGTGTGGCGGCTTGATCGTGCAACTATGGGATCACCGGCGTTGGATTGTGGCCGCGTTGGCAATGGCGCTGCCGGCCGCGGTGCTGCACGCCGCGCTGCCGACCGACACTGATGTCTCGGGCCGCACGTCGTTTGTCGGCGAGCTTCTGATCGCCGCGCCGGAAATGCGCGAGCCGTTCGATCACGCCGTCATTCTCTTGGCGCGGCATAACCGTGATGGCGCGCTCGGCATCGTCATCAATCATCCGGTCGCGAGCCGCCCGATCGCAAGTGTGCTCGAAGCATTGGGCGTGGATTCAAGCGGCGTGACCGACAGCGTGCAGGTCTTTCGCGGCGGCCCGGTCCAGCCCAACGTCGCTTTCGTTGTGCACACCGCCGAATACCATCACCCCGATACGAGCAAAAGCCTGGTCGCTTTTGGCTATGCCGGCTGGGCGGCTTCGCAACTCGAGGACGAGCTGCAACGCGGCGCCTGGGTCACGGTGCCGGAGGATCCGGCACTGGTGTTTGACGACGATCGTGCGAAGGTGTGGACGGATGCGGTGGCGCTGAATAGGACCAACCGCTAGGCCCCAACAAAAAGTGTTTCATGAACGATTTCCACGGCGTCTTCCCCTATCTGGTGTCGCCGGTCGATGCGGTCGGGCGCATCAAGACCGACGCGCTCGGCCGTCTCGCCGGCGATCTCATTGCTGCCGGCGTGCACGGACTGACCCCGCTCGGCTCGACCGGCGAATTTGCCTATCTGAGCGAAGCGCAGCGCGCGGAGGTGGTGCGAACGACGATTGAGGCCGCGTCCGGCCGGGTGCCTGTGATCGCCGGCGTTGCCGCAACCGCGACGGCGGATGCGGTGGCGCAAGCGCGCCGCTATCAAACGCTTGGCGTCGACGGCATTCTCGCTATTCTGGAATCCTATTTTCCGCTCGCCGAGGCGCAGGTCGAAAGCTATTTCCGCGCGATCGCCGATGCCGTCGAGGTGCCGGTCGTGCTCTACACCAATCCGCAATTCCAGCGCAGCGACCTCTCGCTCGACGTGATCGCGCGCTTGAGCGAGCATCCGCGCATCCGCTACATCAAGGACGCCTCGACCAATACCGGCCGGCTGCTGTCGATCATGAATCGTTCGGCGGGACTCAAGGTGTTCTCCGCATCCGCTCATATTCCGGCCGCCGTCATGCTGATCGGTGGTGTCGGTTGGATGGCGGGGCCGGCCTGCGTCGTGCCGCGGCAGAGCGTGGCGCTCTACGAGCATTGCCGCGCCGGCCGCTGGGCGGAGGCGATGCACTTGCAGAGGAGGCTGTGGCAGATCAACGAAATCTTCGCGCGCTTTAATCTCGCGGCCTGCATCAAAGCTGCGCTCGGCATTCAAGGTTACGACGTCGGCGATCCGGTGCCGCCGCAGCGCCCGCTCGACGATCGTGAGCGCGGCGTGGTCGCGGCGGCCCTGGCCGAGGTCGATAAGCTCACTTAAACTTGCCGCCACATTCGTTAATTTATTCGAAGAGAATGTTAACGCTTCCTTGCTAATGCTGCCGCCTTGTCATTGCCCGCTGCCGGATCGCGGGCGCAGGGGTCGTTGTGGCATCGATCGGTTCGCAGTCCGCGCCGCGTATCGCGCTCGAGCGCACCGCTTCGGCCATCGCCAGCGCGCGCCGCGCCGTCGTCGCCGACCGTTATGCGATCAATGCGTTTGCGGTCGAATGGCGCTGGTTCGCGGATCTGGTGCCGATCGCGCAGCATTGGCGCGATCTCGCCGCGCGCGCGCTCGAGCCCAACGTCTTCTATGAACCGGCTTTCGCGCTGGCGGCGGCTGCTCCCTTCGGCGACGATGTCGGCGCGGTGCTGGTGTGGTCGGGCACGCAACCGCGCAAGCTCTTGGGCTTTTTTCCGGCGCGGGTGAGCGCGCGGCGTTACGGCATGAAATTGCCGGTCATGGTCGGCTGGACGCATCCCTATGCGCCGCTCGGCACGCCGCTCATCGAACGAGATGCTGCGGAGCCGGTGATCGCCGCCTGGCTTGCGCATCTGGCCGGCGATGCGTCGCTGCCGCGATTGTTGTTAATGCCGCAGAACGCCGAAGAAGGGCCGTTCGCGAGCGCGCTCGCCACAATCTTACGCCGCGCGCAACTGCCTTATGCCGATTTCGCGCGGCATCGCCGTGCCTTGCTTGAATCCGGCGAGGACCGCGCGCATTACCTTGAGCGCGCGCTTACGGTGCACCGCCGCCGCGAGCTCGGCCGAACCGGGCGGCGGCTCGCCGATCAGGGCGCGCTATTGTTCACGGCAACATCGGAGCCCGCCGCCGTCGCCGCCGAAATCGAGGATTTCCTTGCGCTTGAGGCGAGCGGCTGGAAAGGCGCGGCCGGCACCGCTGCGGCCCACCACGACGAGGTGCAAAACTTCATGAAGCACGCGGTCGTGGCGCTGGCCACGGAAGGCAAAGTGCAGAGCAATCGTCTGCTTCTCGACGGCCGCGCCATCGCCGCGGCGATCACGCTGAAAAGCGGCGCCGGCGCCTGGTACTGGAAGACAGCCTATGACGAGCGCTTTGCGCGCTATGCGCCGGGCATGTTGCTGTCGGCGGCCTTGACCGAGCAACTGGCCGACGACGCGGCGATCGTCCGTACCGATTCTTGCGTCGCTCCCGGCACGCCGACGCTCGAGCCGATCTGGCGCGAACGCCTGGCATTGTGCGACCGCCTGATCGCGCTGCGGCCGGACGCGGCATTTACCCGCGCCTGCCGGCTGGAGCGGCTGCGCCGCGTCGGCCTTGCCGCGGTCAAAGCGCTTCGCCGGCGCCTCGCCAGGCGTCGTTGACTTTCGCAGCCATTTCCCGCGTAGCTTTCCGGTCACGGGAAATGCATCAATGGCCAATCCGATTGTCATTCGCATGGGCGGTTATGGGCCGCCCACGACTTCGTTTTCGCGCTCGCTCAAACTGATCGGCGACGCGCTGCAGGCTCAGTTCGGCGATCGCATCGACGTCAAGTATGTCTGGAACATCATGGATTTCGGCTATCGCGCCGAGGAGATTTTGTGGCTGGTCGAGGACGGCGTGTTGGCGCTGGGCTATCAATCCTCGAGCTACCTGACCGATCGCGTGCCGGAACTCGGCTTCGTCGATCTGCCGTTTTTGTTCGATGAGCGCGATCGGGCACGTGCGGCGATCGATGGCGCGCTTGGCCAATTCCTTGCCGCGCGTATCGAAGAACGTGTGAACTACCGCATCCTCGGTTGGTTCGAGAACGGCTTTCGCCATATCTCGAACCGGCTGCGCCCGCTGCACGTGCCGGCTGATCTCAAGGACATGCGCATCCGGGTCTTGCCGAGCGAGGTGCAAGCGCGGACATTCGCGCTACTCGGCGCCATCCCGGTGCGTTGCGACTTGACCGAAGCGATCGCCGGCATCAAGGCTGGAACACTCGACGCGCAGGAAAATCCTTTCGCCAATACCGTGACGTATGGCGTGCATAAATTTCATCACTTCCACACCGTCACCAATCACTTTTATATCTCGCGGCCGATCTTTCTGCATCGCCCGTCCTTCGACGGCTGGCCTCCCGACTTGCAAGCGGCCATGCGCGAGGCGATCAAACGCGCGGTTGCGTTTCAGCGCGATCAGGCCGTCGTCGAGGACCGCGAGGCGCGCGGCGCAATAGAAGCCGGCGGTTGCGATATCACGGCGCTGACCGCCGACGAGCACGTCCAGTTCCGCGCCGCGGTTGCGCCGCTCCTCGACGAGGCGCGCGGCACTTACGGCAGTAAAATGTTCGACCTGATCTGAGCCGGCTACCAGCGCAGATTGATGTTCTTGATCTGCGTGTAACTCAAGATTTCGTCGAAGCATTCTTCTTCGCCGATGCCGCTCTGCTTCCAGCCGCCATAGGGCGCGCCGATGTAGCGGCCGCTGGAATTGATCCAGAGATAACCGGCCTCGATCCGTTCCGCGGTTTCCATCGCCTTGGCGAGATCGTTGGTGACGATGGCCGCGGTGAGGCCGTATTCGACGCCGTTCACCTTCGCGAGCATGTCTTCGTAATCGTCCCAGGCCATCACCGACATGACGGGGCCGAATATTTCCTGGTGGCCGATGCGCATCGCCGGCGTCACCTTGTCGAACACCGTCGGCGCGATAAACAAGCCTCCGGCGAGCCGCGGATCGGCGGGTCTGCCGCCGCCGGTGAGGAGTTGCGCGCCTTCCGCCTTGGCCGATTCGATGAAGCCCATGACGCGATCGAACTGGCGTTGCGAGACGATCGGCCCGACGTCGTTCTCTTTGAGCCAGGGCAGGCCGATCGGCAGCGCCTCCGCTAGCGCCACGAGTTCCGATACGACGCTTTCATGCAACGAAGCGTGCACGAAGACGCGCGACGTCGAGCTACACGATTGTCCCTGGCGGTTCATATTCATGCCCTTGATGGCGGCGAGTGCCGCTTTCTTGGGGTCGGCGTCAGGGAAGATGACGATCGGGTTCTTGCCGCCGAGCTCGAGGCTCACGCGCTTAAGACCGGCTGCCGCCTCTTGCGCGATGATGCGGCCGGTCGGCACCGATCCGACAAAGCCGATGCGCCGCACATCGGGATGACGCACCAGCGCCGAGCCGACCTTGCCGTCGCCGGTGACGATATTGACGACGCCGTCGGGAAATATCCCCTCGCACAATTCGCCGAGCCGCAGGCTTGACAGCGGCGCCTGCTCGGAACCCTTGATCACGACGGCATTGCCGGCGGCAAGCGGCGCCGCCGCCTTCTCGGCGCAGAACCGAAACGGATGATTGAACGGATTGATCTTGGCGACGACGCCGAACGGCTGCCGGCGCGTGAGATTGAGATGGCGATCGCCTTGCGAGAAGGTCTCGCCCTTGATCTCGGTGATGAGCCCTGAGCAATAGCGCAGCCAGTCCGCGGTCCAGATCATGTCGCCGCGCATGCCGACGATGGCGTTGCCCGAATCGACCGCGTCGAAGAGCGCCAGCTCGTCGGCGTGTTGCTCGATGCGGTCGGCGAGAAGTTCTAGGCAGCGCGCGCGTTCCTTGATCGGAACGCGCGACCATTCCTTAAAACCGAGCTTCGCGGATTGCACCGCCAGATCGACATCCGCCTCGCTCGCGGCGGGAATGTCGGCAAGTTCCTCCATGTTCGATGGATTGATCGAGGCGAAAGAACCGCCGTCGATCGGCGAGACCCAGCGGCCGCCGATATAGAGGCCGCGCGGCGTGAAATTGAGTGCTGGTGATTGCATGGGTTATTCCGCGAGCGCGGGAACGATGGCGGCACGAAGCACCGAGCGCTCGGAGGCCTTCTTGAAAGCGGCGTCGAGATCCTTCAGCGCGAATTTGGAATCGACGATGTCCTTGAACGGAAACCGGCCGCGGTTCGCCATGACGAAATCGAGCGCCTGGATCAGATGCCGCGGGTGATAATTGTGTATGCCGCGCATGGTGACCCAGCGCTTGACCAGAATGTTGGCGTCGATGGTCACGTTCGCATTTGGGTTGACCAGGCCGCCGAGCACATAACGGCCGCCGGTTCGGAGCATTTGCAGCCCCTGCGGGATCACGTCCGGCACGCCGCAAACCTCGATCACCGCATCGGCGCCGTCGGGACGGCATAGGCTGCGCACTTCGTCGATGACGGATTGCGCCGATGCGCGGCCGACGTCGATGACGTGATCGGCGCCGAATTTTCTGGCGGTTTCGAGCCGGCTTGGCACGGCGTCGAGCCCGATCACGCAACGCGCCCCGCGCGCCTTCGCCATGGCCGCGCCGTAGAGACCGAGCAGGCCAAGGCCCTGAATGACCACCGCGTCGCCCATTTCGATTGCCGCGGCTTCCGTGACCGAAACCATGGTGGCGACGCCGCAATTGAGTGGCGTTGCCTCCTCGTCGCTCAATTCCGCCGGCAGTTTGAGGATCCAGGTGCCGGGCAGGATGTAGCAATATTCCGCAAAACCGCCGAGGAAATGCGGATCCTCCGCAGCGAGATCGTGACCGTATTTGCGCACGCCGTGGCACTTCTGTGGCATGTCGAGAATTTCGCGGTAGTAGCACTGTCCGTCGAAGAAATATTCGCTCCAGGTGATGCGGTCGCCGATACCGAGCGCGTCGCCGCGCATGTCCTTGTCGATGCCGTCGCCGATTTCCTCGATGATGCCGATGATCTCATGGCCCAGAATCCCCGGGCACGGATTAGGCCGGCGGCCCTCGTAGGAGTGAATATCCGACCGGCAGATCGTCGACATCGTCACCCGCACCAGAACTTCGCTACGCTTGACCGGGCGCAGCGGAAATTCCTTGAGAATGAACGGCGTGTTGGGCGCTTCGTAAACGGCGGCCTTGGCGGTGCGCATATTTGTTCTCGGGAATCGCTGCGAAGAACGCCTGTCGACTATTCGACGCCGTTCAACGCAAAATCAAAAATATCGTAATTGTGCAGCGGCCCGTCCGCCGCGCGTTTGCGATAGGCCGCGTTGAGCGGCCGGGACAACAGAAACGGCACCTTCTGCTCGCCGAGACCGCCGTGCGAGCGCAGGCGGTGTCCGGCCAATTGGCTCAGATCGTGATCCTCGCGCCGCGCGCCGACCACCGTGTGGTGATCGCTGAAGACCGCGAAATCGCCCTCCCGGTCGAGCGGCAGGTCGAACTGATCGCAGACCTGCTGCTTGTCGAGGACCAATTCGAGCCCCGGCAGCGTCCGGCAAAACGCCATCATCGCCGCAATATCGCCTGGCCCGCGCAGGTGCACGCGTACGAAAGAACCGAGCGCGCCGTGATGCCGCACGAACGGATCGGCGATCGGGCAGATCACGCGGACCGCTCCGGCGCCGAAGCGCGTGTTCAATTCGTCCTCGAGATAGATGACGTTGGGCGTGCCATCGGCGGCCGACTTGTCGTTCATGCCATGGTCGGCGGTGATGGCGACCGTGGCGCCGAGATCGATCAGCTTGGCGACAACAGCGTCCACCGCGTGGTGAAACGCGTCGGCCTCAGGCGCGCCCGGTGCGTGCTTATGCTGCACATAATCCGAGGTCGACAGGTACATGAGGTCCGGTCCGAAGGCCGACAGGAGTTGTACGCCGGCATCCAAGGCGAACAGCGACAAGTCCGCCGAGTATTGGTCGGGCTGCGGCCGTCCGACCAGTTTCTCGACATCCGCGATGCCGTTGGCCTCGAGATTGGCCGTATGGGCATGTTCCGAGGAAAACGCGATGCCGGGCATCTGATAGGCCAGCACCTTGAGGAGCTTGTCCTTCGCGGTCACGACCGCGGTATGCACGCCGGCGCGGCCGAGCGCGCCCAGAATGGTGCCGCAGCGCAGCCGGCTTGCATCGGTGATCATGATTTCTTCGCCGGTTTCGGCATCGAGGTAGTAATTGCCGTTGATGCCGTGCACGGCGGGCGGCGCGCCGGTCACAATCGAAGTATTATTGGTATTGGTCGTGCTCGGCATCGAGCAATCGGCAAGCCCGACAAACCCGCTCCGTTCGAAGGATTCCAGCGTCGGCAAGGTGCCGTTGGCGAATCCGTGCCGGAGATAGGCCGGATCGAAACCGTCGACGACGATCACGACCGTCGGACGCTTGGGAGCGGCGTAGGACCGGCCGTTGACCTCGACGATCGTACTGGAAGCGATTTGTATTCTGGAATCGCCCTGCGCGCCGGGATCGGTCTGAAGTTCTGCGACGGATGCTGTCACGGCCTAACCTCTTATTGTGGGGGCGATGTGCGGCGCGGCATCGGTTCTGGATATGTCGGCCTCAAGCTGTCGATTGAATGGGTTACACAATCATATGTCCCAGTTTTATGACAGGTAGCCGCGCACCGGATATTTGCCCAGTCCTGGCAATAAGATCGGCGGTCATCAGCATATTCATGTCAACGTCACAGCGGCGCACTAGCTTCCATAGGACACTGGCGGGATCGGTTCCCTGTCCTTGAGGGCTCCGCGGGCTTGTCGCGGAATTCTCAATCGCGGGCGCATCCAATTGTTGTGAGCGGCGACACGGTCGCGCCGTCCGGTTTGTTGCGTTTGGAACGAGTCACGCAACCTGGCGACAACGGGAGCTTGAAATGAACATGAAGACTTCGTGGCTTGGCGGCGCTGCCGCCGTGGTTGCGTTCGCGGCCATAATGATCGCGGCTGTTGGTCTGGCAACGGCGCCGCGGGCGGCGCTTGCCGACGATTGCCCGAACGGCGGGACGGTGCGCTTCGGGGTAGAGCCCTACGATACCGCGGCGCGGCTGGTGCCGATTTACGACAAGATCGGAAAGCTGCTCGGCGACAAGATCGGCTGCAAGGTCGAGATCTTCGTCGCAACCGGCTACAACGCCGAGATCGAAGCGATGCGTAACGATAAGCTCGAAATTGGCGAATTCGGACCGCTCGGCTATGTGCTGGCGCATCAGGTGGCGAAGGCGGAGGCAGTCGCCGCCTTCGGCGCCGCCGACGGCAAGCCGGTTACCTACTGGGCCAGCATCGTCACTTATCCGTCGTCCGGCATCGCGACGGTCGCTGACATCCGTGGCCGCTCGTTCGCGTTCTCCGATGCGGCATCGACGTCCGGTCATCTGTTTCCGGCCTATGGGCTGCGCAAGGCCGGGCTCGATCCGGACAAAGACATCAAGGCGATCTACGGCGGCAGCCACACCGCGTCGTTCGAGGCCATCTACAATCACAAAGTGGATTCGGGCGAACTGAACAGCGAACAGCTCGAATCGGCCACGCAGCGCGGCCATTACAAAGATGGCGATCTGGTTTTCTTGTGGAAGTCCGACCCGATCCCGACCGATCCTTTCGCGGTGCGCGGCGATCTGCCCGAAGCGTTCAAAACCAAGCTCGCCGATGCGCTGCAGCATCTCGATCTGATGAGCCTCGATGCAGCGGATCGCAAAATTCTGGTGGGCGCCGGCATTACCCAGTTGGTACCGCAAACCGATCACGCCTACGACCTCATCCGCGATCTGGTGAAGACCTTGGACATCGATCTCGCGAAGCTGAGCTGACTGTTCGGGAGAGCAGACAGATGTTGCGTGTCCGCGACCTTTCGCTGCGTTATCCGACCGGAAAAGTCGCGCTGACCGATTTCTCATTATCGGTCGAGCCGGGCGAGCTTGTCGTCGTGCTCGGCGGCAACGGCAGCGGCAAGACCACGCTGCTGCGTTGCATCACCCGGACCTTAAAGCCCACAGCCGGCGAGGTTTGGCTCGGCGACACCGATCTCTGCGCGCTCGAGGGCGAAAAGCTGCGCCGGGCGCGGCTCGAACTGGCGATGGTTTGGCAGAGTGCCAGTCTGGTCCGCCGCAGCAGCGTGTTGACCAACGTCGCGACCGGCGCGCTCGGTCGCCACTCGACGTTGCGGACCGTGTTCGCCGGCCTGCCGCCCGCGGAACTCGCTTCCGCGCGCGGCCACCTCGCCGAAGTCGGGCTTGCGGATCTGGCCGAACAGCGCGCCGGCACGCTGTCCGGCGGTCAGGCGCAGCGCGTTGCCATAGCACGTGCGCTCGCGCAACGGCCGCGCGTGCTGTTGGCCGACGAGCCGGTTGCAAGTCTCGATCCGGAAGCGGCCGAGGAAATCATGCGTTTGCTGCAACGGCTCGCGCGCTCGGAGCGGCTCGCCGTCCTTTGCGTGCTGCATCAGGTCGAACTGGCGTATGCCTATGCGGACCGAGTTCTCGGCATCCGCGACGGACGCATCGCCTTCGATCTGCCGCGCAGCCAGGTTTCGCGCGAGGAAGTGCACCGGCTTTACATCCACGAGGCGGCATGAGCCTCGATCTCGCGGGTCCCGGGGCAAACGGCGCCGTTGGGGCAAGCGCTTGGCGTCACGCCCTGACCACCGCGATCCATTGTGTCCTTGCTCTGCTCGCGATCGCTATCGTCGTTCAGACGCTCATTGTGGTCGAGGCGCGGCCACAGGATCTCGTTACCGGCGTTCACGGCATGGCCGACATCATTTGGCGCGCCATACCGCCGGATTTCTCGAAGCTGCCCGCGACGTTCTGGCCGACGCTGCAGACCGTCGACATCGCGTTGTTCGGCACCATGGTCGGGATCGTCATTGCCATTCCGCTGG
Source organism: Xanthobacteraceae bacterium (assembly GCA_049519075.1). Classification (GTDB taxonomy): domain Bacteria; phylum Pseudomonadota; class Alphaproteobacteria; order Rhizobiales; family Xanthobacteraceae; genus BOG-931. The sequence continues at coordinate 1,674 of JBEKRD010000124.1, read as the reverse complement.
CGCTGCTTGCCGCCACGAACATGACGCCGTCGCGCCCCGCCTATTACGGTGCGCGTGCCATCATCGGCTTCACCCGCGCCGTCCCCGATCTCGTCTGGGCGCTCTTCTTCGTAACCGCGGTCGGGCTTGGGCCGTTCCCGGGCGGCTTGGCGCTCGGCGTCCACTCGGTCGGAATGCTGGGCCGGCTGTTCGCCGAAACCATCGAACAAATGGACATGGCGCCGATCAACGCGCTGGAACTGACCGGCGCACGACGGATTCAAGTTTTCGTCCACGGCATTATTCCGACCATTCTGCCGTCACTGCTCGGCATCAGCCTCTATCGCCTCGACGAGAACATACGGTCTTCGCTGGTGCTCGGCTTTGTCGGGGCCGGGGGCATTGGCTTTCAATTGCTTACAGCCATGAACCTTTTCCAGTACCAGGAAGTGTCGCTCTTGCTGATCATCATATTCGTCATCGTGCTCGGCGCGGAGCGCGTATCTGCTGCGCTGCGCGAACGCCTGGCCTGAACGCGCATCGCCAAGGCCGCGCTTTAACCCTTGCGCTCGTCCGGCGCGGCGAGGATCAGCGCCCAATACACTTTGTATTTGGATTTTGACGTATAGACCGCGGCGATGCCGATGCGCGTCACGCCGCTGTTGAGCATGTTGGCGCGGTGCGGCGGCGAATCGCGCCAGCCGGAAAACGCCTCGGCCAGCGTGTGATAACCGGCGGCGATATTTTCGACCGCGACCGCGGCGTCAAAGCCGGATTTGCGGATGCGCTCGGCGAAGGGATGGGCGGTGTCGTGATCGAGCTTGTCGCGCGCGGCCATGGCTTGCGCCTGCTCAGTCGCCAGCCGCATCAGTTCGGGATCGACGGTGACCGGGCCGAGGCCGTTATTCTTGCGATAGCCAGAGATCATCGAAGCCGCCGCACCCGCGTCGAGCACGGCATCGGACTGCGCCAGGTCATGATAGAAGCTCGGCTCGCCGGTGGGCGGCGGACTGTCGGTGCAACTGGCAATGCCCAACAGACCGAGCCCCAGCAGGCTTAAGGTCGCGCTGCCGGCAAGGCGCGCGGCAAAGGGCCGGATCATTGCGAATATCACGACGTTAAATCCCCCAATGCTCTCGGACTGTTCAGCGAAAAAAGTGACCGAACCGTGAAGGCCGCGCATGCGGCCACGCGGTGACGGGATGTCGCGGGGCGATCAAAATGCAAGGTCCTGGCGTCCACGATAGCCCTCGACTACCATCGCGGAGCATTTAGTGGCGCGCCAGACGGAGTTATTCACATGGTCGACCGATTGGCCGAACCGGCCGCGGCCCGGACGCCCGGCGCCAAACGCGCCGGTCCCGGCGAATACATCTTCAATCTCGCCTCCATCAATCACATTCTCGGTGGCCCGGATTATTCCACAGCGAACGGCGCCTGCGTCGAGGGCGACCGCATGATCGTCGGCCTGATGCGGATGCCGGCGGGGACCGGTGCCGAGGCGCATTCGCATCCCAACGAGCAGTGGATCTATATCCTGGAAGGCACCTTTCACGCCACGATCGGCGGCAAGGCGATCGAGGCGAAACCCGGTTCGGTGGTCTATGTGCCGGCCGATGTCATGCATTCGGGCAAAGCCGGCGCCGACGGCGATGTCGTATTCTTTACGGTGAAAGACGCCTCGCACGGCCTGCA
>JBEKRD010000123.1:0-11459 GCA_049519075.1 Xanthobacteraceae bacterium | reverse complement strand
GCACACTTTGGGCCCTGAACGCCCTCCTCGGGCTGAATCGCGATGAACCGCCTTCAATACCGCGACCACCACGTGGTCTAAAGTCACCACGTCCAACAATTCTCGACATGCCTCCACACCTGCGTCGATCATAGCTTCTGTAATCTCAATCTGAATGGGCGCGCCAGCGCGCTTTGAGGGCTTACTCATCGCACGCCCTCACAACACACCACTTTGTGTGTCCGTTGTAAAGTATATAATTCGCTTTACAGTTGTCAACGGTGAAGTTCGGTCCGGGCCGGCGGGGGCCTGCGGATCAGCAAATAAGACCGGCGTAAAAGAAAATGGACGATGGTTGAGCCGCAGCGGCGTCCCCGCTCACCCCCGCCAGTAACGGTCTTCCCAGCTGCGCGACAGCCGCATCGCCGAGAGGATGAGGCCTGCCATCGAATAGGTCTGCGGGAAATTGCCCCACAGAGCGCCGGTCTGCGGGTCGAGGTCTTCGGACAAGAGCCCATAGCGATTGCGGTGTTTCATGGCGTCGGCGAACAGATCATGTGCCGCTTCCTTGCGCCCCAGCGACCATAATGCGTCGATCAGCCAGAACCTGCAGATCAGGAACGCGGTCACCGGCATGCCGAAATCGTCCTCGCGGGCATAGCGCATGACGTGTTTCTCACGCACCAGTTCGCGCTCCATGGCGGCGACCGTGGAAATAAAGCGCGGATCGTCCACCTCCACCACGCCAAGATCGGCCAGCAGCAGCACGCTGGCGTCGAGATCGTCGGAACCGAACGCGGCGGTAAAGGCGCCGCGCTTCTGATTCCACGCTTGCTCAAGGAGCGTGGCATGCATTGGTTCAGCGATCGCATTCCAATGTTTAGCGCGGCTCTCAAGCCCAAGCCGCATGGCGATCGCGGCGAGCCGCTGACAGCCGGCCCAGCACATCGCCGCCGAATGGGTGTGGATGCGCTGGCGGCCGCGATACTCCCAGATGCCGGCGTCGGGCTCGAAAGCCTTCGCGGCGGCGCGTTCGCCGAGTGATTCAAGCAGATGAAAAAGTCCTTCATCGCCCGGCCTCGGCAGCCGCCGGTCGAAGAACATCGGCATGGCGGCGAGAATGACGCTGCCATAGGCGTCGTGCTGCACCTGGTGGACCGCGGCATTGCCGATCCGCACCGGGCCGTCGCCGCGATAGCCTTCGAGGTCGGGCGCGGTGCGCTCCTCGAGCGCGGTCGAGGGCACCACGCTGTAAAGCGGCCGCAGTTCGAGATCCGGATTGGCCGCGATCGACAGCGTAAACGAGATGAACTCCTCCATGGTGCGCGTGGCGCCGATGCGATTGAGCGCCTGAACGACGAAATAGGCGTCGCGCAGCCAGCAATAACGGTAATCCCAGGTGCGGCCCGAGGACGGCGCTTCCGGGATCGACGTGGTGTGGGCCGCGATGATGCCGCCGGTCTCGTCAAAATTTGAGAGCTTGAGCGTAATCGCGGCGCGGATAATGGCCTCCTGCCAATCATAGGAGATCGACAGCCGGCGAACCCATTCCATCCAGTAATCGTGCGTGCGTTCGGCGAAATCGCGGCAGGTTTTCTGCAGATCGTCGGTGAACGGCTCGTCCGGCCCGAACACCAGATGCAGCGGCCGCGTCAGCACGAACGGTGCTTCGCTATCGATCAACGACAGCGGCGCGTCCGTGGTCAGCCGGATCACGGTGGAATCGTCGGAATAACGAATATGATTGCTGCCGAGCGAGCGCCGCGGCAACGGCTTGCCGTAATTGCAGGTCGGCCGCATCCGGATGGTGATGCGCGGCAGTCCGGCGATCGGCTCGATGATGCGATAGAGCTGAGGCGGCCGAAACACCCGTCCGAACTGGCGGAAGCGCGGCGCGAAGTCGGTGATCTTCACCTTGCCGCCATGCCGATCGGTGAGCACGGTGGACACGATCGCGGTATTGCGAACGTATTCGGAAGTGAACTCCGCCATGCCGTCGAGCACGACGTCGGAGAATCCCTTTTCTTCCCGACCCGCGACCAATCGGCAAAAGATCGGGTCGCCGTCGAAGCGCGGATAGCACCACCAGACAATCCGCGAGCATGGATCGACCAAGGCGGCGGTCCGGCCGTTGCCGATGACCGCGAGATCAAGGCCGTGATCGATCATGCCGCCGCGCTCCGGCGAAGCGCTGTGCTGCGCCGCCGCTCGGTCTATCACGCCAGCGCTGGAATTGAGATCATTCATTATGTGGTGCCACAATCTTTTGTAAATTGGCCTTGATTGGCGATGCGCGTAAGCCAGGCGCGTACCGATTCCGGATTATCGAAATGACCGTTGACGCCAAGCGCGATTCGGCCGACCGAAAAGCCCATGCCGCCGAATTGTGGAATGACGCCGAATACCGGCTCATCGGTGGTGTCGTCCCCGATGAAGATCGGATTGCGGCCGGCAAACGGCGCGTAGTTCATCAATTCGCATACCGCGCTGGCTTTGTTGATGCCGGTTGCCTTGATCTCAACGACGAACTTGCCGGGCAGGATTTCCACGGTGCCTGGTTCCGCCGCGGTACAGATTTTCCCGACGGCTTCGCGCACGGCTTCGCCCTTTTCCGGCGCCAGCCGGTAGTGCAAGGCGAGCGAGTAGCCCTTGTCCTCGGCGAGGATGCCGGGATCGAGTTGGCCGATACTGGCGAGCTTATGTCGCAACGCCGCGCCGAGCGGCGGCGCCCGCTGCAGCACCTCGCCGCCAGCGATCGGGCGCAGTTCCGCGCCGTGACCGCCGATTGCGGCGAGCCGCAATGGCGAGAATATACGATCGATGTCGGTAAGCGACCGGCCGGAAACTAGCGCCACCGCGCTGCCGGTCAAGGCGTCGAGCCGCTCAAGCGTCAGCCGCAATCCGGTCGGTACCCGTACCTCATGGGGTGACCGCGCGAGATCGAGAATAGTGCCGTCGATGTCGAGCAGGATCGCGCATTTGCCCAAATCCGGCATCAGCGAAATTTCGGCAAGTTCTCTGTCGCGCGCCATGCTGAGCTTCATGTCGAGCTTCATGTCGAGGTCCGTGATGCCGGTGGCCAAATTGTCATTGTCGAAATCCGAGATATTCAAATCCATCAACTAATCCGCACTTTCTCTGGCATTCAGTCGGTCAACGCAAGCGGACGCGACACCGTTTCGAGCGACTTGCGTTCGGCATCGACGCCCCACAGCGCTTCGGCCGCCGCCGCGCCGAGCATCAATAGCGCACCGACGATATAGCCCATGGCGACGCTCGCCCGTGAGCCGGTGTTAATCAGCATGCCGAACAGCAACGGTCCGGCGATGCCGCCGAAGCCGGTGCCGACGGCGTAAAAGAAGGCGATCGCCAATGCGCGGATCTCCAGCGGAAAAATCTCGCTGACCGTGAGATAGGCGGAACTCGCCGCCGCGGAGGCGAAGAAGAACACGACCATCCAGGCGATCGTCAGCGTTTGCGCCGAAAGAAGATCGTGGCTGAATAATTCGGCGGTGACAGTGAGCAGCACGCCTGATGCGGCGTAAGTCGAAGCGATCATCACTTTGCGTCCGATCGTGTCGAACAGGCGGCCGAGCAATAGCGGCCCCAGCACATTGCCCGCGGCGAACGGCAGGATGTACCAGCCGACCTGGTCCGACGGCGTCCCGTAGAAATCGGTCAGGATCAACGCATAGGTGAAGAAGATCGCGTTGTAGAAGAACGCCTGCGCCACCATCAGGCTCAAGCCTACCAAAGTGCGCTCACGGTAGGTCTTGAACAAAACATGTGCGACTTCGGTCAGCGGCGTGTGCGTGCGCGTGCGCAGCCGCATCGGCTTGCTAACGGCAAGGCGTCCGCTGCCGGCCAAACGCCCTTCGATGCCGCGCACGATGGCGTCGGCCTCAGCCGCGAAGCCGTGGGTCACCAGCCAGCGCGGGCTTTCTGGAATCCAAAATCGCATCACGAGAATCACAAGTCCGATCGTGGCGCCGAACAGGAACGCCAGCCGCCAGCCAACTGCCGGATCGATGACGGCGGGATTGAGTAAAATGAGCGAACCGCCCGCGCCCAACGCCGCACCGACCCAGAAGCTGCCGTTGATCAGAAGGTCGGTCCAACCGCGGAACCGCGCCGGGATAAGCTCCTGGATTGTCGAATTGATGGCAGTGTATTCGCCGCCGATGCCCGCTCCGGTGAGAAAACGGAACAAAACAAAGCTTAACGGGTTCCACGACAGCCCGGTGGCGGCGGTCGCAACGAGATACACGGCAAGCGTGATCGTAAATAGCTTTTTGCGCCCCAAGCGATCGGTCAGCCAGCCGAAGAAGAATGCACCCAGCACCGCGCCGGCGAGGTAGCAGCTTCCCGCAAGGCCGACTTGCGCGTTGCTCAGACCTAACGCCGTGCTTGCCTTGAGTTCGCCGGAAAGCGCGCCCGCCAACGTCACTTCGAGGCCGTCGAGAATCCAGGTGATGCCGAGCGCCACGATCACCAACAGGTGAAAGCGCCCGAAGGGCAGCGCGTCGAGGCGGGCGGGGACGTCGGTTTCGATGATGGCGCCGGATTGGGCGGGGCGGAGGGCAACATCGCCCGCTGCCCGGTTCCGCGGCGGCGGACGCGGGGCAAACTGCAGATTGGAGAGGAAACGCGGAAATACGTCGCCTGCGTATGAATTCATAACCAAATGCCGCCAAGCCCGGGCTCTCGGTTATTAACGCCTTGTACGGTCGAGTGTTCCTTGCGCGCTTGGCGCAGCCTCAGCGGGCCTCGGCGGCCTTGCCGGTATAGGAAATGCGCCAGATGGTGCCGCTTGCGTCCTCGGAGACCAGGAGCGCCCCGGCCTTATCCACGGCGACTCCCACGGGCCGGCCCCAGACCTCGGAATCGTCGATGATGAATCCGGTGGCGAAATCGTCGTATTCGCCGGTCGGGACGCCATCCTTCACGATGACGCGGATGATTTTATATCCGGTGCGTTTGGAGCGATTCCACGAACCGTGTTCCGCGGCGAAAAAATTGCCGCGGTAGTCGGCCGGAAATTGCGTGCCATCATAAAATGCCAGGCCGAGCGATGCCGAATGCGCCTGCAACAGCACGTCGGGAATGGTGATCTTGTTCTTTAAATCCGGTCGTTCGGCCTTGTGACGCGGGTCTTCATTGGCGCCGAGATAGTACCAGGGCCAGCCGTAAAACGCGCTCTCGCGCACCCGCGTGATGTAGTCGGAGGGAACATTGTCGCCAAGGCCGTCGCGCTCATTGGTCGAGCACCACAGCGTGCCGTTTGGCGGCGCGATGGCCATGCCGACGCAATTGCGGATCCCGGTCGCAAAAATACGCTGGTTCTTGCCGTCAGGGTCGAATGCCAGCACGTCGGCGCGACCGGCCTCGTCTCCCCAGGTCGCGCCGAGCGGATTTTTCGCGACAAAGCTCAAAAGCTCGGACCCGGTCAGTCGTGCCATACCCTCCGCGACGTTCGAGCCGGAGCCGACCGACACATACATTGTCTTGCCATCCGGCGAGAACACGACATCGCGAGTGTGATGGCCGCCGACAGCCAAACGCGGGACGATGGCCTCGGCGCCGCCGCGCGCGGTGATGTCGCCGTTGCGATACGGAAAACGGACCACGGAATCGGTGTTGCCGATATAGACCCATTGCGGGTCGGGGCCCGGCGGATAGAACGCGATGCCGAACGGATAACCAAGCCCGGATGCGAACACGGTGGGGGAGCCTGCTACGGTACCGTTCGCGCGCAGCACGCGAATGCGGCCCGCCGCGCTCTCGGCCACGAACAGATCGCCGTTCGGCGCCATCCGGATGAGCCGCGGCTCCGTCAGCCCGGACGCAAACAGGTTGACTTCAAAGCCGTTTGGGACGATTGGCTTTTGGTCGGTGCGATGCACTATTCTGACAGAATTTCTTGCCGACTGGGCCTGATCCGGCACCGGCGTGTCTTGCGGCTTGATCAGACGCCGCGTCCCCGGACGATCGGCGTGCCAGTCGCCAAATGCGGCGGTGCCTTCGAGCCGCCCGGCGCCCCTTTGCGCGAACAGCGGCGCAAAAATCGGGATGCCGGCGACTGAAATGATTCCGGCGACGGACGTTGCGATGATGAAAGTTGCAATAACGGCTTGGATTGGGCGGCGCATGGCGTGCTCCCGGCAAGACCCGATAAAGAAAACAAGTCGCGGGCGGACCGGTTCCGCCGTCATCGCGGGCGGGCGTGTGACCGGCACGCTGTCGATAGGCGAACTTTTGGCCGGCAAAACTTTGGCCAGCAAACTCTTGGCAGGCAAATTTTTAACACACAGACTGCTCGCCGCCCATTCTACCGCCGGACCGGTGACGCACCTTGATCCCTAATTTCGCGATCAGACTCGAAATACCACGCCGACTGCGCGCCATGGTGCGGGCGCGGGAATCGAGCCTGATATTGCTCGCGGCGCTGGTCGGCATGGTCGCGGGTCTCGTCGTCGCCGGCATGAGCACCGCGGTTGATCTGCTGCATGAAATGTTTTTCGATCTGCAGCGTGGCGAGCGTCTGTCCGCGCGGCTGACGCTCAATCCGGTTCTGGCGCTGTCGGTGCCGATCCTCGGCGGATTGCTTTTCGGCATTGCCAGTGAATTCATCAAGCGCTGGCGGCCGGAGCGGGAAGTCGATCCGATCGAAGCCAATGCGCTGCATGGCGGCCGCATGTCGCTCCTCGGCAGCATCATCGTCGCGGCGCAGACGGTGTGGTCGAGCGGGGTCGGCGCCTCGGTTGGGCTAGAGGCCGGTTATACGCAGTTGGCGAGCGGCATCGCCTCGCGCATCGGCAATGCGTTCCGCTTGCGCCGCGGCGATCTGCGCATCCTGGTCGGCTGCGGCGCCGCCGCCGGCATCGCCGGCGCATTCGGCGCGCCGCTTGCGGGGGCCTTCTACGGTTTCGAATTGATCATCGGCAGCTATTCCCCGAACGGCCTGGCGCCGGTCGGGATCGCGGCGCTGATCGGTTTTCTGGTGGCGCATGCGCTGGCGCCCGCCGAACTCGGCGTCGTCGCGCCGGAGAAAATGAACGTCGCCGTGCACGATCTCGTCCTCGCGGCGACCCTCGGGCTGTTGGCGGCGGTGCTCGGGATTATTCTGATGCGCGGTTTGGCGCTCAGCGAGACCATGTTCGCGCGGCTGCGGCTGCGGCCGGCGCTGCGCACCATGGCCGGCGGCCTCGTCGTCGGCCTGTTGGCGCTGGTGTCGCCGCAGGTCATGTCGTCGGGCCATGGCGCGTTGCGCGTCGCCGGCATGCTCGACCTGTCGTTTCGCACCGTCGCTCTTCTCTTCGTGCTCAAGATCGTGGCCTCGATCGCCTCGCTTGGCTCCGGCTTTCGCGGCGGCATGTTTTTCTCTTCGCTTCTGATCGGGGCGCTCGGCGGTCATCTGCTCGCCGTCGCGCTGACGATGCTGTGGCCGACGATCTATTTCGATCCCAACGCCTATGCCGTGATCGGCATGAGCTCGCTGACGGCCGCCGTGGTCGGCGGACCGCTGACCATGATCTTCATCGCACTCGAGACCACAGGCGACCTGTGGCTGACCACCGCGGTGCTCGTCGCCGTCATCATCGCCTCGCAGATGACGCGCGAAGTCTTCGGCTATTCGTTCGCGACCTGGCGCTTCCACCTGCGCGGCGAGACCATCCGCAGCGCCGCCGATGTCGGCTGGATGCGCGACCTCACCGTCGAAAAAATGATGCGCCAGGACGTGCAGACGGTGAACGCGGCCGCAACCATCGGAGCCTTGCGCGAGATTTTCCCGCTCAGCTCCACGGCCTATGTGATCGCCGTCGACGAGGCCCGCCGCTATGTCGGGCTCATTTCGGTGGCCGACGCCCACGCCGGCGAAGCCGCGCCCGAGGACCCGATCAAGGACTTCTTGCACTATCGCGATGACATGCTGCTGCCAGGCATGGCGGTCAAGGAAGCCGTCCTCGCCTTCGACCGGGCCGAGGCGGAAGCGCTGGCGGTGGTCGATTCTTTCACCGACCGGCGCGTCATCGGCCTCCTCACCGAGGCCTATGTGCTGCGCCGCTACGCCGCGGCGCTCGAAGGACGCCGCCGCGATCTGGTCGGGGAGGACTAGATTCGCGCGTTGCGACGGCTACGGCCGCAGATAGGCGTAACCCTGACCTTGCAATTCGGCGAGCCGCACCACGCCACCTTTGTCGGCGACAATGAAGCCCGGCAGCAAGTCCGTCAGTGTGACGTTCTGCGCCCGCATGGTGTTGATGCAGGCATTGAGCTGCAGGCCGGTTTTGGCCAGTTCGTCGGTGCGCTTCGACATATCGGGCGTGGCCTCGGCGCTATGGAACGCTTTGAGCGCCGGGCCGTGCACCACCAGCGCGATGGTGACCTTGTCGGGGCCGCCCATGCCGCCGAAGTGATTGCGGATATTGCCGAGCACGAAATCGACCTTGTCGAGGTCGGAGAGATGATAGACGACCTTGGCGGCGTCCGGCGTCGCCGCTTCGGCGCGCCGCACGGCGAATGCGGTCGAGAAAATTGCGCCGGCACTCGCCATGGCGGCCGTCAATATGTTGCGTCGATGCATGGGTGACCTCGTTGTTCCTGGCTCCAATGGCAGTCCGGTAATCTAGCACGTCACTTGTGCCGCATCGCAGCCAATTCCTTGCGATCGGCGACCAGCGACGTGCACTCGTTTGCGTCCGTGCGATCGAGCCGGAACACTTTGTCGTCGTCGCCGCCCCGCATCTCGCCCGCGGCATCGAGATCCGGCGTCTTGCCTTTCCAGATGCGGATACGGTCGAGCTTGACGATGAGCGCGTTGTCGCTGTTGGCGAGGTTGACGGCAATGCCGCCGCCGTCGCAATCGACGGAGCATTCGAAATCGATGCCCGTCGCGACCGGCGGATCGGTGTCGACGCTGCGCACTGTCGGGGCGTGGCCGCATTCGCCGCTGGAATCGAAATCGCCCGGCCGGTGGCGAAAATTGACGCCGAGCCGGAATGAATATTCGAGCACCTGATCGTCCGGCCCCTTCTCGGCGGTGATGAGAAGCTTCATCACGGAGACCTTCTGCAACGGATGGGCCGCCAGATGGGCGGCGTCGTAGCGGCGCACGAAACAGGCGTAAGCCTTCGGCTTCGGCGCGCTGCCGGCAAACATCCGCTTGGCGAAATCGTCGTCGGCTCGCCGCAGATCGCCGGCGCGCGCCGGCGATGGAAGAACGGCATGAGCCAGGACTATCATCGCGGCCAGACTGCCTGCGAACAGCGTTAACGCGCGCATCGAAGCCATCGCATCCCTCTTCCCGCGATTCCACAGTTATTTGTCGTTAATGCCGCGCGGGATGTTCAAATTCCATCGGCTTGCTACTTTGGCGCGCGCGGCGCCGATATTGACAGGTCGCGCCGTCGCGGTCGACGATGCGGCGGCAACCGGGACCTGATCCATGTTTTTTGCAGAGCGTGTGACCGAGCTGACGCGTAAAATGCTGCGCAAGAAGCTTTATGTGCTGATTTCGACGCCGATTGCGCCGCCGGAAAAGCTGCAGCCGTTCCTGATGGCGCATCTGGAATACATGATCGGGCTGGAAAAACGTGGTCTCGTCTTCGCCTCCGGGCCGCTGAGCGATGGCGAGGGACCGCCCTCGGGTCACGGTTTGACCGTGCTGCGCACCAAGGATGCCGCGGAGGCGCGGGCGCTGGCCGAGGCCGATCCGTTCTTTGCCAACGGGCTGCGCAGCTTCGAGCTCAAGGAATGGACCATCATGGAGGGCAGGCTGTCGCTCTCCGTCAATCTTTCCGACCAGTCGGTCGAAGTCGGCTAAGAATAGCGCTACGATAAGCCACGATAAAAAAGTTCAGGGGGAGCGTTCATGGAGACCATCGGGTTTGTCGGCGTCGGCAAGATCGGCATGCCGATCTCGCAGAATCTCATCAACAGCGGCTATCGCGTGGTCGGCTATCGCCGCCACTCGCTCGAGGAGTTCGAGAAGATCGGCGGCGTGCCGGCGCGCTCGTCTGCCGAGGTCGGGGCGCAGGCCGATATCGTGTTATCCTGTCTGCCGTCGACCGAGGCGCTCGACGAGGTCGTGCATGGTCCGAATGGGCTCGTCCATTCGGCGCGGCCGGGGCAGATCGTGATCGAGCTCGGTTCGCATCCGGTGTCCGACAAGCAACGTCAGATCGCGCCGTTGCGGGAAAAGGGCGCCACCTTCATCGACGGCGAGGTCTCCGGCACGCCCGGCATGGTGTCGGCGCGCAAGGGCGTGATCTATCTCGCCGGCGACGCGGAGGCCTGCAAGAAAGCCGAAAGCGTGGTCGCGGGCTTTGCCGACTCCTGCCTCTATTTCGGCGAGTTCGGCGCCGCCAGCCGCGTCAAGCTCGTCAACAATCTTCTGGTCGCGATCAATATCGCCGCGACCGCGGAAGCGATGGCGCTCGGGCTGAAAGCCGGCGTCGACGTGCCGCTGATGATCAAGGCGATCGCGTCGGGCTCCGGCGGCTCGACTCAGTTCGGCATCCGCGCGCCGTGGATGGCGGAGCGGCGCTTTCAGCCGGTACAGGGTTCGGTTCCCGGATTGCAGCATTATTTCGAGATGATCGGGGATTTCGCCAAAAGCGTCGGCGTCGCGACCCCGCTGCTCGATTGTGTCGCGCCGCTTTACGAACGCTTCATGGCGATGGGACTCGGCGACAATGACGTCGCCGCCATGGTCGACGTCATCGCCGCGTTGCCGCGCCAAGAATGATTCCCCGGCCGGCAAATTGGCGGGCCGCCAACATAATGAGGAAAGAACACATGATCCGCGTCAGCAAGATCGCGCATGCCAGCTACGAGACGCCAGATCTCGACCAGCAGACCGAATACTATACCGACATTCTTGGGCTTTCGGTTGTGGCCAAGGAAAAGGATGCGGTCTATCTCGCCTCGACGATCGACCATCATTCGGTGGTGCTGCGCCAGGGCGCGCAGGCGCAATGCGTGCGCCTTGGCTTTCAGATCGCGCAAGACGCCGACCTCGGCGATTTCGAGAGGCAGGTCTCAGGCCACGGCATCAAGACCGAGCGGAAGAAGGATCCGGAGCCGTCGATCTCGGAGGCGGTGGTGTTCGCCGATCCCAAAGGCACTACCATCGAAGTGTTCAAGCGCGACGCCTTCGCGCACCAGAAATTCCAGTCCAAGGGCATCGTGCCGCACAAGCTCGGCCACGTCGCCTTCCACTGCGTCGACGTCAAAGAGGTCACCAAGTTTTATTGCGACGTGCTCGGCTTTCGCGAGTCCGACTGGATGGCGGACTTCTTCTCGTTTCTGCGCTGCGGTCCCGATCACCACACTATCAATCTGATGGGCACCGGCTCGAACCGGCACTTCCACACCGCGTTTGAGCTGCGCGACTGGGGCCACATGCACGAGGCCTGCGATTTCCTCAGCCTCAATGGCTACAAGCTGTTGTGGGGACCGGGCCGCCACGGCATCGGCCA
>JBEKRD010000122.1:0-11612 GCA_049519075.1 Xanthobacteraceae bacterium | reverse complement strand
GCAAGGTCGAGCGCTTCTGGCGAACGCTCGATGACGACGTCATCGAAGGCACAACCTTCGATAACCTTGACCACTTCGCCAACGAACTGTTCGAATACATCATCTACTACAATAACCACAGGCCTCATCAAGCGCTCGCAGGACTTACTCCCAAAGCCTACGCCGCCACCAAAGCCACCCCAACTCAATCAGCGAATTAGTGAACTCTCACAGCAATGACGATGCAAGGATGTGCACTTACCGCCCGCGCGGCTTAAACCCGCCGCGCATGCCGGGGCGGCCGAGTGTCGAGCGCGGGCCGCTGCTCCTGCCCGGAATAGACTCTACGCCTGGACCCATTTCATCGAGGTTCGGCTTGCGCGGCGCGCGGCGTTTGTCACCGTCCGGCCGGTGCGGCGTGACTTCGTGGTAGAGCGCGATACCCATTTCATCGAGCGCGGGCTTGTGGACTTTGCTGATCCGGCCGCGGGCGCCGTCGCGCTGCCCGCCGCGGCGCGACGAGCTGCCTCCCGCCGGCGAGGGCAGGAATTTCGCCGTCGGGTCGTCGGTCACGGCGAGTTCGGTGGTGCGCAGGCGCTTGATCTCGTCGCGCAGGCGAGCAGCTTCTTCGAAGTCGAGATCGGCGGCGGCGGTGCGCATGCGGGTTTCGAGATCGGCAATTACGGCTTCGAAATTGTGGCCGATGGTGGCGGTGTCTTCGAACTCGCCGGCTTCGCCGGCGCCGGCGGCGATCAGCACGTGGTCGCGCTCATAGACGCTGTTGAGAATGTCGCCGATACCCTTGCGGATGCTTTCCGGCGTGATGCCGTGTTCGGTGTTGTAGGCGGTCTGTTTCTCGCGGCGGCGGCTGGTCTCCGCCATGGCGCGCTCCATCGAGCCGGTGACGCGGTCGGCGTAAAGGATGACGCGGCCGTCGATATTGCGCGCGGCGCGGCCGATGGTCTGCACCAGGCTGGTTTCGCTGCGCAAGAAACCTTCCTTGTCGGCGTCGAGGATGGCGACCAGCGCGCATTCCGGAATATCGAGACCCTCGCGCAACAGATTGATGCCGACCAGCGCGTCGAAAGCGCCAAGGCGGAGGTCTCGAATAATTTCTATCCGTTCAATGGTGTCGATATCGGAATGCATGTAGCGCACCCGAATGCCCTGCTCGTGCAGGTATTCGGTCAAATCCTCGGCCATGCGCTTGGTCAGCACCGTGACCAGCGCGCGATAGCCTTGCTGCGCCACCGCACGCACTTCGCCGACCAGATCGTCGACTTGGGTGCGCGCCGGACGTATATCGACCGGCGGATCGATCAAGCCGGTCGGCCGGATCACCTGTTCGGCAAACACGCCGCCGGATTCGTTGATCTCCCACGGCCCGGGTGTCGCCGACACGCAGGTGGTCTGCGGCCGCATCGCGTCCCATTCCTCGAAGCGCAGCGGCCGATTGTCCATGCAGGACGGCAGCCGGAAGCCGTATTCAGCCAGCGTCGCCTTGCGCCGGAAGTCGCCGCGATACATGCCGCCGAGCTGCGGCACCGTGACATGGCTTTCGTCGACGAACACCAGCGCATTGTCGGGGACGTATTCGAACAGAGTCGGCGGCGGCTCGCCGGGCTTCCTTCCGGTCAGATAGCGCGAATAGTTTTCAATGCCGGCGCAGGCGCCGGTCGCCTCCATCATTTCAAGATCATAGATCGTGCGCTGTTCGAGCCGCTGCGCTTCGAGCAGGCGGCCTGCGGCGTTGAGCTGTTCCAGCCGCTGGCGCAATTCGAATTTGATGCCGGATATGGCCTGCAGCAGCGTCGGCCGCGGCGTGACGTAATGCGAATTGGCGTAGATTTTGACGAATTCCAGCTCATCGGTCTTCTGCCCGGTGAGCGGATCGAATTCGTGGATTGATTCCACTTCGTCGCCGAACAGCGACACCCGCCAGGCACGATCCTCGTAGTGCGCCGGAAAGATTTCGATGACGTCGCCCCGCACGCGGAATGCACCGCGATAAAAATCGCCGCCCGAGCGCTTGTATTGCAGCGCCACCAGGTCGGCGAGCAATTGCCGCTGGTTCAGCTTTTCGCCGCGCTTGATGGTGAAGGTCATCGCCGAATAAGTTTCGACCGAGCCGATGCCGTAGATACACGATACAGAAGCGACGATGACGACGTCGTCGCGCTCCAGCAGCGCACGGGTCGCCGCGTGGCGCATGCGGTCGATCTGCTCGTTGATCGCGGAATCCTTCTCGATGTAAGTGTCGGTGCGCGGGATATAGGCTTCCGGCTGGTAGTAGTCGTAATAGCTGACGAAATATTCGACCGCGTTTTCGGGAAAGAAATTCTTGAACTCGCCGTAGAGCTGCGCCGCCAGCGTCTTGTTCGGCGCCAGGATCAGCGCCGGGCGCTGTGTCGCCTCGATCACTTTCGCCATGGTGAAAGTCTTGCCCGAGCCGGTGACGCCGAGCAGCACCTGGGTGCGGTCGTTCCGCCGCACGCCTTCGACCAGATCCTTGATCGCGGTCGGCTGATCGCCCTTCGGATCGAAGTCGGATTTGATGACCAGCGGCCGGCCGCCTTCGGATTTTTCCGGCCGCGGCGGGCGGTGCGGTGTCCAGATTGTGGTCGCGCCGTCGGCTTCGCGGAATTCGGCGCGGCCTTCGCGCAGCAAGTTTTCGAGCGCTTGCATCGAGGCGGTGACGCCGAGCGAGACGGGCTGCGGCGTCGGCCGGAAACGCTTCTCCCGCCGCGGCTCCGAAATGTCGGAAATCTCGTCGCGCTCGGGCGGTACGCCGACCAGCGATTTTGACGGATCACTGTTATCGTCCAGCGCATCGGCAAAGTCCGGATCGCGCGCGGCAGGACCTTTCGCGGCGTAACCCGCCTGCGGCCTCTCGCCGAAGCCCTCCTGGGTCGATTTGCGGGCTTTGTGGGCATTGGCGAAATCCGAGCGCCGATCCCAGGAATTATCCGGCGGTTGTTGCAGGCCGGTTTGCGAACCGAGTCCCGCGGTACCCTGGCCGATGGCGGGATTGAGGATTTCCGCCAGCGACGGGTCGAGCGGCGAAGAATCCGGCCGCGACGCCTTGGCGCGGGTCGGCCTGGCCGGGTCTTTCTTCGAATGTTTTGCCGGATCGCGGTCGGGGCGTTTCGCCATGGCCCCAATATGGGTCGAGTCTCGAAGCGGGGAAAGTGTGGGCTATTCGAACTTTATCCCCGCCTGCTCGATCACCGCGCCCCATTTCTTGGATTCCGATGCGATCAGCGTGGCGAACTCTTCAGGGGTGCCTCCGGCCACGTCGTCGCCGATGGCGGCGATCCGTGCCTTGAAGCTGTCCGATTGCAGCGCCTTGTTCGATGCCGCGTTGAGCTTGTCGATAATCGGTTGCGGCAATCCGGCTGGCGCGATCACGCCGGTCCAGGATTCCGCCGAATAGCCGGGTACGCCCGCCTCGGCGATGGTCGGCACATCGGGGAAGGCCGGCGAGCGATGATTGCCGGTCACCGCCAGCGCGCGGACCTGACCCGATTTGGCAAAGGGCGCGATCGAGTTGAGGCTTTCGAACATCAGTTGCACGCGGCCGGCGATGAGATCGTTGATCGCCGCCGCCCCGCCTTTGTAGGGCACATGAACGATATCGGTGCCGGTCATGGATTTGAACAATTCGCCGTCGACATGGCCGGGCGAGCCGTTGCTCGACGAAGCATTGAGCAGTTTGCCGGGATTTTTCTTGGCATAATCGATCACGTCCTTGACCGACATGAGTTGCGTCGTCGGCGATGCCGCGAGCAGGATCTGGCCGCGCGTCACCAGCATAATCGGCACGAAATCGCGGGCGATATCGTAGGGCAGGTGGTCGACCATATGCGGCGTCAGCGCCAGCGCGCCTATCGGCGCCATGCACAGCGTGTAGCCGTCGGGCGGCGATTTGGCGGTGAGATCGAGCCCGACGGTCAGCGCGCCGCCGGGCCGGTCGTCGACCACGATCTGCTGGCCGATCGCTTCGCCGAGCGCGGCGCCAAACAGCCGCGCCAGCGTGTCGGTGGCGCTGCCGGCGGCTTGCGGCACGATGAGATGGATGGGGCGGTCGGGAAATTCCGCCGCCGCCGGGCTGGCGAAGGCGCAGATCAGCAAAACGATAAGCATGAAGCGACGCATGGCGAGTTCCCAATCCCGGCACCGGGCACGGGTGGGTGTGCATAATTGGCCGGGACGGTTACCACAAGCCTGATCGCGACATGCTCCGGCATGACGGTGTTCGATACCTTGCGGGGAAAATGAGTTACTCTGCGGCCAGGGAGAAAGCGTCCATGGCTGCGTCCGTCATAGCGTCAACGACCGCGTTCGACTTCACGCCGCTCCTGGCGCCCGGCCTGCCGCCGCCGGCGGTCAAATGGAACGGCTTTCCCAAATATAATTTTGTCGGCGGCCATAACGACGCCGAGCAGCTTCCGCTCGAGGCGCTGGTCAAAGCGGCCAACGACGTGCTGACGCGCGAGGGCCGGACGCTGGCGACCTACGGACTTTCCAGCGGGCCGCTCGGCCATGCGCGCTTGCGCGAATTTCTGGCGCAGAAGCTCAAGCGTAGCGCTGGCATTGCCTGCGCGGCCGACGAAATCCTGGTCACTTCCGGTTCATTGCAGGCGCTCGATCTGGTCAACGGCATCTTGCTCAAGGCGGGCGACACCGTCATCATCGAGCAGGCGACCTATCAGGGCGCCCTGACGCGGCTGGCGCGGCTTAACGTGCAAACCATCGGGATTCCGCTCGATGGCGAGGGCATGCGTATGGATGCGCTTGCCGCAAGCCTCGCCGACCTCAAGCGCCGCGGCGTGCGGCCGAAATATATTTACACCATCCCGACCGTACAGAATCCGACCGGCACGATCATGAGCGAAGCGCGCCGGCTCGAGCTGTTGCGGCTCGCCGACACATACGGCGTGCCGATCTTCGAGGACGATTGCTACGCCGATCTGATCTGGGACGGCCAGCGGCCGCCGGCGCTGCATGCGTTGAGCAAAAACCGCAACGTCATTCACATCGGCTCGTTTTCCAAATCGATCGCTCCGGCCTTGCGAGTCGGCTATATCGTCGCCGACTGGACGCTGTTGGCGCGCATGCTGGCGATAAAGACCGACGCCGGCTCAGGCGCGCTTGAGCAGATGGTGCTCGGCGAATTTTGCCCGGCTTATTTCGACGACCACGTGCCGCGGCTGACACGCGGCTTGCGCGCCAAGCTCGAAACGCTGATGGACGCGCTCAACGAACAATTCGGCACCGCGGCCGAATTCGACGATCCGAAGGGCGGCATTTTCCTCTGGGTCAAGCTGCCGGATCAGGTCGATACGCTCAAACTGTTCCAGCCCGCGCTCGCCGCCGGCGTCGCCATCAATCCGGGCCCGGAATGGGCGACCGACAAGGACTACGGCAAAAGCCGCACCCGGCTGTGCTTCGCCCATCCGTCGCACGAGGACATTCGTGCCGGCATCGCCACGCTGGCCGAAGTGTGCCGCCGCGAATTCGGCGTGCCGGAACGGATCGCAAATGTGGAGAAGGCTCGCGTCTGACGACAATCAAAACCCCTTCACCGCCAGCGTAACGTGCTCGACCTCGGGCGGCGAAGCAAAGCAATGCGCAACCAGCTTGCGCCATTCCTGGAAATCGGCCGAGCCGCGAAAATCGACGGTGTGATTCTCGACCGTCGCCCAGCTGACGAACAGCCGGTAGCGCGTGGGCTTTTCGAGCGAGCGCCGTAACTCCATCGCGTGGCAGCCCTTGGCGCGCTGGAACACCGGCGCGGCGCTTTTCACACCGGCCTCGAACTCCGCTTCCATGCCTGGCTTGACGTCGATTTGTGCGATTTCGGTGATCATCGGGCCTCCCTGCAGCCACTCAGAATAGCCGCGCCAAGACATACTAGCGCGTTACGGCTTGACGTAAATGCTTGCATACAATCCCGTGTATGCCTCCTTCCAACCTCTTTTCCCGACGAGAAACTGCCTTAACTCTTCGTGGGCCTTCACCCAAAGCACCGTATCGATTTTATATTTCTCAAGCGCCGTATCCCACGCAGTCTCATCTATCTCTAATTGGCCGAGTTTGAAGTAGTCACGGAGTAGCGCATCCGGATAAGCGGTGGCGGCTCGACCGTCCACGAAAACGGGTATGGCGCCCCGATCGCGAAAGATCAGGATGCCACCATAGTTCCAGTGGTTCAAAAGCCGTGCATGAGGGAACTGTGTTTGAAGATAACGAACATCCTGCTCTGAAAGCAATTGCGGAAGTCCGAGGCCCGGATCCATTTGCAGATAAACCAATGGCAGAGCGCACGCCGCAATGATGCCGGCGGCCAATAGCGGCCCTTCCGCTCTAAAATTATTCAGAGTCTTAGGCAGCACCCGGTCAAGGTGAAGAGCGAATGGAACCGTTGAAAATAAGAAAAAGAAAGACAGGTATCGATACTGATAAAATCCCAAAAACAAAAAGAGCCAAGAGAGTAGCCGTGATTCTATAGAACGCAACCCTCTGTCGCGCAGTTCGAGGGCGATAAATACCAAAATATATATCATGCCAGGAATGCTCCCTGGCAGGGTCATGTTCCGATAATAAGGCCACCACTCGGTGATGTAGGCTTGCGAGAAGTGACCCAATACCGTCGCCAGGCCTTCATAGATATGCCAGCCCAGCGGATTGATGAATGTTGCAAGACAGCAGCCGACTCCCGCCAGCATATAGTTTTTGAAATTTGCCCAATCCCGTTTCAGCATTGCCACGCCGCAGAACGCGCCGATGACAAGACGACCAAGCAAAAAGCCGCCATGCAGATTGACCCACAGCACTATGATGGCGGGCAGCAAAAACCATCGCGTTCTTTTCAAACATTCTCCGTAGAATACGACGGAAAACAACATCGTAGCCATGTTGGGCGAAGCGGCCAGATAGATATTCGGGTAGGTCGCAAAAGCGGGGTAAAGCAAACTCGCGGAAAAAACAGAAATACAAACCGCAATCGCCGAGGCTCCGCTGCGGATGCCGACGGACGCAAGATATCCGACTAAGACTGCGCCGCATGCAACGACAAATAATATGAGGCCGCTGAAACCCGTATATTGAAATATGACGCTGGCAATCGCGTCCCAAAGCCAGGACAGATTAAACCATTGCCGGCCTTGAGTGGTAAATGACCATGGATCATGAAAAGGAACGCTGCCGCGATCTCTGATCAAGTCCCCGGCGGCCAGGTGCCACCCCAGATCATAGTGGCCAAGCAGAAGCGGCGCGTTTACGAGGTAATACACGCATGCGAATGAGATCAGAAAGACATAAACTCCGGACCTCTGAATGTAGGAACTGATCATCTTTCGCCGTCTGTCAAAACGAGGTCGCGGCCGCCTCGGACGCGGGGGCTAACCGGCGACATTTGCGGTAGACCATGAGCGCAATGTCGGGGCCGGCGTGAAACAGCCGAATCCTACACGATCCCACTTGCGAGATACTGCGCCCCCAAGGGGATACGCGACAGACCGTGCTCGACACGCCGTGCCATGGGTGCGGACGATGGCAGCAGCAGGAAATAATGCGCTCGAGCGTCATGCAGTCCGGCGTCCGCCATCAGCGCTCGCGCCCGACCGGCGCGCAGCAACATCGCATCGCGGTCGAATTCGCAGCGCGCCACCGCGAGCCTGGTCAATGGATTGAGCGGGTTATGTTCGATCAGACAAACTAGTCCGCCCGGACGGACAACCCGCCGCATCTCACGCAGAAAGCCGACCCACTGCTTTGGCGGCACATGATGCAGCACGCAGATCGCAATCGAAAGATCGAAGGCCGCGCTATCGTAGGGAAGGGTGTCGCCCGCATAGGCTTCGTACTGAACATCGGGATTCCTGATCCGGGCTTGCGCGATGCTGGCTGCGGAGACGTCGGCGCCGCATAACCGACCGCACAGACCCCGTACAATTGGATGAAATTCGCCGACGCCGCAGCCGACATCGAGCATGTGGGGATTGGGCATTCCGCGCAGCCGAGTGGCAACGAGCTGGCGCAGCGCATCCGCCTTGGCCGCGGTGAAGAAGCTGTGCGGAAGGCCGGAAAAGTCAATCGACGATTGGACGACCGCGCCGAAGCTCCTGTCGTATTTATCGAACAACGCTGCCATGGCGCGTCTTCAGTCTGCCGATGCGCTTAACAGCGCGCGCGCTTGCTTTGGCTCCTGCTCGAACCCCAGTCTTTGCGACACAACATACAACGGCCGCCGCTTCACCTCGGCGTGGATGCGGCCGATATAGAGGCCCATGATGCCGGTCATCAGCATGTTGACGCCGCAAAGGAACGAAATGACGATGATGGTCGATGACCACCCCTCCACGAGACGGCTGTTCGTGAACCAAAGACTGGCCACGTAGAACCCGTATAAGACCGCGCAGGCTGACACACCCAATCCAAACCAAATCGCCAGCCGCAATGGGGCGTCGGAAAAGCTGAGCGCGCCGTTGACCGCCAGGCGGACCATCTTCAATAGCGGGTACTTGGTTTGCCCGGCCAGCCGTGGCAACCGATGAAATGTCACTTCGGTCTGCCGAAAGCCCAGCCACGCGATCATGCCCCTTATAAAGCGATCTTGCTCCGGCATGCGGCGCAACGCGTCCAAGACCTTGCGGTCGATCAGCCGAAAGTCGCCGACATCGGCCGGAATCCCGACAGAGGACATTCGCCCGAGCAGCTTGTAGAATAAATTCGCGGTGGCGCGCTTGAATGCGCTCTCGCCCGCGCGTGACAGACGCCGGGCGTAGACCACCTCGAACCCTTCTTTCCATTTTGCGATCATCTCTCCGACGATCTCCGGAGGGTCCTGCAGGTCGGCATCCATGACGACGATCGCTTCTCCGGCGGCCGCGTCCATTCCGGCTGTGATCGCGACCTGATGGCCGAAATTGCGCGACAGGCCGATATAGCGGTAGCGCGGATCATCACGAACCAGGGACTGCAAAACGATGGGGCCGCAATCCGAGCTGCCGTCGTCGACAAAGATCGTTTCGGCCGGTCCGTCGAGTTGCTCCATCAGCAACCCTATGCGCCGCAACAGAATCGGAAGAACTGCCGCCTCGTTGAAGACCGGCACGACGATGCTGTAGCGAATGCCCGGAAGATTGTCCGCCATGGAAATTTCCGCTCGTGAGTTCCGACGAGCTGAGGCTGCGCGATCAGGCTAGACTACGAACCTAGACTATGGCTGGTTAACGAGGCCTTGCCTGACACGCTTGCCGGCGCGGTGAAGCGGCACGCACGGCAAAGATTTACCGAATGGCAAGACAAATCGGCTCACATCGCTGGCCATGGCCCTCATCCCGAACCTGACGGGTGCGCGCGGCTCCGCACGCGCCCTGTTACATCGGCATGCCGTGCCGCCTTCGCCGGGCCTTATCGATAAGATCGCCCGTTGCTACGTTGTCGTGGCGTTTGTCGTCTTCGTTGCGGATCTGCTGCGGCAGACCAGCGATGGCCTGACTGACGGTGTGGCCCGGCCGTTCGGGGATGACTTTATCAATTTCTGGTCGGGCCCATTTCTGGCTTGGCATCAGCGGACAGCCGAAATTTACAATTTCGACGCCTTTCATGCTTTCGAGCAAAGCATCGTCGGCGACCATCTCCAAGGTTACAACTACAGCTATCCGCCGGTGCTTCTGGTGCTCACAGCGCCGTTGGCGCTGATCCCCTATATTCCGGGCCTCGTGCTTTGGCTCGCTGGCGGCTGGTTCGGCTTTTACCGCGCCCTGCGTCTTGCCATGGCCAACGGCGGCGCGCTTCTGTTTGCTTTGGCCACGCCCGCCGTCTTTGTCAATGCGGTCGGTGGCCAGAACGGGACCTGGACCGCGGCGCTGTTCGGCGGCGGGCTCGGGTTGCTCGACCGGCGGCCGCTCGTCGCCGGCAGCCTGCTCGGGCTTTTGATTTACAAACCGCAGCTCGGCATTTTGATTCCCATCGCGCTTTTGGCCGGCAGACGATGGCAGGCGTTGGCGGCGGCGGCGGCGACGGCCTGCTGCCTCATTGCCGTCAGTTTGCTTTGGTTCGGGCCCGATATTTATGTCGCTTATCTGCAGCGGCTGGGACTGATCAGGCACTTCAGTCTGGAGGATGGCAGCGGCGTCTGGCACCGCGCATTGTCGGTGTTCGTCGCGGCGCGCCGGCTGGGCGCGGATGTGGCGACGGCCTATCTGGTGCAGGCCGTCGTTGCCGCGATCGCTGCGGCTGCCGTCGCTGCGGCGTGGTTCCGCGATGCATCTTTCGGCGTCAGAAACGCCATTCTACTTCTCGGCACGTGCTTGGCGACACCTTATCTGCAGGATTACGATCTGGTTTTCGGCGCTTTGATCGTGGTCTGGCTGGGCCAAGACGCGGTGGTCCGCCACATTCCAGAATTTCCGCTGTTTGTTGCCAATGCGGCGCTCCTGCTGATCCCGCTGTTCGCGGCATCGCTGGCGCATCTGACCGGCCTCGAACTCGGGCCGCTGTTTATTCTGCCGCTGTTCGTCATTGCGGTGAAGTGCGCGCTCGCCGGCCCGCCGTCCGTCAAGCCGCTCGGGGCAGAATAGGCTTTTGCCGGACAATGAGGTTTGCACCGCCGGCCGCCGCGGCGCGTGCAATCAATCCGCCGTGAAGCCGGATGGCAGGGATGCGCGCGCCGGGCTATCTTGAGCGCTCGCCGAAGCGCTAGGCTCAAACATCGTCACCCCACCTCAAAGGCTCACCATGATCGACGTACATTATTGGACCACGCCGAACGGTCACAAAGTCACGATTTTTCTCGAAGAAGCCGGACTGGAGTACAAAATCATTCCGGTCAATATCGGCAAGGGCGAGCAGTTCAAGCCGGAGTTTTTGGCGGTGTCGCCGAACAACCGCATTCCCGCCATTGTCGATCATAAGCCGGCCGACGGCGGCAAACCGCTCTCGGTGTTCGAGTCCGGCGCCATTCTGCTTTATCTCGCCGACAAGACCGGCAAGTTCATCGCCAAGGAATTGCGCGGCCGCACCGCGGCGCTCGAATGGCTGTTCTGGCAGATGGGCGGTCTCGGCCCGATGTCGGGCCAGAACAATCATTTCAGCAATTACGCCGTCGACAAGATTCAATATGCGATGGATCGTTATCGCAACGAGGTCAATCGGCTCTACGGCGTGATGAACAAGCGGCTCGCCGATCACGATTACCTTGCCGGCGAATATTCGATTGCCGACATGGCGTGCTATCCGTGGGTCGTGCCGTGGGAACGCCAGGGCCAGAACATTGCCGACTTCCCGCATCTCAAACGCTGGTTCGATGCCGTCAGAGCGCGGCCCGCGGTGATCAAAGCCTACGAATGGACGCCGAAGATCAATCCCGGCCAAGGCGGCATCCGCACCGCGGAAGAGCGCGCCATCCTGTTCGGCCAGACCGCGCAATCCGTTGCCGCCGCGGCGGGAAGGTAATCAATAAGGGGGGACACCCAATTTCTCAAACGTCATGGCCGGGCTTGTTGTATGGCCCGGAGACATCCCCGACGGGTGTTCGGGGACATGACCGACACCTCATTATGCATGGAATCGGCTTTCAGGGAGGCCATCCATGCCGTGGCGCGAGGTGTCGATTATGGAACAGC
>JBEKRD010000121.1:0-13303 GCA_049519075.1 Xanthobacteraceae bacterium | reverse complement strand
ATAGGCGAAGCTGGGTAACGCCCACGCAGACCACGTCCCAGGAAGCCTGGCCTGAGACTGAGCCATGGGGATGAGAAACTCTCTGTGGTGAGAGCCGTGGTGGAACGCCGATAGGCGAGCCCTCTCGCAAGAGGGCGCCGCACCCGCAGGTGCGGAGGTTGGACTGCACGTCTGTCGGCGTTCCGCTTCCTTTTTTATTGGTTTGTATTGGCGAAACGGGGCGAAGCGAAGAGCGATAACGAGGCACCACCCCTCGCTTTCCTTTTCCTCCTCAAGTTTCGCACTGAACGTAACGGGATTTTCAGCTCGCACGCGAAAAGCGTGGCGCGAGGACGGGATCGCTCTACCCTCCCCTGTAGGGGAGGGGCGCGGGGCGGGATTGTGACGATGACGAAAAATTCGGCGGCGGTTGCAGTTCGGTGCACTTTCCCATCCGCCCGCCGCAGGCGGGCGACCTCCCCCCTGCAGGGGGAGGTGTGCACTCAAAACGTCGGATAGGAATGCCCAACTTGGCCGCCGACGCGGGCAAAGCCGGTCACCGCGGGCTGGTATTTGTCGTTGAGGTTGAGCGCCTTGGCATAGGAGCCCGCGGCCTTGTCCTTGTCGCCGAGCCGCTCATAGGCAAGCCCGCGGCTGGTCCAGGCGCGCATGTCCAAGGGATCGAGCTGCACCGCCTGGTCGAGATCGTCGGCCGCGGCCTTGTTGTTGTCGGTGGCGAGATAGCTCAGCGCGCGCGCGACAAAGGGCGCGGACTTCTGACCCGTCAGCGCCATCGCGGTGGTGAAGTCGTCGATCGCGAATTTGTGCTGGTGCTGGCTCTGATAGAGCAGGCCGCGATTGTAATAGGCCTCGCCATTGTCGGGCTTGAGCGCGATCGCCTTGTTGAAGTCGCCGAGCGCCTGGCTCGATTTGCCTTGCTCGCGATAGACGATGCCGCGGCCGAGATAGGCCGGCACGTAATTGGCGTCGATCGCTGTCGCCTTGTTGTCGTCGGCGAGCGCCTGTTCGAGCCGTCCGGTCTTGCGATAGATCAGCGCGCGGTTTGCATAAGCTTGCGCGTAATTGGGGTCGAGGCTGATCGCCTTGTCGAAATCGGCGAGCGCCTGCTCGGTCCGCCCGCCCTCGCCATAGACCGTGCCGCGGATGTTGTAGGCCTGCGGGTCGTCGGGGTGCTTTTCGATGACCTCGTTGAGCGAGGTCAGGTTCGATTGCGCTGTGGCGTAGA
Source organism: Xanthobacteraceae bacterium (assembly GCA_049519075.1). GTDB lineage: Bacteria > Pseudomonadota > Alphaproteobacteria > Rhizobiales > Xanthobacteraceae > BOG-931. The sequence continues at coordinate 12,078 of JBEKRD010000121.1, read as the reverse complement.
GCGGGGTGTCGTTTTGCGCCGGCTGCGGATTGCCGAGCGTGGTGCAGCCGGCGAGCATAAGCATGGCGACAAGCGGCACAGCGCCGCGCGCAATCCCTTGCGCAACCCTTTGCAATGTCGGTCGGTCATCCTGCATGGCGGTGGGCACGATAGCACCCCGGCCCGCCAAAAAAACGGCGCGGGTCATTGCATGATCCCGAAAAGTGGGACCCGGTTTTCGGATAAGATCATGCATAGAAAAACTAGGGCCTTATCGATTCTGACGGTATCAGAATCGATAAGGCCCTGCTCGCGCCACGGCGAACGCTCTCGGGCCTCAGCCGAATCGGGGGGCCCGCGCCGAGTTCGACCGGCCATTGCCGGGGCCTGCGCCCGCGCCGGGGCCGAAACCGTTGGTGGGCTTCGGCTTCATCGGCAGAAGACCCTCGCGCTGCAGCTTCTTGCGCGCAAGCTTGCGGGCGCGGCCGCGGAAAATGCCCTCGCGCTGCATCTTCTTCTTCAGCGCCTTGAGAGCCTGGTCGACATTGTTGTCGCGGACAAGAACCTGCACACGTGCTCCTTTTGTCGTCGGTTCGTGAGGTTGCGGGGCGGCCCGGACGAAACGCCCAGGCTGCCTCGGCGCGGGCCTGTAGCAGAACTGGGCCGCAAAGTCCACAAGTCGGGCAGTACCCGGAATGATCGGGGCGCCGGCTCACTGCGGAAATACTTATTCTGGAAAGACTTATTCGGGAAACACTTGCGTGACGTGACCCATCTTGCGCCCCGGCCGCACCGCGGCCTTGCCGTAAAGGTGCACCGCAGCACCCGGCACAGTGAGCCAGCGCCGGTAATCCTCGACTTCGGCGCCGATCAGGTTGGTCATCTCGACGCGGCCGTGACGGATCGGCTTGCCGAGCGGCCAGCCGGCCACCGCCCTGATGTGCTGCTCGAATTGCGACACCGAAGCGCCGTCGATGGTCCAGTGCCCGGAATTGTGCACCCGCGGCGCGATCTCGTTGACCAGCAGGCCGCCGCCGTCCCGCAGCACGAACATTTCCACCGCGAGCACGCCGACATAGCCGAACTTCGCGGCGATGGTTTCGGCGATGCGCCGCGCCTCGCAGCCGTCGGCCTCCGACAGCCGCGCCGGTACGCGGGAGACCTTCAGAATATGGTCGCTATGCTCGTTCTCGGTGACGTCAAAACATTCGACTGCGCCATCATGCGCGCGCACGGCGATCATCGAGACTTCGCGCTCGAACGGCACGAAGGCTTCCAGAATGCAGGGCTGGCCGCCGAGCTCATGATAGGCGGCCTCCGGATCGCCGCCGTTTTTGATCGTCGCCTGGCCTTTGCCGTCATAGCCATAACGGCGGGTCTTGAGCACCGCCGGCCGGCCGACGCGTTCGAGCGCCGCGGCAAGCTCGGCGGGCCCGGCCACGGCGGCAAACGGCGCGGTCGCGATGCCGAGCCCGGTCACGAAATTTTTCTCGGCGAGCCGGTCCTGGGTGATGGCGAGAATTTTTGGATCGGGCAGGACCGGCACGCGGGCGGCGAGAAACGTCGCGGTCTCCGCCGGCACGTTTTCGAATTCGTAAGTCACCACGTCGACGTCGGCGGCGAAACGATCGAGCGCATCGGTGTCGGTGTAGTCGGCCGCGGTGACGCGATGCACGACGTCGAAGGCGGGCGATTCCGGGCTCGGCGAGAACACATGGCATTTGAAGCCGAGCCGCGCCGCGGCCAGCGCCAGCATGCGGCCGAGCTGACCGCCGCCGAGAATGCCGATGGTGGCTCCGGCTTCGAGCCGCGCCCCGGGCGAAGATCCGCTCACGCGTCGTCCTTCGGCGTCTCGGCGACGGCCGCGGTCTGGCGCGCCCGCCAGGCTTCGAGCCGAGTATCGAGCGCAGGGTCGCTCAGCGCCAAGACGCTTGCCGCCAACAGCGCCGCATTGATCGCGCCGGCCTGCCCGATCGCCAGCGTCCCGACCGGAATGCCGGGCGGCATCTGCACGATCGACAACAGCGAATCCTGGCCCGACAGCGCTTTCGATTCCACCGGGACGCCGAACACCGGCAGGCTGGTCAGCGCCGCGGTCATGCCCGGCAGATGCGCCGCCCCGCCGGCGCCGGCGATGATGACCTTAAAGCCTGCCGCTTTTGCCCCTTTGGCGAAAGCGTATAGCCGGTCCGGCGTGCGATGCGCGGAGACGATCCGCGTTGCAAAAGTGACGTCGAGCGCTTGCAGCGTCTCGGCGGCATGTTTCATGGTCTGCCAGTCGGACTGGCTGCCCATAATAATGGCGACAGATTTCATAATGGCCACTGATTTGCTTCCGGCGGCGCGGCAGCAAAAAATCCCTGCGCAAAGGAAGCGCCGCATTATAGGCTCAAGCGTTCGACTAGCAAGGCGGCTATAATGTACCGCCGTCAGACTGGTTAAGGAGCGTGGAGGCAAGCCGATGCAGATGAGCCAATATCACTATTTGCCGCTGGCGCCGGGCTTTTTCGCCATCCTGGTCGGCTTTTTCATCATCGTTCTGGTGCTGCAATCCTGGCGCTATGCCTATGTCAGTCTCGGCATCAGCTCCGGCACCGCGCTGTTTTTGTTGTTCGCTTCCCTCATCGGCAGCATTTTCAACATTCCGGTCGCGGAGCTGCATCCCGAGCCGGTGATGTCCGACCGCGTCGTCGATTTCTTCGGCATGCGCTATGAAGTGCCGGTCGTCAGCCATTGGCAGGGCACGGTGATCGCGGTCAATGTCGGCGGCGCGGTCATTCCGACGCTGTTGTCGCTCTATCTTCTCGTCACCCGCAATCTGTGGGCCAAGGGCGTATTGGCGACGGTTATCGTCGCCCTGGTGATGCACTGGCTCGCCAATCCGGTGCCCGGGCTCGGCATCGCGGTGCCGGTGTTCGCCCCGGTCATCACCACGGCCGCGGTGGCGCTGTTGCTGTCGCGCGAGAACGCGGCCCCGCTCGCTTATATCGCCGGCAGCCTCGGCACCCTGATCGGCGCCGATCTTTCTAATCTCGACAAGGTGGCGGGGTTAGGCGCCCCGGTGGCCTCGATCGGCGGCGCCGGCACCTTCGACGGCATTTTTCTTACCGGCATTCTCGCGGTGCTGATCGCCAATCTCTACGGCGGGCCGCGGCGGGCCAGGACTGTCTAACGATGAATGCGGTTTAACGACGCTGCAACTGGGAACCCAATCATGCCGTGGTACGATTATCTCGCCTATTTCTTTGCCGGAGCCTTTTTGACCAACAGCATTCCGCATTTCGTGCAAGGCGCCTGCGGCAACAAATTCCAGTCCCCGTTCGCGTCGCCTCCCGGCAAGGGCGAATCCTCGGCAATGGTCAATGTGCTCTGGGGCTGGTGCAATCTCGTGATCGGCGCCGGGCTGGTCCGCTATTTTTTTCCGCCGCTGCCGCCGCCGCTCGGCCTTTGCATCGCCGCAGCCCTCGGCGCCCTCGTCCTCGCGGTTTTGCATGCCAATCATTTCGGGAAAGTGCGCACGAACGCGCCGCACCCGTGACCATGAACGCGATCGCGGAATATCACGCCCACGTCTATTACGATCCAGCGCACAGCCGCGACCGCGCCGAGCGCCTGCGCGCGCGGATCGCTGAAGATTTTCCACAGGCCAAGCTCGGCCGCTGGCACGACGAACTGGTCGGTCCGCATCCGCAATCGATGTATCAAGTCGCGTTCCCGACAGCGATGCTCGGCGGTTTCGTGCCGTGGCTGATGCTCAATCGCGACGGGCTCACCATCCTCTTGCATCCGGAGACCGGCGACGATCCGACCGATCACACCGCGCACGCCGCCTGGTTCGGCGCGGTGCTCCCGCTGCGCGTCGAGGTGTTCGGAAAATCGCAGAACCGCGGTGGCGGCTCTTGCTAGCGCGACTGGCCGTCTTCGAATTTGCGCTCGAAGATCTCGCCGAGGCTCGCATAGAAGAAGCCGTTGAGGCGGCCGATCGGATCGAGCTTCGTCATGTCGATATAGCCGCCGGTCATACAGGCCGGATCGACATGAATATACACCACCTCGCCGATCACCAGCGGGTGCCGGTTGGGGCCGAGTTCGATGACGCGTTCGAGCTTGCACTCGAAATGGATCGGCACTTCCTTGACGCGCGGCGCTTTGATCTTGACGCACGGGATCGGCGTCAGACCGGTCTCCGCAAATTCGGAGTCATCCTCGGGAAAAGCGTTGGCGGAATCCACCATCTCCTGCCACACCGGCCGGGTGACCACGTTGAAGCAAAACTCGCCGGTGGCGCGCACATTCTTCAACGTGTGTTTCTCGCTGCCGTCGGGATTGCGCGCGATGGTGAGCGAGATCATCGGCGGCACGACGCAGACCACCGTGAAAAAGGAGAACGGCGCGAGATTGGTGATGCCACCGGGACTGACCGTCGACGCCCAGCCGATCGGACGCGGCACGACGGCGCCGGTCAACAGCCGGTAGACCTGACGCTTGTCGGCGGTGGCGGGATCGAATTCGAGATAATCGGACATGCGGGGAGAGCCTTTGCGAAGCGCGGCAAAGTTAGCATGCTAGCGAACCCGTGCAGGCATTATTTCGACCGACAGCTGCACCTCGTCGCCAAGCCCGTAATAGTAATAGGCCGGCTGAGAAACCAGACGCAGAAACATGAACAACCGGAAGCGCAGGCGCTTGAGGAGACGCATGTGTCGCGCCGGCAACAGGTTTTCCTGCGATACATGCACGATCCATTGCCGCCGGTCGGTCGGCAGATCGATTTCCTTGTGCCGGGCCATCTCTTCCAGCAGGCGTTCGACATTCGGCTCTTCCATGAAGCCGAAACTCAGCTCGACCGCGATGATGCTGCCGCGATCGCTGTCGCGGTCGAACACTGTGACCCGGTAGCGATTATCCTTGATGTAGGGGACCTTGCGATGGGTCACCTCGACCAGAATCAGGTTGCGCGGCAGAATGCCGTGGCGCTCCCACAGCATCTGGATCAGCGCCGGCGCGCGGTCGCTCGGCAGCCGCAATGGCTTCGGCGACATGACGACGGCATTGCGCTCCACGAAAACATTGCGGCTGCGATGGAGTGCGATCAGTTCCGCCATGGTCATGGTGGATTTCGCCGAATAGGCCGCAAATGTCGCCTTGCGGCCCCACCGCCACGTCGTCATCACCAGAAACACGGCGATGCCGACCGACAGCGGCACGAAGCCGCCTTCGAGGAATTTGAGCGAACTCGCGAACAAGAAGGAGGCGTTGACCGCCGTCAGAAAGCCCCACACCAGGCTTGTGGAGGCCAAACCCCATCGCCAATAATAACGCGCGACCGGAATCATCGCGAGCGAGGTGATGACCATCACACCGGAGACGGCAAGCCCGTAAGCGGCCGCAAGCGCCGAACTCGACCCGAATGTCAAAACCAGAACGACGCAGCCGACGAACAGCGACCAATTGATGAACGGTACATAGATCTGACCGGCGTGTCGCTCGTGCGTATGCAGGAGCGCGACGCGGGGAAACAGACCGAGCCGCACGGCCTGCGAAACCAGAGAGAACGCGCCGGATATCAGCGCCTGCGACGCGATGACGGTCGCCGCGGTGGCAAGCAGCACCATCGGATAAAGCAACGGCTGCGGCACCAGGCTGTAGAACAACTTGCCGCCGGCAACCGGCGAGCCGCTCAACAGATAGGCGCCTTGGCCGAGATAATTGAGCAGGAGCGCGGGATAGACGACCGCAAACCAGCTCGCCCTGATCGGCCGCGCGCCGAAATGCCCGACATCGGCGTACATCGCCTCGCCACCGGTGACGACCAGCATCAACGCGCCGAGAATGAGAAGGGCGTCAAAAAAACCCGCGTGGCGGAGATATTTCAGGCCGTAAAGCGGATTAAAGGCAGCAACGATCTCGGGGTGTTGCGCGATCTGCCAGAGCCCGAGCACGGCGATCGCGGCGAACCAGATCCCAAGGATCGGGCCGAATACGACGCCGATGCCGGTCGTGCCTTTGAACTGAATGGCGAACAGCGCGGTCAAAAGCCCGATGGTGATCGGGATGACGGTATGGCCCAAGGCCGGCGTCGCGACTTGCAAGCCTTCCACCGCGGCGAGAACGCTGATCGAAGGCGTAATGATGCCGTCGCCGAACAGCAGTCCCGCCCCCAACATCAGCGACCACAACAACAGCCGCGTACCGCGCTTCTTGTGCTCATGCAGCAGACCATAAAGCGCGAACACGCCGCCCTCGCCGTCGTTCTGCGCGCGCAGAACCAAGATGGCGTATTTGATGGCAACGATGACGGTGATGGTCCAGATCACCAGCGATACGCCGCCAAGTGCGTCGGCTTGCGTCTGCACGCCGCCGCCACGGCCAAAAAACAATTGGTCCATGGCGTAAAGCGGCGACGTGCCGATATCACCGTAAACGATGCCGAGCGCGCCGACGGTCAAGCCGGCGAAGCTGCCATGCGGCGCATGCGACGGCGCGACCATCTGTTGTGCCGGGGGCTCAGTGCCGGGTCCGCGAGTAACCAGCCCGCCGGTGGCGATGAGGTCGAGGCGGGAACGGGGAGCCGTCATGCAGCGGAAACACCCGGCGCGATCGGAGGCGTGTTTAATTGCCAGCGGCATCGGCGCGCCGCTGCCGCTGTGCGTTCAGTGATCCGAATAGCATGGCAGGGAACCCAAACCATTGACTCACGTCAAAGCTCGCACAAGTGCAGACGCTGATTGCGAACGAGCGCACCGGTCGCTCCGGCCACTGCCTGCAACATATTGTGAACGAACCGAAGCCGCCGCCGGCGGTTCACCGATGGATGGCGGAAAATGGAGTTGAATCATGACTTCGGACACCACCGCGAAGAAGTTTCTCCTGGCCGGAGCCGTGCTACTGGCCGCCACTTCGGCCTCGCTGGCGCAGGGCTATCAGCGTCAATATTTCGGCTACGGTCCCGATGTCGGATACGGCGGCTACTACGATTACGCTCCCGGCTACGGACCGAGCTTCGGTTACTATGACTACGATCGGGGTCCGTACCATATGCGAGGCGGTCCGGGCCCGCGCGTCGGCAACGGCACCGGCATGGGGGCCGGCGCGGAACGCTAAAGGCGAAGCACGCCAAGCTGTCTTACGCGCCGGTCGGCGGCTGGATAGGTGTTTGACTTTGTCAACTATCTATCCGACGATAGCGGATGATCGCATCCCCGCCGCCCGAACGTCGCCTGAGCGTTGCCGTGATCGGCCTTGGCAGCATCGGTGGCGTGGCCGCGGCCTGCCTTGCCGCCGCCGGCCGTCACGATGTCACCGCTTGCGTGCGCCGGCCGATCGAGCGGCTGATCCTCGAACAACAGGACGGTGCGGAGGTGAGCGCGGCGGAACTGCCATTGCGCGCGTTGATCGACCCAGCGCTGGCCGAGCCGGTCGACTGGGTGCTGTTGTGCACCAAAGCGCACCAGACCGCCGCAGCAGCAGCTTGGCTCAAGCGGCTCTGTACGTCCTCGACCCGCGTCGCCGTGCTGCAGAACGGCATCGACCACGTCGCCCGCGTCGGCCCCCTCGTCGATGGCGCCACGGTGCTGCCGGTCATTGTGTATTACAACGGCGAGCGGATCGCGCCCGATCGCGTGCGACTGCGTCATGCCGGCAAGCACGACCTCGTGGTGGCGGACGACGAGACCGGCCGCGCCTTCGCACTACTCCTTGGCGGCACTCCGCTCAGCGTTCTCATTAGCGGCAACTTCGCCACGCTGTTGTGGCGCAAGCTTCTGATCAACGCGGTTGCCAATCCGATCACCGCTCTGGCGCTGCAGCGGCAGGCGGTGTTGCGACGCCCCGACGTGCAGGACCTTTGCCGCGCGGTGCTCGACGAAGCGGTTGCTGTCGCTCGCGCCGACGGCGCGCACCTCGCCGAAGACGAAACCGCGCGCACGATTGCGGCGCTCCTCACGTTTTCGGGCGAGCTTGGCACGTCGATGTATTTCGACCGTCTTGCCGGCCGCCCGATCGAGATCGAGGCGCTCACCGGCGCCATTGTCGCCGCGGGCGCCCGCCACGGCATCGCGACCCCGCTCAACACGGCGCTGCTCACTCTGCTGCGCGCGGTCAACGATGCTGCGGCCAAATAGTCCCGCTTTCGCGGAGTTGATAATGTCTCCACTTGGTTGATCCATATCAACAAGACGCCGACTGCGTCGGTGCATAATTTAGTGTAAGGTTGGGAGAGTTTTTTATCTGGGCGAACGAACATGACTCCGCTACGCGGCGCAATTGATTTGTTGCTTCTCAGCGTGGCGACGTTCGCCGCCGCCTTCGCCACCCGGTGGATATTGCTGTGGGACGTGATGCCGGTATCGTGGGACTACGAACCGCCGCAGAACGGCGCGTTTGAAGCGGCGTATTTTTTGCTCACGATCCAAAACGTCGCCGCCATCATCGCGGCGATTGCGCTCATGGGAGTGTCCGCGCTTGTGGTTCAGCGCCTGCGGCAACCCGTTGCGCAACCGATCCAGGTCAAGAGATCGACTGAGCTTTAGGCTGAGGTCCGGACCTGGCGTCGGCCAATCCGGAGTTCCGCCCGGCGAAGGCTCAAGTGATGGGCCGGTCAGGCGGAGCAAACCGCCCGATTTCTCGTCGCCGCGCCGACCGCCGACCGGATTAAGCCTCGCCAATCGGGCCTGTAGGCTGATATGCTGATTCTCGGAAAAGGATGGCGAAATGGCCGAAAAATCTAAAAAACATGAAGCAAACGCGCAGTTTGCAAAATTGCAGCGCGCCAACGACGCCAAAAAGGCGGCGACCGAATACGAGACCGCAGCCGCAGCGACCCGCGCCAAGACCGAACGGCTTAAAGCGCTTCGCCTGGCGCGCGACGCCGCTGCACCGCCGCCCGTGGCCGCCGCCCCGAAGCGAAAAGCCAAGAAAAAACCCGCCTCCGGCAACTTATCGGACTGGCTGGATGGCCAAGCCAAAGAGGGCCGGCGCAGTTGAGCAACCGGCTCGCGACACGCGCGTAGCGACGCTTACGATTGATCACCGCCGCGCCGAATTAATCAGCGGAAAATCCAAACGGCTTCGGTCATCACGGCAGTTGGCGGGGCATATTGTGCAGCGCACCCTTGGCCAAGCAGATTTGGCCCCCGTGTACGTGACGACGCTTTTGTCACCACGATAGTTTAAGAACGCAATGTAGTAAAAAGCACTTGGCGTCTTTCACGGTTTCTTGAAGCGGCCATCGTGAAGATGACACAGACGGACGCTAACAAGTTCCCATCCAAGCACGGAGGGATTCCTCATGGCACTCCAGGTCGCCGCGCCCATGGATTACTTTCATGAACGCTATTTCGGCCGGCCGTCGTGCCCAAAGTGTGGCGACCTCATGATGGCGCCGGAATATCAGGAATTCTCGGTGTGCCGCAGCGGCGATGAAATCCGGCACTTTTGGCTGTGCGACAGCTGCGACAATCGATTTCACACTCTGATCAAGTTCAAGCCCGCCGCGGCGTGATCTGGCCTTGGATTGGTGACGCCAAGCTTTAGAGGCGCCAAGGTTCGAAGACGCCACGGATTGACGGTACGGGGATTCGATAACACCACCGATTGATGGCGGGATGATTTCTGTCGCGTAGCAGCGCGTTCGAGACAAATTTGCGTGACGGGTCCCGCCCCGAGAGAACAATATTGTTTTTGGTCAAGCGGGCTTGCATTATCATCGCGAAATTCCATTAATTGACCGCCCCGTTCGACGCATGATGCTCACGAGGTGCGAGGCGGCCGGGAGAAAAACGCCATGTCGATCACTGAAGCCGCACTGCGATCCGTTGTCGCTGCGCCGTCGCGCACGCACGCCGAAGGCCACGGCCGCATCTACGACTCAATCACCGATACCATCGGCGCGACGCCGATCGTGCGGCTCACCCGGCTACCCGAAGAGCGCGGCGTCAAAGCCAATATTCTCGCCAAGCTCGAATTCTTCAATCCGATCGCCAGCGTCAAAGATCGCATCGGCGTTTCGATGATCGATGCGCTGGAGGCACAGGGCAAGATCGGGCCAGGCGCGGTGCTGATCGAGCCGACTTCGGGAAATACCGGCATCGCGCTCGCCTTTGTCGCCGCCGCGCGCGGCTATCGCCTGATCCTGGTGATGCCGGAATCGATGTCGATCGAGCGCCGCAAGATGCTGGCGCTGCTCGGCGCCGAGCTGGTGTTGACCCCGGCCGCAGGCGGCATGAGTGGCGCGGTCAAGCACGCCGAAGAACTGGCGCGCGACACGCCCAACGCGATCGTACCGCAGCAGTTTCGCAATCCCGCCAATCCCGAAATCCATCGCCGCACTACAGCGGAAGAAATCTGGCGCGACACCGGCGGCGCGATCGATGCCTTCGTCGCGGGCGTCGGCACCGGCGGGACCATCACCGGCGTCGGACAGGTGCTCAAGCCGCGAAAGCCGTCGCTGCACATCGTCGCGGTAGAGCCGGAAGACAGCCCGGTCTTGTCCGGCGGCAAGCCTGGGCCGCACAAGATCCAGGGCATCGGCGCGGGCTTTGTCCCGGAGATCCTCGACCGCTCCGTCATCGACGAGATTGCCAAAGTCAGCAATCAAAGCGCGCTGGAAACCGCGCGCGCTCTGGCCCGCCTGGAAGGCATCCCGGTCGGCATCTCGTCGGGCGCCGCCGTCGCGGCGGCGCTGACGATAGGCGCACGCGCCGAATTCGCCGGCAAGAATATCGTCGTGATCTTGCCGGACTTCGCCGAACGCTATTTGTCGACGACGCTGTTCGAGGGTCTGTGAAGCGCCGATCCGTGCGCTTCAGCTCAGTGCGATCGCGCTCTCGTTGACGGCGCGCGGCTGTGGCGGCTGCTCATAGGCGGAGGATCCGATCATGAGCTTTTTCGAGACCCACTGCCACAGCCCGCGGATTTCGTCCGCGGACTTGCCGTCGAGCGCATATTCGGTGACGGCGAGGCCGGCGCCGAGCGCGTCCTGCTGATCGTTGCGCAGCACGATGAAGGGCAGCGCCAGCACGCCCATCTCGTTGAGCGCGACCTGATTGAGCGACACCGCCGTTTCGTTGAGCGCCGCCGCTGCGCTATCGAGCCGATAGCTGCGCACCGGTGTTTGATTGAGAACGAAGGCAAACGGCCGATCGAGTTGACGAATGGCGTTCAGCGTCGGCGCCGCGGCTTCGATGTCGGCCGGGCTTGGGCGCGCCGGGATGAGGCACAGGTCGGACGCGCGGATCGCCGCCGCCGTGGTAGCGCTGGCGCCTCCGGCCGTATCAATGATCGTCAATGTCACGCCGCTGTGGGCGAGCACCGGCAGTCTTTGCTCAATCAGATAGCCGGCGCTGACCGTTTCGACCATGGGCTCGCTTTGCGTGCGGCGCCGACGCCAATTCGAAACGGTGCCTTGCGGGTCGGTCTCCAGGAGGCACACTTTGTGTCCGTCCTGCATGGCGGCAATCGCCAGACCGATCGCCAGCGTGCTCTTGCCGCTGCCGCCTTTTTGCGAAACCAAAACGATGGTGTGCATGGTGCTCTCTATTCTGCTTCTGTGTTGCAGGGATGGCCGAATACGCCCGGCCGACAACGCCGTTACCAAACAAACGCACTAAATTTCGCACGAGACAGGCCGCGCCAAACAACAAATGCAGGGCACGTTTCGCATAATCCGAATCAGTGCCGACGCGAACGACGGCAGGATGCGCGCGGAACGAGCGTGCGGCTATTCGGTAATAACCCTTATGGGTGCTGTGGATTTCAGCGCCGCGGTTTTTGATCACAAGATTACCGCGGTAGCCAGCGCCCGCAGCGGCGTGCTGGACCAGACAGCCTTCGATCTGGGGGCCTGTTCTTGTTGACACCATTTGGCAACAAACAACCGGAGAAGACCGTCGCGCCAAGAGCCACGCACGGCACTGCCATTGCCCGCAACTTGCCGTTGCCTTTTCCATTCGTTCCTGTTATGTTCCAAAAAGGCATCATCTCGTGGCATGGAGGAATGGAAATGCGAACGCTCATCCCGGCTCTCGGTTTCGTTCTGACGGCTTTCTTGGCCGCGCCGCCGGCGCGTGCGGAAATGATCGCTCCCGCCGACGCCAAGGC
>JBEKRD010000120.1:0-12028 GCA_049519075.1 Xanthobacteraceae bacterium | reverse complement strand
CTTCTGATCGTCGCCGCGTTCCCCATCCTGACGGCGACCTTGGCGATGCTGCTGCTGGATCGCTACCTCGGCTTTCATTTCTTCACCAACGAAGCCGGTGGCAACATGATGATGTTCATGAACCTGATTTGGGCATGGGGACATCCGGAGGTTTACATCCTGATCTTGCCGGCCTTTGGCATATTCTCCGAAGTGATATCGACTTTCTCTGGCAAGTCGCTGTTCGGCTACCGGTCGATGGTGATGGCGACGATGGCCATCTGCCTGCTCTCTTTCACGGTATGGCTGCACCACTTCTTCACCATGGGCGCCGGCGCCGACGTCAACGCGATCTTCGGCATCGCTTCGGCGATCATCGCCGTGCCCACCGGCGTCAAGATATTCAACTGGCTGTTTACGATGTATGGCGGCCGCGTCGTCTATGCCACGCCTATATTGTGGTCGCTCGGTTTCATGGTCACGTTCGTGATTGGTGGCGTGACCGGCGTGCTGCTCGCCGTACCGCCGGCGGATTTCGTCCTGCACAACAGCCTCTTTCTCGTCGCCCATTTCCACAACGTCATCATCGGCGGCGTTTTGTTCGGCGCGTTCGCCGGCTACAGCTTCTGGTTCCCCAAAGCGTTCGGCTTCCGGCTGCACGAAGGTCTCGGCAAGGCCGCGTTCTGGTGCTGGTTCGTCGGCTTCTATGTCGCCTTCGTGCCGCTCTACATGTTGGGCCTGATGGGCATGACCCGCCGCATGCAGCATTACGATGTCGCGGCCTGGCATCCGTGGCTGCTGATCGCCGCCGGTGGCGCGGTGCTGATCCTGGCCGGAATAATCCTGCAGATCGCGCAACTCGCCGTCAGCATTCGCAGGCGTGAAGAACTTCGCGATGTTACCGGCGATCCTTGGAACGGGCGCTCCCTCGAATGGTCAACGTCATCCCCACCACCGGCTTTCAACTTCGCGGTGCTGCCGCTTGTCGCGGGTCGTGATGCTTACTGGGCCATCAAGCAGCGCGCCCGTCAGCGGGGCAAGCTCGGCGAGGAGCCTCGCTATACCGCCATCGAGATGCCGAGAAATAGTCCGACGGGTTTCGTCTGTGCCTTCTTTGCCAGCTTCATGGGTTTTGCGCTGATCTGGCACATCTGGTGGATGGTGGCCTTGGCCGCCTTGGGCGCATACGCGACATTCGTAGTCTTCGCCTGGCGCGACAGGGTCGAGTACCTTATTCCGGCCGACGAGGTCGCGCGCATCGATCGGGCCAACCGCGAGGCGCGTGGCGAGGCGCTCATTCACGCGGAGGCTGCCTCATGAGCACCTTCGAAGCGGCCGCTGGCGGCGGCAATTTAAATCGCACGGGTCACGAGGAATCGTGGGATCGCCGAATCCCGGCAGAGCACACCGACGGTGGGCTCATGTCGAAACGCATCATTGTCGGCTACGGCTTCTGGATCTTCCTGCTCAGCGACATCATCATGTTCTCCGCCTTCTTCGCCAGCTACGCGGTGCTGGTCGGGGCGACAGCGGGCGGGCCAAGCGGGCGGGACCTGTTCAACCTGCGCAACGTCGCGATCGAGACCGCCTGTCTTCTGCTCTCGAGCTTCACCTGCGGCCTCGCCAGCGTCGGCGCACGGACTCGCCGCGAGTCCTGGTTTTACGGTGCGATGACCGTAACCTGCATTCTGGGAGCGGCGTTTCTTTACATCGAGGTGCACGAGTTCGTGGGCATGGTCGCGCGAGGAGCAGGCCCAACGCGAAGCGCGTTCCTTTCGGCATTTTTTACCCTGGTCGGCTGCCATGGCGTGCACGTGACCGCCGGCCTGCTTTGGCTTCTGACGATGATGGCGCAGGTGTTCGCCAAGGGTTTCCGGGCGGATATTCTCAGACGAATCCTCTGCTTCGGCCTGTTCTGGCATACGCTCGATATCATTTGGGTTGCGATATTCACCGTGGTGTATCTGATGGGAGCCGGGCAATGAGCTCTTCCGAACCGGAAAGTGACTCGCACTATGCGGACATCGCGCCGGGCTACGAACGCATCGACGGGGATGAGGGCGGCGAGGCTGTCGGTAGCTACCTGATTGGACTGGGACTGGCGGCGCTACTCACCATCGTATCCTTCTTTATCTCGGGCACCACACTGGTCTGGGGTCCGAGCATTCCCGTCGCGCTGGTCGTTCTCGCCATCGCGCAGATGGGCGTTCACCTCGTCTTCTTTCTCAATATCACCACGGGTCCCGACAACGTCAACAACGTCCTGGCGCTCGCCTTCGGCGTGCTGATCGTTCTGCTGCTGCTTACCGGTTCGCTCTGGATCATGACGAACATGAACCACAACATGATGGCTATGGAGCAAATCATGCGATGACTACGGCCCATCAATTTGCTGCTCGATTGCCGGCGCAAAAACCTGAAGATTTCGCGCGGCTCGCGCCACTGCTGCAAAATCTCGCGACCAGCCGGCGCCGGCTCATGCTCGCGCCGTTCATCGCCGCTCTGCCGGCGATCCTCCCATCGGGCCCGGCACAAGCGATCGACCCAGATGAGACGCAAGTCACCTTGCCCGACCAGTTCCAATGGAAGCCCGGGCTACCCGGGGCGCCGACGCACTCGGTCGAGACGGCACCGGTTTTTGGCGCGACCGACCAACCCGGTTCCTACGCTGTGCTGGTAAAGTGGTATCCGGGCTACATGAGCGCGCCGCACACCTATGTCACCGACCGGCTGTGCTTCGTGCTGTCCGGCACGTGGTGGGTGAATTCCGGCGAGACTTTCGAGCCGAACGCGACCGTGCCGGTGCCGGCTGGCGGCTTCGTGCGTCGCGTCGCTCACACGCCGCACTATGACGGCGTGAAGAACGGCGAGGCGGCACCGGTCGTCATCGGCATTTTCGGGCAGGCGCCAATCAATTTTGAGCTCGTCGACCCGTCTAAGCCGCCTTGGCGGGCGGTGTAGAGACGGTCGAGTCGCTGACGCGGGCACAGTGGCAGTACGGCGGCTCGCGAGGAGGATCGCTCATTTCAACGGGATCGATACCGCGGAGCCTGAACCTTTAAGATCGGTCTTCCCTAGCGCCGCCAACGGCCCGTTCATGTCGGAAGATTGCGTGCGCGATCGACGGTCGAGCCAATCCTGGATGCGATCCATGTAGATGTAGACGATCGGCGTGGTAAACAGCGTCAATAGCTGCGAAACGAGCAACCCGCCGACGATCGCATAGCCGAGCGGTTGGCGTATTTCCGACCCTGTTCCGGTCCCCAGCATGAGCGGCACGCCACCGAGCAGCGCACAGAGTGTCGTCATTAGGATGGGACGGAACCGCAGCCGGCAAGCTTCGTGGATGGCGTCTTCGCTGCTCAGCCCGCGCTCGCGCTGGCCCGCGAGTGCGAAATCGACCAGCATGATGCCGTTCTTTTTTACGATGCCGATCAGCAGGATGATGCCGATGATGCCAATGACATCGAGTGGCATGCCGAACAGCATCAGGGTCAGCAATGCGCCGAGCCCGGCCGACGGCAAGGTCGAAATGATCGTCAGCGGATGGATCAAGCTCTCGTAGAGCACTCCGAGGATGAGGTAGACCGCGATCAAAGCCGCGAGGATTAAGATTGGGGTGCTGCTGAGCGAAGACTGGAAAGCCTGAGCGTTGCCCTGGAAGCTCGTAGCGATCGAAGGCGGCATATGAAGGTCAGCGGCGTTCTGGCGGATGGCCGATACCGCAGCACCGATCGTGCCCGCCGGAGCGAGGTTGAAGCTCAGGGTCACCGACGGAAATTGGCCCTGGTGGTTAATCGCGAGCGGCGCGATCGAACGCCTGACGCTGGCAAATTGACTGAGCGGCACCATGATGCCGCCGGAAGATTTCGCATAGATCCGGCTGAGCGCGTTAGGACCGAGTTGGTAGCCGGGGTCAACCTCGAGGATAACGTAGTACTGATTCAAAGTCGTATAAATCCGCGCCACGTGTCGCTGACCAAAAGCATCGTAAAGCAGCGAATCGACAATGGCGGGATTGACGCCGAGACGGGACGCTACATCCCGGTTGATCTCGACCTTGAGAGTCTCGCCGGCGCTTTGCTGGTCGCTCGCAGCGTCGGTTATTTGCGGCAATCCCCGCAGCTTGTTCAGCAGGATGGGAGCCCAGTGGTTGAGTTCGTCGCTGTCCACATCGACCAGGGTATATTGGTATTGCGACTTGGAGAGTCGTGCGCCGACGTTGATGTCTTGCGCGGCCTGCATGTAGAGCCTGATGCCCTGGATTGGCTGTAGCGCCCTATTCAACTGCGCGATCACCTGGTCGGCGCTGGCGCTCCTCTGTCCAAGGGGCTTTAGCGTGATGAACATACGCCCGTCATTCTCCGTGACGGTCGAGCCGCCGGGTCCGATATAGGCAATCGCCGAAGCGACCGCCGGATTCTGGACTACGATCCCCAGCACCGCCTCCTGGCGTTCCATCATGCCTTGCGGAGAGATGTCCTGGGCTCCCTCCGAAATGCCCACGATCATTCCGGTGTCCTGTTGCGGGAAAAACCCCTTGGGAATCCAGAGGAAGAGCACCACGGTCGCGCACACCGTCAGGATCATGACCGCGAGCGTGATCTGGCGATAGCGCAGCGCGACTACCAATGCGCGATCGTAGACCCTGACCAGTTCGTCGAAGAAGTGTTCGAGCGTCCGCGACATCCGCCCCGCTCGGCCATCGCCTAACGGCGCCAGCAGGCGGGCGCACATCATGGGCGTCAAACTCAGCGAGACCACCACCGAGACCGCGATTGCCACCGCGACGGTGATGGCAAACTCGCGAAACAGCAGACCAACGACGCCGCTCATAAGGAACAGCGGAATAAACACCGCGGTCAGCGATATTGAAATCGACAGAATGGTGAAACCGATTTCGCCAGCGCCATTAATAGCTGCCCGCATCGGCGCTTCGCCGCCTTCGATGTGCCGCTCGACATTCTCGATCATGACGATGGCATCATCGACCACGAAGCCGACGGCGATCGTCAGCGCCATCAGAGAGAGATTGTCGAGGCTGTAACCGAGCACGTAGATCACTGCGAGAGTGCCGATCAGCGACAACGGTACCGAGACCGCCGGAATGACCGTGGCCCAAAGCTTTCGCAGGAAAAGAAAGATGACCCCGACGACCAGCGCGATGGTCAGCAGCAGCGTAAATTTGACGTCGGCGACGCTGGCGCGGATGGTCTGCGTGCGATCCGACACGATCTCGACCTTGATCGAGGGCGGCAGCGACGCTTGAAGTTGCGGTAGCGCCTTTTTGATCTGATCGACTGTCTCGATCACATTGGCGCCGGGCTGACGCTGAATCTGAATGAGCACCGCCGGGTGCGTGCCCAACCAGCCTGCGAGCGTCGTATCTTCCGCCGCGACCACGGCGTGGCCGACATCGCGGACACGGACGGGGGCCCCATTGCGGTAGGCCACGATGTAGTTGTCGAACGCGGCCGCGGTCGTGAGCTGGTCGTTGGTCAATAGCGAGAAGGCCTGGCTGCCGCCGTAGAGCGTGCCCTTTGGTTGATCGACGGTGCTGTTGGCCAGAGCCGCCCGCACGCTTTCGAGATCCAGCCCCTCCGCGGCAAGCTGCGCCGGATTGACCTGGACCCGGATCGCCGGGTTTTGCTCGCCACCGATGCTGACAAGCCCGACGCCGGGCATTTGCGATAATTTCTGCGCCAGTATGCTGTCGGCGTAGTCGCTCACCTTGGTGAGCGGAAGCGTATCCGAAGTCAGCGCGATGAGCAGGATCGGTGTGTCGGCAGGATTGGTCTTGCGGTAAATCGGCGCATTGAGGAGATCGGGCGGCAGTTGACCCGCCGTTGCATTGATGGCCGCCTGCACATCCTGGGCGGCCGAGTCCACGGTTCTGCTCCGGTCGAACTGGAGCGTGATCTGCGTATACCCCAAAGCGCTACTCGAGGTCATTTGCGCCAGGCCGGGGATCTCGCCGAACTGCCGCTCAAGCTGCGTCGCGACGGATGAGGCGACCGTCTCCGGATCTGCCCCCGGCAGCTCGGCGGTCACCTGGATCGTCGGCGAATCGACGTCCGGCAGGGCCGCCACTGGCAAAAGCTCGTAGCCGATGATGCCAAGCAACACGACCGCGACCATCAGCAGAGCCGTCGCCACAGGCTTGTGTATGAAGGTAGCGGAGATATTCATGGCAGCATGCCGGAACTTGCCGTGGACGGATTGGGAACGGCGCCAGGATCATTCGGGTTCTGCAGCGTCACCGGTGTGCCGGCCGACAACCGGTATTGGCCGCGAACCACCACGGTTTCACCGGCGCTAAGACCCTTCTCGACGAGCGCAATGCCGTTGAAGGATTGGCGGATCGAGACAGGACGTAGCGCGACCTTGTGATCCGGATCGACCACGAAGACCACCTGACCCTGCGGCCCTTGCTGGACAGCGTCGAGCGGGACCGTCAGGGCGTCGTGCTGGGTCGATATGATCAGCCTTATGTTGACGAACGTGCCTGGCCAGAGCTGGCGCCGCTGATTAGGAAACACCGCCTTGAGCTGGACCGTGCCCGAGCTGGGATCCGCTTGGTTGTTCACGACGAGAAGGCTGCCAGTATCGAGCTGGGTTTTGTCGTCCTGGCTGAAAGCGATGGCCTGCAGCGGCCCATTCGCCGCCGCGTTCTGAACCGCCGATATGTTCGGCGTGGCGAGAGTGAAAATGACACTTATTGGCTGAAGCTGGGTGACCACCACCAGTGCGTTCGGATCGGCCTGGCTCGATTGAGCCGTCGTCGAAGATGTCGGGGGGTGGATGATATTCCCAACGTCGAGCAGACGGAATCCAGTGACCCCGTCGAACGGCGCGACAAGCGAAGTATAGCTGAGCTCGGCCTTGGCACTTTCGACCGCAGCTTGATCGCTTTTGATCTGCGCGTTGAGTTCATCAACGGCGGCACGCTGATCATCGACCTGCTGGCGCGCGATGGAATCGGTCTTGGCAAGGTCGCTGTAGCGCTGAAGGTTGAGTTGGCCATTTTGAAGATGCGTTTGGTCGTGCCCCAGCGTAGCCTCCGCCTGATCGAGCTGCGCTTGATAAGTGCGCGGATCGATTTGCGCGAGCAGCTCTCCTTTCTTGACCCTCTGACCTTCTTTGAAGTCGACGCTGATCAATAGCCCCGTGATCTGGCTGCGAACGGTTGCGGTGTTCAGCGCAGTGACCGTTCCCAGGCCGGTCAATATGATCGGCACGTCGTGTTGCTGGACAGTCGCCGCGATGACGGGAACCGGCTGGAGCGCCGTTGCCGGCGCTTGACGACGATCCAGCTTCGCGTAGACGACCGTTCCCGCGACCAGAACAGCGATGGCGGCGCCACCGATTCCGAACTTCCTCCATCCGCGGCTCATCCCTCAACTCCGTTGCAAGATCATCCCGGCGAATGCGAGATGGCTTCCTGCGGAGCGCCGCCAATAGAACTTGCGGGCGCGTTCGGCGTATCGCTGCGATTTCATCAGTTTCAGAACCCAGAAACCGACGTATCCACCCGCCTGCTGCTTACTTTTGCAGCCCGGCCGCGAAGCGGTCGGTCTAGTAGGGTCAGATTCTATGCGCCGAGTAAGGCGGCTCTTGATTAGAATTGCCGATCTTGTGGCATTCTTGCTGCTTTAGTTGTGGCGGGCCGGTACTCGCAGGCAGGAAAGAATACGACTGTGGTGGAGCCCTGCGCCCCAAATCGTTGTTCAAATCGGCCGTCGAGACCGTCAACCAGCGCCTCGACAATCTTAAGTCCGCGTCCCGGTCGAAAGTCGGCCGGGCCCGAGCCATTGTCCGATACGCGACATTCCACGAAGGAACCGGAGGGAAACAATTCGACTCTGATCTCCCCATCGCGCCCATCAAATGCATGGCGCGCCGCGTTTGTGATCAGTTCGTACACAATCATCCCAAGCTGCCAACATCGGTCCGACTGCATCGATATCGGATGATCTACCAGCACGAGTTTTATATTCTTGCAATCCAGCGTCGCTCGGCTGATCGACAGGCACAACCGTCGAAGATAGGCCGCGGCGTCGACCTGAGTGCGGTATTCCGGCATCTGCAGCGCATGATGCACAAGCGCGTGCCGCTGGAAGCAATCCGTCACGGCGTCCAGAGCGACTTTGACTTCGCCATTATGGGCGCGCGCGGCGGCAACCGACACAACGTTGATCGCGGAGGCGAACTCGTTATTGACCCTATGGGTCAGCTCACTCAGTAGAAGTCGTCCCTCGGGGAATAGTTGCTGGGCGACAGATTCCCTCATGACACTTTCCTGGTCTAAGCTTTCCCATCGGCCGTTGTGGCAGGGGACCGCGCGGCGTCGAACACAGATTCTCGCCTTTGCCGCGCAAACCTCGTCGATAATGACTGGATGCAATGGCTTTTGATCGATTGACCTTGCTTCGAGTTTCTTGAAGTTGCGGTGATCGTGCCATCAGGTCCCTGCTCCCAAAAACGCTGCCGCGGTTGCGATTTTGGCGAGATTCAATCATCGCGCGGGTCTGGGCGAGCTGATGACTTTCGGCTTCGCTGCAGCGCACCGGCCGCTGGGACCGCCGCCCGACCGCCCCCAGCCCACGGATAACGGGGACCTGCCGCGGCGTCGCGAGCGTCATAAGTCGGTCACGCTTGCGAGGATTTCCGAAGCTATCAGCCCGATAATCATACTGAAGTATGTATTCCGCCAACCACTTCACTAGTTAGACCAAGCTTTGTGGCGATGGAACAATTCATCTCGGGCGCGTTAGCCTCCTGACCGTCAGGTGTCGGCTGGGACTACGACTTCACCAGCCCAAGGCTCAGAGGTGCACCATGCTCGCGAACTCCCACGTGTTGAATGTGTTGTTACGAGCTCCCGGCGATCGCGAATTGTCGCCGCAGGCCGCAGCCTTATCCTCGCTAAGCAAGCTCGCGGCCGGCTCGCAAACGAAGAGACGCCATGATGATCACGTCAGCCGGGCGCGACCGCAGAGTGGGATCGACGCGGCCGAACCGTTGGTGGAGATCTACCCGTCCGACGCTGTAAAGCGGCGTGCTCTGACGTGGAACGGCATGACCGTGGAGACGGTAGAGGTCGAAAAGCATTGCAGATTCGAATCTCGGTTCCGCGGCCCGACCCACTTGCTCGCGTTGTTCGAAGAAGGGGCCCGCGACGAGGGAGTGACATTTGTTGAGGGTTTGCCGCGGGCCACGCTTCGAAACTATCGACAGAAATTCCTCTTCGTGCCGGCGGGCCACGAATATTATGATTGGCAGGAGCCGCGAAGTCTCACCCGCGCCGTATACTTTTATTTCGATGCGGCGGCGTTGCGGATCGACCCCAGGGCGGAATTTTCAGACTTGTTGATCGCGCCGCGGATGTTCTTCGAGGACGCGAGGCTGTGGGACTACGCGATGAGGCTGAAGGCCCTGGTCGATCAGTCCCAGCCGGTCAATCCGCTCTATTGCGAGGCACTCGGGATCGTCCTGGCGCACGAGCTCATGCGCCTCAATCACGGCACTCCGCCGGTGGAGACGCCAGTCAGGGGTGGGCTTGCGACTTGGCAGCAACGCGCCGTGACGCGCTTCATCGAGGAACACCTCGAAGAGCAGATCTCGCTTGACACACTGGCGAAGCTCGTTCGCCTCAGCCGGTATCACTTCTGCCGGTCCTTCAAGCAATCGTTTGGCATGCCGCCGCATCGATTTCACACAGTTCGCCGCATCGAGCATGCCAAGTCACTGCTGGCAAGGCGCTCCGTCTCGGTGACCGACGTCGGGATGGCGATCGGGTTCAGCGAGACGAGCTCTTTCACAGCGGCCTTTCGCAAAGCCACCGGCCTGACCCCGACCGGCTACCAAAGGAGCGTGGCATAAATTCGGGCGGTCCTGATCAGATCATCGGACGAGGTCGACAACCTTCTTCCTCATCTCCGATGCAGACGCGCCCGGCCCGGCATTTCGCCGGTCGCGGCGCCGCTGGGCGCGAAAGCAGCAAAATTGTTTGCAGACGACGCAGCATTCGCTGGGGTGGGCGGCAAGGGTGGCTGGCATGACATTGATGAAGCGACTTTTTTCAACAGCTTTGGTGCTTGGTGGCACGCTGGCTGGAACTGACATGCCTACCATCGCGGGGCCTTGCACCAAAATGATTGCCCGATTTGAAATGACGGTGCGCCAGTCCGCAGATATCCCCGGCTCGGGCCCGATGGCGGCCCAATCGATCGGCGCCCAGTTAGGCCATCAACCGACGCCGAGTTCTGTCGCGCAGGCGGATGCGAAGGCGGACGGAGCTTTCGATGCAGCTTTGATGCGCGCTCGGACGCTCGATGCGAAGGGCAAGCGCAAGTGCGTCCAAGCGCTGCATGAAGCGATGACGCTTTATAACCTGAAATAAGTTTCAGGCAGCGCGCGGCGGCCCCAGCGACGTCGCGCCCTGTGTTGTCTTCCAATTGCAAACGCGCCAGTACCGGCGCCGCAGACCCAAGCCACATCTGCCAAAGCCGCAGAAATGATCAGTCTGCTCTCGCCGAGCCCAGGACTAAGCGGGCACGACCGGGGCTTTCTTCTTGCGGAGGACGTCCATAACAGCTGGACCGAGTTTCAGATGTGCCTCCACCAACTCCGGCGGCGTGAGGGCCATCCATTGATCCAGCGACACGTCGGCGTAATAGCTGCTCTTGAACATTTCCAGGAATCGCAGCGTCGTGTCGCCGGTATTCTCGATGTAATGACCCATGGCGAAGGGCACATAACCAACATCGCCCGCCCGGTAATCGAAGGTGCGCGCTTGACCGGAGGCGCCGAACACACCCATGCGTGCCTGACCTTGAATGTAGTACTGCCATTCGTCGGTGTTGGGATGCCAATGCAGCTCCCGCATGCCGCCCGGCTCGACCTCGACCAAGGCCGCCGCGATCGTGGTCGAGACCGGGAAAATACTGGAATCAGTAATCCGGACGGCCCCGCTTTTCGTCCTAATCGGCTCCTGCGCCAGCATCTTGTGGCTGAAGCTCCGGGTGACAGGCGTGGCGCCCGCGATTCGATCGCCGCTAAGCGGACCCGGCAGAGGCGCGGGGAAAATATAGAGCTCGCTGGGGTCTGGCGTATGACCGAAAGCCGAGGCCGGCGCGCCGAAATTTTTTGCGAGCACGTCGTTCGGCACGTGCTTGAACCAATCGCTGATGAGAAAAGTACTGTCCTCGTCGAAACTGCCGTCGTCGAAAACAAGGAGAAATTCGCAACCGTCCGGGCCGAGCCCTTGAATGGAGTGCGGAGTACCCGACGGGAAATACCAGAGATCGCCGACGCCTACGTCATCAACGAAGTTGTGTCCATTGGCATCCACGGCGGTGATGCGGGCGGTACCGTAAAGCATATAGGCCCACTCCGCCTGTTTGTGCCAATGCAGTTCGCGCACGCTGCCCGCATTCAAGCGCATTTCGACACCGGCGATGGTCGTGGAAATGGCCAGTTCGCGAACGGTCACCTGGCTGGTCCACCCGCCGGTCGTGAGTCGCCTGTGTGCGTCGGCGAACGAAAAGCGCAGGTTCGGCAGGGTTCCCTGGTCGGTGGCTGGTGGGACAATCATGTCGGGGTTTTCCCGATCCCGTATCACGTCGCGCGGGCCGGGATCGTTGCCGCCATGGCCGGGACGCTCCGGCTGCGGCAGCGATGGATTTGTTTCCGCATGAGCCACTGTTGCTGCGGTCAACACGCTTCCGGCAGCGGTAGCCATAATTTTACGGCGTGAGATTGGTTTCATGACCTATTCCTTTCTCCCTAACCATGACCGAGGTAGATTCGGCCGAAGCCAAGATTGGCACATTGCACCTGGCGTATTGCGCAGAGCGCGGCGGACATCGTGCGACGTCCCTCGTCAGTCAGAAGCGGACCCGGCACAGCCTCAGCGTTGTCACGATGGACGAAACCGCTCGCCGATCCGCCTTTCACTAGTGAGAACTTGAAGTCGCCATCAGAATTCCGGTCGGGCCGGCAAGGCCCAACAGGCCGGGCGACACCCCGGTTGCACGGCCACGGGGTC
>JBEKRD010000119.1:0-22925 GCA_049519075.1 Xanthobacteraceae bacterium | reverse complement strand
GCCTGATCGTGATTGCGCGCGGTCGCCGCCAGCACAAAGGAACAGTCGCCGATGGCGTCGGCCAGGCTGTCATAGAGCTGCGCGCCTTCGAGCACGCGGTCGGCGCCGGCCGCCATCACGCGCGCCTTCTCGTTCGGCCAGCCTTGCACCGGCTTGACCAGGCGCAGCCGCGACAGACCGAAATTCGCCATCGCGCGCGCCGCCGCGCCGATGTTCTCGCCCATCTGCGGCTCGACCAGGACGACGATCGGGCCCGGCGCGACGCTCCAGCGCTTGGTCTTGTCGGTGCCGGCACCCGGCATAAAGGCGTTCTCCACGAAAGCGGCATGGCAGTCTTGCCTAAATGATCATCGTTTTAATCTGAATCAATGCAGCTCCTAACACCCTGCCGCTCCTGACGCTTTGGAAAACCGCGATTTCGGCCCGCCGGGCTGTATCGCACCTGCTAACAAGGCTTTCGCCAGCGCTGTGCGGATGCTATAGGGCGCGCGCCGAACTCCCCGTCAGTCGGATTCCCGGTTGGCGGTTTCCGCGCCGAGAACAATTCATTTGAGGTTCTGCGGGAGAAGCCACTCCGCCGCGCCCGTCGATGTCCAGTTTCCGCTCGGCCCAAACAAGCACGGCGACCAAAGGTGTAAGCATGCCAGATCTCGAAATCATGTGGACAAAGGTCGATGAAGCCCCGGCGCTCGCGACCTATTCCCTGCTGCCGATCGTCGAAGCCTTCGTGGGCGCGGCGGGTGTGTCCGTGAAGCTGAAGGACATCTCGCTGGCCGGTCGCATCCTCGCCATTTTCCCCGAGAAGCTCACCCCTGCGCAGCGAATCAACGACGAACTCGCCGAACTCGGCGCGCTGGCGATGAGGCCCGAGGCCAACATCATCAAGCTGCCCAACATCTCAGCCTCCATTCCGCAGCTCAAGGCCGCGATCAAGGAACTGCAAGGCAAGGGCTACAGCATTCCGGACTATCCGGACAATGCCGCGACGGAAGCCGAGAAGGACATCAAGTCCCGCTACGCCAAGGTGTTTGGCAGCGTCGTCAACCCGGTACTGCGCGAGGGCAATTCCGACCGCCGCGCCGCCGGCGCCGTCAAGCAATACGCCCGCAACAATCCGCACAAGATGGGCGCCTGGAGTTCCGACTCCAAATCGCATGTCGCGTACATGTCAGGCGGCGACTACTACGGCTCGGAAATAGCAACCACCGTCGCGTCGGCGACCAACGCCCGCATCGAGCTGGTGGGCGCCGACGGCGCCGTCACGGTGCTGAAGGCGAAGACGGCGCTTCAGGCCGGCGAGATCATCGACGCGGCGGTGATGAGCCGCAAGGCGCTGCGCGCCTTCTTTGCCGAGCAGATCGAAGCCGCAAAGAAGGAAGGCGTGCTGTTTTCGCTGCATGTGAAGGCGACCATGATGAAGATCGCCGATCCCATCGTGTTCGGCCATGTCGTCTCCGTCTTCTTCGCCGACGTGATCGAGAAGCACGCCGCCACGCTCAAGCGTCTCGGCGTCAATCTCAACAACGGCTTCGGCGATCTCTTGACGAAGATCGAGACGCTGCCGGAAGCCGAGAAAAAAGCGATCAAGGACGACATCGCGGCCGAATACGCCAAGCGGCCGGGCCTCGCCATGGTCAATTCCGACAAGGGAATCACTTGCCTGCACGTGCCCAGCGACGTGATCGTCGATGCTTCGATGCCGGCGATGATCCGCGAAGCCGGCCGGATGTGGGGCGCCGACGGCAAGCTGCATGACGTCAAGGCCGTCATACCGGATCGCGCCTATGCGACGCTCTATCAAGCGACCATCGAGGACTGTAAGGCGCACGGCGCGTTCGATCCCAAGACCATGGGGTCTGTTCCGAATGTGGGGTTGATGGCGCAGCAGGCCGAGGAATATGGCTCGCACGACAAGACGTTCGAAATTCCCGCGAATGGAACGGTTCGCGTCGTCGCCGATGACGGCAAGGTGCTGCTGGAGCGTCCGGTCGAGGCCGGCGACATCTTCCGCATGTGCGAGGCCAAAGACGCGCCGATCCGGGACTGGGTCAAGCTCGGCGTGCGCCGCGCGCGCCTCACCGGTACGCCGGCGGTGTTCTGGCTCGACGCCAAGCGCGCGCATGACGCGCAAGTCATCGCCAAAGTTGAGACGTACCTGAAGGATCAAGACACCGCGGGTCTCGACATCCGCATTCTGGCGCCGGTCGAAGCGATCAAGTTTTCGCTTGAGCGCGCTCGCAAGGGGCAGGACACGATCTCCGTCACCGGCAATGTGCTGCGTGATTATTTGACCGACCTGTTTCCGATCATGGAGCTCGGCACCTCATCGAAGATGCTGTCGATCGTTCCGCTGTTAGCGGGCGGCGGTCTTTTCGAGACGGGCGCCGGCGGCTCGGCGCCCAAGCACGTGGAGCAGTTCCAGCAGGAGGGCTATCTGCGCTGGGATTCGCTCGGCGAGTTTCTCGCCCTCGGTGCGTCCCTCGAACATCTGGCGCAGACCTACAAGAACGCCAGGGCGCAGGTTCTCGCCGAGACGCTCGATACGGCCATCGGCAAATTCCTCGAGTTCAACCGCAATCCTGCGCGCAGGGTCGGCGAAATCGATAATCGCGGCAGCCATTTCTACCTCGCCCTTTACTGGGCTCAGGCGCTGGCCGCGCAGACCAAGGACGCGGAGCTGCAAGCCCGCTTCAAACCGCTGGCCGAAACGCTTGCCAAAAACGAAGCCAAGATCAATGGCGAACTGATCGGCGCGCAAGGCAAACCGGTCGACATCGGCGGTTACTACCTGCCCGATATTGCCAAGACATCGGCAGCAATGCGGCCGAGCGCCACGCTGAACGCCGCGATCGCCGCGCTCTGACGCGGAGTTTTGTGGCGGCGGACGTCTCCGAGGCCTAGACCTCGCTCGATGACGAACACGTCGAGCAAGACGTCCGCGCGGCCGGCAGCGCCGCCGTGACCTGGTTTCCTGGCGCCGTCGACGAGACGGGCATGCCAGCGCGCAGCCGCGCGCGGCGCGACGCGGCTTAAGTCCACGACCTAAAGCCGCTTTCACGGCAAGAAGGTCAATGCTATAGGCCCGCCGCCGGCGCGACGTGGGCGCCATACCGAACGCGCGCCGCCCCCGCCGCATCCATCCCATTCCGCGCTGCAAGGTCTTAAACACGAAGGGCGTGATTCCTATGGCAAAAATCAAAGTGGCCAATCCGGTGGTCGAGATGGACGGCGATGAAATGACCCGGATCATCTGGCACGACATCAAGGACAGGCTGATCCATCCGTATCTCGACATCGACCTGATGTATTTCGATCTCGGCATCGAGAAACGCGACGAAACGCGGGATCAGATCACCATTGACGCCGCGGAAGCGACCAAGAAAGTCGGCGTTGCGGTCAAATGCGCAACCATCACGCCGGACGAAGCGCGGGTGAAAGAGTTCAAGCTCCACGACATGTATCGCTCGCCGAACGGCACCATCCGCAACATTCTCGGCGGCGTCATCTTCCGCGAGCCGATCATTTGCAAGAACGTGCCGCGACTGGTGCCGGGCTGGACGCAACCGATCATCATCGGCCGGCACGCCTATGGCGATCAATACCGCGCCACCGATTTCCTGGTGCCCGGCAAAGGCAAGCTTTATCTCAGCTTCGTCGGTGACGACGGCAACGAGATCAAGCGCGAGGTGTTCCAGTTCCCTGGCTCCGGCGTCGCGATCGCGATGTACAACCTCGACGACTCGATCCGCGATTTTGCCCGCGCCTCGATGAATTACGCGCTCAATCGCGGCTACCCGCTCTATTTGTCGACCAAGAACACCATCCTCAAAGTCTATGACGGCCGCTTTAAGGATATCTTCCAGGCCGTATTCGACGCCGAATTCAAGGACGAGTTCGCCGCAAAGAAAATCACCTACGAGCACCGGCTGATCGACGACATGGTGGCCTCGGCGCTCAAATGGTCGGGCGGCTATGTCTGGGCCTGCAAGAATTACGACGGCGACGTGCAGTCGGACACGGTGGCGCAGGGCTACGGGTCGCTCGGCCTGATGACCTCGGTGCTGACCACGCCGGACGGCAAAGTGGTCGAGGCCGAAGCCGCCCACGGCACGGTCACGCGCCACTTCCGCGAGCATCAGAAGGGCCGTGAAACCTCAACCAACTCCATCGCGTCGATCTATGCCTGGACGCGGGGGCTGGCGCATCGCGCCAAGCTCGACAACAATGAAGCGCTGGCGAAATTCGCCTCGACGCTGGAAAAGGTCACCGTCGCTACAGTAGAATCCGGTTTTATGACCAAGGACCTCGCTTTGCTCGTCGGTCCCGACCAGAGGTGGCTCACCACAACGGGCTTCCTCGACAAAATCGACGGCAATTTAAAAGCCGCGATGGCTTGATCGCCGTGACATTAGGCGTCGCCGGGCTCGCCAGCCGGCGGCGCACGCTTTTTCAGACTCGTTTGTTGTTAAAATTCCTTGCCGATCGCCCGATCGATCGAGCAGCGTCCGGCGCCGCGAAAAAAGATCGCGACATAAAGCACCAGCAGCACCAGCGGATACTCGTAACCGCCACGCGGGCTGCTGAACGCGTAACCGTTGCCGTAGTGCCAAAACGTGATGATGACGAACTCGACCACCAGCATCAGCGCGATCGGCCGGGTCAAGAAGCCGACGGCAAGCGCCGCGCCGCCGAAAAATTCAAGACCGGCGATGAGATAGGCCCACGCCATCGGCATCGGCAGACCTAGCGGCACGACCACGTGATCCGCAACGCCGCCGATATTGCCGCCGAACAGCTTGCCATAGCCGTGATAGATTAGGATAGCGCCGGCGCAGAATCGGATAATGGCGTAACTATAGGGCGCGACGCTGCCATAGAGCCCGGCCAGCCCCGGTATGATCAGTCGCGAACTATCAATTTGCCCCGTCGATGACATCGGTTCCTCCCTAGCAAGCCCAGCGAGCCCGCGTGCGGCGGTATTCTTGCACGGCAAGGTCTGGCCGGGAAGTTACTCAGCGGCCGTTCGCAGCGCGGCGCTGGCGGCTGACAATTACCGCTCGGCCCCCTATATCTAAGCATCATGAGCAAGCCGGTCGCCAAACCGGGCGCCAAGCCCGGCGCCAAACTGCGTATGTTGGGCATGATCGCGCTGTTCGCACCGCTGTTCGCGATTCTGGCGGCGAGCCTGTGGTACGCAGCACGGGCGTGGACCGCGATTGCGGGCCCGCCCATGCCCCTCGACGGTTATGTCAGCATGACGCTCGGCGTCGTTTTCTCGCTCGTGGTGGGGTGCGGCCTGATGGCGCTGCTGTTTTATTCGAGCCGCCATGGTTATGATGAGCAAAGCTACGATAACCCCGCCGAACCAGACATCAAGCCGATTGAGCCGCCCGGGGATCGCACATGACACGCGCCATTCGTCTGCAAAGCGACTCTAACGCCCACGACCGCCCCTGGCGCGTCGCGGTCGAGCAAGGTTTCTTTGCCGCGGAAGGTCTCGACGTCGAATATCACGAGGATAATCCGAAAGGCGCGGCCGGACGCGTGGCCGACTTTTCCAAGCGCTGGAAAGAGCAGCAGCTGCAGAGCGGGGCGCTTGAGGTCTATCCGGTCTGCGAATGGGGCGCGATCGAGCGCGTCCAAACGCTGGGCGGCGGCAAGATCATCGGGCTCGACACCACGGTGCGCACCGGCGCCTTGATGGTGCGCAAAGAATCGAACATTCAGTCGCCAAGCGCATTGCGGCGCGTGCCGATCGCGGTCACCTGGCATGCTGGCACGTTCTACGCCGCAATCGAAGTACTGGAAGCGGCCGGCGTGCCGTTCGAAGATATCACGCTGGTTCATGCCAACGATCGCCTCGAGGCACTGATGAGCGGCACCACCGAAGTCGCGGCGCTGATGGAGCCGCTGGTCAGCCGGGCGCTTGCCTCGGGCGCGCGCAAGATCGCCGATTTGCGCTGGCGCGGCGGCATTGTCGCGGGCAACGACGTCGACGACGAAACCGCGGCGAAGCTGCGTCGCGCGCTCAACCGCGCCATCGACTGGCTGCGTGAGAACGAGGATCGCTCGCGCCAGGAACTGCTGCGCGATCTCGCGCCCGATCAGCGCGGCAGCGGCCTCCTGCCCGAACTCGTCGGCGTGAAGAGCTATCGGCCCGAGGAGTTTCAGGAAAAGGTCGACTGGATGATCGACCGCGGCTTCCTTAAAGAGGCGCCGAAATACGGCGAGGTCGTGCGCGGCAAGTAGCGCGGGGCCAGCAAATGGAAAAGCCCCCGGCGGGGAAGTCGCCGGGGGCTGGAACCCGCAGGGGGAAGCAGAAGATGGCGTTAGCCTTCCCGCCGCGGATCAACAAGCAGTGTAACAGACAATTGCGGCGGGATATAGGACCGTGTCGCGAGAGCAACAGGCTTGCGGCCTCACCACGCCCATAAATTCCAAATAAACACGACATGGTTAATTACGAAGAATTGTTCGCGCCACGGTGCCCAGAGGCCTGCACGGGCGCAAAAAAGCGTGGCCGACGCTTGGGGCGCGGCCTATGTTGATAGGACATCAGCCCCTTCGTCACGATTTGAGCGGCATTCGATTGCGAGCGACCCAAGAAATTGACACGCGTTGGCATCCTGGACATCGTCCAAGATCCAATTCGAGACTTGCCCCGTTGTGGCGCGAATTGCGCGGCATCGCGGCCGCGCTGTTGATGGTCGCGATTACCACGGCCGTCGCCCTGGTGTTGCGCGAGTATCTCGGCATCCTTCGTGGCGCCGTGCTCTACCTCGTTCCGGTGATGATCGCGGGCTATCAGTTCGGCGTCGTGCCCGCACTGGTCACCGCGGTCGCCGGCGTGATTTTGTCGGGCTACGTTTATTTTGCGCAACTTTACAGCTTCCAGGTCGCCTCGCCGCAGGAGGCTCTCAATCTCGTCCTCTTCATGGTCGTCGCGGTGTTCGTGTCGCACCTCGCCACCCAGGCCAAGCGCCACACCACGATCGCGCGCAAGCGCGAGCGAGAGATGAGCGATCTCTACGCGTTTTCCCGCCGCCTCGCCGCGGCGCCGAGCGCCGCGGAGATTTTCGTCGCGATCCAGGATCACCTGGCCAATCTGGTCCAGCGCAAAGTGGTGCTGCTCGGCGCGGCCGATGCCGGTTCGGCCGAAGGCGTGCCGGAACGGCTGCGCGCGGAAGTCGACCGCGTCGAACAGGATGAGGGCCTCGAACGTACGATTGACGACGGCATGGGCAATACCTGGCTCATTCGTCGCGTCTCGCCGAAGACGCCCGATTTCGGCATCGTCGCGGTCGATCTCGGCAATGTCTCGGGCGAGGCGCTCGCCGGCATGCGCCAGCGCATCGACGATGCGCTGGCCGACGCCGCCGCGACCCTGGAGCGCCTCGACGTCGCGCGCGCGCTCAATGAGGCAAAGATGCGCTCGGAGACCGAGCTGTTGCGCGAAGCGCTGATTGGCTCGGTGTCGCACGAATTGCGCACGCCGCTCGCTTCCATCCTCGGCGCCGCGACGATCCTGTCGAATGCACCCGCGCTCGCCGCCGACGAGCGGCTGCACGCGCTCACCGTCGTGGTGCGCGACGAAGCCGAACGCCTCAATAACGACATCCAAAACCTGCTCGATGCCACCACCATATCGAGCCAGCAGGTGCGGCCGAAAATGCAATGGATCGAGCCGGTCGATATCGTCAATGCGGCGGTTGAACACCGCAAGCGACGGCTCGCCGGCCATCCCGTCACGCTTGAGCTCGATTCCAATCTGCCCATCGTGCGCGCCGATCCGACCCAGGTCGAGCAGGCGCTGGTGCAGATCCTCGACAATGCCGCGAAATATTCGTCCGATGGCGCACCGATCCGGGTCGCCGCGCGGCCCAACGGACACACCGTGGTGCTGTCGGTCCATGATTGCGGGGCGGGACTGTCGAGCGACGAACGACGTCAGGTCGGCGGCCGCTTCTTCCGCGGACCGCGTCACGCCGCGACCACGTCAGGTTCCGGCCTTGGGCTGTGGATCGCCCACGCCTTCATTTCGGCCAACGGCGGTAAGGTCGAAGTCGAGAGCGATGGCATCGACCGCGGCACGACGGTCTCGATCCATCTGCCGCTGCCGAGCGAAGCGGCGCCATTGGAGACTAGCATCGATGAATGATATCCCGTCCCGCGTGCTGGTCGTCGACGACGAAGTCCAGATCCGGCGTTTTTTACGGACCGGCTTCGAACTCGACGGCTTCACGGTGCAGGAAGCCGAAACCGGCGCCGACGCGTTGCGCTCAGCCACGCTTAAACCCTCGGATCTGGTCATTCTTGATCTCGGCCTGCCGGACATGGACGGCGCCGATGTGCTGGAACGGTTGCGGGCGTGGTCGACAGTACCGCTGATCGTGCTCTCGGTGCGTGCCAATGAAGCCGAAAAAGTCCGCTTGCTCGAGCTAGGAGCCGACGACTACGTCGTCAAGCCGTTCGGCATGGCCGAACTGTTGGCGCGCGCGCATTCGGCGATGCGTCGGCAATTGCGTGCGTCGACCGGCGAACCCGTGGTGAAATTCGGACCGCTCTCGATCGATTTTGCCGCCCGCGCCGTTTTCATCAACGATCACCGGGTCACGCTGACGCCCAAGGAATATCGGCTGTTGCAGATGCTGGCGCAGCATTCAGGCAATGTCGTCACCCATCAATATCTGCTCCGCGAAGTGTGGGGCAACGAACATATCGACGACACCCACTATCTGCGGATTTTCGTGCGCAAGCTCCGCCGCAAGATCGAAGCCGACCCGACCCAACCGAGGATTCTGTTAACCGAGCTTGGCGTTGGCTATCGGCTCGTGATGTCTGATCCGCCGGCCAGTCCCGCAGCCT
Source organism: Xanthobacteraceae bacterium (assembly GCA_049519075.1). GTDB lineage: Bacteria > Pseudomonadota > Alphaproteobacteria > Rhizobiales > Xanthobacteraceae > BOG-931. The sequence goes on along the minus strand of JBEKRD010000119.1, from coordinate 14,060 downwards.
CCCCCGCCCCGCCCATCGCCGCGCCGGGCGGCGGCGACAGTCTGCCAAGGCCGCGCTAGCACGATCGGATGCGTGCTGGATTTTTCCGCCAACGGCCGGGGTTGGGGTCGGCACCGTGGTCGATTTGCGGCAATTTTACGGCTGGGATCAACCGGATTTGAACTTTTCCCGGCTAGAACGCTTTCCCACTAGAGCGCGACTAACCCGCGAGTGCGGAGGCGACCGAGCCGCATTCTGAACTCCGGGTCAACGAATTGAGCGGGATCGCACCCGCAAGCAGGGAAGCAGTCATGATCAATCTGTCAAGCCGAGCCGGCCGTGGCGCGCTGTGCGCCGTGATCGCCACATCTGCCGCTTTGATCGCGACCACGAGTTATGCGGCGCCGCGCTATGACGGGCTGTGGAGCGTTTTGATTGTCACCGAGAAGGGCGACTGCGACCCCGGTTATCGTTATCCAATCCGCATTTCCGACGGCCGACTCGCTGACGCCGGCGGTACCGGCCTGACCATCGCCGGCGCGGTTGCGCAGACCGGCGCCATCACGGTGAAAGTGAGCGCCGCAGGCAAAAGCGCAATCGGCTCGGGCCAGCTATCCGGCGACGCCGGTGGCGGCTCCTGGACCGGCGGCTCTTGCTCGGGTTCGTGGACCGCTGAGCGCCGCGGCGCCTAGCCGGTTTTTCCAATAGATCCGGCGCGGTTCCCTCCCCCATTGGGGGAGGGCCAATACGCCGTCGGGCTTACGCTTCCGCCGCATCCTCGTCGTCATCGGCCTCGTTCTCGCCGGCGAGAATCTTTTCGGCGATCAGACCGGAATTCTGCCGGATCGCCGTCTCGATTTTCGCGGCGATATCGGGATTGCCCTTGAGGAAGGTCTTGGCGTTCTCACGGCCCTGGCCGATGCGCTGGCTGTCATAGGAGAACCATGAGCCCGATTTTTCCACGACGCCGGCCTTGACGCCGAGATCGACCAGTTCGCCCATCTTGGAAATGCCTTCGCCATACATGATGTCAAATTCGACCTGTTTGAACGGCGGCGCCAGCTTGTTCTTGACGACTTTCACCCGGGTCTGGTTGCCGACCACTTCCTCGCGCTCCTTGATCGCACCGATGCGGCGGATATCGAGCCGAACCGAGGCGTAGAATTTGAGCGCATGCCCCCCGGTCGTGGTTTCCGGCGAGCCATACATGACGCCGATCTTCATGCGGATCTGGTTGATGAAGATCACCATGGTGTGGGAGCGGTTGATCGAGGCGGTGAGCTTGCGCAGCGCCTGGCTCATCAGCCGCGCCTGCAGCCCCGGCATGCTGTCGCCCATCTCGCCTTCGAGCTCGGCGCGCGGCACCAAAGCGGCGACCGAATCGATGACCAGCACGTCGACCGCGCCGGAGCGCACCAGCGTATCGGCAATTTCCAGCGCCTGCTCGCCGGCGTCGGGCTGCGAGATCAGAAGATCGTCGACATTGACGCCGAGCTTGCGCGCATAGATCGGATCGAGCGCATGTTCGGCATCGATGAAGGCGCAAGTGCCGCCCTTTTTCTGCGCCTCGGCGAGCGTGTGCAAAGCGAGCGTGGTTTTACCCGAGGATTCCGGACCGTAGATCTCGACCACGCGGCCGCGCGGCAGTCCGCCGATGCCCAGCGCAATGTCGAGGCCAAGCGAGCCGGTGGACACGGTTTCGATGTCCATCGCCGCCATGTTCTTCCCGAGCCGCATGATCGAGCCCTTGCCGAAACTGCGCTCGATTTGCGAGAGCGCGGCATCAAGGGCTTTCGATTTGTCCATGGACGTTCCTTCGACGAGGCGAAGCGCTGCACTCATTGCTCATGCTCCTTATGGCCGGGATTCGGAGGGTAGCTAGGGTGAGGTTCCACAGTGTCCTAATTCCCCTGCGCGAGTGTCCTAATTCGGACAGTACCGGCTTGTGGGTACTGGCCCCTTTCCATTGATTCCATTGGACAATGGTCCCTTTTGAATTTGAGGCTGGTTCCTTTTGCAGCCATGATGGTCCCGCAACGGAAGGAGAATCTCATGCGAAGGCCTATTATGACTTCTGCCGTGATGACGCTCATGTTGGGAATGACGGTCATGACGGCTAGTGCGCAAAGCCAAGGCGCCCACAGCCTCAACGCGCTGCGTAACGCAACCGCGATCGTCAAGGAAATCGGCTGCCGCGGGCCGCGCGACTGGGGCAAATGTTCGCCCGGACGGCACTTTGTTTGCGCCTACGGCCGCTGCTGGTGCGGTCCCTGCTGACTGAGACCGGCAATTTGAATAACTGCGCGGGGCCGCCTCACTTGGCGACCGCTTTATCTAAAGTCCCTCGCCGGTGTCGGCAGACGCATGGTCCCCAACCGGTCTTCGACCCGATCTACGGATACAAATTCACGAGCCGGAGCGAACAAAGGCCGTGCCACGGTGTTCTTGCTCTCGACAATCTGCACCGTGCGATGGGGAATGACCGGTGACCTCTCACCTTCCGACACTGGCGCTTGCCCTTGCCGCTGTGGCGGCGGGACTGTGCTGCGGCGCGCCGGCAAGCCGCGCGGCGGCGGGGGCCGAGTCGTGGTGCATTGTCGACGACGAGGGCAATGCGCATTGCAACTACGCGACATCGCAGGACTGCCTGCAGGCGGTAGCCAGCGGCAATCGCGGCTTTTGCAATGTGAACTCGACCGCTGCGCCGGCCGCCGCCGCGATACGACCGGCCCGCGGCAAAGCGCGGCGATAGGTCCGAACCGTGAGCCCGCGCTAGCGCTCACGCCTCAATGACGAATTTCGGCGCCGGGCGGCTTGCGCCCTGCAAGGCCACGCGTACCAGGGCTGCGATATCGCGATAGCTCTGGGCGAGCGGACTATCCGGCGCGGTCGCCACCACCGGCAGACCGGCGTCGGATTTTTCACGGATGATCATGTCGAGCGGCACTTCGCCCAGGAACGGTACGCCAAGCCGCTCGGCTTCGTGACGCGCACCGCCGTGACCGAAAATATCCGAGCGTGTGCCGCAATGCGGACAGATGAAGCTCGACATGTTCTCGACGATGCCGATGACCGGCACGTTGACGCGGCGGAACATGGCGATGCCGCGCCGCGCATCGATCAAAGCGAGATCCTGCGGCGTCGAGACGATAACCGCGCCCTTGAGCGGCACCTGCTGCGCCATGGTGAGCTGCGCGTCGCCGGTGCCCGGCGGCATGTCGACTACCAGGACGTCGAGCGTTCCCCACTCGACCTCGCGCAGCATCTGCGTCAGTGCTGACATCACCATCGGTCCGCGCCAGATCATCGGCGTCTCTTCTTCGATCATAAAACCGATCGACATGACCGGCATGCCATAGCGCTCGATCGGTTTGAGCCGCGTGCCGCCGATGGTCTGCGGTTTCTCGCGGATGGCGAGAAGCTTTGGCAGCGACGGTCCGTAGATATCGGCATCGAGAATGCCGACCTTCAGCCCAAGGTCGCGCAAGCCAAGCGCAAGATTGACCGCCGTGGTCGATTTGCCGACGCCGCCTTTGCCGGACGCAACCGCGATGATGGCTTCGACCCCGGGAATACCGGCAGGCGACGGCGCCCGCGGCGCGCCAGGCGCTGGGCCGGGTCTCGCGCCGTGATTATGCGGCCCCGCCACGGCGGGCGGCGGCTGCGGCCGCCCCCCTGCCTTCCCCCCTGCGCTTGCGGGGGAAGATGAGGAGGCGGCGCCCGCGCGCTCGGCGGTCAGCGCCACCATCACCGAGGTCACGCCGGGCACGCCGCGAACGGCGGCTTCGGCGGCAGCCCGCACGGCTTCCCAAGCCTGTACGGCGGCGGCATCGACGGTGATCGAAAAAAACACCTCGCCGTCCCCCGCGACGATGTCGGACAGTTTTCCGGTCGCCGGCAACGCTGTGCCGTCGGGACTCGAAATCCTTCCCAGCGCCGCCAGAACATCATCCTTCAAAACTGCCATGCGCTTGTCCCAAAAACAGCGGCTGCTCCGCCGCGACTGCCTTAGATAGACCCGCTACCGTCGCGGTCAATCCGGCGAATGAGCCCCTGCCCCGTTGACGGGCCGGCGCCCGACGGGTCATGACCATGCCAGGAACCGAAGACAAGCTACGCCAAAGCAAGCAGGATGATGGAGGAAACAATGGCAAAGGTTGCGTTCGTAGGCCTCGGCATAATGGGCTATCCGATGGCGGGACACCTCAAGGCCAAAGGCGGTCACGAGGTCACGGTCTACAACCGCACCGCCGCCAAAGCCGAAAAATGGGCAGCCCAGCATGGCGGCAGGACCGCGCCGACGCCGAAACAGGCCGCCGAGGGCCAGGATTTTGTGTTTGCCTGCGTCGGCAACGACAACGATCTGCGCGAGGTGATGCTGGGGAAGGATGGCATATTCGCCGGCGTCGCCAAGGGCGCGATCGTGGTCGACCACACCACGGCGTCGGCTGCGATCGCGCGCGAACTTTACGCCGAAGCCAAGAAGGGCGGTTTCGACTTTATCGATGCCCCAGTCTCCGGCGGCCAGGCCGGCGCCGAAAACGGCGTGCTCACGGTGATGTGCGGCGGCGACGAAGCGCCTTTCGCCAAAGCCGAGAAGGTGATCGCGGCTTACGCACGCGCCTGCAATCTCATGGGCGCGCCGGGCTCCGGGCAACTCGCCAAAATGGTCAACCAAATCTGCATTGCGAGCCTTGTCCAAGGGCTCGCCGAGGGGCTCCACTTCGCCATGAAATCGGGCCTCGACATCGAAAAACTGATCGCGACCATCTCCAAGGGCGCCGCGCAGTCCTGGCAGATGGAGAACCGCTATAAGACCATGACCGCGGGAAAATTCGATTTCGGTTTTGCCGTGGACTGGATGCGCAAGGACTTGAACATCTGTCTCGACGAAGCGCGCCGGAACGGCGCGCATCTGCCGGTCGCGGCATTAATCGACCAGTTCTACTCGCAAGTGCAGAAGATGGGCGGCAAGCGCTGGGACACGTCGAGCCTGATCGCGCTGTTGAATAGATAATCTGCCGCCCCGCGGTGGCGGGGCGGATAATCTCTCAATCCACTGGTTGGATATCGGCGTCCTTGGCGAGTTGGACGGTCGCGGCCAGATCGTCACGGACGAATTTGTCGAAATCATCGACACTCATCGGAAGAGCCTCGACGCCGAGTTTCGCCAGCTTGGCTTGCAAAGCCGGATCGCGCACCGCTTTTTCGGCCGCATCGTGCAGCGTGTCGATGATGGCGCGCGGCGTGTGCGCCGGCACGGACAGGCCGACCCAGAAGCGAAATTCGGCGTTGGGATATCCGGCCTCGGCGATCGAAGGCACGTCCGGCAACAGCGCCACCCGCTTGAGCGAGCTGACCGCCAGCACGTTGAGGTTGTCGCTGCCGAGCGCCGACGCCGCCGCCGCCAGCGGAATGAAATAGAAATCGATGCGCCCGGCCATCACTTCGGTCAGGCCGTTGTCGCGGAACGGCACATGCCGGACGTCGATTTTGGCGGCAAGCCGCAGACGCTCACCTGCCATATGGGACGAGGAGCCGACGCCGGCCGAGGCGAAGGTCAGGGTGCCGGGCTTGGCCTTCGCCGCCGCGACCAGATCGGCGACGGTCTTGAACCCGCTCTCCCTCGACGCAACCAGTACATTCGGCTGCACGCCGAACATCGCCACCGAGGCAAAATCCTTGGCCGGATCGTAGGGCAAGCTCTTGTGCAGGACCAAGCCGGTCCCCATCGAAGTGGAGCTGGTGACGACGGTGTAGCCATCAGGGTCGGCTTTGGCGACGTCGACAAAACCGACAATGCCCCCGGCGCCGGGCTTGGTTTCGATCACCATGGGCTCGCCGAGGAGTTGCGAGACCTGATCGAGCACGACCCGGCTCACGGTGTCCGAGGCGCTCCCCGGCGGGAACGGACTAATGACCCTGATGGGCCGGTTAGGATAGGTGTCCGCGGCATAAACCGCGCTCTTGGATAAAACCGCCGCGCCCATCGCGGCGCCAGCAAAAGCCCGGCGTGACAACACGTGATCCTCCCGAACGATCAGGATGCCGACGGCGTCCGAAGGACGCGTCGGGCATGGTGGTTCCGGCAGTCATCGATATTCGGCGATTTTTATACAAGGCGGCCAATCCGCGCAGCCTTGGCCGATCCATTGGTCGATCTTACCCCGCCACATGGCCGGCGCCAGCGTGGAACCCTTTCTGTCGCCACGACTTTCCCGCCTGGGCCGAGGAATGCGATTGGTTATAATCGCCGGCCATTTATGGATGGGGGCAATGCAAGAACTCAAATACAGGCTTATAAATCCAGGACTTCGGCCAAGGCGGACCAAGCTCGAAATGCCCGGTTGGGCCGGCAAACCCGAACCCCGCACCGATGGCTCGCACGAATATGCGTGGCATTGCGCGCCATTCACCGAAGGCGCGCAATACGGTATCGAGATCTTCTATCCGTATGACAACGAGCTGCATGTCACGCGCAAGGACGGCAAGCTCGTCTTCGACGGTGACTTCGGAGCGCCGCCAGAACCGGGCGTTTTGTGGCCGCCGTTCCGCGGCTTCGGCAAAGACTTTTACACCTACAATCTCCAGCTTGATCTGAAGGTCGGCGAAGAATGGGCGGTCCGCGCGGAACCGCATCCCCGATTCTATACCGATGCGACTGGCACGGTTCCGATCGCCGTTCCGGCGCTGCTGCGGACCGAATGGTGGCCGATGATTTCCTTCGTCGTATTCAAATCGCCGGTCGAGGGCAGCACGCACATTTTCCGGCCCGGCGAGCCGATGATGCAATTTCTGATTCTACCGGTCACGGCCGATTTCACTTTGATCGCCATGGATGACGAGGAAGCCGCCGAACGCGAAATGCGCGGCAGGCGGATCCACGCAAGCCGCCCGACTCTGGCGGCGGACACCACCTGGACGTCGGATACCGATACCGTCTTCGACGGCACCTACCGCTTTCTGCTGCGGGCGGCCAAGGCCAAAGACCGCGAGGAATAACAAAAGGGGCGTCCCGGAGGACGCCCCTTCAAACATCAATTGTGGTGATGGTGGTGGTGATGCCGGACGTGGTGATGGTGGTGGTGATGTCCCACACGGATCCGGACGCCATGATGGTGATGGTGATGATGACCGACCCCGATCGTGATCTGGGCTACCTCGGTGTTCTGTTCGGCCAGTCGGGCATTGTCGGCCTGCAACTTCGGTAACGCATTCGGAACGGGATCGAGAAGTTCCCGATAGCTCGTGGCCGGCGCCAACTCGGTCGACTGCGCCGGTGCCGCTTGGGCATTGGTCATTGTGGTCAGAGCAGCGGCCGCTCCCAGCAGCCCGGCTATCTTCTTATCCATAAGTCCTCCAATGGAAGTGAATGCCTCCTTCAACCCCAACCCATAAGCTGCCGGTGCGGTAAAAAGTTCCGCGGCCGAGCCTCTGCTAAGCCCCAGCGCTGGGCCGCGCCGCGACCGCTTGGTGCCAGCGCTTGACGTTCACCAGCGTGTCCGGAACTGCAAGCTTTGAAACACGCATGAAATCCACCGCCACCATCGTGGTGATGTCGGCCACCGTGTAATCGGCCCCGGCAATGTAGGCCCGGTCCTTGAGCTCGGTGTCGAGGAATTGCAAAAATGTGAAAATTCGCGGCTTGTTGGCCTCGCCCCAGGCGGGGATTTGCGGGTCAACCATCTGCTTCATGCCCGGATGAAGATGCTGGAACGCCATCGCGACGTGAAACAGCAGGTGAAGTTCGGCACGCCGGTTCCACATTTCGACCAAGGCGGTGTTAAGCGGGCCGCTGCCGAACAGCGGCGGGTCGGGATGGAGTGCCTCGAAATAGCGGCAGATGGCGATCGATTCCGCGATCACGGTGCCGTCGTCGAGCAACAGCGCCGGAACCCGCTGCATGGGGTTGATGGCGGTATAAGCGTCCGAGCGCTGCTGCAACCCCGCGAGATCGATCTGCTCGGTCGGGATTTTAATCCCTTTCTCGGCGAGGAAGACGCGCACCCGCCGCGGATTAGGGGCGCGACCGCCGTCAAAGAGCTTCATGAGACTATCGCCCCCTATACGCTGGTTGCGGCGAACTTATCGCTGTCCACGTTAGACCGCCACAGGGCTGGTCGAGGAGCGAAAGGCCAGCGCGCCGGGCATTGCCGGACCCCGCCTGGCGCTGGATGGCCGGAACCGGGCCGATCCGTAAACGAAAACTTGCTGGCGGTGCATCGGCTTAAGCCTCGTCTTAAGGATTTTGGGCCACTTTTGGCGCGAAACCGCGCCAGCCCTGGACCGAAATGGCCAATACCATCAGCGACACGCACGAACACGCGTCGGCCGCCGCCGCGCCATCGACCAAGCGCCGCCTGGCCTCCCAGCACGTGCGCGAGGCGCGCGACCGGCTGACCTCGACCAGCGGCACCCGGCCGGTCTTCGATTACGAATTGCTGCGCCAATTCGCGCAGAACCGCATTTCGGCCTCGCCCGTTATTTTGCTTCTGGTCGTCACCATTGGCGCATTGTCCGGCCTGTGGACCGGGGCCTTGATCTGCGGCGTATGGACTGGCGGCGCGCTCGTCATCCACCTCGTTATTATCCGCGCTTGCCGGCAGTTCCTCGATGAGGCGGCCTCGACTACGCAGCTGCGCCGCTGGCGGATGCGCTTCATCTTGCTCGATCTGTTCTTCGGCATGGCGTGGACTTTCATCCTGATCAATCCGATCGGCATCGACGATCAGGCCGCGACCTTCATGCTGTTCGTCATGCTGTTGGTGGTGGCGATCTCGAGCATGCTGGCGTCGAGCCTGCCGATCGCGGTGTTCGCGCTGACGCTGCCGATCACCATCGCGCTGGCGCTCGACTTCGCGGTCAAGGCGACGCTGCACGACTATATCCTGGCCATCATGGCGCTGACCGCTGAAGGCTATTTTTCCCTTCTCGCTTACCGTCTCTACTCCACGACCTTGGCGACGCTGGAAGCCCGCGCCGAAAAAGACGCGCTGATCGGCGAGCTTGAGCAGTCGAAGTCGATCTCCGACGAGGCGCGCCGCCGCGCCGAAACCGCGAATATCGCGAAATCGCGTTTTCTCGCCCAGATGAGCCACGAATTGCGCACACCGCTCAACGCCATTCTTGGCTTTTCGGAAGTGATGAAGGGCGAGATTTTCGGCGCCCATGCCGTGCCGATGTACAAAGACTATGCCGCCGATATTCATAGTTCAGGCGTGCATCTGTTGAACCTCATCAACGAAATCCTGGATCTGTCGCGCATCGAGGCCGGACGCTACGAACTCAACGAGGAAGCGGTGTCGCTCGACCGCGCGGTCGAGGACTGCCACCATCTTTTGAAACTGCGCGCGAGCAATCGCGGCATTACCATTCACGAAATGTTCGAGCCCGATCTGCCGCGGCTTTGGGCCGACGAGCGCGCGGTGCGCCAGATCTGCCTCAACCTTCTGTCCAACGCGATAAAATTCACGCCGCAAGGCGGCGAGATCTGGCTCAAGGTCGGCTGGACCGCGTCCGGCGGCCAATATATGAGCGTGAAGGATACCGGGCCTGGCATCCCGGAAGAAGAAATTCCGATTGTGCTCGCCTCGTTCGGCCAAGGCTCGAACTCGATCAAATCGGCCGAACAGGGCGCCGGCCTTGGGCTGCCCATCGCCAAGAACCTCATCGACCTGCATGGCGGCACCTTCACACTGAAATCGAAGCTGCGCATCGGCACTGAAGTGATCGTCACCTTCCCGCCCGAGCGTGTGATGTCGGCCTTGGCCCCGATTACCGAAGACGCGCCGCCGACCCAGCCGCGTTCGGATCACTCCGCGTCGGCGTCCTACTCGTCCGGCGACGAGTCATCGATCCGCGCCAAGCGGGTGCTGTTCGGCGCCGGCGGCTGAGCCAAGTTGAAGCTGGTCTTGAACGTACGCGCATTCGGGCATTGCCTTCGCCTGCCCCGTGACTATGGTGCCTCGCGATTCGCCGAGAGCCCCATGCCCGCTGCCGCGACGAACCCTGCCAATCCCAGCATCACCACGCCCTGCAACCGCGTCTGCGTGGTTGATCCGCGGTCGCGGCTTTGCATCGGCTGCGGCCGTTCGCTCGACGAGATCGGCCGCTGGAGCGGGCTGAGCGAAGACGAACGCTTCGGCATCATGGCGCAATTGCCGGCCCGACTGGCCGCCATAAACGGCGCAGCGAACGGCGGCCAAAACAGCGACACCGACGTCGCAACACGGGCTTAGAAGGTGATCAACGTGCGGCGGCGTCTGTTGGGGTTTCTCTTGATCGGCCTTCTGATCGCGATCCTCGTCGTCGTCGCGCAGCACGGCGCCGGAACGATCGGTCCGCTGTCGACCGCCGACTTCGGCTCGCTCGCTTACAAACTCGCGATCCTGGTGTTCCTGGCCGCGGCGCTGTCGATGATGTTTCGCGAGCGCTTCGTGCAGGCGGTCACCATGGCGTTGTTATGGGTCGTGGTCGGCTTGCTCTTGGTGATCGGCTATTCCTACCGCTTCGAACTCGGCAGTGTCGCCGACCGCGTGGTCGCCGAACTTGTGCCCGGTCACGTCATCTCGCATGGCCGCACCGTCGAAGTCGTGCGCACCCGCGACGGCGACTTTGCCATCACCGCACAAATCAACGGCGCGCACATCCCGGTGGTGCTCGATACCGGGGCGAGTTCGGTCGTGCTCACCCATGACGACGCCAAGGCGGCCGGTTTGCCGCTCGATCTGCTCAATTATACGGTGAGCATCGATACCGCCAACGGCCGCACCCGCGCCGCCCCCGTCACCCTCGACCGCCTCGCCATCGGCGGGCTCGAAGAGCGTTCGGTCGAAGCGCTGGTCGTGCAGCCGGGCCAGTTGCGCACCAGTCTCCTCGGCATGAGCTTTCTCAATCGGCTGCAAAGCTGGCAGGTGAACGGTGACCGGCTGATCCTGAAAGGCTATCCGTAGGACGCGCCCCGGACACAGGGGGATGAACGCATCTACGAAGCCGTGCCGTCTTCCAGCACACACGTGAAGCAATAAGAACCGTACATCAGGGTGACAATTTCACCGGTGCAAAAGCCGGACGCGGCTTCCAGCGCCGCGTCGGAGATTTCACGGTAAAAGACTTCCTCATCAATCTGATCAAAGCCGGATTGGCTGTGGTCCATGGCGAGCCTTCCAGGTGTCGGCGCAGACGAACTTAGTCTTGCAGCTTTCCAGGCTATCGTCACGTCTATTGGAACGATGGCCACCGCCTGCGCGCTCCGCAGTTTGACAGAACGATCGCTGCTTAGAACAGGCTGACCAGGAACCGCGCCGACACCAGCAACAGAAAGATCGAGAACGCGATCTCGAGGCGACGCCGCGATAGCCGGTGCGCGAGGCGCGCGCCATAGGGCGCCGTGAAGCTCGATACCGGCGCCATCACCGCCACACCAATGAGCGAGATGAAACCGAGCGACAGCGGCGGCAATAGCGCCTGGTGCGGCAGGCCGGCCAGCATATAGCCCGCGGTGCCGACGATGGTGATCGGCACTCCGAGCCCCGCCGAGGTCGCCACAGCGTTGTGGATCGGCTTGCCGTAAAGGGTGAGCACGATGTTGGACAGCGAGCCGCCGCTCACCCCCATCAGCGATCCGGCCAGCCCGATGGCGAAACCGTAAAGTGTCATCGGCACCGGGCCGGGAAGATCGGTGCCGAGGTTCCAGCGGTCCCCGGCCAGCAAGAATTTCGAGGCGATGAAGCCTGCGATGACCACGAAGGCGATCTTGAACACGACGGGCGGCGCAAACGCCGCGATCGCCGCGCCGCAGCTGACGCCGATGACGGCGGGCAGCGCCCAGAGCCTGATGACGCGCGGGATGACGAGACCTTTCTCGCGGTGGGTCAGATAAGAACGCACGGTGGTCGGCAGGATGATCGCGATCGAGGTGCCGACGCAAAGCTGCATGCGCACCTCTTCCGGAACGCCGAGCACGCGGAACACTTCATAGAGCACCGGCACGATCACCGCGCCGCCGCCGATCCCGAACAAACCGGCCAGAATTCCGGTGATGACGCCGCCGAAGACGATGGCGAGCGCGAGCCAGGCAATCTCGCTCAACGGAACGCCGAGAAACATGTTGGCTGTGATGCCTTCGCTGCCAGGGTCAGGCGGCGATGTGCGCCAATTCCCCCGCGCTGTCCAGGCCGCGGTCCGCGACCAATGCAAGCGCTGCGGCGAGGTATTCTGCGTCGGCATGCGAGGCACCCGCGGCGCCGGCAAGGTGACGGCGGAAGGCCCGCGCCCCGGGCACCGCGCGGAACAGCCCGTGCAGATGCCGAGTCATGGCGTGCAGCCGCGTGCCCTGCGCTCGTTCGCGCTCGATGTAGGGCATCAGCGCGAGCGTGGCGTCTTTCACCGAGGCAAACGCCGCCGCTTCGCCGAACACCAGCGGATCGACGGCAAGAAGCCGCCACGGCTCCTGATAGGCGGCGCGGCCCATCATCACGCCGTCGACGCGATCAAGATGCATCAACGCCGTTTCGACGCTGGCGACGCCGCCGTTGAGCACGATGGTCAGGCTTGGATGCGCCTGTTTCAGCCGATAGACTCGGTCGTAATCGAGCGGCGGCACTTCGCGGTTCTCTTTCGGCGACAGGCCCTTGAGCCAGGCTTTGCGGGCATGCACGATCAGGGCGTCGGTACCCGCGCGCGCGACGGCCTGGGTAAAATTTTCGAGCGCCGATTCCGGATCCTGCTCGTCGACGCCAATGCGGCATTTCACCGTGACGGGGATAGCAACGGCCGCCTTCATCGCCGCGACACAGTCGCCGACGAGCGCCGGCTCCGCCATCAGGCAGGCGCCGAAGCGGCCGTCCTGCACGCGGTCGGACGGGCAGCCGACATTGAGATTGATCTCGTCGAACCCCGCATCGGCGCCGATACGCGCGCACGTGGCAAGCGCCTGTGGATCGGATCCGCCAAGCTGCAGCGCCAGCGGCTGCTCCTCGGGATCGTAGCGCAGCAACCGCGCCCGGTCGCCATGCAGCACCGCGCCGGTGGTGAGCATTTCGGTATAGAGCAGAGCCCGTCGCGTCAGCAAGCGATGGAAGTACCGGCAATGCCGGTCGGTCCATTCCATCATCGGGGCGACAGAAAATCGGCGGGACCGACTGTAAGGCGCTTTTTCCTGTTTTTCAGTCACTTACTCAATTTCCATTTTGGCTCGTGTCGTACCATTTCCGGTCGATTTTGCATCATTTCATCGCCTATGGTACGACAATGTCGTACTCTAAGGGTTTATGTCGTACCGTTTCCAGTCATGGGATCGACTGGCATTACCGACTGTCGTCATTGCCAGCAATCGGGCCAACTGGCACTGCCGATCGTCGCTACTAGCGCACAACAGGACCGACTTGCTGGACCGACTGACGACGAAACGGCCAGGATTCACAAGGGTCTGGCACCGGCACGACATCGCGACGCTATCGGTACGACAAGTACAACAACGGCACAAATCGGGACGGCAAGTACGACAATGGCCACTATAATTGAACGGACTCGCAAAGATGGCTCCAAGTCCTTCACCGCTCAGATCGTCATCAAGAATGACGGCGTAATCGTCCATCGCGAGGCGCAAACATTCGACCGGAAACAGGCCGCCAACGCGTGGGGCGTGAAACGCGAAGCGGAGCTCAAGCGTCCGGGCGGGCTGGAGCTACGGGAAGATCCGCCTCTTTCGGCCGCGATCGAACGCTACATTGCGGAATCGAACGGCGTCCTGGGGACCAAGGCGCAAGTACTCAACACCATCAAAACAAGCGACCTCGGTGACGTCAAATGCAGCGAAATCACCAGCCACACGCTGGTGTCATTCGCACGTGAGCTGAACAAGCATGTCGAACCGCAGACATGCGGCAACTACTTTTCTCACCTTTCCAACATCTTCACTGTTGCGAGACCGGCATGGAGCTATCCGCTGTCGCGGCAGGAGTTCGACGATGCGGTTATTGTCCTCAAGAAACTCGGGCTGATCAGAAAAGGCGCCGAGCGTAGTCGCCGGCCAACGCTTGAAGAGCTCGGCCGACTGCTGGAGCACTTCGGACGCATAC
>JBEKRD010000118.1:0-12229 GCA_049519075.1 Xanthobacteraceae bacterium | reverse complement strand
CGGTAGGCATCGGCATTGATAAAATCGGCATATAGACCAGTTTCTTTGTCGACGCCTGGTATGGCCGAACCCTTCTGCCCGGTGATATTCGAGGTGGTAGTGAACAGCTTCGAATTCTTATTTTTGAGGATGCTGTATTCGAGGCCGCGATAGACGTCGCTTGTCAGGCCGGTCAGCGTCGTCGGGATCGGCGACCCGGTGGCGGTGTTTACGATCTGCGGTACGCCGTCATTCAGCGGCAGCAGAAAATTCGCCGCTTGCATCTGCGCCCAGAACTGGGCGGTCGTATCGCCGGAATAATTGGCGATCACGTTCACATAGACGGGCAGATTGCTCGCGCCGTAGGCGGAATCCTCCAGCGCCGTGAAGGTGTGATGGCCGTCGGTGAGATAGAGCTTGCCGCCGGGTCCGATGACCACGGGCTCGATATCGCCCAATAGACTGGCCGTGGTTTCCTGCTGGGAGGGTTGGATAATGTTGAAGCCCGTGGCCTTCTTGTCGACTTCGGTAAAGCCCTCGTTCATCTGGGTCGGCGCGAGTGAATTGACCGTCACGGTGTAAAGCGCGAACGGCCCGGCAACGATCGAACTGGCGCTGGCTGGATTGTAAGCCGTGAATACGCTCGCCGGCAGTTGTCCTGCGTGGGCCGGGGCGGCGAGGAGAACGCCAAGCCCGGTTGCCACCGCCGCAAATCCGGCGACCGGCATCCACCCCAATGACGTTGAACTCCGCAGAAAACGACGTCGGTCACTCTGACGACGCGAAATCATCGATACGCCCCCGGCTAAGAACTAATGCCCCGCGTAAGGGCTAAGTTCGTGGGATGACGCGTCGATGACGTTTGTTTGAATGCCGCGTCATAGAGCGGAAGGCACAGCGTTCGCCGCGGCAGCGTGGTTTTATTGCAACGCCGCCCCGCCCTGCATGCGGACGGGCTGGTAGCCGTCGGCGATCAACGCGCGAAGGATTTCCTCGGCGTGAGCCGCATCACGGGTCTCCATCGTGATGTCGAGCTTGGCGCCTTTGGCCGGAACGTCGAGGAACAGTCGGTGATGCTCGACGCCGAGAATATTTGCTCCGAGTTCACCTAGCCGGCTGGCAATTTGTCCTAAAACTCCAGGCCGATCTGGAATAATCAACCGGAACGAGACGATGCGGTTCTCGCGCTCCAATTCGCGCACCATGATGGAAGCGAGCATGCGCGGATCGATATTGCCGCCGCACAGGATCAGGCCGACCTTGCGGCCAGCAAAGCGTTTTGGCTCCGCCAGCATAGCGGCGAGGCCGGCGGCGCCCGCGCCTTCCGCCATGGTCTTCTGCAGCGTCAAAAAGGCGTTGACGGCGCGTTCGATCAGCGCCTCCTCGACGAGGATGATGTCGCCGACGAGTTCCCGCACAATCGGCAGCGTCAGCTTGCCGACATTGCTCACAGCGATGCCTTCGGCGAGCGTGGTGCCGCCGCAGGGTGACATTGCGCCATGGATCGCGTTCCACATCGACGGGAACAGCGCGGATTCCGAGCCGATAATTTCGATCGACGGTTTGAGGGCGCGCGCCGCGATGGCATTGCCCGCGATCAGTCCGCCGCCGCCGATGGGAATGACCAAGACGTCAAGCGCCGGCACCTCTTCCAGCATTTCGAGCGCAATAGTGCCCTGGCCGGCGATGATATGCGGATCGTCATAGGGATGCACCCAAACGAGATTCTGTTCGACCGCGATGGTCGCGGCGTGGCTGTGAGCATCCATCACCGTCTCGCCCCACAGCACCACGGTCGAGCCCAGTACCTCGGTCGCCTTCACCTTCACAAAAGGCGTCGTCACCGGCATGACGATGGTCGCGGGGATCGACAGCCGCCGCGCATGATACGCCACCGCCTGGGCATGGTTGCCGGCCGACATGCAGATCACGCCGCGGCGGCGCTCTTCGGCCGAAAGCGCGGCCAGCTTGACGCAGGCGCCGCGTTCCTTGAACGAGTGGGTAACCTGCAAATTCTCATATTTTACGTAGACTTCGGCGCCCGTCAGCGCCGAGAGCGGCGGCGCCGGCAGCATCGGCGTGCGCAACACGTGTCCGGCGATCGTGCGCCGGGCAGCCTCGACATCCGTGATTGAAACCTGCACCGGACCTCCCACGCGAGACTACCGCCGGCCGCTCACCGCCTGCCCGTCATTGTCCGTCATCGCCGATCACATTATAATGGGAAATCGATCATGACAGATTCGGGACCAGGCTCCGGAACAGGCCCGCTCCAAGGCCGGCCCGACTCGGCGTTCGACGTCAAGCCGCATGCTTATGACCCGGCGGTAAGCCCGGAACTGTTCGAGGGCGTTCTGGCGCGCCGGGTGGTCGCCTTTATTATCGACATCGTCGTCATCGCCATCCCCCTGGTCGCGGCCTCGATTTTCATCTTCGTATTCGGCCTGGTGACCTTCGGCCTGGGCTGGGCGCTGTTCTGGCTGTTGTCGCCGGCCTCGGTGGTCTGGGCGCTGGTGTATTACGGGCTTACGCTCGGCAGCCCGGCCTCCGCCACCATCGGCATGCGCGCCATGGAGATCGAGATGCGAACCTGGTACGGGGCGCCCGCCTATTTCGTGTTGGGCGCCGTGCACGCCGTCATCTATTGGATCAGCGTCAGCGTGCTGACGCCATTCATCCTCTTGGTCGGCCTGTTCAACGGCCGGCGGCGGCTCCTCCATGACATGCTGGTCGGCACCGTGCTCATCAATAATACCAACCGGGCGGCGGCGTTGCGGGCCCGGGGTATGCGTTGAAACTTACGCGCCGCGCCACACATTTGACCTTTGACGCAGGCCGCCTCTCGGGCGATGCTACGGGGCTAGCCGGATTCGACCGGCCCGCCGAGCCGCAACGCTGTGACGCAACGCCGTAGCTCTTCGTGACCCAACATTCGCGCGACACACCGCAATTCTACCTGACCGCCCCCTCGCCCTGCCCCTACCTGGCAGGCAAGGAGGAGCGAAAGGTCTTTACCCATCTGGTCGGCGAACGCGCGCCTGAACTCAACAACATTCTCACCCAGGGCGGCTTTCGCCGCAGCCAGTCGATCGCCTACCGCCCGGCCTGCGAGGGCTGCCGCGCCTGCGTCTCGGTGCGCGTCGTCGCCAAGGATTTTCAGCCCTCCCAAAGCATGCGCCGCATCGTCCGGCGCAATGGCGACATTGGCAGCGACATACGGATCGCCGTCCCGACTTCCGAGCAATATGCGATCTTCCGCGCCTACCTGGATTCCCGGCACCGCGACGGCGGCATGGCCGACATGACCGTGCTCGATTACGCCATGATGGTCGAGGACAGCCATATCGAGACGCGCATCATCGAGTATCGCCGCCGCGAGCCCGGCGCCGCGCACAGCCGCGCTGGGGGCGACCTCCTTGCCATCGCTTTGACCGACGTGCTCAGCGACGGACTGTCGATGGTCTACTCGTTCTTCGAACCTGACGAAGCCTCCCGTTCACTCGGCACCTTCATGGTGCTCGACCACATTGCGCGGGCGCGGCGCATGGGCCTGTCATACGTTTATCTTGGCTATTGGGTACGCGGCTCGCGTAAGATGGACTACAAGGGCCGCTTCCTGCCGCAGGAGCGGCTGATGCCGGATGGCTGGGCAAGAGTTGAGTAGAATAAGATTCCAAGAGATTAAGCAAAGCGACAGCGGAGGATTCTCCATGCGAATGCGTCACGCTGCTTGGTTCGCCGTCACCGTGGTCGCGCTCGGCGTCGCCGCCGCTTTAGCGCAGACCGCGCCGGCGACCCCTGCCGATACCGCAAAGGGCAAAGCGCTCGTCGACAGCAAGGGCATGACGCTCTACGTTTTCGACCGCGACACCACCGGCACGTCGAATTGCAACGGCCCTTGCGCCACCAATTGGCCGCCGCTTGTGGCCTCCGCCGACGCCAAGCCGTCGGGCCCCTGGACTGTCGTCACGCGCGGTGATGGCGGCAAACAATGGGCTTATAACGGCAAGCCGATCTATGCCTTCAGCAAAGATGCCAAACCCGGCGACGTGTCCGGCGATGGCGTCAACAATGTCTGGCACATCGCCGCGCCATAACTGCCGCCGGCGCGCGAGCCCTATCGCTCGACCACCGACTTCTCCGGATCGAGCAGAAAGGTCCAGATCAAGGCGCCGATAATGAGGATCGCGGCGGTGACAAAAAACGGCGCGATCCAAGAGCCGTGCTGAACCAGCGCGCCGAACACCAGCGGCGACAGCGACGCGCCGACGGCGCCGCTCATGTTCATCACGCCTGTCACGGTGCCGCTCGACGCGCCGGCCACGTCCATCGGCACGGCCCAGGCTGGCCCGAGCACCATTTCCAGGAAAAAATTCGAGGCGGCGAGACAAATGACGGCCGTCATTGCGTCGTCGGTCATGGCGGCAGGCACCAAGAAAACGGCCGCGCCGAGCAGGCCCGGCGCCGCTACGATCCGCCGCGACAGAGTGAGCCGCTTGGTCCAGCGGTATAAGGTATCGGTCAATAAACCGCCGGTGATATCGCCGATCATTGCCGTGATCAGCGGCACGCTGGCAAAGAGCCCGACCGCCTGCAGCGACAGATGCCGATATTCCAGCAGATAGGTCGGAAACCACGTCAGATAAAAATACGATCCGTAAAAGAAGCAAAAATACGCCGCCGCGATGTACCACATGTTGGCGGACCCGAAGATGAGCTTCCACGGCACGGATTGGCGCTCGGTGGAATGAACAGCCGCGTCCGCCGATCCGCCGCGGATATAATCCAGTTCCGCCTGATTGACGCCGGGATGTTCCTGCGGGCGATTGCGGTAGAGGATGGCAAATGCCGCCGCCCACAGCGCGCCCAAGGCGGCGAAGGAATAGAACACGGCGCGCCAGCCATAGGCCGACATCACCGCGATCGCGACGAAGGGCGTCACGGCGACGGCAAGCCGGCTGAAGCAGTGGGTTACGCCCTGAATGATGCCGCGCTCGCCTTTGGGGAACCAAAGTTGCATGGCGCGCGACGCGGTCGGAAACGCACCGGCTTCGCCGAGGCCAAAAACGAAGCGAACGCCGAACAGCGAAAGCAGGCCGCTGGTCCATGCTGTCATCGCCGTCATCAGCGACCAGAACGACACGATCGCCAGCAGGACCCGTTTCGGTCCAAAGCGATCGCCGAGCCAGCCGCCCGGAATTTGTCCCGCCGCATAGGCCCAGGCGAAGGCGGAGAACACCAGGCCCATGTCGACTTTGCTCAGGCCGAATTCCTTGGCCATCTCCGGCGCAGTCACCGAAATATTGGCGCGGTCCATATAGGTGATCAAATACATAAGACTGATCAGAAACAGCACGAACCAACGCGTACCCGACCGCGCACCGCCGGACGCCTTCGCCATGCGACGCGTTCCCAATTCGCTGTCCGCCGTCAAACTCGCCCCCTAGATGCCCGCGTCAGACCCGGGCGCATGCGAAAGACTACTTATGCCGGTCAGCCGGCGGTCATGCGGTCTTCGATATTATTGGCGACCTCTTCACAAATCGCCGCCAACTCGAACAGTTCCTGCTTGACCAGCGGGTCGACGGCTTGCTCGGCCAGGATCCGGTATTTCACGGCCTCGTCGCGAAGATAGTCATCGAAGTCGAAGTACATACGACACCCCCGACCTGTAAGCTGCCCGGTGCCTTAATCAAGCAAGTACACCCGAAGTGTAAACCCGTCCCACCCGATCACATTTGATTTCGATCAATGCTCCGCACACGGCGATGTCTCATGAGGCTACAGGAAACCGCTCAGAAAAGGGATGGTCATGAGCCTGCCAATAGGTGCCGTCGTCACCCATCCCGGCTATGAAATCGTCGCGCGGCAGGATTTCTCCGACACGACCTATCTCCTCGAATTTCAACATCCGATGATGGCGCGGGCGGCCAAAGCCGGCCAGTTCGTCATTGTCATGGCAAACGACGCGGGCGAGCGCATTCCGCTCACCATCGCCGATTTCGACCGCGCGCGCGGCACCATCACCCTGGTCATTCAGGCGGTCGGGAAAACCACCCGGGAAATGCAGCAGGACTGTCAGGTCGGCAGCCGCCTGCATGCTGTCGTCGGCCCGATGGGTATCCCGACCCACATCGGCAAAGCCAAGAAAGTCATATGCGTCGGCGGCGGGCTCGGGGTCGCCCCGATCTACCCGCAGGCGCGCGCCCACAAGGACAACGGCGCCTACGTGATTGGAATCCTCGGCTTTCGCAACAAGGCCCTGATGTTCTGGGAAGACAAGTTTCGCGCCTGCTGCGACGAGTTGATCATTTGCACCGACGATGGCTCGGCCGGCATCAAGGGGCTGGTGACGGCGGGCATTGCCCAGTCGTTGGAAAAACATCCCGACATCGATGAAGTGGTCGCCATCGGCCCGCCGGTCATGATGAAAGGCTGCGCCGCGGCAACGCGCGAGCGCGGCATCAAGACCATGGTCAGCCTCAATCCGGTCATGGTCGACGGTACCGGGATGTGTGGCGGCTGCCGCGTCAAGGTCGGCGACAAAGTACTGTTTGCCTGCGTCGACGGTCCCGATTTCGACGGTCATCAAGTCGACTTCGACGATTTGATGCATCGGCTGAAGCGCTACGTGCCGTCGGAAAAGCAGGCGCTGGAGCGCTGGCAGGAAAGCTGCCGCATTCGTGGCGATGCGGCGATGAAGCAGGTTTGAAGCGAAATCGATAACGAGCCGAAATCCAACCCAGCGGGCTCCGGCGGGCGAAAGCGGCGAGGAACAAGCGATGGCGAAGAAGAAAACGATCCGCACCATCCCGCAAGAACGAACACCGATGCGGGAGGAGCCGGCCGAGGAGCGCCGGCGCAATTTCAGCGAAGTCGCCTGCGGCTATACGCTCGAACAAGCCCAGCGTGAGGCCGAACGCTGCCTGCTCTGTCCGGATCAGCCGTGCGTGCGCGGGTGTCCGGTAAGCATCGACATTCCCAATTTCATCGGAAAAATCACCGAAAAAAACTATCACGGCGCCTACGACGTCATCACCGATACCAATCTTCTGGCGGCGGTGTGCGGACGGGTCTGTCCGCAGGAGACGCAGTGCGAAGGCGTGTGCACGGTCGGCGATTCATTGGAGCCCGTGGCGATCGGCCGGCTCGAACGCTTCATCGGCGACCTCGCCATCGCCGAAGGCTGGACCAACATCCCCTATATCGAACCGAACGGCTTGCGTATCGCCATCGTCGGGTCCGGTCCCGCCGGCATGGCCTGCGCCGCGGATATGGCGAAGGCCGGCTGCGACGTCACGGTCTACGAGGCCTTCCACGAGGCCGGCGGCGTGCTGAAATACGGCATTCCCGAATTCCGCCTGCCCAACAGCGTGGTCGATGCCGAGATCGGCAAATTGGTCCAGCTCGGCATCAAATTCGAGTGCAATACGCTGGTCGGTCGCCTGTTCACCATCGAGCAGATGATCGCCGAAATGGGCTACGACGCCGTGTTCGTCGGCGTCGGCGCCGGCTATCCGAGCTTCATGGGCATTCCCGGCGAGTCGCTCAATGGCGTGTTGTCGGCGAACGAATTGCTCACGCGCTGTAATCTGATGCATGCGAGCGACTTCCCCAAGCACGACACCCCGGTGCAGCTCGGCCGCCGCATTGCCGTGATCGGCGCCGGCAACACCGCCATGGATGCGATGCGCATCTCCATGCGTCTTGGCGCCGAACAGGTTCATTGCATCTACCGCCGCACCAAGGCCGAGGCGCCGGCGCGCGCCGAGGAAATCCATCACGCCGAACAGGAAGGCATCGAATTCCATTGGTTGACGAGCCCGGTCGAACTGCTCGACGACGGCAATCGCGGCGTGCGCGGCATGCGCTGCATCCGCATGGAGCTCGGCGAGCCGGATGATTCGGGCCGCCGTCGGCCGGTGCCGGTGAAGGGCAGCGAATTTGAATTCGAGTGCGAAACGGTGGTCTACGCCATCGGCACCAACGCCAATCCGATTCTCGGCCAGACCTCGAAGCTCAAGCTCAACAAGCGCGGCTATATCGATGTCGATGACAATCTCGCGACTTCGATCATGGGCGTGTTTGCCGGCGGCGACATCGTGACCGGAGCCGCGACCGTCATCGAAGCCATGGGCGCCGGCCGCAAGGCCGCCCGCAGCATGAAACGCTATCTCGGGCTGCGCGATACCGAGGTGATTTATCGGCCGGAGCGGCTTGGCAGCGACAACACACTGTTCGGCATCGATCTCGACGAACGTAATCACGCGCGGCTGCACGAAGTAAGAGTTTGATCCGGACCGACACAACGATCGCGGCAATAACGGGCGCAAAGGGCACCATGAGCGACACCAACATCCTCGAACCACCGAGCAGGACCGCCAAACCGCCGCGCGCCAAGCGGGCCGTGCCGACGGAGAAGCGAAGCGAAACCATCATCGAGATCTTGAGCGATTCCGGCGAAGGCGCGCAGCGCTGTGGCCAGTCGTTGGCTTCGATCGCCGCCAAGATGGGCAACGGCGTGTGGACCGTCGAGATCATTCCGGCCGAAATTCAGCCGCCGGCCCGCAGCGTCGCCGGCGCCAGCGGCAACCGCGTGCGCATCGGCTCGGGCCCGATCAGCAATGGCGGCGACGAGGCCGATCTTGTGGTCGCGTTCAACGAGCAGGTGCTGCTCGGCCGCGTGCGCGCGAGCGAGCTAAAACCCGGCTGCATCGTCCTATTGGAAAGCATGTGGCGCAGCGACCGCAACCCGGGCGTCGTTGCCTCCTACGCCGCGACCTACGACCAGCTCGTGGCGGCGGGCTTCCGCGTCTACGAAATCCCGATGGAGCTGGAATGCCGCAAGCTGGTATCGGATCCGCGCCGCGGCAAAAACATGTTCGTGCTCGGGATGCTCTGCCGCATCTACAGTCTCGACCACGAGCTCGCGCGCGAGCAGATCGCCATCACCTTCGGTAAGAAAGACCAGAAGGTCATCACCACCAATACCGATCTTCTGGAGGCTGGTTGGAACTGGGCCGATGCCAATCTCGACTTCCGCTATGCGATTCCGGCGACTCGCGCCACCCAGCCGCAACTGGTGATCAACGGCAATACCGCGCTGGCGCTCGGCGTGCTCGCGTCCGGCATGGATATCTGCGCGATGTATCCGATAACGCCGGCCACTTCCGTCTCGCACTATCTCAGCGACGTGTTCGAGCGGGTCGGCGGGTTGGTGCATCAGGCAGAGGACGAAATCGCCGCCTGCGCTTTCGCCATCGGCGCCTCCTATGCGGGAAAATGCACCGTCACCGTTACATCCGGCCCCGGTTATTCGCTCAAGCAAGAGGCGATCGGACTCGCGGTGATGTGCGAAATCCCGATGGTGGTCATCAATGTCCAACGCGGCGGGCCATCCACCGGTCAGCCGACCAAGGGCGAGCAAGGCGACCTGCTGACCGCGATCTACGGCAGCCATGGCGACGCACCGAAGGTGGTCATCGCGACCAGCAGCATCGAAGATTGTTTCTACGCGGTGATCACCGCCCGCAAGATCGCGGAGATGTTCAACATGGTGGTGGTGGTGCTCTCGGACGCCAATCTGGCGACCGGCCAGCAGCCGTTCCAGCGCCCGCAATTCAGCGAGAGTTGGCTCGCCCCGCCGTTCGATCAGAGCGACATCGCCGCCGGCAGTAAACCCTATGACTGGGATCCGGTCACCGGGTTGGCCCGCCGTTTCGTGCCGGGCCAACCGCACGGCATGCACACACTCACCGGCCTCGCCCACGATCGCGACAGCCACGTCGCCTACGATCCGGAGATCAATGAAGAAGGGCTTCGCCACCGCAGCCTCAAGCTTGCCGCTCTGCAGAAAACGCTACGGCCGCCGGCCGTCTTTGGCGGCGACAGCGGCGATCTTCTGATCGTCGGCTGGGGCTCTACCAAGGGTGCGATTGAGGAAGCGGTCGAACACTTGCGCGCCGAGGGGCTGAAAGTATCGTCGATGCATTTGCAATTTTTGCAGCCGATGGCGCCGGGCATGAAAGAGATCATGCAGCGCTTTCGCAAAGTGATCACGGTCGAGAGCAACTGGTCCGACGATCCGAACGACGCCATCATCGACGAGGAAAACCGCCGTTACTCGGCGCTGGCGATGATGCTGCGCGCGCGTACCCTGATCGACATCGACTGCTGGACCGAGGTGCGCGGGCGGCCGATCAAGCCCGGTACCGTCGCCGAAGCAGTGCGCGCCAAATTGAAACAATGAGGTCGTAGTCATGACATTAGAGGCCACCCAGTGCCTGCTGCGGATGTACGATGATCATCACGATCTGGAAGACTATCAGGGCGGCGTGCCGCGCTGGTGCACCGGTTGCGGCGACAACGCTATCCTGACCGCGATGCAGCGCCTGTGCCGCGACAACGACCTGCGTCCGGAAAAGACGGTCTTCGTGTCGGGGATCGGCTGTTCCAGCCGGCTGCCGCATTATATGCGCACCTACGGCTTTCATGGCATCCACGGCCGCGCTCTGCCGGTGGCCGAGGGCATCAAGATGGCCCGGCCCGACCTCAACGTCTTTATCTCAACCGGCGACGGCGACTGCTGCAGCATCGGTGCCGCGCACTGGATTCATGCCGTCCGCTACAACATGAACATGACCATGGTGCTGCACGACAACCATGTCTACGGGCTCACCAAGAAGCAGGCGTCGCCGACCTCGCCGCGAGGACTGAAGAGCAACACCACCCCGCGCGGTTCCTATCTCGAGGCGCTCAATCCGCTCTCCGTCACGCTCGGCATCCAGAACGTGTCATTCGTGGCGCAAGCGGTCGATTGGATTCCGGAGGTGCTCTACGACATTCTCACGGCAGCGTATCAGCATCGCGGCTTTTCCTTCGTGCGGGTCATTCAGCGCTGCCCCGAATTCCTGCCAAAGATGTTCGATCCCTGGTTGCAGAATCCGCAAAAGACCTTGGTTCTCACCCACGAACGCGGGCTGCGCTTAAGTCCCGCGATGGCCAAGGTCTACAAGAACCAGCAGGAGCACGATCCGCTCGACATGGATCGCGCGCGCCAGATTGCCTCCATGGACGATCCGATCCCGGTCGGCATCCTTTATCAGAATCCGGAAGTGCCTTGTTACGAGGACTTGCGCCATTCTGGGCAATTGCGCACCGCCGACTATGTGCGCGCCGGCCTTGAGGCGGAATTCGACAAATTCACGGTGTGGCCGGCGGAAGGCGAAAGATCGAAACCGGCTGCCTGACGGGTGCATCAACTCGCGGGTAAAATACCGCGATCAGAATAGAGCTGCGGACCATGCAAATGAATGTGAACGTCGACACCCAAACGATCGATCCGCTCATCTTTTACATGACCGGCAAGCAGCCGGTCGGCGGCAAGGATGCGCTTGCCGGCCAGCGGCCGGCATTGCTCGCGGCTTATGGCGATCTGACCCGACTGCGCTACGACTTTCCGCTGGTGCTGATCGAAAGCAAGACAAACGGGGCGCCGGTTCGCTCGCTCTCCAACGTGGTTGACGACCTGCTGCGCAAGATCGCGCCGCCCGGGATGGAGAGCGAACAGCTGCGCAAGATGATCCTGCGGATCGAGCGCGAAATTCGCATCCTGGCGAGCGCCGGAGAGCGCGGGCGTCTGTCGGAACTCTGGGATAAGGTCGCGGCCCGCTTGGAAGAACAGGACGAGGCGTTTGGCAAGTCGGTGCGTATCGCCCGCGCCGCGCTCGACATCGATGGCCCGGTGCTCGATTGCCGCGCCGGGACGGCGGCCGAGTTGGTCGCGCATCTGTGGTCGGCAGTCCAGGAAGATAAGGCACAGAGGTTCCGCACGACCATCAGCAGGCTCGCGATCAAGCTGGCCGATATTTTGCGCGTCGACGATTCCCGCTCGTCCGCCGGTCGCAGCGCGGCAAGTCTGAAGGCCGGGCTCGGTCCGGCGCATCAGACCCTGTTCGACTTTGCCGCAATGTCAAAATTGCTGCCGAAATCCTCGCCGCGCGAGGCGCTGTCGGAGAGCCGCCGTCGTCGCATTGAATCCGCTCTGGCGGTGCTCAAACGGCAACGGTTCTTCGCACCGCTGGCCGCGCAGGCGCAGCCTGAGCAATCCGCCAAGCCCTATTCCTTTCGCTTCGACGGCTGCGCCGCCGCGCTCGCCGCATACCGGCAGCGTCTGCCGGACCTGACCGAGCTGGTGAAGGCAATGTCGATCGCCGAACTTGAAAGCGACGGCATTTATATTGAGGGTAAG
>JBEKRD010000117.1:0-12242 GCA_049519075.1 Xanthobacteraceae bacterium | reverse complement strand
GGCGTTCCGCTTCCTTTTTTTATTGGTTTGTATTGGCGAAACGGGGTTAGCGAAGAGAGAAACAGAGGCACCACCCCTCGGATTTCCTTTTCCTCCTCAAGTTTCGCGCTGAACGTAACGGGATTTTCAGCTCGCGCGCGCGGTGGCGTGGTGCGAGGACGGGACAACTCATCCGCCCTCGCGATAGCGAGGGAGGGGGACCACGCGAAGCGTGGTGGAGGGGGCGCGGGACTCGAAGGAAGTGAGACCATGCGAGGGGAGCTAGCCAATTACGTTTTCATTTCCTTGCGGCGACAACAGTGCTGCGAGTCAGTCGCCCCTCCCACCGCCCTTCGGGCGGTCCCCCCTCCCCACTATCGTGGGGCGGGATAAATCAAGGAGTACCCGCATGCGCATTCGTTTCGACTTCGGTTCGCTCAAGCTTGAGGCCGAGCTCCTCGACACGCCGACCGCAAAGGCAATCGCTGCGGCGTTGCCGATTACGGCTGACGCGATGACCTGGGGCGAGGAGGTTTATTTCGAAATTCCCGTCAAAGTCCCGCGCGAGAAGGATGCGCGCGCGGTGGTGACGCCGGGCGAGATCGCCTATTGGCCGGACGGCCATGCCATCGCGTTGGGCTTTGGCCGCACGCCGATATCCAAGGGCGACGAAACGCGGTTGGCCAGCCCCTGCAACATCTGGGCGAAAGCTCTTGGCGACGTGAAGTCGCTCGCCAAAGTGCGGGCCGGCACGAAGATTACAGTTACGGCGCTCGATTAATCGGGCGTCCCTTAGTTTTTCGGCTTTTGGCCGTCGTCGCGCCGCTGCGCGAAAAACACCGTCAGATCCCAGGTGTTGCGGATATTGACGAGCAACAACAGCATCAGCGCGCCGGCAAGAAGCGGCGGGCCGACCGTGGAGTGCTCGAAGATGAAGATTGCTGCGGCCAGCGTCGCCGCATAAGCCGCCGGCGGACTCAAGCCGTAACCGAAGCGGTCGTCGATGTCGGTGACGGAGCTTCTGAGGACGCGGATCAGGATATAAATCGAATAGGCCAGCGCCCCGGCCGCGCTCACGCCGACGACAGCCGCAAACGACGGATCGGTGGCGACCGGGACGAGCGCGATCAGGCTGACGAACAAGACGTAGGTGAAATGAAACACCACCGGACTTGTGAATACGCGCGTCGGGCTCGACCGCTCGGCGCTGATATAGCCGGTGCCGATCGAGGCCGCGACGAACAACAGCGCGACCAGCGCCGCCGCCGCGGTGCCGAGCAGTTCGTAGAATTCGTGCCAGCCTTCGAGCATGGAATGCCACTCACGCAGTCGTCATTGCGAGGCGAGCGGGCGTTCACGCCCGTCTTCGACGGGCAATGGCGACGAAGCAATCCAGTCTCTGCCGCGGAACTGGATTGCTTCGCTTTCGCTCGCAATGACGAATCAAAGTTAGCCTCTCCCGACGAACGGCATCAAATTCGCCATCACCGTCATGAACAGCACATTGGTGTCGAGCGGCAGACTTGCCATATAGACGACGGCGCGGCCGACATCGTCGGCGGCCATGCGCGCTTCGATCATCTTGCGGCCGTCGGGCTGCAGCACGCCGTCGCCCTGCACCATGCGGTCGGTGAGCGGGGTTGCGGCATTGCCGATGTCGATCTGGCCGCAGCAGATGTCGTGGCCGCGGCAGTCGAGCGCGGTCTGCTTGGTCAGCCCGGTGACCGCGTGTTTGGTGGCGGTATAAGCGGCCGCGCCCCGGCGCGGCGTATGCGCGGAGATCGAGCCGTTATTGATGATGCGGCCGCCGCGCGGGTCCTGCGCTTTCATGATCCTGATCGCTTCCTGGGTGCACAGGAACACGCCGGTGAAATTGGTCGCGACCACGGCCTGCCATTTGTCGAAGGGGATGTCCTCGATCGAACTCGCCGGCGCGCCGATGCCGGCATTGTTGAACAACAGGTCGAGCCGGCCATAGGTTTCCTTGGCCTTGGCGAACAGCGATTTGATGGCGGCCGGGTCGGCGATGTCGGTTGGCACGGTGAGCGCTTCGCCGGGCGTCTGCGCGCCTTCCTTGGCCACCGCCTCGAGCATGTCCTTGCGCCGTCCGGCGAGCACCACCGCATAGCCCTCTTTCATGAGCGCCAGCGTCACCGCCCGGCCGACGCCGGTGCCGGCTCCGGTCACCAATGCAACTTTCCGCGCGGTCATCGTGGCCTCCCGTCATGTTTCTGGACGACCGGAATACCACCTCTGCGCGCGGGCGGGGAGAGGGCGAGGCGGGGGAATGCGCAAGGATGGCGCGAGCGTTCAGCTCGCCATCGCGACTTCGAGGTCCGGGCTGCCGACGCGGTAGTCGTCGGGCGATTCCAGCCGCAGGCCAAGGTCGGCCGCGGTGCCGGGCCGGCCGAAACGATAGCCCTGCATCGAATGCACGCCGGCGGCGCGCAGGAACAGATGCTGCTCGGCAGTCTCGACGCCTTCCGCCGTCACCTTCATGCCCAGCCCGCGGCCGAGGCTGACCACGGCATGAACGATCGCGGCGGCGTCGGGCGCCTTCTCGATCGAGCGCACGAAGCTCGAATCGATCTTGAGCTTGTCGAAGGGGAACCGCCGCAGATAGAGCAGGCTCGAATAGCCGGTGCCGAAATCGTCGAGTGCAAAGCGCACCCCGATGGCTTTCAGCCGCAGCATCGACAATTCGGCGGTGTCGAGATTGCCAAGGAGCGTGCTTTCGGTCAGTTCGAGCTCGAGCCGGTTGGCGTCGAAATCGGTCTCGGTGAGGATGCGCTCGACCAGTTCGACGAAGTCCGAACGGCGGAATTGCAGCGGCGAGACGTTGACGGCGACGGTGAGGCCCGGCCAGTCGCGGCCGTCCAGACAGGCGCGCCGCAGCATCCATTCGCCGAGCTCGATGATCAGCCCGGAATGCTCGGCGATCGGGATGAAGCGCGTCGGCGGGATTTCGCCATGCGTCGGGTGGGTCCAGCGCGCCAGCGCCTCGACGCCGACGACGGTGTCGCCCGAAGCATTGACGATCGGCTGATAGGCGGCGCGCAGGTCATCGTTCTTGATGGCCTGGAGGAGATCGCCCTCCAACAGCTTGCGATTGGACAGGTCGGCGTCCATCGCCGCGTCGTAAATGCAGGCGCGGTTGCGGCCTTCGTTCTTGGCGCGGTAGAGCGCCATGTCGGCGTAGCGCAGAATGTCGGCGGCGTCGTTGCGGCGGTCGATCACGGCGATGCCGATCGAGGCGCCGATGATGATGTTGTGACCGGAAATGGCGTAGGGCGCGCAGACCGCGGCGATGATGCGTCCGGCGATGGCCTGCAGCGAATAGGAGTCCGATTCGCAAGCGGTGATGATGGCGAACTCGTCGCCGCCCAGACGCGCCACCAGGTCCTCGCCACGCATGACGCGGCTCAGCCGCTGCGTCACGTTGAGGATCAGTTCGTCGCCGATGTGATGGCCGAGGGTATCGTTGACGTCCTTGAAGTGATCGAGATCGATGTAGAACACGGCGGCCGATTGGCCGCCGGCGCGCACCTCGCGGATGGCTTGTTCGAGCCGCTCGCCGAAATAGATGCGGTTGGGCAGGCCGCTCACCGGATCGTGCAGCGCGAGGTGGCGCAATTGCCGCTCGCCGACCGCGATGGCGGCCATCGTGCGTCGCATGGTGCGCACGACCAGAACGACCAAAAGGATGATGCCGATCAGCGCCACCGCGATGAAGGGTACGATGCTCATCGCGATCGCGCCGCCGGGCAATTTCGGCCGAAAAGCGAAACGTGCGATGGGTTGTTGTTGCGCGTCAAAGAGCGTGGCGACGCGCTCGTTGGCGGCGGCCGCGGGCTCCTCGATCGCGCGCAGTCCGTCGAGTTGCAGGCGCTCGCCGATTTTCGACAGCAACCGGACCCCGAGGTTTTTCACGGCGACGACGATCGGCGCGCCGGCGTTGCCCTGCGCCAGTTCGCCGTCGGAGCCGACCGCGACCGCCGTAACGATCGCGGGCTCGTTGAGGAAACGCGTGATCACGGCGGCGCTGCGACCCGGCTTCGTGGCATTGTGCGCGGTCAAGCTGATGGCGTGAAAGGGCGTGGCACTGAGCCGGCCGCGCAAAAGATCGATGATCGGCAACAGCGCCGCTCGCAGCTCGGCGTCGCTCGGAGCGGCACCCGCGAAGGCGTGCGTATATTCGATCCGGTCGTCGGCGCCGACGATCGCCACGCCATCGAAATTAAAGATATCGGTGAGCTCATCGCCGACGCGGCGATCAACCCAAGCGGGATCGTAGTCGTCGCGGATCCGCAGCGCGGCGTGGGGAGTCGCGGTGACGCTCTCGGCAGCGCGCAACGCGCGCTCGCCGCGATCAGTGATCGCGTGTGTAATCAGTCCCTGTTCGGATTCGACGGCCGCTTCGTTGGCGCGCTGCGCCGAGATCAGCACCGCGACGGCGACACACAGGATTGCGATAGCAACAATCACGCCGATCGGCACGACCAGGCTGAAGCGAGCCTGATCCCACCGCGACCGTTTGCTTTCCGCCGCGATTTGCGACCGCGCCGAAGCCACGCAACCATCCTTTGGACATTCTGTCTCGGCCGGACCATAGGGCGTAAATATTGCAAATCACTTGCAATTTAGCGCTGTAAACGTTTTTGGGCCGCGCGCGGCCCGGTTCCGGAGGCGTTCGTTAATGGAGGGTAAAATGCAGCCTTTACCGCTTGTTGGTGTAGGGCGGCCGCGGGATGCCGATATGGGCGGCGCGCAACGCCCCCGACCATCGTTCGCGCAAATCCGTGAAATAGGGCTCGCCCGGCTCGATGCGGTAGACCAACTCTGGGTCGCAGGTGTCGCGGCGTACCACTAGAAGGTCTATCGGCATGCCGACGCTGAGATTCGAGCGCATGGTCGAATCGATGGACACGAGACCGACTTTGAGCGCGTCATACAGGTCCATCTCGTAATTGATGGCGCGGTCGAGAACCGGCTTGCCGTATTTGTGCTCGCCGATCTGGAGATAGGGCGTATCGGTCGTGCATTCGATGAAATTGCCGGCGGAGTAGACCATGAACAGGCGCATACGCTCGCCCATGATCTGGCCGCCGAACAGAAACGAGACGTCGAAATTCACGTCGGAGGCTTCGAGCGCCTTGCCTTCGGTGGCGTGGATGGTGCGAATGATATGGCCGACGCGTTGCGCCGCCTGGAACATGGTGGGCGAGTTCATCAGCGTTTCGCGTTCGCCGGTTTCGGGATTGTCGTAGCCCTCGACCAATATGCTGACCACCGATTGGCTGATCGACAGGTTTCCCGCGGTGGCGATCGCCATGACGCGTTTCTTCGGGTCCTTGAACACATGCAGCTTGCGGAATGTCGAGATGTTATCGACCCCGGCATTGGTCCGCGTATCCGCGAACATCACCAGTCCCTCGCGTACCAGAATGCCGCCGCAATATGTCATGGACTCAGTTGCTCCCCGTGCGGCGCTTATAGCACCCTCCCGCGGTCGCGGGGCAGGGTGAAACGCCTACTGACCGACCGTGATGGCGACCGCGAGCGTCTCGGTGCCCGGACCATAGCGCACGCCGCGCACCGGCGCCGCGCCGAGCCAATCCAGCCCGATGGCGACGCGGACATGCGCGTCGGTCGGACAGAAGCCGTTCGCCGGATCGAACGCTACCCAGCCGAGATCCGGCACGAAAGCCTCCACCCAGGCGTGGCCCTTGTTGCCGGTCGCGGCAGTGTCGCCGTCACGAAAATAGCCGGCGACATAACGCGCCGGCACGCCGAGCGTATGTGCGGCGCCAATGAAAATATGGCTCAAGTCCCGCGAAGAACCGGCCTTAAGGGCGAAGGCTTCGGCCGCGTTCGCGGCGTTCTCCGATTCGTCGGATCTGTGATCCATGTCTTCGTAGAGCGCGTCGAGCAAGGCGTGCAGCTCGGCGAGGATCTCGCCGCCTTTGCCGGCACGGATGCGTTGCGCGAAGTCGCGGATCGCCGGATCGGCCTGAGTCAACGCCGTGTCGCGCAGAAACAGCGTGGGCCCAAATCGCTCGACCGTGCCGCGCACTATCCCGTTGGTATTCTGGGTCTCGATTTCGCCGTCGACCTCGACGGCGAGTTCGGTAAGCGGCCCGTCGGCAGAGAACACGTGGGTGATATTGCCGAACGCATCCTCATGCGCGGCAAGGCGCGCGTCCGCGGTCACGTCGATGCGCCAATGCACGACGTACTGGCCTTCATAGTTTCGCGGCGTGACGCGCAGAACCTGGATGACGCCCGCGGCCGGCGGGTCGTATCGGTAAGTGGTGCGGTGGGCGATGCGGATGCGCATATCGGGAAATGCAACCAGAAGCCGGAGACGAGATGACGGTGGTGAGATGGTAGAGGAGGCCGAAGATAGACGATATGGGGCCCTATTGTCCTCTGACTTCCATTAACCGACCGCTGATGACCGGCCCCTGGCTATAGCAGATATTGCTGCGAGACGGCGGTACCGAGGCGATTATTGTCTTCAACGAAGTCGTCAATGAATTCGTGCAAGCCCCTCTGAAATATCTCCTCGATGCGGACGTTTTCCAGCCGCGCGCGCACGGTGCGGGCTTGGCGCTGCGCCGGTCCCTGGCGGCCATAGGCGTTGGCGATGCGGTCGAGATTATGCACCAGATTCTCATAACAGCTGGCCAGCGAACGCGGCATCTCATCCCGCAGCATCAGCAAATCGGCGACCAGCCACGGTTTGACGTTTTCGCGATAGACCCAGTGATAGGCGGTGAGCGCGGATACCGAGCGCAAAATCGAGGACCATTGGTAATAATCAAGCGGACCGCCGACGTGCTCCTCGGCGGGCAAGAGCAGGTGATACTTCACATCAAGGATGCGCGCGGTGTTGTCGGCACGCTCGATATAGACGCCGATCCGGGAGAACCAATAGGCGTCGTTGCGCAGCATGGTGCGATAGGCTGAGCCGTCGAAGCGCAGCGACGATCCCAGGACCCAGCGCAGGAAGCGCGCGAATTCCTCGCGCGAGCGCGGTCCGTTGCCCCAGCGCTTGAGTTCGAGCCAGGCGCTGTTGATGGCGTCCCACATCTCGATGGTGAGTGCGGTGCGCACCGAGCGCGCGTTCAATCGGGCGCTTTCGAAACAGTTGCGGATCGAGGACGGGTTGGAGGACGAGAAGGCGAGGAATTCGGTGACGGTCTCCTCATTGGCCTCGTCGTAGTTTTCGAAGAAGGCGTTGGCGCAGCCGGCCGTGGCCACCGCCGATTCCCACTCATTGGTGGTGCCGACATAAGCCAGCGGTAGCGCGGTCAGCCGCAGCGTCGTGTCGAGGATACGCGCAATATATTCCGCACGTTCGACGTAACGGGCGAGCCAGTACAGATTATCGGCCGTGCGCGACAGCATCGTTCAATCTCTTCATCCGTCCAACACCCAAGCCATCCGGCAAATGCCCAACTTATTCGTCCAATACCCAAGTATCCTTGGTGCCGCCGCCCTGGCTCGAATTGACGACGAGCGAACCTTTTTTCAGCGCAACACGGGTCAAGCCGCCGGGCACAATGCGGATGCGGTCGCGGCCTGTCAGCACGAAGGGGCGCAGATCGACATGGCGCGGCGCAATTCCCTCCTCGACACAGGTCGGACAGGTCGACAGCGCGAGAGTCGGCTGCGCGATAAAATTATGCGGATCGGCTTTGAGTTTGGCGGCAAAGGCTGAGATCGTCGCTTTGTCAGCCTTCGGTCCAATCAGCATGCCGTAACCGCCGGAGCCATGAACCTCCTTCACCACCAGGTCCGCGATGTTGTCGAGCACGTAGGAAAGGTGTTCGGCCTCGCGGCAGCGCCATGTCGGCACGTTCTTCAACAACGGCTCTTCGCCGAGATAGAATTTTACGATCTCAGGCATATAGCTGTAGACCGCCTTGTCGTCGGCGATCCCGGTGCCGACCGCGTTGGCGAGTGTGACCGATCCGGCCTGGTAGGCCGACATCAGCCCGGGCACGCCGAGCGCGCTATCGGACCGGAATACCAATGGATCGAGAAAATCGTCATCGATGCGGCGATAGATGACGTCGACGCGCTTGAGCCCCTCGGTCGTGCGCATGTAGAGGATGTCGCCCTTGACCACCAGATCGCGGCCCTCGACCAGTTCGATGCCGAGCTTGTCGGCCAGGAACGAATGCTCGTAATAGGCCGAATTGTAGACCCCCGGGGTCAAGAGAACGACGTTCGGCTCGGCCGAAGCCGAGGGCGGCGCAACCGATTTCAACGTGTCCAACAGTTCGTCGGGGTAATTCTCGACCGGTGCGACGCGATAACGGGAGAATAGTTCGGGGAACAGTCGCAGCATGATCTCGCGGTTCTCCAGCATATAGGAGACCCCCGACGGCGTGCGGGTATTGTCCTCCAACACGTAAAAGGTGTCGGCGTCGAGCCGGATGATATCGATGCCCGCGATGTGGACATAAATGTCGTGTGGAACCTTCTGGCCGTTCATCTCCGGGCGAAACACCGGATTTTGAAACACCAGCTGTTCGGGGACGACGCCGGCCTTGAGAATCTCGCGGCGGCCGTAGACATCCTTGATGTAGGCATTGATGGCTTTGACGCGCTGCTCGAGGCCGCGCGTCAGCAACTCCCATTCCTTGGCCGCAATGATCCGGGGGATGATGTCGAAGGGGATGAGGCGCTCTTGGGCCTCGGGGTCGCCATAGACTGCAAAGGTAATGCCGATGCGGCGGAATAGAAGCTCGGCCTCACGTCGGCGAAAGTCGAGGACGTCCGGTTTGACCTCTCCGAGCCAGCGCGACAATTCGGCATAAGCCGGTCGCACGGTGTCCCCGGTGCCCTCCATTTCGTCGAACATTCTAACCCCGGCCCCCTAAAACCATAATCGTCTGAGGGTTATACGCTTTGCGGCAGGTCAAAACGTAGCAATCTTCGCGCCAGTTCGAAGCGACGAGCATCCGGCTGTATGGCCGCTAGCCTGGTATTATTGCTCATGTTTTAGGCGGAATGACTAACGCTATGGCGGAACCCTGGTTCCATGGAACTTGCGTGGCGTGTCGGGGGTTAGAAAAAGGCTGGGAGGATGCCGGTCCATGATCGAGTGGCTATTGGTCGTTGCAATCGTGATTGCCTGCATCGCCTGGTACCGGCAATACAGGCGCCGGCGCGCCCGCGCGCTGGCGAGGCGGGAGTTGCCGGGGCTCGATGTGCTTGCGCGGCGGTACGCGCGCGGCGAGATCGGCCGCGACGAATATCTCCAGAAACGAGGCGACATCCTCGGGAATCCCGAAGTCTCCGAAGCCTCCGAAGACCAGGCCTAACATCCCGCGCCAGACTGGCTTGTGCCTGCCCGGCTTGAGCCGTCATCCCCGCCGCGCTAGAGGAAGCGGAACACGGAGAGTGAGCAATGGCCAATGGCGCGGCCACGACCGACGGCGGGCAAGCGTCTCAAGGGACCGTCACGGCGGCAGTTTTGGTCATCGGCGACGAGATCCTGTCGGGCCGCACCAAGGACAAGAACATCGGCTATATTGCCGAGACTCTTACCGGCATCGGCGTCGACCTTAAGGAAGTGCGGGTCGTGCCCGACGAAGAGCAGGAGATCATCGCCGCGCTCAATGCGCTGCGCGCCCGCTACGCTTATGTGTTCACAACCGGCGGTATCGGTCCGACGCACGACGATATCACCGCCGAATGCGTCGCCAAGGCTTTCGGGGTTGCGCTTGAACACCACCCGGCGGCGGTGGAAATCATGCGCGCCCGGCTCGTCCAAACCGGCGGCGTAATGAACGAGGCGCGCATGCGGATGACGCGCATTCCGGTCGGCGCCGCGCTCGTCCTGAATAAGGTGTCGGCGGCGCCGGGTTTTTGGCTCGGCAATGTCATCGTTATGGCGGGTATCCCCAGCGTCATGCAGGCGATGCTCGAATTCGTGATCCCACAGCTCAAGACCGGGACCAGGATGCTGTCGGAGTCCGTTCGTGCCGATTGCCGCGAAGGCGATATCGGCACCGAGCTTGGCGCGATCGCAAAGCTGCATCCCAATGTCGTGATCGGGTCCTATCCGTTCCAGGACGAAAACAACTTTGCCAATACGCACGTCGTGGTGCGCGGTCGCGACCCGCAAAAGATCGCCGCAGCGAAGGCGGCAGTCGAGTTCATGCTGGCGCGCGTCAAGACGGAGCTTGCCAAAGCCTGACGGCTCCGGCGCAATCGCGGCAGCGATTCGTCCATGATCGCATCGAACGATCGCACCATGAATCGGCGCCGGATCATTGCGGTCGTTCTCGCGCGCGCGCTGGCGGCGCTCGCTGTGCTATTGAGCCCGCACGTTGTCGCGACGACCTTCGCCGCGAATCTGCAAGGCTTCGGCATTATCTTTCTGCACGGCAAAGGCGCCTGGCCGGGCGGCTTCGACGGCGGAATCTTGAGTTCGCTCGAAGAGGAAGGCGCGCAGGTGGCGAAGCCGGAAATGCCGTGGTCGTTTCACCGCCGCTATGCCGCGACCTACGACGGCGCTATGGCCGAGATCGACGCTGTCGTCGCCGGATTGCGCGCCAAGGGCGCAAGCCGCATCGTCGTCATCGGCCATTCGCTTGGCGCCAATGCCGCGATCGGCTACGCCGCGCGGCATCCCGAACTTACCGGCGTGGTGGCGCTGGCGCCGGGTCATTTGCCGGAGGCGGCACCGATGCGCGACTTCGTGCGCGACGCCGTTGAGCGCGCCAAACAACTGGTCGCCGCCGGGCAGGGCAACGTAGCGCAGACTTTTCCCGACATGGCGCAAGGCATTCCGCTGACCGCGACCGCGACGCCTGTCGTCTATCTCAGCATGTTTGATCCGGACGGTCCGGCGGTGATCCCGAAAAACACCGCGGCGATGGGACGGGCGACGCCGCCGGTGCCGTTGCTTTGGGTCGCGGGCAAGCTCGATCCGATCGATCGCCGCGGTCCGGAGTATGCGTTCGATGCTGGGGCCGGGAATCCGAAGAGCAAATATATCGAAGTCTTTGCCGGCCATCTGACGACGCCGCTGATGGCGCATCGGCAAGTCGTCGAATGGATCAATTCGCTGTGATGGCTGTGCCGGGCGCGGTCACGGCTATGCGCCTTGTCGCAACGGCATCGCGTGCTTACTTTCGAGTTTCAGATTGGTCATGTCCATGTCGCGCGGCAGGAAACGCCAACGGTGAGTGAAACCGACGCTCTTTTCGACGCGTTGCGGCAATCGGCTGACCCTGATTGTTCAGCGGCCATTGAGCGCGCTGTCGTCGAAGCTCCTGATCGCGATCTCTGCCGCATCAACGTTCTCGATTTCGCCGGCAAACGCGGCCTCGACGAGGAGCGCATGATCACCGCGTTCCTCCACGCCGCCCGGCTTGGCTTGTTCGAGCTGTCGTGGAACGTGCTGTGTCCCGGCTGCGGCGGCGTACTCGACGCCGGCACGACGCTCAAGACCATCAATCGCGACGAATACGATTGCGGGCTTTGCGCCGCTGGCTACAAGCCGACGCTCGACGAGATGGTCGAAGTGACCTTCACGGTCAGCCCGCGGGTCCGCCACATTGCCGCCCACAGCCCGGATACGCTTCCCGAAGTCGAATATTACCGTCAGATTTTCTGGAGCTCGGGCGTCGATCTGCCAGAGGATCTGGGCGATAGCCTCGCGGAGTTCACGGTCGATTCGATCGAGCTGGCGCCCGGGGAGAAGGCGGTGCTCTCGGTGCAACTGCCCAACGAATTCGTCATCGCGTTCGATCCGGTGACCCACGGCACGCAGTTCATCGATGTCAAGGGCGAGCCGACGCGCGAGCGGCAAACGCTGTCGATGGTATTCGACCGGGTGCAGACACCGGTCAGAACGCTCGAGATGCGGCCGGGGCCGTTGCGGCTGTCGCTGGAGAACCGTACCGACCGCCGCGTGCTGCCGGGGCTGTGGATCGCCGGCGACGCACTGCATCATCTGCTCGGCAAACGCAAAGCTTTCCTCACGGCCAAGCGCCTGCTCACCAATCAGACGTTCCGCGACATCTTCCGTACCGACACGCTCGATATCGACCAGCGGCTCAAGATCACAAGCCTCACTTTCTTGTTCACCGACCTCAAGGGCTCGACTGCGCTGTATGAACGGGTCGGCGATCTTGTGGCCTACGATCTGGTGCGCCAGCATTTTCGCGTGCTCCACGACATCGTGGCGGCGGAAGCGGGCGCGGTCGTGAAGACGATCGGCGATGCCGTGATGGCGACAT
>JBEKRD010000116.1:0-12539 GCA_049519075.1 Xanthobacteraceae bacterium | reverse complement strand
GCAAAGCCCACAACGCAGCCCTCATCGCCTGCGCTAGGAAGCTCCTGATCTACGCAAACACTGTTGTAGAGCGCGGAACGCCCTGGACCGAACGCCCTGCCGCTATCTAATGGTTGCTACAGAGTCGTGCCGCGCAACGGCGCCGGCTGTTCGTCGAGCATTGCGAGCACGGCGAGCCGCGTGGTCTCGATATTGAGCCCGTGCTGCTCCACGAGGTCGCGGCAGTCGGCGAGAATGGCGTCGGCGTCCTGCATGATTTTCAGCCGCTTAAAATCGTCGTCGCGATGCAGCCCCATGCTGGCACCGACGACCTCGTAGATGTTCACAATGCAGAACGGCCAGTCGCGCTCATGCGCGCATAATTCGCGGTGGTCGGAATGATAGACCGCGACCAGCGCATCGATACCGGCCGCTGCGGCGGCGGCAAGCTCGCGCTCCTGCAATTCGCGACGATAGGCCGGCAGCATACGCAGATTATTGCTTTGCAGTCCCACTGCCGGCTGCTCCAGATCGACAATTTCGATGCCCGGCACGGCGCGCAAAATGTCCTCGGCCGCCTCGACCACGCCGGCAATGCCGGGATGCCGATGCAGTGCGATCCGCAGCGGCACGGGCTTGCGCAAGAGTGACCGCAGCCGGTCGAGCCGCTTATGGATGAACAGCGTGAACGGCGTCATCTCGAACGGCTTTGCGCCGCGCGTTTTTTCGATCGTCGGCAGCGTCGTCTCGGTGAACTGCACCTGGCATGACGGGCACCACGACACCACCTGGCCGGTTTTGCTTTGCGATAATTTGTCGATGGTGTTTTCCGCCACGCGGCCCGACGTTGCGACGTCGCCGAGCCGCATCGGCACGATGCCGCAGCAATGGGTCGGGCCGCCCATGACGTCATAGCGAATGCCGAGCGCGTCCATGATGTCGAGCGCAAGGAGCGCGATGTGCGGCGTCTTGAGCACGTTACAGCCGGTATAGAACACAAAATCCGCCGGCTCGGCCTTGGCTGCTTTGCTCGGCGCGTGGTTGACGCCCTGCCCTAATCTTTCAAGCGAAGCGTCGTCGAGCTGCAGCCGCGCGATGTGGTTGGAATCGCGCGCCACCTGCCGGAACGCCTCGACGCCGCTACGGCGCATCGTTGCCGCGTCGTGCTTGGCGTGCGCCATTTCGATCCGCGCCATGTAGAGGAGAAAGCGCGGATTGACCCCGTAGTCGCAAGCCTTGATGCATTCGCCAGAAAGCAGGCATCCACTGGCCCATTTGCGCGCCGCCTCATTGCCGTCGCCGTGGTGCAGAATCTCGATGACACCCTCGATGACTTCGACGGGGTGTTCGCGCTCTGTGGCCGTGAGGCCCGCGGCCGCGGTCGCCGGGCAAACTTCGACGCATTTGCCGCAACGCGTGCAGGCGTCAGCCATGGCATCGGCGCGGGCCTGCAAAGCGGATTCGAATGTTTCGGGGGTGACGTCCACAGGATTGGCGTCCATTGGGGGTCCCATCACGGCATGGCGCTATCGCAACGTAGCGCCGATCAGGGCCCGATTGAAGGGCCTCCCGGCAGCATGTAAGAACTCAATGCTCCTGCATTGCCCGGCCGACCCGCCGGGCAATGTCTTGATGGCGTGCCTATGAGAGCGCGCCTTTGAACAGTAGGTAGGACTGCAATGGGTGAATTTGCCATCGGCCAGCCGGTTCCGCGTTTCGAGGACCCGCGCCTCGTCAAAGGCGGCGGCCGCTATATCGCCGACATGACGTTTCCCGGCACGGCCCATGGCTTTGTGCTGCGCTCGCCGCATGCGCATGCCCGCATCCGCTCGATCGATACCGCGAAAGCCAAGGCCGCGCCGGGCGTGCTCGCGGTGCTCAGCGGGGCCGACTACAAGGCCGCGGGCTTCGGCGACCTGCCGGTGCCGGGCGGGCTCAAGCGTCGCGACGGCGCGGCGGGCTACCGGCCGCGTTATCCGGCTCTGGTCGAGGATCGGGTGCGCATGATCGGCGACTATGTCGCCTTCGTCGTGGCCGAGACTTACTATCAGGCGGCCGACGCCGCCGAGTTGATCGAGGTGGATTACGAGCCGCTGCCGGCCATCGTTGTGACCGGCGACGCCGTCAATTCCGACGTCCCATTGGTCTGGGACGATTGCCCCAACAATATCGGCTTCACCCAGGTTGAGGGCGACAGGGCGGCGACCGATGCGGCCTTCGCGCGCGCCGCTCATGTGGTCAAGCAGCATTTCGTCATCAACCGCGTCACGGCCGCGGCCATGGAGCCGCGCGGCTGCATCGGCATCTTCGAGCCGATCGAGGGCCGCTACACGATCTATACGACGCTCCAGCGCACCAACGTGTTTCAGACCGAATTGTCGCAATATGTGCTGAAAGTCCCCGACAGCAAGATTCGCGTGGTCTGCGGCGATATCGGCGGCAGCTTCGGCATGAAGTCGGCGGTCTATAACGAAGTGGCGCTGGTGCTGTTGGCGGCAAAGCTGATCGGCCGGCCGGTCAAATGGGTGGCGACGCGCTCGGAATCCTTCCTCTGCGACGCGCAGGCGCGCGACAATGTCACCGATGCCGAATTGGCGCTCGATGGGGACGGCAATTTCTTAGGTTTCCGCGCCAAGATCATCGCCGCGATCGGCGCCTATCTGCAGGTCGGCATGCCGGCCTTTACCGGCAATCTCGGCACGCTGGCCGGCGTCTATCGCACGCCGGCTTCGCATGTCGACGTCACCGCGGTGTTCACCCACACCCAGCCCGTGCGCCCCTATCGCGGCAACGGCCGGCCGGAAGCCGGCTACATCATCGAACGCATGGTCGATCTCGCCGCCGACCAGCTCGGCATCGATCCCGCCGTGCTGCGCAAGCGCAACACCATTCCGTCAAGTGCGATGCCGTTCAAGACCAGCGTGACTTTCACCTATGACTGCGGCGAGTTCGAAAAGAACTTGGACCTTGCGCTCGAGGCAGCCGACAAAAAAGGCTTCGAAGCGCGCCGCGCCGCGGCGGGTAAGAACGGCAAGCTGCGCGGCTTTGGTTTTTCCAATACCATCGAGCGCTCGGCCGCCGCCGGCCTCGAAGGCGCGGAAATCCGTTTCGATCGCACCGGCTCGGCGTCGATTTTTTCCGGCAGCATCAATCAGGGCCAGGGTCACGAGACCGCGTTCAAGCAGGTGGTATGCGACCGGCTCGGGCTCGATCCCAACGAAGTGACCTATATCCAGGGCGACACCGACCAGGTGTTTTTCGCCGAAGGCACCGGCGGTTCGCGCTCGGCGGCATTCTCGGGCTCGGCCTTTACGCTGGCGGCTGAGAAAGTCGAGAGCAAGGGCAAAGCGATCGCGGCGAAGATGCTCAAAGTCGATGTCGCGGACGTCAATTTTCACGAGGGCCTGTTTTCCAGTCAAAAGACCAATCAGACATTGACCATCAAAGAAGTCGCCAAGGCCTCTCTCGATCCGAAAAATCTGCCGGACGGGATGGAGCCCGGCCTGATCGAAAAGGCGATCTATTCCGGCAAAGTCGCAGCCTATCCCAACGGCGTGCATGTCTGCGAACTGGAAATCGACGAAGAGACCGGCACCGTCGAGATCGTCAACTATAACGTCATCGACGACGTCGGCACCGTGATCAACCCGCTGTTGCTGCACGGTCAGATCGACGGCGGCATCGCCCAGGGCGTCGGCCAGATCCTGATGGAGGACATCAGATTCGACGCCGAGGGCCAGCTTCTGACCGGCTCCTTCATGGACTATGC
The DNA here is from genome assembly GCA_049519075.1 of Xanthobacteraceae bacterium. GTDB lineage: Bacteria > Pseudomonadota > Alphaproteobacteria > Rhizobiales > Xanthobacteraceae > BOG-931. The sequence goes on along the minus strand of JBEKRD010000116.1, from coordinate 8,791 downwards.
CATGCCGCGCGCATCGGACCTAAGCGCATTCCACGTCGACTCAAATCCAGTGCCGACCAAGACCAACCCGCTCGGCGTCAAGGGCGCCGGCGAAGCCGGCTGCGTCGGCGCCATGCCGGCGGTCGCCAACGCGCTGGTCGACGCGCTGTCGGTGCTCGGCATCAGACACGTGGAAATGCCGGCGACACCGGAAGTGCTGTGGCGGGCGATCCACGAGGCTCGGGCGAAAGAGTAGCACTCAACTCAATTCCCGGCGCCAAGTAGCGGCGGCGGCTTGAGCCGCGCGACCGCCGGCGAATCTTTGAGTCCCCATGATTCTACTTGCCGGTGTTTTCTGCGCCGACTACATTTCCTGCGGGCGCATGAGAAAGTCTCTCCGCTGAGGGGGACGATGTGAGGCTCTTTCGTATCGCGATATTTGTTCTGGCCGCCTGCAGTGAACTGCAATCGGTGACAGGCGCTCAATCAGCATGTCCGTCCGGATATGTGGCCGCGTCGGCGCCTCCTGGGAACGCGTCGGGATGCATGCCAGCTGGATCGGTGGATTGCGGCGGTGGCAAAAGCTGTCCAAGAGGATTCTTCTGCGGACGGGAGGGGTGCGTGGACCGAGGGTCCATGGATTGCGGCAATTACTATTGTCCGCCGGGAACGTTATGCACGGGCGGCGGTCTCTGTGGCGGGGGGCTGGGCTGGAAGGGACCGGTGTGGGGCAATCCCACCGGCTCTGGTGTCAGGCTGAGGTGCGTGACAGGCTGGGCATGTGGTCCGGACGACAAGTGTTATAACCAAACGATGACTTTCTTTTGCGGGCGCGCAAAATGCATATTCGCTGCGCGCTACGACCGGACGTCAGAATGCGGCAAGTGCGCCGCCTCGATCGAGCCCCCCGGCGACTGCGAACCGAAACGATGCGACGAGCTAAAGGAGAAAGTTGATCGCGCCTGCAAGAATCCGGCTGGAAGCGCATGTAAAAGGGGCATGACATGCGAAGATCTAAAATCCAACCTGGATCAAAAAAAGGCATGTATCTATAATCGACAATTTATCATGCGGGAGTGCTTCCGGGGCGGTGACCAGCGTCACAAAGATGAAATAAAAAATATCCGCTCCACGCTGAAAACCTGCGAGGATCTTATCAAGACGCATGTTCCTCCTTGCCAATGAAAAGGCGAGGCGCGCGACGCTCTATGATGTCCCCGCGCGTTCTTCATTGCGAGCATCGGGCCTAGCGATGCTCGCCTGAGTTTGGCGCGACCGCGAACGATCCGCAACACGCGCACGACGTTACGCTCGCGACATTCTTCATTAACCTAAAACTCGCCGAGTCAGATTAAGATAGCCGAAATTGCTCTGTGTTATTGACTTGGCGAGAAAGCATTCCCGCGGGCTTAGCAATTAAAACACTTTGGTAATCATGGACCCCACAGCCGCACGCGACACACGCGCACCGGCCGCGTCGGAGACGATCGGCCGAATGATCGCCATCACCGGATCCGAGGCGACCGTGGAACTCAACGGCCGCCCAGCCAACGGCAATCTCGCGACCGTTGGAAAATTCATGGCGCTGGTGACAGCGCGAAGCCTCATCGTCGGACTGATCACCGAGATCGGCGAGCAGGCGGTGGCCTCGGCCGGCATCGGACAAAGCTTCCGCAAAGTCGCCCAGATCGACCTGATCGGCGAAATCCGCGTTCGCGCCGGCTCAGCCCAGTTCGATCGCGGCGTCTCGGAATACGCCAATATCGGCGATGCCGCGATGATGCTGACGGAGACCGAGTTGCGGCTGATCTATGGCGGCGCCAATGCCGACCGCGTCGATATTGGCGTGCTGCAGCAAAATCCGAACGTCCATGTGCACATCGACATCGACCTTTTGGTCAGCCGGCATTTCGCCATCGTTGGTACCACCGGCGTCGGCAAGTCGAGCGGCGTTGCCATCATCCTGCAGAAGATTCTCGATACCAGGCCGAACCTGCGCATCTTTCTGGTCGATCCGCATAACGAATATAGCCGCTGTTTCGGCGACAAAGCGCATGTGCTCACGCCGCGCAACATGCGCTTGCCGTTCTGGCTGTTCAATTTCGAGGAGATCATCGACGCCTTCTTCGGCGGCCGGCCGGGCGTCGACGAAGAGGTCGAAATCCTGTCCGAGGTCATTCCACTGGCGAAAGGCGCTTATCTGCAATACCGCGCCGGCCCCTCCGACCGGCTCGCCAAGAAGCGCGACCCGCGCGACTCCGGCTTTACCGCCGATACGCCGGTGCCCTATCGCATCGAAGACCTGATCGGCATCCTTGACGAGCAGATGGGCAAGCTCGAAAACCGCTCGTCGCGCATGATCTACCACAAGCTGATTTCGCGGATTCAGACCATCCGCAACCATCCGCGCTACGCCTTCATGTTCGAGAACGCCAATATCGGCGGCGACACCATGGCCGAGATCCTCTGCCAATTGTTCCGCCTGCCGCCGCAAGGCAAGCCGATGACCATCATGCAACTCGCCGGCTTTCCGGCCGAGGTGGTGGATTCGGTGGTGTCGGTGCTGTGCCGCATGGCCTTCGACTTCGGCTTGTGGAGCGACGGCGTGGCGCCTTTGTTGTTCGTCTGCGAGGAGGCGCATCGCTACGCGCCCGCCGACAACAAGATCGGCTTCGGACCGACGCGGCGCGCGCTGTCGCGCATCGCCAAGGAAGGCCGCAAATATGGCGTGTTCCTCGGCCTCGTCACGCAGCGGCCGGCGGAGATCGATACCACCATCATCTCGCAGTGTTCGACGCTGTTCGTGATGCGGCTGTCGAACGACCGCGACCAGGCGCTGATCCGCTCGGCGGCGTCGGACGCCGCTGCCAATCTCTTGGCATTCATCCCCTCGCTCGGCACCCGCGAAACCTTCACCTTCGGTCCCGGCGTAGCGCTGCCGACCCGCATGAGCTTCTCCGAATTGCCGGCGGCGCTGCGGCCGAGCAGCGAGGCCACCGGCAATACCCGCTCCGACGCCGGCGCCAATCTCAGCCAGGATCTGATCCCGATGGTCATCGAACGCTGGCGCAGCGCCACCGCGCACCAGCGCTCGCGCGACTTGGACTCCGATGCCTCGCTCGATCCGGTGCCGATTCAACGGGTGCCGCCGCACTTGACGCCGCCGCCGGGCCCCCCCGTGCAAGCCCCGCCGCTGCAGCCGTCACGCGGCGAATTGCTCCGGGCGAGCCTATTGAAGAAGCCGCTCGATGTCGCCGCTTTGCGCGGGACACCGGGTGATCCGCCGAAGCTCCGATAAGCTCTCGTCCCTAGTTGCGGTTCGTCGCGAAATCGGCTCGATTGCACGCCGCGCCGGTCATTCTCTCTGGCGCAAGTGCGGCGAGGGATGGGAGCAACGCGGATGGTGGAGGCGGGTGGGAGCGCAAGCACGGCCGCCCCGCTCGACGGCGTTCGCGTCCTTGAATTCTGCCACACCATCATGGGTCCGACCGCGGGACTCATTCTCGCCGATCTCGGCGCCGATGTGATCAAGATCGAGCCAGCCAAGGGCGACTCGACCCGGCGCTTGGTTGGATTCGCCTCCGGATTCTTCGCCGCCTTCAATCGCAACAAGCGCAGCCTCGCCGTCGATCTCAAATCGAGCGAAGGCCGCGCGCTGCTGCACCGTCTGGCGGCAACCGCCGACGTCGTTTTGGAGAACTATGCGCCGGGCACCATGGACCGGCTCGATTGCGGCTATGGCGCGCTGTCGCTCATCAATCCGCGGCTGATTTATTGCGCGCTGAAGGGCTTCTTGAGCGGACCCTACGAACATCGCCCGGCGCTCGACGAAGTCGTGCAATTCATGACGGGCTTGGCTTACATGACCGGGCCGCCGGGGCAGCCGCTGCGCGCCGGCGCCTCCGTCGTCGATATCATGGGCGGCATGTTTGCCGTGATCGCGATTCAGGCGGCGTTGCGCGAGCGCGAGCGCACGGAGCGGGGGCAACTGGTCAAGGCGGCGTTATTCGAATCGACCGCGTTCCTGATGATGCAGCATATGGCAGGCCAAGCTGTGACCGGCCGCGCGCCGCCGCCGATGCCGGCGCGCGATGGCGCCTGGGCGATCTACGAGCCGTTCGTCACCGCCGACGGCGAGCAGATTTTCGTCGGCCTCACCAGCGACGGCCAGTGGCGGCGCTTCTGCGAGCATTTCGCGCGCGCCGACCTTCTGCAAAATCCCGCCCACAAGACCAACGAGGACCGCGTGCGCGAACGCGCCGCTTTGCGCCCGATCGTCGCCGAAATCGTCGCGCGGCATAAGCTTTCCGCCCTTGCCGAACTGTTCGACCGCATCGATATTCCGTTTGCGCCGGTGGCCAAGCCCGGCGACCTGTTCGACGATCCGCAGCTCAACTTCGGCGGCCGCATGCTCGACATCGCCTTCGCCAACGGCGCGCGGGCCAAGTTACCGCGGTTGCCGGTGGAAATCGGCGCGCACGATTTCGCGCTACGCCGCCAGGCGCCCGCGATTGGCGAGCACACGGCGGAAATTCTCGCCGAGATCGGCGTCGCGGCGGCCGAGATCGAGACCTTGATTAAGCGCGGCGTTATTGCCGCCGCAAAACCATCATGAGTACAACACGATGAGCGATCTGCCGGCCGCCGTGCACATCACCGAGGAAGGCCCGCGCGAGGGTTTCCAGATCGAGAAAGGCGCGATCCCGACCGCACGCAAGATCGCGCTGATCGACGCGCTGTCGCAAACCGGTCTCGACCGCATCCAGATCGTGTCCTTCGTCAATCCAAAGAACGTGCCCGGCATGGCGGACGCCGAAGACGTGGTGCGTGGGATCGCGCCGCGCCCCGGCGTCGACTACACGGCGCTATGGCTCAATGAAAAAGGCTTCGAGCGCGCGCTCAAATTCTCCGACCGGCTAACCAATACCGGAACCATCCAGCTCGCCGCATCGGAGAAATTTTCGGTCCGCAACCAGAACCGAACCGCGGAACAACAGCTCGCCGGCCAGCACGCCATCGTCGAAATGTATAAAGCGGCGGGCGTCGCCGTCGAGCGCGGCAGCATCATGGCGGCGTTCGGCTGCAATTTTGCCGGCGATATCCCGATAGCGCACGTCATCATACTCGTGCAGCAAATCCTCGACCTGGCGCAAGCCCACGGCGTCACGCTTAATTACATCACGCTTGCCGACACCATGGCCTGGGCAACGCCGCTTGCGGTCAAACGCCTGGTCGGCGCCTTGCGCGAGCGCTGGCCCGCGCTTGATTTCGCGCTGCATCTGCACGACACCCGCGGCATGGCGATCGCCAATGCCTTTGCCGGCCTGGAAATGGGCGTGACGCGGTTCGATGCCGCGGTCGCGGGGCTGGGCGGCTGCCCGTTCGCCGGCCACCAGGGCGCCGCCGGCAATATCTGCACCGAAGATCTGGTGTTCATGTGCGACGAATTGGGCATCAGAACCGGCATCGATCTCGACGCGCTGATCGAATGCGGCAAACTCGCCGAAGACATCGTCGGCCATCCGCTGCCTGGTTCGGTAAAGACGGGTGGGACGCTGACGAAGTTTCGGGCGTAGCTCTACTTTCGGAGTCCGCTTTTCGCTGCTCTGCAGACATCCAGGGACGTCTCCAGAATGTTTGAGGTTTCTGCGAGAAGTTGTGGAAAACAGGTTGTAATCGTCCCGTCACACCTCTTACAATAGTATTATAGGGTTTTGCGGGTCGCGGCCGTGAAAGTCGCCTGCACTCTGATCCTGCTTGCGCGTACTAGCGCGGCGTAGCCTGGACGAGGGATCAGGAAGGCCACCCAATTATCGCCGAAATCGCGCAGCGAGCCGCACCGTTGGAACTGCTGAAACACGCCATAGAGGAGATGGAATTATGTCCATTGACCGCGCGTTCGGAGATCCAAATCTAACTCCTGATAACTTCAGCAGCTTTAGCAAGCAGAAAATTTCCGCCGACTCAGCCGCCAAAGGCCTTGAGCAACTAGAACCAATCCCGCCTGCCAGAAGCACCACTCCGATGGATTTGTCTTCAGTGATCGGTGCCAACCTCGCGCAAAAAATTCAGAACGCCGGCAAGATCACCTTTCATGCCGTCGGTGACACCGGCGGAATTCACAATCCGGAATTCCAGTTCGCCGTGGCGGACGCCATGGCCAGTGACCTCACCAGTGGAGCCGCCTTCTGGTATCATCTCGGCGACGTGGTCTATTATTTCGGCCAGGAGCAATACTACTTCGAACAGTTCTACGATCCGTACCGCAACTACAATGCGCCCATCTTCGCCATTCCGGGCAATCACGACGGCGCCGTCTACACGGGCGAAACCGGCAAGTCGCTCGACGCCTTTGTCGCCAACTTCTGCACCAGCCAGCCCACGCGAAGTCCGGATAGCCAGGGAGCGGTCCGAACCACCATGGATCAGCCCGGCGTGTATTTCACGCTCAACGCTCCATTCGTCAAATTTATTGGTCTCTATTCGAATACAAGCGAGGGCGGCACGGAAGGCGTGATCGCGAACTCCAAGGTCGGCAACGCCCAGCTGACTTTCTTGCAGCAGCAGCTGGCAGCCGCGAAAGCCGAACGGGACAAAGGCCAAGGGCGCGCGCTGATCATCGCGACTCATCACCCGCCATTTACCGGCAGCCCCTCGCATGTGCCGAGCCCGACCATGCTCAAGGAGATCGACCAAGCCTGCAGTGCAGCCGGTATTCAGCCGGACTTGCATCTCTCCGGCCATGCTCATCTCTACGAGCGATACACGCGAACGGTGGGCGGAAAGCAGATTGCCTATCTCGTCGCCGGAATGGGCGGTTACTACAATCTGCCGGGTTTGAAGCCAGCGAAAAATCGCGCGCCCGCACCTAAGACTCCACAGTCAGGGACTGACGCGAGCGGAAATCCTCTCAGGCTCGAAGTGTACAACGATAGCACCTTCGGGTTTTTGCGATTGACCGTTTCTCCCACTTCGGTCGCGGGTGTGTTTGTGACCGTGGACCCAACGTCCGGCAAGACCGGCGTCGGCGATAATTTTACGGTCGACCTGCACGCCAACACCGTTTCCAGCAGTGTGTCAGGTAAAACTTCTGGTGCAGCCTCTGGGAAGCCCGCTGCATCCCCCAAGGCCAAACAGGCGAGTAGGCGCCCCGCCAAGAGCGCATCGAAGGCCGGTGCTAAATCACCGAAATCGACGTCGACCGCCGCGAAAACTAAGCGCCGTTGACGCCAAGTACCGAGGCTCCCTGATCCGTGCGGCTCGCCGCACGGACGCATCGAGAAATTACGCCTCCCCCAAGATCTTCCATATCCCACTGCCCGACGCCACGATGCGGGCGCCGACTTTGATCTTCGACTCGATGAACAGCACCGAACGCGTCATGCGCACCACGTCGCAATGCGCCTCGACGAAATCGCCGAGCTCGACCGCGCCCATGAATTGCATATTGAGCTCGATGGTGGCATGCGGCTTTTCGCCGGTGGCGCGCCGGCCGGTCATGCCCATGGCCTGATCAGCAAAGGTCATCAGCATGCCGCCATGCACGCGGCCGATATGATTGCGATGCTTTTCACCGGCGACGAAGCCGAACAACGCGTCACCGCGGCGCCAGATCGGTCCGACCAGTTCACCGAAATTGTGAGCCTTTACGCGCTCCCAGCCGTTGGCGGCAGGATCGAAAGCGACCGCTGCTGCGGCCGACGGCTGGTCGTTCATGCGGGCACTCGAAACCTTACATTATCGCGAATTCGACGTTGCGGCGGTCGGTCACCAGCATAGCGCCCGGATAATGGGTGATGCAAAATTCCGGTCGCGCCGTGGCGATGACCGATTGCGGCGTCACCCCGCAGGCCCAGAATACCGGGATCTCGTCGTCATGAATCGGCACCGCGTCTCCCCAATCCGGCTTGGCGATATCCGCAATGCCGATCGATTCCGGCTTGCCGAGATGCACCGGGGCGCCGTGCACGGATGGAAATCGTGTCGTGACTTGAACGGCGCGGATGGCGTCCGCGGGCTTCATCGGCCGCATCGATACCACGAGAGGCCCGTGAAACGGTCCCGCCGCCACGGTTTCGATCGAGGTCCGGTACATCGGCACCGTGCAATCGCAGGTCATGTGGCGAAGCTCGATGCCGTTTTCGACCAAGGCCTGCTCGAACGAAAACGAGCAGCCGATGGCGAAGCTGACGAGATCGTCGCGCCACCAGCGCAGAATATCCTCAGGCTCTTCGACCGCCGCGCCGTCGCGCCACACCCGATAGCGCGGCAGATCGGTGCGGATGTCGAGGTCCTCAGCCAAAGCCGGAATGTGCGGGTCGCCGGCCGCCGAGACGCCGATCAGCGGGCACGGTTTCGGATTGCGCTGGCAAAACTGTAAAAAGTCCTGCGCCAGCGCCTGCGGCAGGATGGCGAGATTGGCCTGCACGAAGCCCGGCGCCAGCCCCGCGGTCGGCCCGGAATAGACGTTGCGCCGGATGGCGCGCCGCACCGACAGCCCGGTCGGAAATGCCTGTGGATCGGCCATACCCATCGTATTCTCCCGCCCGCGGCTGCCGTGAAGACTGCTGCCTAATTTATCATCGAACAAGCGGGGAAGCATACAGCCGCCGCGACGATCTTACGCGGACGAGCCGCGCAGCGAGTCGCGGGCGCACGCGCGAATCCGGTTGAAACCGCCGTCAAGATCGCGTTTGCTGACGCCACAAACGAATTGCCAGAAGCCTGTTAAGGGCCGGCCGGGGAAGACCTGCAAACCGGGGAAGACCTGCAAACCGGGGAAGACCTGCAAACCGGGGAAGACCTGCAAACC
>JBEKRD010000115.1:0-16670 GCA_049519075.1 Xanthobacteraceae bacterium | reverse complement strand
GCTGCGCGTTTCGTCGATCTATTCACCGGCTCGGCGTCGGTCGCTGGCCACGTAGCGAAGAATTTCGAAGTACCTGTCTTGGCGTCTGACTTACAAGGATACAGCGTTGCTCTGGCGAATGCGCTCATTGTTCGCCGCAAGCGTCTATCATCGAAAAGGATTTGGGGTGCCTGGATTCGGCGCGCGCAAATGAGAGTTGACTGTATTGCTCGTGTCCCGGCGTCAACTCGCAAGCTTACCGCTTCCGTAGTTGATAGACATAGACGGTGGTCCGCGGTTCAAGCTGGTTGGCCACTAACTAATGCCTATGGCGGGCACTACTTCAGTGCGCGTCAGGCAGTTTGGATCGACGCGCTGCGCGCAACTTTGCCAAGAAACAAAAAGCCGACACGTACCGCTAAGCGGTTTTTAGCCGAAGCATGGTCTAGAGACGTTGTTAAGAAAACAAGAGAACAACTCGCCCATCTGTGTGTTACAATGGCGAAGCGGAAAGGGCGGGCGGTCCGAGGGGACGCAAACGTGGTTGCGAAAGATATTAGGAAAAAGGACCTTGTCTTTATCGACCCACCGTATTCCGGAGTTCACTACAGTCGTTTTTATCATGTACTCGAGTCTATAACTCGCGGTTCTACGGGAGAAGTATCGGGTGTGGGCCGATATCCGGCTGCAGAGCGTCGTCCACGGTCTCGCTACAGCGTCACGTCCGAGTCGCGGGACGCACTAAGTAACTTACTTGAGACGATTGCAAAGCGTGGAGCGAAGGTAATTCTGACGTTCCCGGACCATAAGTGTTCGAACGGCCTCTCTGGGTATTGCATCAAAAAGATTGCGAAGGAGCACTTTCATATCCTACACAAATCGGTCGGAAGTCGGTTTAGTAGCCTAGGGGGCACGAGCGACAATCGGGGCAATCAAGCGGGACGAGACGCGCGCCTAGACGCGCGTGAGCTTGTGCTCACGCTGACTCCAAAGAGTTAACAGCGGTCTCTTCGGTGAGGGCTTCACCGTTATCTTAGTCGATCACTACGCGGCAGGGTGCAGTATAATAACTTACTTTCCGGCTACCTCGCGCACTTACGCATGAAAGTGAGGCTGACTTGATGCCCAAAATTGCCAATAAGGAAGAAGTGAAGAAGATAATGGAAGGCCACCACGCCCAACATTTCAAGTTGGCGGGCTTGCTGTTGGCGGCCCATGGCGGAAGTCTGAGCACCTGCGTGACGATTTTCAAAGAGTCAGCGAGTGCTCCCCGAGTTGGGGGAGTTGGTATATTCGCGTTGTTATTCGACGTAGGGCTAATCGCGTCGATTGCTTATCCTCACCGCGCATTATCTGCCACAAGATGCAGAGGTCGCGGGCAACGCGATTGCGAAACTGAATCGGTACAAGTCGCGGGGAGATCAAAAGGAGGACGAAAACCTCCCGACTACGGTCCCGATCGCGCTGAAAACTACGAAAGTAAAAACCCGGAAAGCGTAAGGAAATCAGTTGGCTGGGGCGGGAGGATTCGAACCTCCGAATGGCGGAATCAAAATCCGCTGCCTTACCACTTGGCTACGCCCCAATGCACGGCGGGAGTGTCGGCGGCTCGCCGTCGGCCGGGCGGACCATAACGGCGCGGATGCCGCGGATCAATGATAGCCGGCCCCGCAATACCGCCGCCATCCCCACATCTATCAACGCCAGCCGCGCCCCTATAGTAATCGCCCCTATAGTAATAATGTCTCCAGGGGCCGGCCGCCGGGCCGGAGCCGGCGCGGGTCGGACGGCTTCTAATTTCGAGTGTTTGGCAAACATGTCCGATCCAATCGTGATCACCGATGACGGCGGCGTCCGCATCATTCGGATGAATCGTCCGGAAAAGAAGAACGCGCTGACCCAGCCGATGTATGCGGCAATGACGGCCGCGCTGCACGAGGCCGGAACCAATGCGGCGCTCCGCTGCGTCGTTCTGGCCGGCGCGACGGGCGCCTTCTGCGCCGGCAGCGACATTGGGGATTTTCTTAAAGCCGCCGAAGGCGGCCTTAAACCGATCACCATCGATTTTCTGTACGCGTTGGTACGAAACCAAAAGCCCTTGGTCGCCGCGGTCGGCGGCCTTGCGGTCGGCATCGGCACGACCATGCTGTTGCATTGCGACCACGTCGTCGCCGCGACGGATGCCGTGTTCTCGACGCCGTTCACGCGGCTCGGCCTTATTCCCGAGGCGGCGTCGAGCCTGCTGGCGCCGATGCGCATGGGCCATGCCCGCGCCTTCACCATGCTGGTCATGGGCCGGCCGCTCACCGCCGAAGAGGCCAAGGAGGCCGGCATCGTCAATACCGTGGTCGATGCAGACGCGGTCGAGGATGCGGCGCTAAAAGCCGCGCGCGAGATCGTGGCCTTGCCACCCGGCGCTGTCGCACTGGGACGGCAATTGCTGCGCGGTCCCGTTGACGCCATTCTCCGGCAGGTCGATACCGAAGCCAGCCATTTCAAGGAACGGCTGCGCTCCGACGAGGCGCGGGCCGCATTTACCGCGTTCCTCGCGCGCAAGGCTTGAGTGTACAACAAGACTTGAGTGTACAGGACGTAAGGCCAAAGATGGGTCCAGCCATGTTGCTTGCCGGCAAAACGCTGTTCATCACCGGCGCTTCGCGCGGCATTGGCTTGGCCATCGCGCTGCGCGCCGCCCGCGACGGCGCCAATATCGCGATCGCCGCGAAAACGGCCGCGCCGCATCCAAAGCTTGCCGGCACCATCTACACCGCGGCCAAAGAGATCGAGCAGGCCGGCGGCAAGGCGCTGCCGCTGATCGTCGACGTGCGCGACGAAACCGTGGTGAAGGACGCGCTGGCGCAAACCGCGGCGCAGTTCGGCGGCATCGACATCGTGGTCAACAATGCCAGCGCCATCGCGCTCACCAACGTGGCCGAGACCGACATGAAGCGGTTCGACCTGATGCATCAGATCAATACGCGCGGCAGTTTCGTGGTGTCGAAATGGGCGATTCCCTATCTGGCGAAAGCCGCCAACCCGCATATTCTCATGCTGTCGCCGCCGCTCGACATGAAAGAAAAATGGTTCGCGCCGCACACCGCTTATTCCATGGCCAAATTCGGCATGAGTCTTGTGGTGCTGGGACTTGCCGGCGAATTGCGGCCGAAGGGCATCGCCGTCAACGCGCTGTGGCCGCGAACCTTGATCGCGACGGCCGCGGTGCAGAATCTTCTCGGCGGCGAAGAAGCGATGCGGCATGGCCGCAAACCGGAAATTGTCGCCGACGCCGCCTACACGGTCTTCGGAAAGCCGGCGCGCGAATTTACCGGCCGCTTTCTCATCGACGATAATTTTTTGGCCGAGAACGGCGTGTATGATTTCGATCGCTATCGCGTCGACCCGACGAAAGACCTCGCACCGGATTTTTTTGTCCCCGACGACATCCCGCCGCCGAACCTGATCCCTTCCGACGCTCATGGAGACCGTCCGTGACCTATCGCGCCCCGCTTACCGATATCGGCTTTGCGCTCAAATACGGCACGGCGCTTGCGCCCGAGATCGAGCAAGGCCTGTTCGGCGATCTTACGATCGACGACGTCGACGCCATTGTGGCGGAAGCCGGCCGCTTCGCCGACGAAGTCATCGCGCCGCTCAACCGGATCGGCGACACTTTCGGAACGCAATTCAAGGACGGCGTCGTCACCACCGCGCCGGGCTGGAAAGAGGCTTACCGCGATTGGCGGCTGGCGGGCTGGAATTCCGTCACGGCGCCGGCCGCATGGGGCGGCCAGGCCCTGCCGCAGATCGTCAACGCCGCCTGCACCGAAATGTGGCATGCGGCCTCGATCGGATTCGCCAACGGGCCGATGCTGACCATGGCGGCGATCGACGCGCTCAACGCGCATGGCAGCGACACGCTCAAACAAACCTATCTCGAAAAGCTCGTGTCCGGCGAATGGATGGGCACCATGCAACTCACCGAGCCGCAGGCCGGCTCCGATGTCGGCGCCTTGCGCACGCGCGCCGAGCGCGCGGCCGACGGCAGCTATCGCGTTACCGGACAGAAGATCTTCATCACCTATGGCGAGCACGATTTCACCGACAACATCATTCATTTCGTGCTGGCGCGCTTGCCGGACGCGCCGCCGGGCACCCGCGGCATTTCGCTGTTCCTGGTACCGAAATTTCTGCTCAACCCCGACGGCTCGCTCGGCGCCCGCAACGACGTGCGGGCCCATTCGGTCGAACACAAGCTCGGCATTCACGGCTCGCCGACCTGCACCATGATTTTCGGCGACGCGGGCGGCGCGACGGCATTCCTGATCGGGCAAGAGAATGCCGGCATGGCCTGCATGTTCACCATGATGAATCGCGCTCGCCTCGCCGTCGGTCTGCAAGGCGTCGGCATCGCCGAACGCGCCACCCAGCAAGCGCTGGCTTATGCGCGCGAGCGCCGCCAGGGCCGGGTCCCCGGCATGAAGTCGGCGGAGATGGCGCCGATCATCGCGCATCCCGACGTGCGCCGCATGGTGCTGACGATGCGGGCGCTGACCCAAGGCGCGCGCGCTATCTGCTACGCAACCGCGATCGCGATCGACCGCAGCGAAAGAAGCAGCGACGAGGCGGCGCGAAAAACCGCGCTGCAACGCGCTTCGCTGCTCACTCCCGTGGCAAAAGCGTTCTCGACCGATATCGCCAACGAGGTCGCTTCGCTCGGCGTGCAGGTGCATGGCGGCATGGGCTATATCGAGGAGACTGGCGCCGCGCAGCATTTTCGCGATGCGCGGATCGCCGCGATCTACGAGGGCACCAACGGCATTCAGGCGATCGACCTTGTCACCCGCAAGCTGCCGCTTTCCGACGGCGCCGCGGTCGCGGCCCATCTCGACGAATTGCGCGGTATCGTACAATCCTTGAGCGCCAGCAACGATCCGGCGTTTGGCTGGACGGCAGTGCGGCTTGCCGATGCGGTCGAGAGTCTCGCGCGCGCGACGAACTGGCTGCTCGGCAAGCTCGACAAGGAACCTGACGCGGCGCTGGCCGGCGCCAGCCCCTATTTGCGGCTGTTCGGGCTTGCGACCGGCGGCTGCCTGTTGGCGCAAGGCGCGCTCGCGGCGCTGCGGCTCAATGCCGACACCGCCGCCCGCCTCGCCGTGACACGGTTTTTCGCCGAGCATTGCGCGGTCGGCGCCGGCGCGCTCGAACGCACCGTGGTCGAGGGCGCGGCCGGCCTTCTCGGCGCCGAGGCGGCGCTCGCCTGACGGCTTCCCTCTTCGCCCGCTTGGCCTTAAGTGTGAGCCATGTGCTTTAGTGTGAGTCATGTCGACGCTTCTCATCACCCACCCGGCCTGTCTTGAACATGTGATGCCGCTCGGCCATCCCGAGCGGCCCGAGCGACTGCGCGCGGTCGAGAGCGCGCTCGAGGCGGAAAAATTCCAGACGCTTGAGCGCGAGCTTGCGCCGCTCGCCCCGCTCGAAGTCGTCGCGCTGTGTCATCCGATGGATTACATCGTCGCGTTGCGCGATGCGTCGCCCGCCGAAGGCATCATTCACCTCGACGGCGATACCTCGATGTCGCCCGGCACTTTCGAAGCGGCACTGCGCGCGGCCGGCGGCGGCATCCATGCGGTGGACGAGGTTGTCGGCAAAAAAGCCGCCAATGCCTTCGTCGCCACGCGACCGCCCGGCCATCACGCCGAGACGGCGCGGCCGATGGGGTTCTGCCTGTTCGACAATGCCGCCATCGCCGCGCGCTATGCGCAGGACCGTCACGGCATCGCGCGGGCCGCGATCGTCGATTTCGACGTTCATCACGGCAACGGCTCGCAAGAAATCTTCTGGGCCGACAAGACGGTGATGTATTGCTCGACGCATCAGATGCCGCTGTTTCCCGGCACCGGCGCGGTCGGCGAGAGCGGCGACTACAACACCATCGTCAATGCGCCGCTGCGCCCCGGCGATGGCCCGAAGGCGTTCCGCGATGCCTTCGATTCCAGGATCCTGCCGCGGCTGGCCGAATTCAAGCCGGAGCTGATCATCATCTCCGCCGGCTTCGACGCCCACATGCGCGACCCGCTGGCCAATATCAATCTTGCGGAAGAGGATTTTGCCTGGGCGACGCAGAAGATCATGGACATAGCCGACGCTTGCGCCGCCGGCCGCATCGTCTCGCTGCTCGAGGGCGGCTACGATCTCCAAGCGCTCGGCAATTCGGCGGCCGCCCATGTGGCAACCCTGATGCGGGGATAACGTGGCAGTGCGGATTGCGTAGCGCGCGATCCGGGCTACAGTGAGTGCACAATGGCGCAGAGCACCAATAGCGACGTCGCAAAACTGCCGTACGAGCGGGCGATCGAGGAACTTGAATCGATCGTCAAGCGGCTCGAAGAGGGCAAGGTGCCGCTCGAAGAATCGGTCACCATCTACGAGCGCGGCGAAGCGCTTAAACAGCGTTGCGAGGAATTGTTGCGCCATGCCGAAGCGCGCGTCGAAAAAATCACGCTCAACGCAGCCGGCAAGCCTACCGGCACCGAACCGTTGGATGTGGAGTAGATTGTCTTCCCGCCCCGCGGTAGCGGGGAGGGGGACCATCCGCAGCTCGCGCAGCGAGCGAGGGATGGTGGGCGGGGCGACTGACTCGCCGCGTCGTTGTCGCCGCAAGGCAGTGAAAGCATCGTCGCCCGCCTCCCCTTGCATCGTCTCATTCCCTTCGAGTCCCGCGCCCCCTCCACCACGCTTCGCGTGGTCCCCCTCACCCCGCTATCGCGGGGGCGGATAAAGGACATCGTTCTCGCGATGCCCCTGCATCCGAGTTTTGCCGCACTAAGCCATTCCCTGTGCCTCCCTCATAAAAGGAAGGGATGCGGAGCGCCGACAGGCGCACCTACTATGGCCGCATCGACGGATGCGGCGCGCGCCTTGCGATCGGCGCGCTCGCCTCTCGGCGCTCCACCGCGGCGCTTGCGGCGCAAATGAATGCCACCGCTCAGCCCAGGCCGTGTTTCCTGGGACGCGGGTCCGACGGGCGTTACCCGCGAAGCCCTGTCCCAGTCCAGCGAGGCCCCTCGCGGACCGGTCGTAATGCCGGCCGAAGCGATGCCCAGGCCGCCCGGGAGCGGGGTTAGAAGCCCCGCCCGCAGGAACCGCACTCGCCCCATCGCTCGGCTGTCACCGGTCGACGACCCTCCGATGGGCGAGATGGGGCATAAGTAACTATATCGGGGACCGATGTCAAGAGTATGGTTACAATAATTATTACAAATCGTGACAACACAAGGCTTGGCGCGGACCAGATCGACCCGTCGCCCGCAACTCTATCCCAGGGCTAGCAGGGGGATGCGCGGAACTTAGCGGCGGATATATGCGCCCCTTGACAACCGAGAACAAATAGTGAACACTCTCCGGTTCGGATCAAGGCTGAGGCGGACTCAATGGACCCGGACCAACGAAGCGCTTGGCTGCGCAAGCTCGATGCGGAATGCCCTTTTCAGGTGGTGCTGCCGCGGCGGCAGCTCGCCGACGACAGCGAGATTTTGGATTTCCTGATCAAATATGTCGGCAAGTTCGACATGTATGTCGAAGACGATTACGCGGCCTTCGTGCGCTATTGTTTCGAGGACCCGCTTGACGCGGAAATTTTCCGCTCGCGCTTTGAGCCGAAGGCGGAGCGCTTTCGGCTCGCGGGCTGACGATAGCGGAGCGTGCCATGAAACTGGAAGGCGGATGCTATTGCGGAAGTGTGCGTTACGTGGCCGAGGGTGAGCCGACGCTGAAAGCGCAATGCCACTGCCGCGAATGCCAATATATCTCGGGCGGCGCGCCGAACCTGTTCATGCTGATGCCGCCCGATGGCTTTCGTTACAGCAAAGGCACGCCCAGGCAATTCGCGCGTAGCGATCTGGAACGCCCGGTGACGCGGGAATTCTGCGGCGAATGCGGCACGCATCTGACGACGCGGCGGCCGGGCCTGGCCGTGGTGATTTTGAAAATCGGCACACTCGACGATCCAAGCCTGTTCGGCGGTCCGCAGATGGCGATCTACACCATCGACCAGCAGCCGTTCCATCAAATCCCGAAGGCCTGCCGCGCTTCGAGCGGCTGCCGAAACGGGGGTAAATTCGCCTCCCCCCTTGCAGTTCATCTGAACGGAACAATCAAAACCATACTTGAGTATAAGCGCGCATACTTGAAGCGCGCGTGCATCGCACGCATCTCCCGGTCACCAAAGCAGCTTGGCATCGCGCCTTTGTTTGCTGCGGAACTTAAGGAGACAGACCATGATCAACATGACCACACTCGCAGCGATTGCCGCTCTTGCGTCATTGGCCATCGCATTACCCACCGCCGCATCGGCGCAGAGCGACTATACGACAGGCACGGCCGCGAGCAGCGCGGCGGCCGGTTTGCCGACCTCGGGCTACGGCAGCGGATACTACGCCTACGCCCCGGACTATGGTTACGGCTACGCCGCCCCAAGTCACGTCCGACGGGGCCGGCATGCATTCCAAGGCTGAACTTAACGGGAAGGCAGCTTCTGCCGCACTTTGCCGATGTCGGCCCAGGCATCGTGCTTGATGGACTTTTTCAGATTGAGCACGGTGAACTGGTTGGCGCCGGTTGAGCGCGGCAAGGCCGGCCATGACAGCGGCACCGACACCGGCGCGCCGGCGCGGGCCCGTGTCGAATAGGCGGCGACCGAAGTGGCCTCGCGGGTGTTGCGCAGATAGTCGATGAAAATTTTGCCGTCCCGCAGCGCCTTGGTCATTTTGGCGAGGTAGCGGCTGGGGCTGTCAGCCGCCATCGCGGCGGCGATGCGCGCGCTGAACGCTTTCGCTGTGTCCCAGTCGGCACCGTCGATCGGCACCACGACATGGATGCCCTTGCCGCCGGAGAGTTTGGCAAAGCTTTCGAGCTTCTCGGCTTTGAGCCGTTCGCGGGTTTCCTGCGCCGCGGCGACGATCGCCTTCCAGCCCAAGCCCTCGCCCGGATCGAGATCGAACACGATGCGGTCGCAACTTTCCAGCGTATCGAGCCGGGAGCCGCGGGTGTGGATCTCCAAGGCGCCTGACTGCACCAGCGCGATGACATCGTCGAGCTTTTCCACCGCGATGACGTCATGCTCCTTCGCGGCGACGGCGCGGCGCAGCGGCGACTCTTTGATATTCCCCGCGATGTGTTTCTGAAAGAAGCACTCGCCGGTCGTGCCGCCCGGACAGCGCACGATCGCCAGCGCCCGGTCGACGACATGCGGCTGCATGAAATCCCACACGCTGACGTAATACTCGGCCAAGTCCTCCTTGGTGACGCCAACGTCGACCCAATAAACCCGGTCGGGATGCGTCAGATGCACGTTGGCGATTTCGGCGGAGCTTTTGCCGGCGCGCGGTTTTGCCGAAACAGTCTTAGTATCTGCCGGCTTCGCCGGCCCGGATTTTTTCAAGCCTGGGCGTTGCGCCGCCGCGGCGCGGCGTTTCGGCGTTTCGCGCACCACCTCGCGCGCCGGCTTGTCCTCGCGCAGCCCTTTATAGGACGCCTGGCGCAGCAAGCCGTCATGGGTGAGCCCGCGGAATTCGGTTTCGACGACGAGTTCCGGCTTGACCCAGATGACATTCTTGCGCCGCTCGTCTTTCGGCAAGGCAACCGGCGCGCGGTCGACCTGAAGGGGTTTGAGCCGCTTCCAAAGATCGCGAGCGATCTTCTGGGTATAGCCGGTGCCGACGCGCCCGGCGTAGCGCAGCTTGCCGTTGTCGTGAAACGCGACCGTAAGCGCGCCGACCGCATTGGGCATGGCATTCGAGGGGCTGAATCCCGCGACCACGAATTCCTGCGCATTGTGGCACTTTGTTTTGATGAAATTCTCCGACCGCCCGGAGCGATAGGGCGCGTCGCGGCGCTTCGATACGATGCCTTCGACTTTCATCTCGCAGGCATGCTTGAAGATCAGCGGCCCATCTTCGTCGAAATGCTCCGCATAGCGGATGGGTCCGCTCCGGCTTTGGCCGTTGAGCAGGCGCTGCAGGGCGGCTTTGCGTTCGACCAAAGGTTCCTGCGTCAGATCGCGGCCGTCGAGATACAACAGATCGAAGGCGTAATAGACCAGGCGGTCGCGCCGGCCGTCTTTCAAGTCGCTCTGCAACAGCGAGAAGGAGGAAACGCCGCGTTCATCCTCCACCACCAGTTCGCCGTCGAGCAGCGCGGTCTTCGCATTGAGCGCAGCGACCGCATCGGCAATGGGTTTGTAGCGGTGCGTCCAGTCCAATCCCTTGCGCGTGAGCAGGCGAACCTTGCCATGGTCGAGCCGGGCCTCGATGCGGTAGCCGTCGTATTTGATTTCGTGCAGCCAGTCCTTGCCGCTCGGCGCGGTGGCATGCAGCGTGGCAAGGCTCGGCGGCACAAAGTCCGGCAATGCGGCGCGCGATCCGGCTAAAGCCGCCGCGCGGCCTGATTTTTTGCTGGTCGGTTTCGCGGCGGTTATCGCGCGGGCCTTTGGTTTCGCCTGGGATTTAAGCGCGGGCTTCGCTTTCCGTGAAGCCGCATCGTCGCTGCCGCGATTGCTGTGCCAGACGCGCTTTTTGCCTTTGCCGGCGGCGATTTCGTCCATGGTGCGGTCGCTGACGGTGGAACGCGGCTCTTCGTCGAGAATGTCCTCGCCGCGCGCACCGCGCGCTGCGTCATCCTTGCCTTTGATGAGCAGCCAGTTGTCGTGTTTGTCCTTTTGGCGATCGCCGGAGCGCGCATGCATGCGCACGAGA
This sequence comes from Xanthobacteraceae bacterium, assembly GCA_049519075.1. GTDB lineage: Bacteria > Pseudomonadota > Alphaproteobacteria > Rhizobiales > Xanthobacteraceae > BOG-931. The sequence continues at coordinate 5,940 of JBEKRD010000115.1, read as the reverse complement.
TGCCAGCGGCCGTGCAGCTTTTCGCCTTCGAGCACGAAATCGAGATGGCCCTTGGCGTAGCCCTTGTGCGGATCGCCTTCCGGCATCCAGGTCCCGCGATCCCAGATCATCACGGTGCCGCCGCCATATTCGCCCTGCGGAATGATGCCCTCGAAGCTGTTGTATTCGACGGGGTGATCCTCGACGTGCACCGCAAGGCGCTTCTCGCCGGGATCGAGGCTCGGTCCGCGGGTGACCGCCCAGCTCTTCATCACGCCGTCGAGCTCAAGCCGCAGGTCGTAATGCAGCCGGCGCGCGGCGTGTTTCTGAATGACGTAAGCGTGCCCTGCGCGGGACGCCTTGCGCCCGCGCGGCTCCGAGGTGACGCCGAATTTTCTTTTCTTGCGGTAGGTTTCGAGCGCCACGTTGCATCAGCCCGCGCGTTTGAGACGTTTGCTCTTGCCGCCCGCCCGCTTGCGGTTAGCCGCAGCGGCGCGCGGCGGGCGGGTTTTGCCGCCGCGGCGCGGCGACCGCTCTTGGTTCGCTGCGCCACCCCCGCTGCCACCGCCGCGCACCGAACGGCGCAGCGCGTCCATGAGATTAATGACATTGCTCGGCCGCGCCGGCGCCTCCGGACGCGGCTTACCGGCCTGCTTCGCCTGGACTAGCGCTTTGAGCGCATCCTCGTAACGGTCGGAGAATTTCGACGGATCGAAATGGCCGCGCTTGGTTTTGAGAATATGCTCGGCCAGTTCGAGCATGTCCTTGGGCACCTTCACATCGTCGATCTCGGAGAACGTTTGCTTAGGCGCGCGGATCTCGTCCTGGTAGCGCAATGCGGTCGCCTTGATGCCCTTGCCGAGCGGCTCGAGCATCAGCAATCGCTCGTGATTATAGAGGACGACGCGGGCGAGCCCGACCAGCGCGGTCGCGGCCATGGCATCGCGGATGACGGTGAAGGCCTCGACGCCGACCTTGTCGTCGGGGACCAGGTAATAAGGATCGTCGAGATAGATCTCGTCGATCTCCTTGCGCGGCACGAAGGATTCGATCTCGATCGTATGGGTGCTCTCAAGCGCCACATCGTCGAGCTCCGCGGGCTCAAGCAGCACATAGGAGCCGTCGGCCGCCTTATAGCCCTTCACCCGGTCTTCTTCGGGTACGTCTTCGCCGGTTTCGGCGTCGATTTGGCGATAACGAACCCGATTACCGGTCTCCCGATTGATGATATTGAAGCGGATGCGCTCTTTGGTGGATGTTGCTGGAAACAGCGCAATGCCGCAGGAAACCAGCGACAACTTCAGAAACCCCTTCCAATTGGCCCTTGGCGCCATGGCACGACCCCTCACGCTAAATCACTAATGTCGATGTCGGCATTATACACCGTGGATGAAGGGATAAGGCGGGGTCGGCTGTTGAGTTCCCTGCCGGATGCCGGGACTTCGCCGCTTTCGCGGCTAACGCTAATGCCGAAAAACAGGCCAAAATGGCCAGCATGGACTAGCAAAAGCTTGAACCTTGCATAGGTTGAACGATACAGACGATGTGGGGTTGTACGGGTATTCGCGGAGTGTAGATATAAGGCCCTGGAAAACCTGGGAGTTCCCTGGGAGCAGGGTCGCGGCCGCAGGGCCGATTAAATTGCGTTCCCGGCGCAGAATGGTGTAAGGACCCAAGTATCTCGCATGGTCTTTATCTTGCATGATCGCTTGCCGGGCCGCAGCGAGCCCCAATAATCGGCCTTCCGCCGAAACAACTTATTGGTCTGAAAAAGGAGCGTAGCGTGACGGTTTCGTCTAAGACCCCATTGCTCGACCAAATTAAGACCCCCCAAGACCTCAGGCGCCTCCAACCCAGCGAGTTGCGGCAGGTCGCCGACGAATTGCGGCGCGAGACCATCGACGCGGTCGCGGTCACCGGCGGCCATCTCGGCGCCGGCCTCGGCGTGATCGAGCTCACGGTGGCGTTGCACTATGTGTTTGACACGCCCGCTGACCGGCTGATCTGGGACGTCGGCCACCAGGCTTATCCGCACAAGATCCTCACCGGCCGCCGCGACCGCATCCGCACGCTGCGCCAGGGCGGCGGGCTGTCCGGCTTCACCAAGCGCGCCGAGAGCGAATAAACGTCATCGCCGTGATCGGCGACGGCGCGATGTCGGCCGGCATGGCCTACGAGGCCATGAACAATGCCGGCGCCATGAATTCCCGCCTGATCGTGGTGCTCAACGACAACGACATGTCGATCGCACCGCCGGTCGGCGCGTTGTCGGCCTATCTGGCGCGCCGGGTGTCCGGCCGCGGCTATCACAGCCTGCGCAAACTCATTCGCCGGATCGCCAAGCACATGCCGTCGAAAATGCTCGAGCGGCGCGCCATGGCGATGGAGGAATATGCCCGTGGCCTCGTCACCGGCGGCACGCTGTTCGACGAGCTCGGCTTCTTCTATGTCGGCCCGATCGACGGCCACAATATCGATCACCTCTTGCCGGTCTTGAAGAACGTCCGCGACGCCAAGAATGGCCCGATCCTCATTCACGTCGTCACGCAGAAGGGCAAGGGCTACGAGCCGGCGGAAAAATCCGCCGACAAATATCATGGCGTGGTCAAATTCGACGTCGCCACAGGGACCCAGGTCAAGTCGAAGCCGACCGCGCCGGCCTATCAGAAGGTTTACGGCGAGAGCCTGATCAAGGAAGCCCGCAAGGACTCCAAGATCGTCGCCATCACGGCGGCGATGCCGTCGGGCACCGGGATCGACCTTTTCCAGAAAGAGTTTCCGACCCGGACCTTCGACGTCGGCATCGCCGAGCAGCATGGCGTGACGTTCTGCGCCGGCCTTGCGACCGAGGGCTTCAAGCCGTTCGCCACCATCTATTCGACATTCCTGCAGCGCGCCTACGATCAGGTCGTGCATGACGTCGCCATTCAATGCCTGCCGGTGCGCTTTGCCATGGACCGGGCCGGCCTGGTCGGCGCCGACGGACCGACCCATGCCGGCGCCTTCGATGTCGCCTATCTCGGCTGCCTGCCCAATTTCGTGCTGATGGCGGCGGCCGACGAAGCCGATCTGGTGCACATGGTCGCGACCGCGGTGGCGATCGACGACCGGCCTTCGGCGCTGCGCTATCCGCGCGGCGAAGGCCGCGGAGTTGCCATGCCGGAAGAGGGCAAACCGCTTGAAATCGGCAAGGGCCGCATTTTGCGCGAAGGCACCAAGATCGCGCTGTTCTCCTATGGCGCACGCCTCGGCGAATGTCTCAAAGCCGCCGACGAGCTTGCCGCCTATGGGCTGTCGACGACAGTTGCCGATGCGCGGTTTGCAAAACCCCTTGACGTCGACATGCTGTTGCGGCTGGCTCGCGAACACGAGGTCTTGCTCACCATCGAGGAAGGCTCGATCGGCGGCTTCGGCTCCTTTGTGCTGCAGACGCTGGCGGAGCACGGCGTGCTCGATCGTGGCCTGAAGGTTCGCTCGATGGTGCTGCCGGACAGCTTCATCGATCACGATTCGCCCAACGCCATGTACGCCAAGGCCGGTCTCGACGCCAAGGGCATCGTCACCAAGGCCTTCGAAGCGCTCGGCCAGAACATGCGCGGCGAAGTGATCAAGCTCGCCTGAGGCGACGCGTCATGGCCGGGCTTGTCCCGGCCATCTCGGGTAAAATGGCACAGCTTTTCCCTGAGAATCGGGATGCCCGGCACAAGGCCGGGCATGACGAGACGCCATGACCAGCCGCGAACGCGCCGATCGCCTGTTGGTCGCGCGCGGCCTGTTCGAGAGCCGCGCGCGGGCGCAGGCCGCGATTGCCGCCGGCCTGGTGACCGCAGACGGCGTGGTGGTGCGCAAACCCTCCGATGCGCTGTCGGCGGAGGCCGTGATCGCGGCCAGACCTGAGCATCCTTATGTGTCGCGCGGCGGCGTCAAACTCGCAGCCGCGCTCGATCATTTCAAGCTGGAGCTCTCCGGCCGCATTTGTCTCGACGTCGGCGCTTCGACCGGCGGCTTCACCGAAGTCATGCTCGAACGCGGCGCGCGGCGGGTCTATGCGGTCGATGTCGGGAGCGGACAATTGCATCCGCGTCTGCGCGGGCGGAAGGATATTGTCGCCATCGAACAAACCGATATCCGCAAGCTCGATCCATCGCAGCTGCCGGACCGGCCCGATTTCGCCACCATCGATGTGAGCTTCATCTCGCTCAAACTTGTGCTGCCGGCAGTCGGCACAATACTCGCGCCGCGGGCGCAATTTCTGGCGCTGATTAAACCGCAATTCGAGGCGGCGCGCCGCGACAGCAAAAAAGGCATCGTGCGCGATGCCGCGGTTCACGCTGTCGTCTGCGACGATATCGCCGCATTCGTGGCGGCGCTGGGCTGGCGCGTCGGCGGTGTCGTCCCATCCGCGATTCTCGGCGGCGACGGCAACCGCGAATTCTTTGTCGAGGCCGAACGTGGCTGATCCGCAAGCGATCGAGCAACTTGTCATCGACCGGCTCGGCCATCGCGGCGACGGCGTCGCCGACGGGACCGATGGGCCGATCTATGTTTCGGGCACCCTTCCGGGCGAGACTGTCGAAGTCGAGCCCGTCGCCGGCCATCCCGACCGACGCCATCTCCTCACTATTGAAACGCCAAGCGCGGAGCGCATCGCGCCGATCTGCCCGCATTTCGGCGTCTGCGGCGGCTGCGCCTTGCAGCATTGGCAGACGTCGTCTTACCGGGCGTGGAAGCGCGATCTGGTGGTGACGACGCTGCGCCAGGCCGGCATCGAAGCCCCTGTCGGCGATCTCATCGACGCCCACGGCGACGGCCGCCGCCGCGCCGTTTTTCACGCCCGGCGCGGCACCCGCGATGTGCTCGAAGTCGGTTTCTCGGCGGCGCGCGCCCACCATCTGATCGCGATCGACCGCTGCCCGGTCTTGGCAAAAAGCCTCGACGACGCGCTGCCGGCGGCTTGGGCCATCGCCGAGGCGCTCGGTCGGACCAAAAAGCCGCTCGATATCCAGGTAACGGCGACGGATAGCGGCCTCGATATCGACGTCCGCGGCTCCGGGCCGCTCACCACCAAAGCGACCGCCACGCTGGCACAGGTCGCCGCGCGGCAAAACCTCGCGCGTTTGACCCGCCACGGCGACCTCATCGTGCAAGCGCGCCCGCCCAGCCTGCGCATCGGCGCGGTGACTGTCATATTGCCGCCGGCCGCCTTCCTACAGGCCACGGCCGAAGGCGAAGCGGTGCTGGCCCGGCTTGTCCTGTCCGGCTGCGCCGGCAGAAAAAGCCTCGCCGACTTGTTCGCCGGCATCGGCCCCTTCGCGCTGCGCTTGGCCGCGCAAGCGAAAGTCACAGCCATCGACGACAACGACGGCGCCATCGCCGCGCTCAAACGCGCCGCCGCGAGCACCGCCCGGTTGAAACCTGTCACGGCCGAACGGCGCGATCTGTTCAAAAATCCGCTGCTTACGGCCGAGCTCGATCGCTTCGACGCCGTGGTGTTCGACCCACCGCGCCAGGGCGCCGACGCGCAGTCGCGTGCGCTTGCGGCAAGCCGCGTTCCGCTCATCGTCGCGGTATCGTGCAACCCAGGCACCTTCGCGCGCGATATCCGACATCTGATCGACGGCGGCTATCGGCTGACCGCCGTCACGCCGGTCGATCAGTTCCGCTATACCGAGCACGTCGAGATCGTGGCGCGCCTGGAAAAGTAGGCCGTACTCCCAAATCAAAATTCGTGATATTGCATCCGGCCTCGGTTTTCGAATTCCGCACCCAAAGGATCTCACCAAAATGGCTAGCGTCCTGTTTTCACCGATCACGCTGCGCGGGCTGACACTGCCCAACCGCGTCGTGGTGTCGCCGATGTGCCAATACAATTCCGACGACGGCTCGGCCAATGACTGGCATCTGATGCATCTCGGCAATATGTCGCTCGGCGCGGCAGGCCTGGTGATGACCGAAATGACC